>JAZSEA010000022.1:0-32350 GCA_045531455.1 Eubacteriales bacterium
AGTGCATTTCCGGACGCACTTTCTTACCCAGAGATACAGCCATATCCATCAGTTTGCCCACGCCATTCTGGTCCAGTTTGGCGAAGGGGTCGTTCTCATAGATTTTGCTGTCATAGTAAGCAGTCAGGAACTTACCGGCATCGTCACGGCTGAAACCGAAGGTCATCTGGGTCAGGTCGTTGGTACCGAAGCAGAAGAACTCGGCCTCTTTGGCGATTTCGTCCGCGGTCAAGCAGGCACGCGGAATCTCCATCATGGTACCGACTTCGTATTTCAGTTCCACGCCGGCCGCGGCGATTTCCGCATCGGCAGTGGCCACGACGATATCCTTGACGAATTTCATCTCTTTGACTTCGCCGGTCAGAGGAATCATGATTTCCGGAACCAGGTTCCAGTCAGCATGCGCCTTCTTGATGTTGATGGCGGCACGGATAACAGCCTGAGTCTGCATCTTGGCAATTTCAGGATAGGTAACAGCCAGACGGCAGCCACGGTGACCCATCATGGGGTTGAACTCGTGCAAGCCGGTGATGATGTTCTTGATGTCCGCCACGGTTTTGCCCTGGGCTTTGGCCAGCGCTTCGATGTCGGCCTCTTCGGTGGGCACGAACTCGTGCAGGGGCGGGTCTAAGAAGCGGATGGTAACGGGGTTGCCTTCCAGAGCCTCGTACAGCTTCTCGAAGTCGCCCTGTTGATACGGCAGAATCTTATCCAACGCGGCTTCGCGCTCTTCGACGGTGTCGGCGCAAATCATCTCGCGGAACGCGGCGATGCGGTCGGCCTCGAAGAACATGTGCTCGGTACGGCACAAGCCGATACCTTCGGCACCCAGCTCACGCGCCTTCTTGGCGTCGGCGGGGGTGTCGGCGTTGGTGCGGACTTTCAGGGTGCGGAACTCGTCCGCCCAGTCCATGATGGTCTTGAACTCGCCAACGATCTCAGCGTCCACAGTCGGGATAACGCCGTCGTAGATCGCGCCGGTCGAACCGTCGATGGAGATATAGTCGCCTTCAACGTAGGTCTTGCCCGCGAGTTCGAACTTCTTGTTCTCTTCGTCCATTTTGATCTCGCCGCAGCCGGAGACACAGCAGGTGCCCATGCCGCGCGCGCCAACGGCCGCGTGAGAGGTCATACCACCGCGACCGGTCAGGATGCCTTGCGACGCTTTCATGCCGGTGATATCTTCGGGAGAGGTCTCCAAGCGAACCAGGATAACCTTTTCGCCGCGGTTGTTCCAAGCCTCGGCATCCTCAGCGGTGAACACAACCTTACCGCAAGCGGCACCGGGGGAAGCGCCCAAACCTTTGCCAGCCGGGGTGGCTGCTTTCAGCGCTTTGGCGTCGAACTGCGGGTGCAACAGCGTATCCAAGTTGCGGGGGTCAATCATGGCCACCGCTTGCTTTTTGTCAATCATGCCTTCGTCCACGAGGTCGCAGGCGATTTTCAGAGCGGCCTTGGCGGTACGTTTGCCGTTACGGGTCTGCAACATATACAGCTTGCCGGCCTGCACGGTGAATTCCATATCCTGCATATCGCGGTAGTGGTCTTCGAGCGTGGCACAGACCTGTTTGAACTGCGCAAACGCCTCGGGGAATTTGTCAGCCATTTCAGCAATCGGCATGGGAGTACGCACGCCGGCCACAACGTCTTCGCCCTGCGCGTTGACCAGGAACTCGCCCATCAGGCCGGGTTCACCTGTAGCGGGGTCACGTGTAAATGCAACGCCTGTACCGCAGTTGTCACCCATGTTACCGAATGCCATCATCTGAACGTTAACAGCGGTACCCCAAGAATAAGGGATATCGTTATCACGGCGATATACGTTAGCACGGGGGTTGTCCCATGAACGGAAAACAGCCTCAACAGCACCCATTAACTGCTCTTTGGGGTCAGAGGGGAAGTCTTTACCGATTTTGCTCTTATATTCAGCCTTGAACTGCTCAGCAAGAACCTTAAGGTCTTCAGCGGTAAGCTCAACGTCCTGCTTTACGCCCTTTTCTTCCTTCATCTTGTCGATGAGCTCTTCGAAATACTTCTTACCGACTTCCATAACGACGTCGGAGTACATCTGGATAAATCTTCTATAGCAGTCATAAGCCCATCTGGGGTTGCCGGACTTCTTAGCCATAACTTCTACAACTTCCTCGTTAAGACCGAGGTTGAGGATGGTGTCCATCATACCGGGCATGGATGCGCGTGCGCCGGAACGAACCGAAACGAGAAGGGGATTCTCGAGGTCACCGAACTTCTTGCCGGTGATGCCTTCCATCTTCTCAATGTAAACCATGATCTCTGCCATGATCTCGTCATTGATCTGACGGCCGTCTTCGTAGTACTGTGTGCAAGCTTCGGTCGAAATAGTGAAGCCCTGGGGAACGGGAAGACCGATATTGGTCATTTCCGCGAGGTTAGCGCCCTTACCGCCAAGGATCTCACGCATGTTTGCGTTACCCTCGGAGAAGAGGTAGCAATACTTCTTTGCCATTGTAATTCCTCCTAATATGGAAAATAAAATTTTTATCAAAATTCAAAATCGGACTTGTATCCAAATCCAATATATTATAGCACATTTTCCCTATAATATCTATAATAATATGGGGATTTATTTTGTAAATTTTTTGTAAACGTGAATTGCAAAGCGCAATTACAGGGCTTTGCCCCGTACCCCACAAGAGAAACTTTTTGAAAAAAGTTCCTCTTGACTCTTCAAAAACTTTCAAAGCTTTTTTATATAAATGAAAATTTCCGAGCCGAGGGCTCGGAAATTCTCCATAACTTTACACTTTACACTTTTCACTACGGCGTCAGCCGTCAAAGTTCTTCAACGCTGTATACTCCGTCAAACTGCGTCATTTCGCTGAGGATATTCTCGTGCTTCTGTCTCTTCTTGAAGATCAGGGTCAGCACCGCGCTGCAACGCTCGCCCGAGACTGTGCGCTGCTTGGTAAATTCGATATCAATAACGCGGATACCCTTGCCCTCAAGTCTCTCAACGAGTCTGTCGAGCATTCCCGCGGAGTCGAATTCGACGTAGATATTCATTCTCTTCGCGCTCGACATAATAAAATATTCGAGCTTCGAGAGAACGAGCGCGGCGAGGAGCACGATCGCAACGCCGATCAGCGCGGCTTCGTAATATCCCGCTCCGATGGCAAGACCGATGATAGCCGAGGTCCAGAGTCCCGCGGCTGTCGTAAGTCCCTTGACCTGGCGGCGTGTGGTGACGATGATCGTTCCCGCGCCGATAAAGCCCATTCCCGAGATGACCTGCGCGCCGAGACGGGTGGGGTCTGTCGAAAGTCCCGATTTGTAAAGATATAGACCCACAAGTGTCGTCAGAGTTGCGCCGATGCAAACGAGAGTATGCGTGCGGAAGCCCGCGCTTCTTCTCTTGCTCTCGCGCTCAAGTCCGATGATTCCTCCGCAAAGGAGCGCAAGCGCGAATCTGAGTATAACTCCGACCGCACCGACGTCGCGGAGCATTTCCATTATTTCATAATATGTCATTTTTATAACTCCTCCACCGATATAACGCCATCAATGGCAGCAAGCGCGGCGATTATCTCAACGTGCGGACGGCGGCGCGAGAGCTGTGTCTCGATGACCACGTTCGGTGATTCGTTTGCAAGCTCGCGGACGTTCGTGATCTCCGAATCGTAAATTTTGATATTCATACTGCGGAGCACCTCGTGAACGCTCGCAACGACCGCGGTCTCGGTCACCATTACGTTGATATTCATATTCCTCGAGCGCGAGGTGATCATCTTCTCGATCTTATCGAGAAGCGTCGTTGACAGGATGATCGCGGCAAAGGCGATGATCGCGCACTCGAAAAATCCCGCGCCGACGGCAAGACCCATACAAGCGCAAGCCCAAAGACCCGCGGCTGTGGTCAGACCCTTGACCTCCTGGCGGCGTGTGACTATGATCGTGCCCGCGCCGAGAAAGCCGATACCGTTGATGACCTGCGCGCCGAGACGCGATACGTCAACGGTGATCCCGAGCGTTTCGATGCAATAGCGGCTGATGCACATTGCGAGAGTCGCGCCCATACAGACAAGAATATGAGTTCTGAATCCCGCGGGACGGCGTTTTCGCCCTCTCTCGAGACCTATCGAGCCGCCGAGAATGACGGCGAGCAGAAGTTTAATAACAAGTGCTGCGAGGCTTGCGCCTCGCAGACTATCGAGCCATTCCATAGAACGACCTCCCTTAATCGATTGTCATGACCCAGACGTTCTCCGTCGGGTCCTTTCCTCCGCCGTTCGCGTATTTATCCGCGCCCGACTCAAAAAGGATGTAAATTTTACCGTCCATAGCGGCAAGTCCCTCACTCATCGGAGGCGCACTCACGCTTCCCGCGGAAAGCTTGCCGTCGAGGAAATAGACGGGCACCTTCTCTCCGTTGAGAGTTGCGGCGCTGTGCGGAGCGTCACCGATCGGGTTATGATAAAGCAGGATAGCAGACTTATTCGTTCTGCCGTAGGACTGGCTGAGCGCGACGTAAAGATCGGTCACGGCAAAGCCCTGAATACGCTCTGTCATCGAGAGGATGACGTCGGGAGTTGCATAGCTTCCCTCGACCATAGCCTTCGCCTTGATGCCGTTTTCCGTGTTCTCGTCAAGCTTATATCCGACCGTCCAGGCGAGATAGGTCTTGCCCTCGCGGTTCTTCATATGACGGAATTCGTCGGTCGGGTAGCTCGATCCGTACTGAAAATCGCCGACCCAGAGATATCCGCCCGAATAGTTGCAGAATGAAGCGCGAACGGGTACGGAGATCTCCTCCGCGATCTTGATCTTGCCGCACTGACCCGTCTCGAGGATCTCGGTCAGCGGAATGCGGTAAAGCTTCGAGCCGTTTGCGATATAGACATTCTTATCCGTTACGGCAACTCCGCCCGCGTGGGAGGCATGAGGAGTGCCGTCCATATTTGTCAGATAATATTCGCCGACGTATGCGCCGCTCTCCATATCAACGGCAACGAGGATCGAACAATCCGAGATATCCGTGCTCGGAAAATAACCCGAGATGAGAAGCCAACCGCGCTCCTCCCAGATATCCATACCCTGCGGGATCATCTTGCCCGCAAGCGCGGGAACGAGATGAGACATCTCGGCTTTTGCGATAAAATCTGTATATGCCCGGAAGGTTCCCTTTGGCAGAACGCTTTCCGCGGTGAATTTGAACTGATCCGAGGGTCCTTCATACACGGGGAAGGGCGGCTCGGTGACCTCGGGCTCGGTCGAAATTTCGGGAGCAGATGTATTTTCGGTATTTTCGATCTCTTCAATCGGCTCGGTTGTTTCCTCGGGAATGTCCGAACTGCATCCGATGCAGGAAATGATCATAAAGATCGCGGCAAGAAGAACCGTAATTCTGATTATTTTCATCACTTTTCTCCGTTTCGGGATAATTCCAATTCATCCGTTTTTTCGGGGGCTTTGCCGACCGAAAAAACACCTCTCAGAGGAGTCGAGCGTTCTTCAAGTGTAAAACACAGTTTTACACTTGGGGTCATTTTACACTGAACATAAGGTCGCCGTAGGTCGGATAGGGCCAATAATCGCTGCCCGTGAGCGTTTCAGCCTCGTCAACAGCGGCGCGGAGAAGCTCCATCGTACCGAAGACGAGATCGCGATAGCCGTGCGCGAGAGTGACGATGTCCTTCTCGCCCGAGAGCTTTTCAAGGAAGTTTTCAAGCGTAACTGTATGTGTCACGATGGCTGTCGTAAGCTCGGAAAGATCGCGGATCGTGTCGAATTCATAATCGGTGTCGATACCGATGCAGAAATCGCGTTTGCTTCTGCCAGACTCCGCAAGCGCACCCGTGAATTTCGAGATTGCGGGGAGAATATCGCGGCGGACCATATCGATCATGGTCAGAGCCTCGATATGAAGCACCTTGCAGTAGTTATCGAGGATGACGTCGCGTCTCGACGCCGCCTCAACGGGAGTGTATATCTTATGCTGAGCGAAGAGCTTCAGGTTCTTCTCTGCCGTCAGCTGAGGAACACAATCGGGAGTGGAGGGGTAATTCGGCAGTCCGCGGACCTCAGTTGCTTCACGGATCCAAGCCTCGTCGTAGCCGTTTCCGCTGAAGATTATACGCTTATGCTCCGATACGGTGCGGCGGATGAGCGAATGGAGTGCACTCTCGAAATCCTCCGCGCCCTCGAGCTCGTCCGCATAGAGACGGAGCGACTCTGCAACCGCTGTGTTGAGCATGATATTCGTGCACGCAATACTGTCAGACGAGCCGAGCATACGGAACTCGAACTTGTTTCCGGTAAAAGCAAAGGGCGAGGTACGGTTGCGGTCTGTGTTATCGCGAGGGAGCTTCGGGAGAGTATGTACGCCGAGACGAAGCGGCTCCTGCGCCTGCGCGTTGTAGGGAATATCCTTCTCAATCGCATCGAGGATCTCCTCAAGCTCTGTGCCGAGGAAGATCGAAACGACTGCGGGAGGTGCCTCGTGCGAGCCGAGACGGTGATCGTTCGAGGGCGACGCTACCGAGAGACGGAGCAGATCGGCGTAATCATCAACAGCCTGTATCACCGCGCAGAGGAAAAGAAGGAACTGCGCGTTCTCAGCGGGTGTGTCGCCGGGCTTGAAGAGGTTGACACCCGTGTTGGTCTGGATCGACCAGTTGTTGTGCTTACCCGAACCCGACACGTTCGCAAAGGGCTTTTCGTGAAGCAGACAGATCATTCCGTGCTTCTTCGCAACTCTCTGCATGACCTCCATAGTCAGCTGATTGTGGTCGCAGGCAATATTTGCCTTAGCAAATATCGGTGCAAGCTCGTGCTGTGCGGGAGCAGCCTCGTTATGCTCGGTCTTTGCCGAAACACCGAGCTTCCAGAGCTCATGGTCGACCTCCTCCATATATGCGGCGACGCGGGGCTTGATTATTCCGTAATAATGATCGGAAAGCTCCTGACGCTTCGGAGGCTTTGCACCGAAGAGGGTGCGTCCCGTGTAGATAAGGTCGCATCTCTTCTCGAACATCTCGCGGTCGATCAGGAAATACTCCTGCTCGGGTCCGACACAAGCCTTGACCGATGTGACGTCATCGTTTCCGAAGAGCTTCAGCACTCGCATAGCCTGACGGTTGAGAGCCTCCATTGAGCGCAGGAGAGGTGTCTTTTTATCGAGAGCCTCGCCGCCGTAGGAGCAGAACGCCGTCGGGATGCAGAGCGTTTTCTCCTTAATAAATGCATACGATGTGGGATCCCACGCCGTATATCCGCGTGCCTCAAACGTAGCGCGGAGTCCGCCTGAGGGGAAGGATGATGCATCAGACTCGCCCGAAACGAGCTCCTTGCCCGAAAATTCCAGTATCACACTTCCGTCGGCATTCGGGCTTATAAATGCATCGTGCTTTTCGGCGGTAACGCCCGTCATCGGCTGGAACCAATGTGTGAAATGTGTAGCACCGCGCTCGACAGCCCAATCCTTCATCGCCTCCGCGACGATATTCGCAAGGCTGATATCGAGCGAACGTCCGTCTTCGATCGTCTTGCGCATGCGCTCGTATGCCTCTTTCGGCAAACGCGCCTTCATCTCTCTGTCATCAAATACCATACATCCAAAGTATTCCGGAATCTTCATGGTGGTCTCCTATCGCAGAAATAATATCTCATTATATTAGTATATCTTTTTTTATATAGAAAGTCAAGAGGAATTTTATTAATTTTGCTTGCAAAAGAAAAAATATAGTGCCCTCGCAATAACTGCGAGGGCGGTAACAGAAGATTATTTCATCGGCTTCAGCGTCTTAGGGTCGACAGCGGAGCAAAGGAGCACGAGAACGACCGCTGCGATCGCGGCGTTGCCGAGCATATAGCTGCCGTTGTAAACGAGCGAGTAGATCCAGACATTCATACCCTCGGGAGTATAGCTGTCCCAGAGTATGATGCCCGAAAGAAAGCTGCAAACAAAGCGCAAAAATGATGCGCCGACCGCGCCGACGACGTAACCCGCAATACGAGTCACGGGCTTACCGCTCTTCTCAAAGGGTGCCGAGAAGACGGAAGCGAGTCCGAGTGCGGTGAAGGCGAGGACGTAATCGAGAAGGATGCAGAGCGTGACCGCCACGAACGTATTAGCGGGCGGCAGAGAGAGTCCGAGAAGCATCTGAACGCAGGCATAGACAAATCCCGCGGAGAGTCCCCATTTCCAGCCGCGGCGGTAGGAAAGGTAGATTATCGGGATCGCGCCGAGGCTTATCGAGCCTCCGTAAGCCCAGGGCTGTGGCAGGAACTCGCAGAGCAGCTCAAGTCCGACCGCAAGCGCGACCATCATCGCCGTCTCTACGAGCGCGAGAACGTTGGTTTTTGTGTTTTTGTTGGTTTTCATTTTCTTTTTTTCCTTTCGGAGATGTATTAATCAACCGATATTTTCAGAAATTCTCGGAAAAGTGATCAATTTTTCCAAAAAAGAGTGCCGCACATCCTCTGCAGTGAATGTGCGGCACCCCCGATAACAATCGGTAGATTTTAAACTTCCTTCGCCGGTATTACCCGTATCAGGTTCAAAGGGTTCGGTCATAGACCGTCTCAGCCGCACGGCACCCCCGTATGGGATATTCAGTTTTTTCGGTGAAGAGGGGAACGTTCCGCCCGAGGGGCGGAAGATAAGATTCGCTTGCGCGAAGTTAAGGTTCGCTTGCGCGAAGTTAAGTTTCGCTTGCGCGAAGTTAAGATTCCGCTACGCGGAAGCTATTGTTTATTTTCTAATCTTCGGATAGAGGCGGAAAGCATTCTTCTGATGGCAATAGCATCACTTCGCATCGAAGAATATTCTTTCTCAGTAATTGAGTGTGCGGTGAACAAAGATTCAAGCCAAAACTCCACTTCATTGATCTCTTTGAGAGCAATTCTCAATTTATACACGAAATCTTTTGTTCCGTTAGCGTATCTGGCTTCGGCTATATTGGCACCTACCGAGGTTCCTGCGCGCAAAAGCTGATCAATCAGTTGGAATTCGACCTTTCGGTCTTTCAATACACGGCAACAAGCTATTACTCTATTGGAAAAAGCTTTAGATTTGTCACATAAAATGCTCGAAGACATTTTAAACTCCGATTATTTAATAAAATCTGATACCTTTCAAACTCGCCGCAAGGCGACATTAACTCGGCGCAAGCCGACATTAACTCAGATCAATAATAATAGTTTGCTTGAACCGAGCTGAGCTTATATTTCTTCAGCAGTTCTTCGTCTATCTTTACGTCAGCGGAGAATTTTTCGAGGCTTTCTGCAATGTATTCGAGGAAGAGGGGTTCCTTGAGGTAGCCCTCAAAGGTCATATAGTCGGCGGCTTCGGGATCCCAGAAGGAGAAGAAATCGGCATTCTCGCTCTTATCGTATGCGCCCTCGGCAAGCTCGAGCTTTTCTACGATATGGAGGTTGTTTTCGGTCTCGATGAGCTTGATCTCGCCCACCTTCATATTCTGAAGCTCGGTATAGATCTTTTCAAGAGCCGAGTCTGTTCCGAGAGAGGAATCCTTGCTCATATAGATACCGCCCACGTACTTATCGTCGGTCGGGTTTTCGTCGTATTCCTTATTTACGTCCTGGAAGGATACGCCGTTTTTGATCTTTGTCAGAGCATCAGCCGCACGCACGCGAGCCTCCTGCGTCTCCTCGGAGCTCATATCGCGGTACTCGGTATAGCCGTCGCTTCCGAGAACGGGATTGCCCTCCTCATCGAGGACGGGGCACTCGTTGATGAAGATGCAGATCTGTCGCATACAAACGTAGTTTTTCTGATAATACTCTTCCTTGTCGATCTTGGTAACGCCGAGCGTTCCGCCCGTTCCGAAGAGGTATTCCTCAAGGAAATCGACCTTCTCGTCGATGAGGTAGAGCTCGCGGAGAAGCTTGCGGTTGATGCCGTACTTCTCGAGGATCGAGTTGAACTCCGACTTCGAGCCCGATGCGTAGGTCTCGCAGAGCTCGTCGATATAGGTGTCGATCTCGCTTACGGTCTCCTCGGGGAGAGTAAGATCGAACTGATCGAAGAGATAGAGCGCGCAGAGATAGGTCTTTGCGTTCTCATAAATGAAGGAGGACATTATCTCGTCGTATGTCTCGCCCGTCTCGGGGTCTCCAACGATGGGCCAGAACTGCTCGATATTGTCAAGATCGTAGGACTGGCAGACCGCGTCGCCGTAATAATGAACGAACTGCGCCTTGTAGCGCGAGAGCCAGAACTCGATCATATTAGCCGTGATCTCGGTTCCTCCGAGCTCCATAACCGTGGTTCCGAGCCCCGAGCAGGAAACAAACGAAATCATCATCATAACTGCCGCCAGAATCAAAGCGGCGATCCTAATGCATTTTTTCATTTTAATTATCCTTAAATTTGTTATTGTAAATATTATACACTATTTTGTGGAATTTGTCTATCCCTTATTTCCCGATATTTTGAGATATTTTTTGAATATTTCGCAAAGAATCGCAAGAGGATCGTCATTCGGGCGCATTGTGAGCACGAGATAGGGCTCCTCCGCGATAACAACGCGCAAGCGTACCCCCGGCATATCCGAGATCTCCTGCCACACGTCGAGGTCGAATTCCTTCGGGCGGATATTCACCTGCCTGCCCTCCTGAGTCAGCGAGACGATCTTGCATCTCTCGCCGAGAGCTCGCAAAAGCGCAACGTCAAGCAGGTAAAGGACGGGCTCTGGCGGCTCGCCGTAGCGGTCGGCAAGCTCCTCGTAAAGGTCCTCGGTATCCCTCTCGTTACGAACGTGCGCGATCTTTTTATAGAGCGACATTCTCTGCGACGCGCTTGCAACGTAAGAATCGGGAATATAGGCGTTGATATTGAGGCTGACGGTCGTATCGATCTTTTCCTCGACCTTCTCTCCCCTCTCCTCGAGGACTGCCTCGTTGAGCAGCTTGATATAAAGGTCGTAGCCGATCGCATCGAGATGACCGTGCTGCTCGGCACCGAGTACGTTGCCCGCGCCGCGGATCTCGAGGTCTCGCAGAGCGATCTGGAATCCCGCGCCGAATTCGGTATATTCGCGGACAGCTTCAAGTCTCTTTTCCGCGATCTCGGTCAGAGCGCGGCCGCGCGGGAAGGTGAAATAGGCATAGGCGCGTCTCGGCGAACGTCCGACACGTCCGCGGAGCTGATGAAGCTGAGAGAGACCCATTCTGTGCGCATTCTCAACGATCAGGGTGTTCGCGTTCGGAACGTCAACGCCCGTCTCGATGATGGTGGTCGAAACAAGGACGTCGATTTCGCCCGTGATCATATCGCGCCAGATATCCTCAAGCTGCTCCTTATCCATCTTTCCGTGCGCCACAACGACGTTCGCCTCGGGAAACACCTTTCTGATCCTGTCGGCGGTATAGCTGATGGTCTCGACGAAATTATAAAGGTAGAAGACCTGACCACCGCGTGAAAGCTCGCGGCGGATGGCGTCGTTTATGATGAGATCGTCGTGCTCGAGAACGTAGCTCTGAACCGGCTGACGGTCGCCCGGTGCCTCGTCGAGAAGCGAGATATCGCGGATTCCCGACATTGCCATATTCAGCGTTCGCGGAATGGGAGTTGCCGAGAGCGAGAGAACGTCGATGTTGCCGACCCTCTGCTTGATCTTCTCCTTCTGCGCGACGCCGAATCTCTGCTCCTCGTCAACGACGAGCAGACCGAGATCCTTGAATTTCACGTTCTGCGAAAGCAGACTGTGCGTTCCGATTATGAGGTCGATGTCGCCCTTCTCGAGATCGGCTATGATCTTCCTCTGCTCCTTCGGCTTGCGGAAACGCGAGAGCATTTCGATATTGACGGGGAAAGCGCGCATACGGCTCTGCGCCGACTGATAATGCTGAAGTGCCAAGATCGTTGTCGGCACGAGCAGCGCGACCTGCTTGCCCGACAGGATCGCCTTATAGATCGCGCGGAACGCGACCTCGGTCTTGCCGTATCCGACGTCTCCGCAGAGCAGACGGTCCATCGGAACCGCCTTTTGCATATCCTGCTTGATATCCTCAGCCGCGTCGAGCTGTGCATCCGTCTCGTCAAACTCGAACGCCGCCTCGAAATCGCGCTGAAAATCGTCATCGGGGAAGAAGGCGAAGCCGGGTCTGCGTTGACGCTCGGCATAGAGCGCGATCAGCTCCTTTGCGATATCGCGCATAGTCGCCTTTGCGCGCGCCTTCGTCTTGCCCCACTCGGCGCTGCCGAATTTCGAGAGACGGAGCGTGCCGTCATCCGAATGTGCACCGATATATTTTGATACCTTATCGAGCTTTTCGACGGGCATAAAGAGCTTGTCACTGCCCGCGTACTGGATCGTGATATAATCGCGCGTTACGCCGTCGACCTCCATGGTAGTAAGTCCCATATACTGACCGATACCGTGCGCCTCGTGAACGACGTAATCGCCCTCGGAGAGGTCGGCGTAGGAGAGGATCTGCTGTGCGTTCGAGTCTCTCTTCGACCTTGACGCGCGTTTCTTTCTCTCCGCCCTTGAGCCCTCGTTCATCGTCAGCGAGATGATCGCGCATCTCGGCGATGGGAGCTCGAATGGAGAGGTCGGCGCGGACGAGATCACGAATGCCTCGCCGCGCGGAAGCTTTGAAAGCTCGGGAATTTCTTCATCATTTATATAATACGCCTTGATGCCCCAGCTGTCCGAGAGCATTCCCGCGTAATTCTTCGCCTTCGTCTCGTCGCCCGCCATAAGTATCATACGGTAGCCGCCCTTTGAAAGGCCCTCAAGCTCCTCTCGGAGAAGCTCGTCATTGTCCGAGGTCGAGAGCGCGTGCTTGGTTCTGAAGCCGAAAAGACCGCCGAGTGCCTTGCCCGAAAGTCCCTGAACGAGCGAATCGAGCATTATCGTCGTGTGCGACGCGGTAAAATTGTTCCATTTCTCGAGAGGTGCCAAAAATTCGGCGTACTTTGCCTCGAGCGAGCCCGATTCCACGATCGACTTGACCTGCTCCTCCGAGTGCCAGACCGCGCTCTTGAAGGCATCCTCCGCGGACGCCGCGGAGCGCATTATGCAGAGCGACATCGGCGAAAAATAGTCGGTCAAGGTCGTCTTTTCGGGGTAGATGAGCGAGATGTATTTATCGAGGAATCTGACCTCCGAGCCCGCCGTGAGCGCGAGGTCGATAGCCGAAGATTCGGCGTCAAGCGACTCGGAAAGATGCGCGTCCTTCGACTTTTTTCGCAGATTCGCGATGGATTTCTTGATCGCGCGGAGCGATTCCTCATCCGCAACGAGCTCGCGTGCGGGAGGAACGAGGATGCTCTGCACGTTTTCGGTAACGCGCTGTGTTGCGACGTCGTAGAATCCCATTCGGTCGATCTCATCTCCGAAAAACTCGATTCTGACCGCGTTCGTCACGCCCGCGTAGGAATAGCAGATATCGACGATCCCGCCGCGATGCGCGAACTGACCCGCGCCCTCAGCGAGAGACGAGCGCGCATAACCCGCGCTGACAAGTCTGCTTACAAGCTCGGCGGGCGAGATCTCGCTGTCCATTCCGACGCGGATGAGATTTTCCGCAAGCACTCCCTGCGGGATCGTATACGAGAGAGCCGCCTCGGGAGTTGTTGTCACAACGTCAAGCTCGCCGCGGCGAAGCGCGACAAGCAGAGAGAGCCTCGCTTGCTCAAACTCGCGCGAGGCTGAAATATTGTACATATTAAGATCGCGGTTCGGATAGAACGCCGTGCGCAGACCGAAGGCAGTCAGAGACTCGCGCATTCTCCGCGCGGTCTTCTCGTCGGGACAGAGCATCAGGACGGGGCATCCGCCCGGCATATCACGGACGAGTGCCGCGCTGAGCGCGTCTCCCGCGCCCTCGCAGAGTCCCGAGACCACGATCGGCTTCGGGCGCGATCTTCTTTGCAGATCTACTGCATCGGTCAGCTGCTTGTATTCCGCGTCGCTTCTGATCGCGGAGAGTACAAGAGCCGAGCTTTTATTTGCTTTGGTTTCCATTTATTCTCCCAAATGCTGATGGCAAAGGTCAGTTTTACAATTGACTATGCTTTGCGTTGCAGAGACGAACAGCCTCGTCGTGCTTGCCGCCGATATAGAGCTCGACGCACTCAGCCGCGATTCCCATCAGCTTCTCGAGCTGCTTAAGCTCATCTTCGGTAAAGCGCGAGAGGACCCAATCGCTCAGCTCCATCTCGGGGTGCGGCTTCTTGCCTACACCGATGCGCAGGCGGGGGAAGTTATCAAAGCCCATAAGGTAGATGATACTGCGCAGACCGCGCTGACCGCCGTCCGATCCGCTGTCGCGCAGACGCATTCTGCCGATATCGAGGTTGATATCGTCGGATATTACAAGTATATGCTCGGGCGCGATCTTATAAAACTGCGCCGCCTCGCGGACAGCCTCGCCAGAATTATTCATATAGGTCTGCGGGAGCATCATAAGCACGCCCTTACCCGCGATCTCGCACTCTGCCGTCAGAGCCTTGAAGCGCGAGCGGTCGCAAACGACGCCCTTCTTTCTCGCAAGAACGTCCATCGCCATAAATCCCGCGTTGTGACGCGTGGTCACGTAATCGCGTCCGGGATTGCCGAGTCCGACGACGAGCCACTCGATCGGTGCCTTCGCACGCGCCGTGTTTTCCTTTGAGATCTTTGCAAAAAGATCGAAAATATCTGCCATTTTATCTCCTTTTCGTCCCGCGATTGCACGCAGAACGCCCCGCAGAGCGAAGCTCGGCGGGTTTTCTTTTCTGTCTATACATATATTATATCCTAAATTTGGCGGTTTGTCAAGATGAATGCAAAATGCAAAAGGCAAAATGCAAAATTGAGGTAGCTTTTCTCGCGTTGCTCGAAAAGCATACGGCAATAATTCTGTTCCATCTTAATAATCCTTTGATAGACTTAAACATATAACAAGTAAATAGAAAAAATCGAGGTGTAATGGAGCAAAAGCTTCAAAACATCTCGATCTTTATTATACATTAATTATTTGTTCAGCAAAACCGTGGGTTGTAATGATACGACGGATTATCAAGCAGATACAAAATTATTATCAATAATTTCCGAGCATTGCGAGGAAATTTTCCTTAATTCTGCATTTAGCATTTTGCATTTTGCATTTAATTCTTCTTCCTCGGTATCAACGCTATCACAACAAGAATGATCGCCACGACGACGATGACGGCGATGATCGCGCCGAGGATGCCTCCGCCGTCATCCTCCATCATACCGGTATCGGTGCCGTCGGGAGTTGAGGTTACCGATGGCGAATTCGTAACACTCGGGCGCGAGGTCGGCTCGGGCAGGAGCGTCATCGGTGTTCGGGTGGTGTCGTTGGGTGTAACCACGTCGTTCGTATCGACGTTTCCTCCCTCGGGCAGGGGCAGAGCCGAGGTTCCGTTCTCGTCGGGGATGATATCGCTCATTGCGGGCATACCCGTGCCCGTTGCCGCATATGCATTGATCGCCACGAACGCGAGCATCGAAAGCGCGATCGAGACAGCGGTCACGAGCGCGCCCGCAACCGTCAGTATCCTTCCGGATCTTTCATTCATGATAAATAACCTTCCTTTATATATACGTTCTTTTTGGGTTCTTCCCGTAATATTTTTACACGCGAGAGAAAAATTATGTATCCTCGCAAAAAAATATTCCTGAAACTAAAAAATATTTCAAAAAAACTATTGACTTTTTTTGCGTTATGTTGTATAATATTTCTACCTCTGTTGGCAGAGGCTCTTTTTTCGTGTGCTTTTTGCGCAAAAAAGAGACAAGGTCACACCACAACCCATCCTAGCCCTCGGAGGGAGGTACACCGACCGCGCCAAAAGCGGTCAAATAAACTATCATAGGAGGTGCCGACAATATGGCTAATGATTCCAGAGTCAAGGTTACTCTCGCATGCACCGAATGCAAGCAGAGAAACTACGACACAAAAAAGAACAAGAAGAATACGCCCGACAGACTTGAGCTGAAGAAGTATTGCAAATTCTGCCGTAAGCACACTCTTCACAGAGAAACCAAATAAGGGGGTCGACATGAAGACATCAAAGATCCTTGCGGTTATCCTTGCCGCAATCATGATGCTCACGCTCCTTACCGCTACTGTCTTTGCCGATGAGTCCACCGAGGCTCCCGCTGACGTAACCGAAGAGGTTACCGAAGCTCCCGCGGATGAAACCGAGGCTCCCGCTGAGGAGACTGAGGCTGAAGACGATCACGATCACGACCACGACCACGAAGATGATACCACCGAAGAGGATGAGCACGACCACAGCATCAACTGGGTTGACATCATCGTTTCGGCTTCCATTCTCGTTCTCGCTGCTGTCGCTTTCGTTATCTGCTACTTCGCTATTCCGAAGTTCCGTGAAAAGGTAAAGAAATTCTTTAGTGATTATAAGAGTGAGCTTAAAAAGGTAACATGGTCGTCCAAGGAAGACGTCCGTAAGAACACTATCACAGTAATTGTGGTAATCCTCGTACTTGTAATCGTAATTGCATTACTCGACTTCATCTTCTTAAGCGGCATTGAGGCTCTCAGCCATCTGCTTTAATTAAGAGATCAAAATGAGCGATATCAATGAAATGAACGTTGGCGTACGTTGGTATGTGGTGCATACGTACTCCGGTTATGAAAACAAGGTTATGGCTAACATCCAGAAGATCGTTGAAAACCGCGGTCTCGGAGATCTGATCTTTGAGGCAAAGATCCCGGTTGAAACTGTTCTGGAAAAGAAGGGTGACGAGGAAAAGGAAGTAGAGTACAAGCTCTTCCCCGGCTACGTTCTGGTCAAGATGATCATGAACGACGAGTCCTGGCACGCTGTAAGAAACATAACAGGTGTCACAGGCTTCGTAGGACCCGGTTCCAAGCCCACACCCCTTACCGATAAAGAGGTTGAAGACCTCAATATCGAAGAAAAGAAAGCTCCCCGTCTCGCCGTCGGCGTTGGAGACGAGGTCGTCATCAAGGGCGGTCTGTTCGATGGATACAACGGAACAGTTCAGTCGATTTCCGATGACGCTAAGAAGATCACCGTTCTCGTTAAGAGAGGACGCCGTGATATGCCGGTAGAGTTTGACGCCGCAAACGTAGTTCCGGTATAAATTTAGTGGGAGGAAGAAAAATTTCTAATTCTTCCGCCAAAAACCACATGGAGGTATTTATTTATGGGAAAGAAAGTATTGGGCTATATCAAGCTTCAGCTGCCCGCCGGTAAGGCAACTCCTCAGCCCCCCGTAGGTCCCGCACTCGGTCAGTACGGTGTTGCAATTCCGGTTTTCACAAAGGAATTTAACGAAAGAACCAAGAATGACATCGGTCTCATCATCCCTGTAGTTATCACAGTTTATGCAGACCGTTCCTTCACATTCATCACCAAGACTCCCCCCGCACCCGTTCTCATTCTCAAGGCTGCAGGCATTGAGAAGGGCTCCGATAAGCCCAACAAGAACAAGGTTGCAAAGCTTACCAAAGAGCAGGTAAGAAAGATCGCAGAGACCAAGATGCCCGACCTTAACGCTGCTACCATCGAGACTGCTATGAGCATGATCGCAGGTACCGCTCGTTCCATGGGTATCACCGTAGAAGACTAAGAGGAGGTAAGTTAAAATGGCTAAAATGGGTAAGAAGTATACTGATAGTGCTAAGCTCATCGACCGTTCGAAGGCTTACGATCCCTCTGAGGCTATGGCTCTCGTTTGCCAGACCGCAAAGGCTAAGTTCGACGAGACTGTTGAGATCCACATCCGCCTCGGCGTTGACTCCCGTCACGCTGACCAGCAGGTTCGTGGTGCCGTAGTTCTTCCTAACGGTACCGGTAAGACTGTTAAGACTCTCGTATTCGTTAAGGATCCCGCTAAGATCGAGGCTGCTACCGCAGCAGGCGCAGATTACGTTGGCGGCGCAGAGTTCGTTGAGAAGATCCAGAAGGAAAACTGGTTCGACTTCGACGTTGTAATCGCATCTCCCGACATGATGGGCGTTATCGGTCGTCTCGGTAAGGTTCTCGGTCCTAAGGGACTTATGCCTTCCCCCAAGAACGGTACCGTTACTCCTGACGTTGCCCGTGCAGTTAACGAGGCAAAGGCAGGTAAGATCGAGTACCGTCTTGACAAGACCAACATCATCCACTGCCCTCTCGGCAAGGTATCCTTCGGTGAGCAGAAGCTCCAGGAGAACTTCGGCGCACTCGTTGGCGCAGTTATCAAGGCTAAGCCCGCTGCTGCTAAGGGTCAGTACATCAAGAGCTGCGTAATCGCATCCACGATGGGCCCCGGCGTCAAGATCAACCAGGCTAAGCTTGGCTAATAAAAAAAGACCGCTTCGGCGGTCTTTTTTTAGTGCAGAGTGCAGAGTGCAGAGTGCAGAGTTAATGTAATTTTTCTCGCGTTGCTCGAAAAAACTGTACGATAGTTTAATTTGACATTGATAAAACATCGTTAAGCTGTAGCCAATAACAACATAATCATATTACTCGGATTACTTCAGAGTTTTCCGAGTATTGATTAATTTACCAAACTATCGTTTAACGCTAAACAACAGTTTATCAAGGCAAAACATAATTATAGTAATTACGGTTTTCGAGCAAAGCGAAGAAAATCTTCCGAAACTCTGCACTCTGCATTCTGCACTCTGCACTTTCTCCCCTCCGTCCGCCAATTCTTAATTTTTCTTAATAATTATTGACTTTTGTCGAATTTGTGGTATCATATTATAGGTTTGGACTTTTAAACAAATGACAAAAGGAGACAATTCGATCATGGCTTGGGGTACCTTTGGCACCGCGCATATACTCAGTCTTATTTTCGCGATCGCGCTGAACATCGCGCTGTATTTTTTGCTTAAACGCTGCACGCAGAAGGTGCAGATCATCGTCCTCGGGATTCTCTCGTTCTCGGGGATCGCCGCGATCATATACAATCTCGTGGCTTGGGATTCACCGCTCGAGTATCTTCCCTTCCATCTCTGCTCGCTCAACGCGATGGTGCTCCCCATCGCGGTCTTCACAAAGAACAAGGTAATCTCGAACCTGACCCTGCTCTGGTCCCTCGGTGCGGCAGTTGCGCTTCTCCTGAACTATTCTGTAGCGGAGGCAGAGCTCCTCGATCCCGTTTTCTGCTTCTATTTCTTCCCGCACGTATTCGAAATGAGCATCCCGATCCTGCTTTTCAAGCTCGGGCTCTGCAAGCTTGACGCGAGATGCATCTTCTCGACCGTCGGCATCACCGCGGGCGCATACACCGTCATCCACTTCATCAACGTCGCGCTGAACAGTCATTGCCTCGAAAACAATATCACGACCCCCGCAGGCGAGATCGTTCAGGTCAATTATATGTACTCGATCACGCCCGACAATCCCGTTCTCGTCCTCTTCCACAACCTCATCCCGCACTCCTTCTGGTACATGCTCCCCGCAGTACTCATCGCCGCCGTCTACCTCGCCGCAATCTACGGCATCGCGGCTGTTTTCAGCAAAAAGAAGTATTGTTAACCCAATAAAAGGCTGAGTCATTATGACTCAGCCTGATTTTTTGTTCTGATATATATCAACGATGAGCTATAAACATAGCTTCGTTCAACGATAGTATCTATCTTTTCCTCGAGTTCTTTCCTTGTGCACGTATCAAAATAGAGCGTGTATCTGTGCGGATCATTCGAAGACCTTGTCAGATATATGCATCCGATATCCTCAAAATCCGATTGATAAAACACTCTTGAAATCGATGGTTCTATCGTCACTTGAATACGATTGAGCCTCACTCCTTCATTGCGTTCCGCCTCCGTAATCTGCTTAAGAGACTCCTCGTAGAGGTCGAGGCAATAATCATAGATGCGGTAGCCGACGAGGTGTCCGAGCGGTCTGTAAACGTCATCTCCCTGTGAGGACCAGGATTGCTCTGCAACGTAATCGTCCGAATAGACGTAATAAGTAGCGTCAACCGCGCCCGTGAAGTTCAATAAGACGTAAGTATGAACCTCTTCTGTACGGTCAAGTCCCGTCACGTAATTGCCCTCGGAAAGAAGGGTGTAGGTTTCCTGTGCCTTATTTGTCGGAATACGGGAGAACGCCATCGGAGCATACTCGGTACTGATACTGCCGAAAACGCCCTTCGAGCTTCCCTTTTCGGTGATGATCCCGAAAAGCCTGTCATACGCGCCCTCGAGATAGCCTAAAGGAAGACGTCCGTATGAGAGGCGCATATTGTACCGATCTACGTTGTCATTGTCTCTTACGTAGAACTTATTCATCTCGCCGGATTCCCCGTCATAACTCGGGAGCTCGTTTCCGTCCTTATCATATCGCTCGAAGGTGACAACAAAGTAGTTATACGCAGATAAACCTTCGATCCCCTCAACGTAGGGCTCGGTCGCCGACGAGAGATATTCAAACAGAAGGTCCGCCTCCGCGCCTTCGAACAAAACCTCGTCAAGTATCTCCTGCTTATCGCTGTTATAGAGCACGAGATTGCAGACGGTCTTCGCTCCGTCGCTCTCGCTCGTCGTGATATTGTCGAAAATCGCGCCGTCGCTCTCGCCCGTCTTGATATTGTCGAAAATCGCGCCGTCCCCGATGCCCGCGCAGGAGGAAAGCATTGCCGCCAGGAGCAAAAGCGCGATCGATGCAATATACTTTTTCATAAGATCACCTCATCAATGGAGCGTCTCGATATAATTCATATCAACGTTGACAACGTCCTCGCGGGACTCGAGTTCCTTCGCGATCTCGTCGATCCGCTCCTTGCTGTCGCTGTCAAAATAGAAGGTATACCAGGTCTGTCCCGTCTTCTTGTCACCCATCAGATGTACGATCCCAATGCAGTCAAGCTCGGAGAAATCGGTCAAATTGAAGCTTGTTGAAGCATCAGCGCATACAATCAGCGAGCTGAAGCTGTATCCCGCTAAATATTCCGCGCGCGATATACTCTCGTTTGCCGCGACCATGATCTCACGGACCTTCTCGTATACGCCCTCCTTGGCTCCCTTTCTTACCGTTATGGACATATTTTCCGCGGTATAGGCAACCGAATCGTTGCTGTAGATCCGATACGCCTCCTTAAGTCCATCGGCTTCGAAAAGAACGTGGATATACGACGTCATACCCGAGTCGTTATAGCCCTCGGAATAGTCCGCCGACTCAAGCAGCTCGCGGAGTGCTTTTTGCTGATCGGTATTCGGACGTGCGATTCGAGTCGAATGACCCTCCGAATTGTATACGTTTATTACGCAGCGATCGTAATCCAAATATACTATCGGCAGATCTATAATATCTCCGGATTCCAATTGTATTTTTTCGGTGTTATCATCGGGCTCCGAATATCTGTTGTTGGTAAGCGCGCCGTCCCCGATGCCCGCGCAGGATGCGAGGGTCACCGAGAGAAGGAGCATAATTATAATAGGTAGTAGTTTTTTCTTCACACTATCACGTCCTTACGCCGCGAGGTTGAATACGAATTCACCTGTGGAGGTCAGAGCGTCAAATTCTGCGGCGGTAACGTAGATGATGACCGAGCCATCCGTTGTGATCTCGATATAGTTCACCTGATCCTTGAATGCATCGTAGACCTCTGCCGATCCGTCGCCGTAGAGCTTGTTCTTCATTATCTCGATCTGCGCCTTCATCGCGGCGGTATCGCTTTCGAAGAGCTCGGCATCAAAGACTCCGTCCTTCAGATACTTATCCACGGTTTCCTTGCCGCAGAGCGTGATCGCATATTCGAGCTTTTCGCCGCCCTCAACTGCCTCGCGAAGCACCTTCTCGACCGTCTTTCTTGCGGCAAGATCAGCAAAGATCGCAAGATATTCCTGCTCATACGCAGACTTATTGCCCACCTCGGCAAAGCTTGCGCTCTCAATGAGGACCGCGAAGAGGATATCCTCGCCCGCGTTGAGCTCCATTGCATCGGCAAGTCTCTTCGTGACCTTCTTGCCCGCACGCTCGGTAATACCGTTCGGGTCGAATTCGTTTACGTTGATCTTGTAATACGAGGTCTCAAATTTCAGTCCCTCGATGCCCGAAAGTGCCATAAGCTCGCCCTCTGTCACGAAAATGACGTAGGAATTACCGTCCTTAACGAAGGGAAAGTCATACTTTTCGAGCTCTGCGAGCACAAGCGGCTCGAGATTCAGCCAATGATCCTCGCGGATGTCGTCACAGGAATTGATGATCTCGCTTGCCTTCTTCGTCAGCGCGTCGATATCGGCATTGAGAAGATCGCGGTCGAGCTGACCGCTCTTGACGTACTTATAAATGTCGAAAAGATCGTAGGAATCCTTATACTGCTCGTAAAGCGCGTCAATGTCGATCTCGCCCTTAGCCTGCTCATAGTACTCGGCAACAGATCTGAGCTGTTCCGCAGAGACCTCGGCAAGCATACGCTCGGTTTGAGCCGCGAGATAATCCTTCGTCAGATAGAGATTCGGCGAAACGCTGACCTCCACCGTCCAGATTCGGTTTGCGTCACTGCTCTCGACAAGGGCATTGTAGAGCGAATCCGACATTTCAAGTCCGCCCGCTACGCAGTAGGGGATCGGATCGCCAATTATCCAATACTGTGTGCTTTCGGGTACGGGATATTGACCGTATCTGTACTCGGTCTCAGCCGTGATCTGCGAGCCCGAGGCGACGTTCTTGATAACGTATGAGCCGACGGGAGGCAGAATATTCACTCTCTCCTCGCTGCCGCCTCTGCTGAGCGCGATTATGAGAGTCGATGCCAGAATGGCAACGGCAAGGGTTGCCGCTATCAGCGTTGTCACGAATTTGCGGCGGTTGAGCGAGCCCTTTGACGCCGCCCTCTTCTCGCCGAGTGCATCTGCTATGACGTCATCGTCAAGCATACCGATGATCTTGTTCAT
Organism: Eubacteriales bacterium; assembly: GCA_045531455.1. GTDB lineage: Bacteria > Bacillota > Clostridia > Oscillospirales > CAG-272 > CAG-390. The sequence continues at coordinate 22,840 of JAZSEA010000022.1, forward strand.
TTCTTCCTTTTTCATAACGTAATACCCTCCTTTTCAAGATATACGCGTAATTTGTTTCTCATTCTGAAAAGCATGGATTTGATCTTACCGACCGAAAATCCCTCGTCCGCGGCGATCTTCTCGAGCGTCTCGAAGGAGAAATAATGCCTGACGAAAATTCGTCTCTCCACCTCCGACGAGCTCCGCAGGAACTCCGAGATCAGACGCGCCAGATCCTCTGCGGCGTAGTCCACGCTCTCGCCGACAAGCTCGGCAAGCTCCTCGGTTGGCAGGAGCACCGCGCGCCTCTTTTGCGCATTTGCGTACTCGAGCCGCCTCAGGGCGTGGTTGCGGACGATCTTTGCCGCATAGGCGGAAAGACTTTTCGGGTTCTTCGGCGGTATCGAATGCCAGAGCGAAAGATAAGTGTCGTTCTCACATTCCTCTGCATCAAGCTCGTTCCCGAGTATATTCATCGCAATCCTTCGGCAGAGCGCTCCGTATTTTGCCGAGGTTTCCTCGAGGGCGGCTTCGTCACGCGCGAAATACAGCTCGATTATCTTCTTATCTTCCAAGGTCTCACATCCTTTTCATTGGTCTTCATCCTATAAGACCGATTTTTTTCGCTTTGGTTTCACTTTTTCCGAAAAATTCACAAATTTTTTTGTAAATTTTTCGGGGAAAGCGAATTTTTAAGAAAGGGCACACGACAATCGTCCTGTGCCCTTGTTATTTTATGAATATTTATCGGTTGCCTTGATGGGCTCGCCGGTGATGATCTTCGCGGCAGACTCCGCGATCTTATCGGTGAAGCTGCGGAGAACGCGGAATTCGCCCTCGCCGCCGTTGACCGTGATCATCGACTGACGCTCGGAGTAGTGATAATATCTGTACTCGTAGACAGTCTGCTTACCGTCGGCATCCTTATGGCTCGTCTCGACTCTGATACGAACGTCGTAATCGTCGGGAGTCTTAAGGATCTCAGCTACCTCTTCATCGGTAAGTCCGTTTACACCGTCGTGTACGCTTCCCTGCTTGGATGCGTAAAGAAGCGCGCTGTAGAGCTTACGGAAGTTCGACATACCGAAGCGGAGATATTCCTTAACGAGTGCGCCGTCAGCGGTCTTGATGCGGATGCTGTCGGCATAGACCCATACCTGATATCCGTCGACCGTGTCGATATAGCCCTGAAGGACTACGACCTCCTCGCCGCGTGCGCTGGGAGCATAGTAGCCGCCCGTGATATTGACCTTATCGCCCGCGCTGTTATAAGCCTTGACGGTCTCGTGGTCGATGACCCACTTGTAGCCCGACTTATCGATTACGGTCAGCTCGGAGACAGCCTCCATCTTATTACCCTCCGAATCGGTGGCAAGGATGGTCATCTTATCCGATGTGATCGTGCCCTTCTTCTTTGCATCCTCGGAGCAATTCTTGTTGGTTACCGAATCCGAGAGAGAGTTATCGAGCGCGAAGGTATAGAACTTTCCTCCGAACTCGATCTCGATCTTGGTCGCCCACGCGAGGTTCATCGAGAAGTAGAGATCGTTTACCCAATCGTTCTGAGTATAATTAAGGAAGGAAAGCTGCGAGCGGTCGACCTCAACGATGATGTCATAGAGGCCCGAGCTCATATATCTCGTTCCCGACTCGGTCTCGGCGCTGATGAGGATCAGATGCTCGTACTCGCCCTGGAATACGAAGTAGATAACGTATTCGGGATTGTCAAGTCCGTAGGTCTTGAGGTCCTCCTCTTCGATTCCGAGCTTGACAACGCCCTTCGGCGAGAGAGTGTAGAAGGACTGAAGACACGAGTCGATCGAGCCGTCGTTTGCAACATATCCCGCGGGATAGAGGAGGAAATAGGGCGTGTTCGCGTAGAAGGTGCCCGTTCTCTCTTCAAGATCCTTGAAGGTGAAGGAAACGATCGGATCGATATCGAGCTTATCAAGCTCCTCGTCGGTAATATTATCGGGGATCGAGTTAAACTTATCGCCCTCCCAGATGGTGAAGGTATCAACGTCGAAATAGTTGTTCATCTCCATCGGGTAGGTCACGAGAGGCGTGACGAACTGCTCGATCGGAACGTGAAGCACGCTTTCGATGCTGTCATAGGTCTTGCCGTCGTACATACCGAGCATCGAGCCCTCGATGCTGAAGTTCATTACGTAAACGGCGTCTCTGTCCGTCAGCTTGACGTAATATCCCGTTCTCGAGGGAACTGCGTCACCGACGTAAACGGTATGCGAATTACCGTTGATGTCCGAAATTCTGTACCAGCAGGGCTCGTAGTTGTACTCGTTGCCCTCCTCGTCGACTCTGACCTCGGGAGCCAGACCGTACTCGGTGTAGAGTCCGTTTTCGTCCTTGATGGGATCGACGATCTTACGTGTCGAGAGCGAATAGCCGCAGGAGACGGCAAGCGAGGAGAACATAACCTGCGAGAAGGGTACTCCCTCGTGGCCCTTGATCTGGAAATCGCCGTCCTTATCGACGTAGAAGGTATACGCGCCGTGCTCGTTATGGATCTCGAGCTTGTCGATGTCAGCCTGCTTGATCTGCTTGAACATCTGGATACGGTTTGCTATACCGACCTCCTCGCCCTCCTCGGTGTCAACGACGGAGTATACCTTGTTGACGCCCGTCTCGTGGTTGACCTCAACCTCGGTACCGAGAGCGGTGACGTAAATATAAAGATTCTTGCTTGTATCCGCAGAGACCGAAAGCTCGAGCGTGTCGCCGTTTTTGTCGCACATAACGTAGATGCCGTTCTTCTGCTTGATGACGTACTCTGTTCCGTCGGCATCCTCAAAATAGATGAGGCTGACGAAATAGTCGACAACGCAGAAGGCGACGATCAGAAGAACGATCACTATCGCAAGCGCGATGATCCAGTTCCTCTGCATCTTTGCGACGGAGCGGCGGCGACGGAGCTTTACGGGGCTCTCGTTCATTACCTTGCCGTTTGTCATCTGTACTTTCTCCTTACGAGAACGTAAATGCCTGCAGCGGCGGTAACGAGTGTGGGAAGAAGAATGAGGATGATCGTGTATCTGTTAGCCTGAGCGGTGGTCAGAGTCTCGATATCGGTCGAAGCGAAGGGCTTGAGATCGAGACCGACGGGGATGAACTCGCGTCCGGTCGCGCGGAGTGCGCTGAGCATCAGGTCTGTGTTACCGTAGGTGTTCGAAAGAAGGAGGGTGCTCGAGAGGAAATCTGTCGAGCCGCACGCGAGAACGTAGGAGTAGTCCTCGTTCTGATTGTCGACCATTCTCGACTCACGGCTGAGGGTCATAATTCTGAAGGGATCGGTTTCGGTAGCCTTGTCTACAACGCTTGTGTCAACAACTGCGTTTGCGGTCGTGGGAGCAAGGAAAACGTCATACATTGCGCGCGAAACGCCGTCCTTATAGTATGCGCCGTAGCTGAACTTATAATTGGTATCCTCCTCGTCCTCGTACCAAGCCTCGGAATAGGTATCGGAATAGGAGATACCCATCGCGTTCTTGAAGATGACCTTGGGAGGATAGGTGGTACGCATATCGCTGTGGAGCGATGCTCCGAGACCGTAGGTCGCGTAGCTTCCGACGATGGTCATACCGTCCTCGGTAAGCGAATTCTGATAGTCGCGGATGGTGGTTCCCTGGGTGATACCGAGATTGTCGGTATGGCGGTCAAACTTGATTCCCCACTCCTCGAGGTACTCCTCGAGATTGGGAAGAACGGGAGTTGTCGGGTTCATAAATACCATAAGCGCGTTGGTGCCGTCGAGGAAGCGGTCGAGCTTCTCGATCTCGGAGATATTCGAAACGCCGTCCTTAACGAGGAAGTCATCCTGCGGATCGTAGATCATAATAAGGCGGCAATCCTCGGGGATATCCTGATGCGCGAGGTCAAGAAGCTGTACCTCGTAACCGCCGTCCTCAAGAAGCTGGACGATGTACTGGGTCTCCGCAAGTGCGCCCTCGGTCATAAAGGGCTCGCCGTGGTTGACGGTGATGCAGGCGATGGGAGACTCTGCCTGAGTAACCGCGAGGATACCCGAGACGATCTTCTTTTCGCCGTTGTATGCCCAGGGAGTTGTCGAGGTCGCATCGTTGAAGGTGAACATCGACTTGATCCTGTAGACGCGGAATTCGGTTCCCGAGTGGATGATGATATCGCTCGCGTAGATCGCGTCCTTCGAATTATTCTTGAATTTGTTGACCGCGGAGGGCTCGCGCCAGATGTTTACCGTGTCAACGTGAACGTAATCGTTCTTCTCGGCAAGACCGAGAGCGGTCTTGTATACCATCTTGCTGTAGTAATCAGCCTCGAGATTATCGGGGTCGTCACAGAAGAGGATGTGAACATCCTTATCGACGTTCTCGATCGCCTGAACGGCAACGTCGGACAGGGTGTAGATCTCGTCGCGGGTAAGGTCGGTGTACCAGAGGTACTTGTCCGCGAGGAGCTTGAAAACTCCGTTGAGGAGCATTACAGCCGCGATGATAACGCAGGTCATAACGATCGAAAGGCTTCCGTACTTGAACTTACGGGAGGAGAAAGCAGAATTCTTCATTTCAATGATCCTCACTTTCTCTTAAGCCCAACGGCGACGCTCATATACGCGCACCGTCAGATAAATTGCGATAAAGGTCACCGATACGTAGTAAAGCAGAGCCGACCAATCGAGGATTCCGTACTGGAAGTTCGAGAAGCGCGAAACGATGCTTACCCAGTCGATGCAGTAGCGAATGACGTAGTTGTTGATAAGTCTTGTGCCCTCTTCCTCGCTGCCGACGTTGTTGAGCATATTGAGGATGAGCATAACGGCGAGGACCGCGATGGTAACGACCGCCGCGGAGAGCTGGTTCTCGGTCATAGAGGAAACGAGGATGCCGATCGCGATGAATACCGCGCCGACGAGAAGCACGCCGATAAGAGAGCCGATGATCTCGGGGGTAACCGGACCGATGGTCTCGCCGTCAGCGGCTGCGGTTTCCTGCTTACCGATAACGTAAAGGGGAATGAGATTGATGCAGGATACCGCGAGGCAGCCGCCAAAGATCGACATTGCCGCGAGGAACTTGCCCATAACCATACCCGTGATCGAAATGGGCGCGGTCAGGAGCATCTGCTCTGTTCTCATCTTGCGCTCCTCGGAAAAGGTTCTCATCGTGAGAAGCGGGATGATGATGATCATACTGAGTATGAGCCAATAGTAATAGGATGCGGTGCTGTAGGTATTGCTCTGGAGAGTGGTATAGCAGCAGAGACCTGCCGAAAGAGCCAGAAATACTCCGATAAACACATATCCCACCGGGTTGATGAAATATGAACGCATCTCCTTCTTATAAATTGCAAGCATTGCGTAGAGTTTCCTTTCTATTATTTCTTCTCTTCGGTCTTCTCTTCGGAAGCAAAGGTATCTTCCTTGATCGAATGATCCTCGTAGTACTCGGAGTCCGAAGTCTCTTCGTCAAAGGAAGCGTTTTCCTGCTCCTTGACCGTCTTTGTTACGATGCCGGCGGCGACTTCCTTTTCCTCAGCCGCGCGTACACCCTCGTAACGGGTCTTCTTCTTGGTCTTCTGTGCGCCCTCGGGTGCAGTCTTGTCGACAACGGCAATGAAGATGTCCTCGATGCTCATGCCGAGTGCCTCCATACCGATGAGGGGCCACTTTCTCTCCGCGAGAGCCCAGAAGAGCTTCTTACGGATGTCGATGCCGACCTCGCTCTCGATCATATAAGTATAAGCGTCGCCGTCGCGAGCCGCAAGGACCTCGGCATAGCAGATGCCGGGAAGATTACGGAGCATTGCAAGAACGTCGCGCTGAGGACCGCTGATCTTGACGTTGAAGCGGCGGGTATTTTCGACAGCACGCGAGATATTCTCGGTCAGCTCGTCGGCCACGATCTTACCCTTGTTGATGATAACGATCCTGTCGCAGACCGCCTGTACCTCCTGCAGGATATGCGTGGAGAGGATGACGGTGTGCTCCTTACCGAGGGTACGGATAAGATTTCTGATCTCGATGATCTGCTTGGGGTCGAGACCGATGGTGGGCTCGTCAAAGATGATGACGGGAGGGTTGCCGACGAGTGCCTGCGCGATGCCGACACGCTGCTTGTAGCCCTTCGAGAGGTTCTTGAGCATTCTCTTGTAAACGTCCGTGATCTTGACGACCTCGCAGATCTCGCGGAGGTGCTTCTCCTTGTTGAGCTTGCAGTTCTTGAGATCGTAAGCAAAGGAGAGATACTCTTCAACAGTCATATCGGGATAGAGGGGAGGCTGCTCGGGCAGGTAGCCGATCAGTCTCTTTGCATTCAGCGGGTCGTCGAGAATATCAACGCCGCCGATCTTGATCGAGCCCGAGGTGGAGGAGAGATAGCCCGTGATCATATTCATGGTCGTACTCTTGCCCGCGCCGTTGGGACCGAGGAATCCGAGAACCTCGCCCTTAGCAACCTCAAAGCTGATATCGTCCACGGCTGTAAAATTACCGTAGTTCTTCACCAGGTGAGAAATTTTAATCATTTCGGTGATCCTTTCAGTTTCCTTCCGATTATCATTATAATAATCGCATTTTAACACATCGTATAGTATATCATAAATATATTAATTGTATATGAACATTACACAAAATCAAGATCATTTAAGGTGAAAAGTTGGTGATCTTTGTGTGATTTCTACATATTTTTATAATTGTTCGATGAGTTTGTGCATTTTTCTCGATCTGCATCTTTATCAGCGAAGCACTGCTGGTCATAAAGTGCGTTATGCGGAAAACCCGACAAACAGATGCGCAATCACAAACTCCCCTTCCCTGTTCAAGGGAAGGGGACGGGGGGTGGGTCCCTATTGAAGGCGCGCGATTTTTGCCATCCGTATAAAGACAATTATTGCTATGCAGTGCAACCGAAACAGCTACACAAAATAATAATTTGACTTTTTGCGCGATATATGGTATAATATAATGAATTATTATGTTATCGTTTCCGGAAGGAGTTTTTCAAATGGATGAGAAAAAGCGTCGGCTTATACATACCGTGTGCGGATGCCTGATCTGCGCCGCGCTGGTCGCGGCGGCGGTCTGTCTGATAATTTCCGCTTACACGATCTACAAATCGGGCGACTCGCCCTACACCCCCGAAAGCATCGGCGCGGAATACTCGAAGATCGCAATTCCGCTCTGGATCGCGATCGGCTCGATTTTCGCGGGAATTCTACTCAATGTCGCGTTGCCTTTACCAAAAAACAAGAATAAAGCACTCAAAGATCCCTTTATCAAGCTTCGTATCCTTCAAAAGAAGCTCCCCGCGGACGTTCTCCACGACGGCATCGCCCGTCAGCGCAGCCTCCGCAGGATCTATCGCGCTGTCTGTGCCATCCTCTGCGCTGTCGCGTTCATACCCGCGATCATCACGCTTTGCGACTACGATTCCTTCACGGTTGATAACCTTACCCCCGCGCTTCTCCGAGTCGTAACCATGCTCGCGATCGGCGCGATCATCTCGGGCGTTCTCCTTTTCATCCTTTCCATACTCGAGAACAAGAGTGCCGAGCGAGAAATCGAATGGACAAAAGTTGCTATTTCTTCAAGCAAAAAAACTGAAGAAAAAGCTCCGAAAAATAATGAAAACAAGATAAAGATCGCACGTCTCATCCTCATTGGAGTCGCGTGTGCCCTCATCGTCATCGGGCTCACTCAGGACGGTTTTTACGACGTTCTGCAAAAGGCGATACGCATTTGCACCGAGTGCATCGGTCTCGGTTAAGGAGGTAGCATTATGAAAATAAAAGAATGGTTCGCCTCGCACAAGCCGACGAAGCGCCGCCTCATCCAGCTCTACGCCGCCCTTCTCTTCAACGCGAATCTCAAGGGCTTTGGCAACGGACGAATTTATCAAGGTCCCTTAAAGGGCATCTGCGCGCCCGGCATCAACTGCTATTCCTGCCCCGCGGCATCTGCGGCTTGCCCCCTCGGCTCTCTCCAGAATGCGCTGACGGCGGCAAACAAGTCGATCCCCTACTATATGGTCGGAATAATCCTCCTCTACGCGCTCCTTTTCGGACGCTGGATCTGCGGTTTCCTCTGCCCCTTCGGGCTCATCCAGGATCTTCTTTATAAGATCAAGACCCCGAAGATCAAGAAAAATCGCTTCACGAAGATACTTTCGAAGCTGAAATACGTCATCCTTGCCGTTTTCGTCTTCGCACTTCCGCTCATTTATGCTTTCCGCGAGTTCGTCCTCCCCGCATTCTGCAAGTACATATGCCCCGCGGGCACGCTCGAGGGCGCGGTCGGACTCCTCTCCAACGAAAACAACGAGAATATGTTCTCGATGCTCGGCCCGCTCTTCACCTGGAAATTCTTCCTCCTTGTCGTATTCATCACGGGCGCGGTCTTCATCTACCGCTTTTTCTGCCGTTTCTTCTGTCCGCTCGGACTCATCTACGGTCTATTCAACAAGATCTCCTTCATCGGAGTTTCTGTTGACAATGCCAAATGCATCGAATGCGGACGCTGCCTTTCGGTCTGTAAAATGGATATTTCAAAGGTCGGCGACACAGAATGTATTCAATGCGGCGACTGTATTTCCGAGTGTCCGACCTCCGCGATCTACCGCAGAGGTCCGCGCTTCCTGATCGATCCGGGTACCCCGGACGGCACCGTGAACGAAAAGACCGCGAAGAAAAACAGGATCGGTAAGCGGATCGTCGCCGCGCTCCTCGCAGTTATTCTTGTCGGCGCGCTCGTTTACTACAACTTCATCGATAAGGCTCCCGAGGCTGTGACGGGTGCCGAGGTCGGACAGATGTGTCCCTCCGAGGAGATCCCGCTTTACAATTCGGATCAGACCTTCGGCTTCAGCGTGACGACGACGAACAGCCGTGTCCGCGTTATCAACTTCTGGGGCACCTGGTGCGGTCCCTGCGTTGCCGAGCTTCCGCACTTTGACGAGCTTGCAAGCGAATATGAGGGCGAAGCCGTCTTCATCGCGATCCACTCGAGCTACGCGGCAAACACCGCCTCGGACTACGTTCTTGAGAATTACGCAGACTCGAAGATGCTCTTCGGTCAGGGAGACGAGACAGACTCCTACTTCTACGCCCTCGGCGGCGGCGACACCTGGCCGATGACGGTCGTGCTCGACGCGGACGGAATCATCACCGCGCGCTTTGACGGATCAGTGGATTATGAGACGCTGAGGGCGGCGATTGAAGATGCACTTGATTAATTATCGCGGCGTTGCCGCGAATGATGATCCGCTACGCGGAATGATAGTCGGCTTCACCGAATGATGATTTGCCTGCGGCAAAATGAAGGTTAATTTCCTCGCAGAAATGCGAGCAAATTTTCATTTTATCAAAAAAGTGGGAAAGTTTTGCCCCACCTTTTTTCAAAAGGTGGCGCAGTCAAGGGCGCGGAGCCCTTGCCGCACTCCGCAGAGTGCGGAACTCTCCTTGCGCTTCAAACAGACTGCGCCCCCGCAGGCTGTTTGGAAGGAGTAAAACCGCCCCTTACGGGCGGTTTTACTCCTTCACC
>JAZSEA010000089.1:0-4942 GCA_045531455.1 Eubacteriales bacterium
TAAGTCTACCGTCTTTCATATAGACAAACGGCTTTACAGAACTGCATACTCCGATGCGAAGGGTTCCGTTTTGGCCGCTCAGATCATCATACGACATAAACTCTGTCGGCTCTTTTTCGGAAGACCATTTTGCCTCAAGCACTGCAACCGTCTCTTTGTTATCTGAAAGGAAAGCATTTAATTCAGCTCGAAGATCCTGATTGGCACCCTTTCCGAAGATCATTCCATATGTACTCGTAGCCATCGATTCTTCAACGATGGAGTAATTTTTTCCCTCCCAGCGCATCGCATAATAAAGCGATTCATCGGTAGGGAAAGCATCGATCTTACCGTTATCAAGAGCCATCAATGCATCCGATGCGGAGTTAAATTCTATTTTTTCTGCTTTGGGGATCAACTCATCAGCAAGCACACTGAAAACCGTACCCGTTACAACTCCGATTTTTGCATCGTTCAACTCATCAAGCGTTGTATAAGTTTTATCGTCATTTCCTGTTCCGCATCCAACAAAACAACTCATCACAGTTAGAATTGTAAATACGAGACATATAATCTTTTTCGCTCTCATATTGAAGCATTATCCTCGCTTTCCGCCTATACCTTTCATCTGAGTTGTTCGACTAAAGGAAAAGGTATAAAATTCTTACAAAATTTGAATATCAATTATCCAATCGCTGTCTTTCAACGAGCTCGGCAAATTTTCCGTTCTTCGCAATCAGCTCGTCATAGGTACCGTCCTCAACGATCTGTCCCTTTTCGAGATAGATGATACGGTCACACTGTCTGATGGTAGAGAGGCGGTGTGCGATCACGATACGGGTACATTTCAACTTGTCGAGAGAATCGGAAACGATCTTCTGCGTAAGATTATCAAGGGCACTCGTTGCCTCGTCAAACATCAAAATCTTTGGCTTCGGCGCAATAGCACGAGCAATCATCAAGCGCTGACGCTGACCACCCGAAACACCGCCCGAGCCCTCGGAGATAATGGTGTGCATTCCCATCGGCATTCTTCGGATATCCTCGGCAATTCCCGCCATCTCAGCCGCCTCCCAAGCTTCATCCATAGAGAGCTGCGGCGCGGATATGGTAATGTTTGAGAAAATATCGCCTTGGAAAAGCTTACCGTTCTGCATCACAACACCGATCTTGCGGCGCAAGGATTTGAGGTCGATACCGCTGAGATCCTTTCCGTCATAGTACACGGCACCCTTCCCCGGCTTTTCAAATCCGAGCATAATACGCATCAGCGTAGATTTTCCGCATCCCGTAGCACCAACAATAGCCACGTACTGACCGGGACGGATCTTGAGCGAGAGATTATCTACCACGAGGGGCATATTCTCATTGTAACGGAAGGAGACATTGTTCAGCTCAATACCGCCGGAAAGACGGTCGATCACCAGCTTGCCCTCTGAAACCTCTGGAACTGCATCCATAATCGGCTTTGCCATTTCCAAAATAGGCTTAAACTGAGCAATGGTGGTGGCAATACCGGCAAGGGACATAAACGCGCCGCTGACCATACCGTATGCGGTATTAAAAGCGTAGTAATCGGCCACCGAAACGCCGCTTTGAACCGACATAAAGTACATTACGAGAGCACCTGTAAGGGATATGATCGAAGAGAACGCGCCATTCGCACGCAGGAACATTGGCGGATTATACGTTAGCTCCACCTGCTTTGCATAGAGCTTCGACCATCTTGCATAGGCTCTTTTTTCCGCACCCGAAAGCTTTATCTTCTGTACGCCCGTAATCAGAGCGTAGCTCATACCGCTTTCCTCGGCAGCAATTTCCATCTGTTTTTTTGAATACTTCATCTGATAGAACGTCGTAATCAGAGAAAACAAGATGGTAGTAAAAATAATCAACAGCGAAGGCACAACAAGTGCGGGAGCATACTCAAAAATCTGCGATACATATATCAGCGAGAAGATGGAAGTAAGTCCCGTATTGAGTACTGTGGAAATGAGCATCGAGCAGAGAGACTGAATATACTGCGCTCTGCTGGAAAGCTCACCTGCGCTATATTGCTTAAAGAAGTCTGCGGGGAGTGACAGCACACGCATCATCGTTGCCGCCTGTACCGACAGATCCATCTTCGTGTTGATTCTCGTCATAATCAGTGTCTTTACTGCACGGATGAGCAGCGAGGATATCGTTACGCACACCATAAAGATAGTTATGCCGAAGAGCAGCCGCATACTTTCGCTTTCAACGATCGTACCCATTAAGAGATTGTTAAGCTTCGGGGAGAGTAAACCAATGAGTGATACCGCAAGAGTTGCGAGTATAACCAACACAAAGTCTGCCGTGGAAAGTGTGTTCAAAATATAACGCATCAGCGTTCTTACTGTCAGTTTGGTAAGAGGAAACGGCTTATAGAAGCAAATTCCTTCATCTTCAAAGAGAGCTTCCGTCTTTTTCGACAGCTTCACCCACTTACCCGTGGGCGCATCAAAGTAAACGTATCCGGAGAGTCCTTTGGGAATAAACGCAACGATACTTCCATCATCCTTCCGCGTACCAAGTACGGCTCCGATACTGTCCTTATACCAACCCTTTTCAAGATTGATGTTTCGACGCATAATGCCGTGCGGACGGAGCAAATATTCCAATCTGTCGTTCAATCCCTTGACAGAATCGGGAACCTCGCGTTGTTTTACCTTATAGAATTTCAGTATCTCTTCAATTGCGCCTTGAGCCTTGGCTTCGTCGCTCGTGAACGCGGACGACATTTTTGAGCCGAGAACCGCATCAGCCATTCCGACAAAGGCTTCCTCGAACACCGAGTCGTCGTTTTTCTTTCTGAGTCTTATTTGTTCATCAAACCATCCCATATGCCGCCCTCCTATCTGCTTTGGAAATTCGGGCAACGCACGAATTTCGGCACGAACCACTCAAATTTGAAATCATAGATAACTTCATTGTTCGTGCTACCTCCTTAATCGTTCGAAACAAGCTTCGTGTAGAAGCCGCCGAGAGCGTAAAGTTCATCGTGTGTACCACGCTCTACAACGTTGCCGTGATCCATTACGATGATCTCGTCACAATCACGAATAGTAGAGAGTCGGTGAGCAACCACGATACAGGTAATTCCTCTGTCCTTGATAGATTTGACGACCTCATACTCAGTCTTGGCATCAAGTGCCGAGGTTGCCTCGTCAAGAATAATGATCGTGGGATCCTGAGCCAACACTCGGGCAATTTCCATTCTCTGACGCTGACCTCCCGAGAAATCTTTACCACCCTCGGTGATCCTGTAATTATAACCGCCGTCACGCTGCATAATGTCCTCGTGGAGCTGTGCGTCACGGGCTGCCATAATCATTTCAAAGTCCTCAATGGAGGAGTCCCACATCTTGATATTGTTGGCAATAGTATCTTCAAACAAAATAATATCCTGGTCAACGACTGCAAGAGAACCCGTAAACACGCTTCTGTCAATTTGGGTTATAGGCTTCCCGTCAAACAAAATCTCTCCGCTCCAGGGCTGATAAAGTCCCGAAATGAGCTTTGAAATGGTTGACTTTCCGCAACCCGACGTGCCGACAAAAGCAACACGGCTACCCGGCTTCAAGGTGAGGTTGAAATCGCGGATCAGAGGCTCTGCAAGACGGGAGTAGCCAAAGGTTACGTTACGAAGCTCCACGTTGCCCGAGAGCTTGTCATACTCTGCATTCTCGTCAAGCTCCGTATCGTTCAAGCAGGTCACGTCGGGAGGATACTGCATAACGTCCTCGATACGTTCCATTTCCGCTCTCATTTCCTGCAAGGTCTGACCTGCCGAAATCAGTGTTTGAGCGGGTGAGAGGAAGGAACCAAGGAAGCCTTGGAACGCCATTACCATACCGATTGTAAACTGTCCCTCGATCGTCAAATACACGCCGACAATCAATACTGCCGTGTTCGTAAGAGAGGATACTAACTGAGGTATCAGACCGAGATACTGATTGAGCTTTGCAAACCTGACCTTTTGGGTATTTACGCTCGCCTGATAGCCCGCCCATTTTTCAAAGAATCCGTTTTCAGCTCCACTCGCCTTGATCGTCTCGATCATTTCAATTCCGGCAACGGTAGCACCCGCAAGCTTTCCTGCGTCACGCATAGAAACACGGGTAATATTGACTCTCTTCTTTGAAATAAAGCGAGAAACAAACATATTGATGAAGATGGAAGCTACTCCGATCAACGTCAAAAGCACGCTGTATCGAATCATAACCACCAAATAAAACACCATCATACACGCCTCAATAATAAGAGGGGCAAAGGTATTTACAAGGCTGGATGCGATAGAAGCATTGGATCCTTTTCTTTGTTGGATATCGCCTGCCATTCTCTGCGAGAAGAACTCCATGGGCATTCGGAGCACCTTCCACATAAACGTGGTGCTGCCAACTGCGGCAATCTTCGCATTGATCCTTGCCGCAAATACGGCTTGTATAAACGATATGATAATCTGTATACCCGATAGCGCGGCAAGTGCCCAAATAAACGGTATGAACCAGTCGGGGTTTTGTCCCGTCAGCAATCGGTCGATAAAAATGCGAGAAAATGCGGGCTCAATGATACCGATGAGCGAAGCAATCACCGTTGTAATAACCGTAAACGCAACTGCCACACCCGCCCCCTTCATCTTCGCTTTAGCAAACGCAAGCATGCTCTTGGGTTTGCCACTCGGCTCAAATGTCTCGGATGGCTCAAACATCAAACAAATACCCGTAAAGGATTTGTCGAAAGTCTCCATCGGCACGGTATAACAGCCTTTTGCGGGATCGTTTAGCACCGCCTTGTTGCCCTTAAATCCGTCAAGCACGAGAAAGTGATTGAAATTCCAGTGAATGATGCAGGGGAATTTTCCGTTTGCCTTCAAATCCTCCGGCTCGTAACGGTAGCCTTTTGCCACAAGTCCGTAGCTTCTTGCGGCTTTTAATACGTT
>JAZSEA010000100.1:0-19866 GCA_045531455.1 Eubacteriales bacterium
TCTGCAGTTATGCATGATCCGTATATGAAAGCATTTCTGCAAAAGAAACTTGCCGAAGGTAAACCGTATATAAATGTTATCGGTCACGCGACACGAAAAATGACCAACATCATTTTTGCTGTTCTGAGAGACAACAAACCGCATTACGTCCAGCCCTTCGATTGAAATGCAATTTCATATTTTTCCTTAAGCCCTTGTCTGCCTTCTACGAATTTTGAAGTGACTGTCAAGGGCGGGCGAAGCACGCTCGTTTTACCCTTGACCGGCACTTCAAAATTTGTATATTTATTCGGGGGCTTAAGGAAAAATTTCTCCATAACCACTTGACAAATTTATAGCCGGCTGCTTTCTTTTAATTCGGCAAAATCGGTCGATGTGCCGTTCCCTTCGTAAAAGATAACAATGCAACAATGCAAGTGACACTGCACGTGATCTTCCCGAAGGCTGCAATCTTCAACCTTGCGGCAGAGACACTCTGCAATGTTACAATCTTCACGCCGTTTCCTCAGCGCTTACGGGGATCGCCCAAAACCAACGCTTGCCGATCCTTCTGGTGGTGAGTCCGTTGATCTTCGCTTTCGCTTCGTTGACGGTGCGCTGTGAGATATTACGCTCTTTGGCTTTTTCGAAGATCTTTTCAGCAGGGACGAACTCACCCGAGGAAAGCATATCGAGAATCAAGTCCTCTGCCTGATCGGTTTTCGTTTCAGCTTCACCGCCGCCGAGAAGCTCGTCCGCTGTGATCTTGTCGTAACCGTCAAGCCACTTGAAGCCTTCATCGTTACCGAGATTGAACGCCATGGATTTCCCTTCGGGAGCAAGGGATGACTTGTCGTGAACGATCACGCGCACATTCGGCATCTTGCGAAGTCTGCCGACGAGAAGCACGCTTCGCGCCGATGCACGAAAGTCAATGGTACCGAGACCGCGGTATGCGCTGTTCGTACCTTTCATTTTGTTCAGGTGACCTACGAAGACGATAGCGCAACCCGTCTCCTCTGCAATCCTTGCGATGCCGCGCATCACAGTGCGGATCTCGTTTGCTCGGTTGATGTCTGTGTCCTCACCAACGTAGCCTTGGATGGGATCGAAGATCATCAGCTTTGCATTCGTTGCTTTGATCGCTGCCTCGATACGCTCATCCTTCAGCGTTAGCACGTCCACCTCTTCGCTGATGTTGAAGATCAGATTTTCGTTCGCCTGGGCTTCCATCAACCTCGGTTTCACCGTGTCACCGAGACCGTCCTCGGCAGTCTGATAGATCACGCTGATGGGTGCGCGCTCCTCCATTCCGGGAAAGCCGTGTCCGTTGGAGCACGCCGCCGCAAGCCGTAGTCCAAGCGTCGTTTTGCCCTCGCCCGGATCACCTTGGATGATCGTGATCTTACCGAACGGAATGTACGGATACCACAACCATTCCACCTCCTGCAGTTCGATTTCGGATAGCGAAATCAGTTTCATTTGTTTGTCCATTTGTTTACCTCCTTGGTTTTTTTGATGTATTTTTATCTTTAAGAAAAAGATCCCTCTAAGTAGTAGCCGGCGAGAAAGCTCTTTTTATACCCCTCACTTTATATCCCACACTTTTTTCTGATTTTTAGGAATGTACTTCTATCTTTTATTGCTGACTTTTTTACGATTTGAGTGCCATGTTTTTTACGGATTTACAATTTGTTTACTGAAGAACCCCTCCATCCTCTATTGGGCAATTTTTTTCGATTTGACCACCGCTTTTTTTGACAATTAACAAATTGTTTACTTTGAAACACCTAAACTGAAAAATGACAACTAAAAAAGGGCATGACGATACCACTGAAAAATCAGTGTATGTCATGCCCTATCTCGATGGTCAGTGTTCTCACCCATGCGGGTGGATATAAGCTCTTTTCCGGCTTGCTTTACTGATCAGAGATCAGCGTGTCCGGCGGATGGATGCTATGTACGATACATAAAGCTATTTGATTGTCTTTTGAGTTTCCTCGACAGTATTATAACAAATGTGTGCCGAGAAATATGTTGAAGTATGTAGGCTGAAGGAAATTTTTTACTGCTTCGAACCCTGTGAGCATATTATACACGAACATCTTTGCGTTTTCAATAGGGTTTTATGAAGTCGCAAAAAGGTGGGCGTATTTGCGCCCACCTTTTGAAGTTCGGAAAAAATATACGCAGATCCGATTACCGAAAGTGTTGAATTATTACCGCTTGTGTTGTATAATGATGGTGTCGAATTCGATAATACATTATTCTCAATTTGGAGGTATGGTTATGTTTATTGAAGAACGCCATCAAAAAATATCAGATACTATTAAAGCGAATGGGAAGATCACCATTGCTGAAATCACAAGTAAATACAGCATATCCGATGAGTCTGCACGCAGGGATCTACGACTACTCGAACAGAAAGGCATTTGCAAGAGAACTCACGGCGGTGCCATTTCTATAGGACAGGTGAGCGTAAGACCCCCGGTTGATAGGAATTTTGATAATATGCCTATCTTTGATAACTACAGAGAAATTTCCCGTGTTGCTGCAGGAAAGATCCGTGAGAATGACACGGTATATCTTACCGGTGGATCCTTTGGTCATATTATGGTTTCGTTTTTGCCTCGCGATTTCCATTACACTGTAGTCGTGAATTCAGTTGATATTGGCAAGGAACTCAGAAGTTTTGAAAACATCGACGTATATATCGCCGGTGGTAAGATGCGACAAAGCGGTTCACTGGTTGATAGCCTGGCCAACGAATTTGTAAGCCGATTACATTTTGACCTCTGCTTTATAACCGGAGCCGGTCTGACAGCGGAGTTCGGTTTGTCTAACGGTACAGATGAAACAGCAACGTTCCAACGCACAGTAATTAAAAACAGCCGCAGCAGATGCCTTGTTATACCGAGTTCAAAGGTCGGCGTCGATTCCTTCATTAAGGTGTGTGATGTAGATTCTTTTGATTCAATTATCACAGACTGGGATTGTGTAGAAGATCAGATTGCTGCCATCGAAGAGAGAGGTGTGGAGATAACGGTTGTTGAGGAGCCAAAATGAACCGTGAGCAAAAACTACGGAATCTGATCCTGGATAGATATACGAGCCTTCGCCAGTTCGCTATCGATGCAGACATTCCGTATAGCACTCTAATGACCTTACTATCTCGTGATATTGGCGGGGCATCTTTCGATGTTGTTGTTAAAATATGCAAGTTGTTAAAACTTGATCCATTGGAACTATATCATTATAACTCTAACGAATAATTGCATACTGTTTGCAAAATGGGCATCGTACATAATTAACGATTCCCATTTTTGCATTTTAGAAGTGTTTGCCTTCACCGGGACGGTCTTCGCCTTCGCCAATGTAGTCTTCTACCGGTCGGTCATCAATCTCGGTCGGTGTATCGTTCTCGAAGGGATTCGGCTGACCACCTATCTGTGGCTTGTATTCCGCAAGGCTTTGTTCGCCTTCGTCGATGCACTCGACAGTTTCTTCTTCCGATTCGATGATAACCGTTTCTTCAGTGATTTCGGTGAACTCTTCTGTAACCGCTTCCTGAATAGTGGGCTCTTCCTCGGATGCTGCTTCCGCTACGGATTCACTCTCTTTCACTTCGCTCACAAACGCCGTTTCTGCGGGCTTTTCGCTTTCTTCGGGTACTTGATCCACCTGTACCGTTATCGCCGTCTGTGGCGATTCTACGGCGGTCACGGGCACCTGATCTGCCCCCTGATTCGGTGCGGTGAAGAGTGTCATAATAAGTGCGAGGATGATGGTGGTTAACTTTTTCATATGTATTTTCCTTTCTGAGTTGCTTATTCGATTTCCGTATTCATTACTTCGATGATGATCCTGGCGCCAAGCGTAAACCCTCTTACGAACGCCTCGCGCTCTGCGATGCCGTACATCTCGTTGGTGCATTCGGTGAACTTTTCGAAGATCTCTTTTTCCTCATCGTTCATACGTTTTTGTAGATCTTCCTCGTGCCTGACGATGTACCCCAGCAGCTCCGAATATGTACTGCCTCGTTTGAAGTCCCTCTCGCACGGCGAGATGTTGCCATACCACAGCTCGTCAAGAATTCCCATGCTTCCCACCTCGCTTTCCGATGCTTTCGTCAATGATCACCGAGGCCAGCACCTTGCCGAACAGCTCGATTTTGCTCTCATCCTCGCTACACTCATAATCGCTGAATCGTTCCAGCGCCATTTCGATGTGCTCCGGCTTGGCGTTGGGATAAAGCCTCCTCAGTTCCTCCGGCACCATAATGAGAGAGCGGTCCCGCCTCGGGAAATCCCGATTCAGAACCGCTCCGTTTTCGTTATTTATTTGTTTCTTCCGTACCATATGTACTACCTCCTTTTCGTGGTAGCACACACAATATCACAGGAAGGGACGGAAGTCCAAAGAGAATAGAAGTTATTTATAATCCAAATTCAAACATTTCCGTGTTCTATGCAAAAATTTATCGCCTTAATAAACTCTTCTGGCATAAGTAAGTACATAACTTCAGTTTTACTCTTATCCGATGCAAATAGAACGCCGTGAATTTTTTTCGCATCCTGATTATAAGCTACCGACCATACAAAGGAATGAATAATCTGATTGCATACTTTATTAAGTTCAACTTCTTCTGAATAGACCTTTGAATAATCATAATTATCAGGAATAACGCGTTCGATTACGAAATCCTTATCGCCTGAAAAAGGATACGCTGTTATTTTAACTTTATACTTGAGAAGCTGCAAAGGAGGCATCGGTAAATTTTCTTTTTTTAATACTGTTTCAGCTCCTTTTTCATCCTCAAACATTTTTCGAATAATTACTGCAGAATATAGTATTGCTTTATTTACCTGGTGTTCAGCATACTTATCGAAAACACTTCCTACTTTGAGCCAAAACTTCAGACTTCTTTTATTGTGAACTAATTCTCTTTTCCAATAACCATCAAGTATCATGTTTTACCTTTCCACACTGACCATTTTCTCTGCCTCGTAAATATGTTCTACTGGCAATGGTTCGCCAACTCTATAAATACAAGCCTTAGGTAATTCAAGAGGCGGCTCCATATGTTCAAATCGTTTGTAAGGAGCATACCATATAAGGTAATCGATATTAGACTTTTCAAACACTTTTACAAACGCTTCATCAAGCATAAATATATGAGGTTTACCAGATGCCATTATGTTATTCTTGGGCATTTCACCTGCATCTTCAAAATAAGCAGATGACTCATCAAACACAAAAAATATCAATTTATAGTTAGGGTGATTTTCTTTGTATTTGGGTATTTTTCTGATGTGATTCTCAATCGTTCTTTTGTAATTCTCAAGATAGTATTTGTAATTGTGATCCTGCTCGGTAGGTAATCCCGTATTTGCTGTAACAAATAACTCTGCATTTGGAAACATATCTAATATTCCTGCATCACGAAGTTGCTTTTCAATTTGATGCTCTCTATCATAGGTGGGATTGATAATATTTCCTTTTTTCTTGAAACCATGATCATCGACTCGCATGACTTCCATCATCAACTTAAGATCATCGCAATAGAAGTCCGGCGGTGGTACATTTTTGGCAGATGCGTCCGTCCACTTAGCCCAAATTTCGGGATTCAATATTGCATCAACAATAGATTTAAGCTCATCTGTTTCATAAACAAGAAATATTTCTTCCGTTTTCAATCGTTGAAAATCATTAATGAGATTGGACTCTTTTTCTGCAAATAACATATTGAACTCCTATTGTCTTGCGAGACTGTTAAGTTTCCACCATACTCGGCGAAGTATTCTCTTTATAGCCCATGTACAACATCCTGATCAAGTACAGTTTTTCTCTCACGCCAATCTGGCATATGAATACTTAGAAAATCATAAAACTGTTTGCTGTGATTAGGATAAATAAAGTGAATTAGTTCGTGGAGTACTACATAATCGATACAGGCAGGTTTTGCTTTTATAAGATACTGATTAAAGGTTACAACCTCTCTGTCCACACTACATGATCCCCAAAGAGTTTTCATCTTTTTTAAGTAAACTTTGGGAAGAGCCTTGTTATACTTTCGAATAATGGGGTAGAGTGCCTCCACACGTTCATTCAAATAAATTAATGCTTCATTTCTCCACCATTTTTCAAATTGTTGCATCAACTTTTCTTGATCATTGATATGAATAGAGCCTATGCAAATATTTCTTCCTTCTCGGTATATGTAGTTTTTAGAGCTATACGATACGCAAAAAATCAGGTCTTCGCCAAACATTTTGATGGACTGGCCATTCCTAATTTCGTTGGTAGAAGCATAGCCTACAGTTGCCTTAAATTGCTCCAATTTCTTTTCTATCCAACTTGATTTATCGTTCAAAAAGCCTTCAATCCAATCAAGCGGAGCAACATAAGGGACAGCAATGGTAACAGATTGATCGGGATATACCTTAAGTCTGCAAGTTTTCATTTTTTTGCGATCCACACTTACAGATATTTCTTTTTTTGATTGCGGCAAGATTAATGATACTGTTTCCATTTAATATACCTTCTTTGCCACCATTAATATCTCATCAATGATTATGTCGATAGTATCCAAAGACCAATCCAGTTCATTATCCTCGAGATAGTCAAATAAAAGGTCGTCTAATTCTTTTTTCATATTTCGATGTACGATTACATTGTCTCGCCAATCTCGTTTTGCGTTAGAAGATACCACTGTTTTTATATCAAGAGCCAATTTGCCTAAAGATTCAATGCCACCATTGTTGGATTCACCAGTGGCTTTTTTTATTCCGCTACAAACAGCCCCATAGAAACTCTTTGCGTCTCCGTCATCCATAATGATTTCGGGATATTTTACAGAGCTACGACCGGTTCGATAATCTTCAGCCATTCTTTCCATGGACGAAAGATATTTTTCGCTATCTCTTTCTGCCATGTAGTCCTGAATCGTTTTGTTGATTCGCTCCATAAAAGTCATGTATCTGATAGGATCTTCGTAACGGTAACTTTCCAAAACTTCAACTTGTCTTGTTTGAATTGCCTCCGCTTTTGCTTCGTTAGAACCTAAACGAGCAAGTTGTTCTTCCATTTTGTCTTTGTTCAAAATATCAAGAGGTTCAATCACGATTTTCGCATCTTCTGCATTCACATAGGTGTTCAAGAGCTGACGGATTCCATCTTCATATTTAGAAAAATCAACGCTATCGTTAAAGCGGAGAGAGACACTATCTTTTAGCTTTTTAAAGAACAAATAATCCTTGCGATATTCTTCTGCCTTTTTATCTCCTACAGCTTCGAAGAGCTCATAACTTGAGAACATAAAATCAACAAGTTTTGCAAAGGCAGAAAGCTTTTCATAATAATCTTTACGAGTGTTATACTCACGGAGCTTTTCTTGCCATACATTTGCATTAGTCTCGTTTTTGGATATTCCTTCAAATATCTTCCACAAATTTCTGTGAGCTGTTTCTAATTTGTTCTTTTCTTCCGAAACGGCGGAAATAGCATTTTGTATGTCGGCTTTGTCAAAAGTGTTCATTCCGGATTGGTCATCGCTATAGAGATCCAATGCGGAATTTAATTTTTTGAAAATTCCGATATAGTCAACGATAAGTCCGAAGTCTTTGTTGTCAAAAACTCGATTTACACGTGCAATAGCCTGCAACAATGTATGATCCTGCAACTTCTTATCTACATAAAGAACTGCAGCGACAGGAGCATCAAATCCCGTCAGCAATTTATCTTTAACAATCAGAAGGTCAATATCTCCTTCGGGATCGGTAAACTCTCCCGTTACAGATTCTTCATATGCCTCATAATTGTTTTTGTAAAGAGGATCTACTTCTTTTCTGAAGAAATCAGCGATGGTTTTTAATGTCTGAGGGGTATTCTGTTCATCGTCTCCCTCTTTTGCGGTATTAGGAGTAATTACAACCGCAGGAGTTATTCCTCCAAGGCCGCGTAGTTTATAATAAAGCTCTACTGCCGCCGCACGCGAAGAACAGGTGAGCATAGCCTTGAATCCCTTGGGTTTTACATAATTCAAGAAATGCTCGTGCAGATCGAATGCAATCATGTTGAGACGCGGTTCGGTTTGAGCCAAAGCTACAAATCTGCTGTACTTCGTTTCAAGATCTTTTCTTGCATCATCACTTAATCCAACGGTAATGTGCTTTAAGTGGTTATTGATTTGCTCGCTTGTTACATGTTGAGGAACAACACGACCTTCATATACAATCGGAACAGTTACTTTATCATCTATAGCATCCTGAAGAGTATATTTGTCGATCAGTGGACCGAACTTAACATAGGTGTTCTTTTCGCTTTCTATGTTGCGCTTATCATCCTTTTTGGGCTTTTTAATCAAAGGTGTTCCTGTAAATGCTATTTTTACAGCATTGGGAAGAACCTTGTTCATGTAAATATTTAATTTGCCGTACTGAGTTCTGTGACCTTCGTCGATGAACAGAAAGATGTTTTCACTATCATTACAGTATTCTTGTTTAATGGCTGCTTCGAATTTGTTGACGAGTGAGGTAATAACCGTATTGCCTTCATCTTGTAACAACTCGATAAGACCCGTACCTGTTTTTGCTCGATGCGGGCTCATTTGGGTGTTTATAAAGTTATCACGAACCTGTTTATCAAGGTTTACACGGTCTGTAACCATAACAAATCGAGGCTTTTTAATTATGCTATCACTTTTAAGACTCTCACGAAGAATCATTTTCGTAAGCATAATCATGGTAATGGTTTTTCCGCTGCCTTGGGTATGCCATACAACTCCATTACGAGTGTTTTGACCGTCTTGGAGTAAAATGCGGCTCATGCATTTTTTAACAGCAAAATACTGTTTGTATCTGCATATTTTTTTGACATTATTATCGTAAATGATAAAGTTACGAATGATATCAAGCAGACGAGTAGGGTGCAATAATGAAATTAATGCGCGATCTTGTTCTTTTACGCTACCGTCGGGAGAACACTTCTTACACCATTCATTCAGCCACTCTTTGTCATCCTCGTGCCAAGATACAAAGTACTTTGCAGGTGTTCCGCATGTACCATACAATACCTTGTCGGGATTGACAGCCATAACCATCTGAGAATATTGGAACAAATGAGGAATATAATCGTTGCCCCAGTTTCGAATGTTCTGTGTAACGCCCTCCATGACATCGACGCCTGATTTCTTGCATTCAATGATTACAAGAGGAATTCCGTTTACCAATACAACGATATCGGGACGTGCAAATTTCCCGTTAGGACGCTCAACCTCAAATTCATCTGTAACCTGAAAAATATTGTTCTCCGGATGCTCAAAGTCAATAAAGCTAATGTCGAAAGACTGTCTTGTGCCATCGGGAAGAGTTTCTTCCAAGCTCTTTCCGGCACAAAGCATGTCATAGATTTCTTTATTAGCTGCATAAAGACCTGCTGTAGCTTGTACATTTAATGCTCGAACTGCAGCAGCAATAGACCCGCCCGAAAAATAGCGAGTCTCATTGTCATATGGATAGGTGCGCTTACTCAAGAAGGTCTGTAATTCATCTTCAAATAGCACAGCCCTTCTTGATCCACGTTTAGCCTCTGCTTCGCTTCGAGGCACTATCGTGTATCCTAATTTTTCTATTACCTTTAATGCGCGATCTTGAGATTCCGGTCGCTCATTGAATATTTGATGGTTTGGCATAATAATCCTCACTTTTTAGCGATAGACTTGAGTTGGTTCTTCGTACGACTTTTCAAAGAATCAACCATAGCCATTTTACACAGTATATCTCTAACCGTAATATCGAGGTCACTTCCTTCAGAATAGTCTGCAAGAGATATAAAGTCTACTCGTTCATGTTCAATCAAACTTTCAACCTTGCTTCTTTTTCCTTTTGTATAGACCGCTATGGAATACCCTCCATTGGCTTTAACCAATTTCATACAGGGGACATCGGTGAGCCCATCACCTATGTATATCATATTTCTGAAAGGAACAGGTCTGTCGTCTTCGGGCGTGTATTTGTTTAATTCTTCATCTTTTGAGATATCCAGTATTCCCTTATTGATTCTGAATAAAAACTGTGTCTTTGTTGTATAATTAACAGCATTTTTAGGCCAACAAGCAACATTGTTTTCATCATATAAGAATTCACAAGCAAAAACTTCTTTGAAATGCTTATAAATGCTTGAGCCTTCTATAATTTCACGGAGCCCTGACGATATTATGTAGTGCTCTACTTTTATGCCGAGGTCTTCGCCAATCTGATTGATACGTTCAAACCATGATTCAACCCCGTTATATAATTCTAAATCAACACCCAACTTTACAAATTCTTCGCGTTGGATTTTAATGTGTGCAGATCGAGCCTTATCAATCATCAAATACATATAGGCAAGTATGCCATCCATCTTTTTACCTTTTGAAAGCTTTCCCGATTCTGTCCAAAAATCTGTAGCAGTCATGCCAAGATTAGGAATGAACGTATATTCCTGCATGTCCTTCGTACATAGAGTTTTATCAAAATCATACATTATCGCCACAACAGGCTTTTTCTTCATATGCATTCACTCCTTTATTTTTTATCTTTTGGTGGACACGGGTCATTACCGTGACTGTCGGATCTTTGAATTTTGCCGTCTTTTCCGTGAATAACAAGTTCGCTACCGGAACGTTGGCTAATTACTCGCCCCATTTTTACTGCATCAACCTTTTTTTCTGTGTGCACGCTGGCTCTCTGAGCACCACTCTTTTTTACATTCCAGCCACCACTACTGCTTGGAACTATATGAACACTTTTCTTCGGCATAATTATCTCCTTTTTGTTAATTATTAGTACGCACAAGTCCTGTCAGCAGAAGTTGCATCAGGGCTTTTTTCTTATGTTTCCACGTCTCAAGTTCTTCTAACAATAGATCAATATCTTTGTCCAATATTGATAAGCCCGTTACGATTTGTTCCATTTTTTCAGCATCTTGTGGAACAGGAATCAAGAGATTTTCAATTTCTTTTCTACTAACTCTTGTTCGCGTTGAACCCCCAGAAAGAACAGAAATATGATTAAAGTAACTTGTACTTGTCGCATATTGTAAAAAAAACTCTGCTACTTGCTTATCTTTAAATCTTAAAATTGTACAATCGACGGCAGTAATCGCCTTGGTTTGAAGCGTAGGAATTTTGCATGCGCGACCTATTGGATCGGGTAATCTCGAAATCAAAACATCACCTTCCAAAACTTCCGTGCAATGTAGTTTTTCGAAGGTATCTTCACTTATAAATTTAGCTCGCGCTCCCTTATCGAGATATCGGCCTACACCAATATTTCCCGTTTGAATTAGGCGTATTCCTGATTCGCTCTGATCTTTGCTTTCGATCCAATCACCATCACCGATTTTCGAACATAGTTTGGAAAGCTTGATTTCTTTGACATTGGTTGAAGAAGACAACAATATTTGCATCAACCACTTCTTTTGTTTTCGCTTTTCTGCGATAAGCTCTTGCTTTAATTCTATCACTCTATCACAAGTCGAAAGAACTTCTGCAATCTTTTGCTGTTCGACAATAGGCGAGACGGGTAGAACAGTGCTATAAAAGTCAGCATATGTTAAATTGAGAAGACCATCATCTCTCACTCCGTGATTGATCTTTCTCGTCAACTGTCGATTCATATAACCATTTATGAATAGTTGCTCATAATATTCGGGGCATCCTTCAGAAATACGGAAACATTCAAATACATTTGGAACGGCTGCTTCGTCACGTTCCTTAAGACGGTAAGTACAACCCTGCGGATAACGCTTGGAATTTCCTTTGTTATATGCAAAATCGCCTTTTCGAATAACGGTGTATTTTTCGTACTGCTTTCCGGACAGTTCCTTTCCGAACTTTTGGGCTTGATTTACGAATCCGATTCCGGCGGAAATGCTTAGGGTTTCATAATCATCATCGCCAGCCTGTTCGGATATTACTTTTGATATTTCAGATAAAGGTTTCGAAGTCCAATCGTTTGGCAAAATACCCGCAACGCCTTCACTGTATCCGTTGGGCACTTCGCCTTTTCGAATGGATTCAATTCGAGCTTTTATTTCTTCTGTCATACTATTTCTCCCTCTTGGCAATCGCTATTGCCGTTATGATAACAGCAAGTGCGATAACACCAATAATCAGCCAAATCCACCATGGGATTGATATCAGCCACATAATAAATCGGATAATGCACGCAATTACAGCATATACCGCAACGGCGGTTATAAGCCATAAAACGAATCCGATCTTTCCGCTATAGCCAAGGTATCCGCCTATGGCATAGGCGATGCTTCCTGAAATGGTTACAAGGAGTCCTCCGAACAACCAATCCCAAAGCGGATTTTCAAATACCGTAATAAATCCGGTGAAAAATTCAAGTAACGTCATATGAGATTATCGTATAGTCCAGACTTTCATCTCGTCTTCACTTTTAACAATGACTTTCACATTGTCGCCGGCATGGGTTACTTTATAAAATTTGTTTTTAAAAGTTTCCCAGCCTTCGTTAGTTGATATTTTATAAGTTGATTCCGTGATTTTTTTGTAGTCGTATTCTTCTATTAAATCGTACAAATCCTGATACTCGTCGGAAGTTGCGTAGTTCAAATCATACGTTAAAAATCTTGTATACATAATACTATTCCTTTCAAAGTCCTAATTCTTTAAGATATGCATCCATTTTGGCTTCTACCTCGGCAATTTCTGCTTTGAGGCGCACAATGTTGCTTTGAACCTCCTCTATGTCAATCAACGCTTCTTCTTCAAAGGTGTCAACATAGCGAGGAATGTTAAGGTTGTAGTCATTTTCTTTTATTTCATCGATTGTTGCTACGTGAGCGAACCTCTCGATATCCTTGCGCTCCATGTATGCGCGGATAATTGCATCGATGTGCTTCTGCTCAAGGACATTCTGATTTTTATCTTTCTTGTAACGAGGATTTCCGTCTTCGTCCTTACCTGAAGCATCAATAAAGAGTACATCTCTATTGGTGCGGTTCTTCTTAAACACAAGAAGGCATGCAGGGATAGGTGTTCCGTAGAAAAGATTTTCCGGCAAACCGATAACCGCATCGAGCAAATTCTCATCCACAACTCTTTGACGGATTCTTCCTTCAGCAGCACCTCTGAACAGTACGCCGTGGGGGGCAACAGCTGCGATTCTACCGTTTACAGAAGCACTTGCAATCATGTGCAAAAGGAACGCCCAGTCACCCTTACTTGCCGGAGGCACGCCCCAGTCGAAACGATGGTGCTTATCAAGAGTTGCTTCCATCTTGAATTCCTTTTTGCCCTTACCGACAGCTTCTCCACCAGGGTTGAAGCCTGCTGCCCATTTGTCCTTCGAGAAGGGCATATTTGCGACGATGGCATCAAACGTCAGAAGATTTCCGTCGTCATCCTTAAACATAGGATTAGCCAGCGTATCACCCCAAGCGATTTTTGCGTCACTTATTTCGTGGATGTACATATTCATCTTTGCCATTGCTACTGAAGAGCCGTTAACTTCCTGACCGAAAATGGAAACCTGCTTGGAGTTTTCTTTCTTTGCAGCCTTAATAAGCAACGATCCCGAACCGCACGTTGGGTCGTAAACTCGCTCGCCGGGCTTTACGTCTACAATCTGCGCCATAATTTCGGATACCGCCGCAGGGGTATAGAAAGATCCGGCTTTCTTACCCGCCATACTTGCGAACTGACCGATCATATACTCATAGGCATCGCCAATAACATCTGCAGGCACCTGTCCTTCTTTAACCTGAATTTGAGACGGACGAAGGTTCAGTGGGTACAGATCTTCGAGAAGGTCGCGGAGAATTGCATTTTTATGCTCACGCGTACCGAGTGCGTTTTCGCTGTTGTAGTCGGTGGTATTCAATACTCCGGCTAACTGCTGATTGTTGTCGTTCTCAATTTGGCGCATAGCCATATTGATAAGCTGACCAATATTGTCGGCGTATCTTTGTTCGTAGAGAGAGGTGAAGGAGCAATCCTTTGCAACAGTAAAGGGTAGATATCTTTTTTGGCGTTCAAGTCTAACACCCTCATACTCTTTTTCAAGTTCTTCTACCTTTTCTGCATATGTGTCGCTCAAATATTTTACAAACATCAAGGGAAGAACATAATCCTTATAGTTAGCTGCATCGATTGTGTCTCGCAGAGAATCTGCGCCTTTCATCAATGCTCTCTCAATATCTTGTTTTGAAGTGCTCATTATACTTTTCCTCCGATGTACTTCTGAAGTTTTAATGTGGTTAGTTTCTTTTCTTCTTCAATTAGTTCTTTATATAGTTGCTCTCTTTTTGAATTGATTGCTGATATTTTTGCTATCAATTGTTGTTTTTCAATTGATGGGATAGGAATTTCCAAATCAGCAAAAGTGCTTACCTTGATAGTTCTTTGTGATCTCCAGCCTTCAATTGAAAGCATAAGATCTGAAACTTCGGGAGCAGATAAATAATATCGCAAATACTCTGGAAGCACTTGGTCGTCAAAAACCCTAATAACTACGAGCTGAGAAGGAATAATAAATCCTTTATCTTTTTCCGATATCAAGGTAGGACATATCGGTGTGAATAGTTTTACTATAATGTCATTTGGCTGTGTCAAAACTGCCGAATCCAAAATCTCTACCGAAGGGAATATATCCAAATCATTGCGATCAAGTTCTCCGTACTCGCTTAGAGAACGCATATTGATTCTTTTATAATACTTTGCCGTTTCTTCTTCGCTCCGTGCTTCTTTTCTGTTCAGCACCAATCCGCTTTGGAGAGTTGCAAAGTCAGATAGCTTCATTTTTTTCATATTTACACTCCTTATGAAAATCGGCGCACCCGTTCCGAGTGCGCCGATCCCCTTTGATTAGGAATTGTGCGACTCAGGGCAGCAGAAAGCACAGCCATCTACATTGGTGTAGTACTTGCGTGCTTCTCTGATTGCCTGCTGGGACGTAAGGAAATCGCCTAAATACTGACGATTCTCAACATCGGGCAGCCAACTGCAGGTCGCACGATGTACTTCGTGCTGACCGTTCGCCTGAGCATTTTTATTGACGTAGTAACGCATATTTGTCCTCCTTCTTGTTAAAAGTAACAAGACCCTGTTGACAAATAGCGCGATTCGTGCTATAATAAAGTTGTCCAAACTTTTGGTCAACAGAGAGATCCCCGACTTGCAGTTGCCGCTGCAGACAGGGGGTCTTTTTTCTTGTCCAATGATAGTATAACACATACCAAGGGTTTTGTCAATAGGTTTTTAGAAAGTTTTTGTGTCATTTTTGCGGCGTGACAAAATAATCTCGCGGTTCTATCTTTGGTTTTATACGTCCTATAATCGTTGTACTCTCGAAGGGGGATATGCATTAACCGAAGTATTTATCCAGCAGTTCGCGGTGTGTTTCGCTTTTCTTGATGATTTGAAATGCGTAATCGCAGGTGAAGTCGATTAGCCATTCGCGTGGGACGATCTCGGCGTTATGTGCTTTGGTGATGCGGAGCCAGCCGCGGTTGATCCATCGGCGGACAGATTCGTGCTCGTAGCCGAGGATGGTTTCTACATCTTTGGGCGTGATGACGTCGGGCAGGGCATACCACTGATCGTCGAGCCACGGGCGGAAGTCTTCGGGGACCTGATGCGGGTAAAGGTAGTACTTATCGGGCTCCCGTTTGCCGGGGTTATTTGAGGTAAAGGTGACGGGGATAAAATATTTTTCGGGGTGCTCGGTGCTGTCTTTTATATATGCGTCGAGGTCTTTTCGCAGGACGGTATAACGGCGGGTTTTCTTGCCGGAGTCCTTGCAGGGGATCATTCCGTTTTGGAGCATCCAGGCGCACTTGCGTTTGCTGATATGTAGGATCTTGCAGATCTGCTCGGCGGAGAGCTTTTCGCCTTTCTTTGCTTTATTCGTCATGGCTCATCCTCTCCCTCTGACGTATTTGCCATGCGGTTTCGTCGTCGGTGGTAGCGGCGAGGTAATCGATAAAGTCGGCTTTGCTGATCAGTCGCTTGTCTCGGTAGGCGTATGCGATGAGCTTGCCCTCGTTGATTGCCGCGTGGATGCTGTTCTTGCTCACGTGGATCAGTCTTGACGCTTGGAGCGCGGTGATCACGTCGGGGCATTTTCGGAGGAGGTGCTCCAGCCCTTTTATCTTTTCTTCAGTTGTCATCGTGTAACTCCTTTCCGTTTTGTCAGCACAAAGGATATCACAAAGAAACGTAAAGTCCAGAGAGAATCGGGATGAATAATATGATACAGGGAACAATTTTATAAATAATCTGTAAAGTTTCATCAAAAAGTTAACTTGTTATCTTGACTAATTAAGTTAACTGTGTTATAATAAAATCACCAAGAATCATGGAGGTGTATTTATGGATACCGTTCGAATCAGATATATCAAGGAATGGATTTCACAACTTCCTTCAGGCAACATTACCTATAAAACGATTAAAGGAAAAAGATATCCTTACTATCAATGGACCGAAAACGGAAAGCAGCATGCTCGGATTGTAAAACCGGATGAATTGCAGGAACTTTCAGAAAAAATCGCCAATCGTAAAGATTTGGAGAAGAAGCTGAAGGAAGCAGGAGCAACCGAGGATATTCTTTCCGATAACTTCTATTTTTCTTCAGTTAAAGTAGGAAGTGAGCTTTTCCAATATGCAGAAGCGGTAAAAGATCTAAAAAAAAGATCCTGTTATGAAGAACTTCATAACTACGTATACGGTCAAAGTCGTGACAGAGTGTTTATTCTATATGGTCTGAGACGCACTGGTAAAACAACCTTGATCCGTCAGTTAATTGCTGATATGACTGAGGATATGCTGATGCAAACAGCTTTTATCCAAATCAATCAGACCATAGATCTCGCGAAAATCAATATCGATCTGAAACAGCTTTCAAAGCAGGGATACCGCTATATGTTTATCGATGAGGTCACTATGATGAACGATTTTATCGATTGTGCTGCTTTGTTTTCCGATGTGTACGCGTCCGAGGGCATAAAAATAGTTCTGTCAGGAACAGACTCTCTTGGATTCCTATTTTCAAGAGAACGTGAACTCTATGACCGCTGTTTTATGGTACACACAACATTTATTCCCTATGCAGAGTTTGAAAATGTTCTGGGAATCAAAGGGATAGACGAATATATTCGTTATGGCGGAACAATGAGCCTTGGCGGTGTTAATTACAATGCGGACGGTATGACCTTTGCAACAGCGCAAAGTACGGACGAATATGTCGACAGCGCAATCGCTCAGAATATTCAGCACTCTTTGAAAAACTACGCCGACGGTGAACGCTTCAGGAGTCTGATTGAACTGTATGATGCCAAAGAGCTTACCAGCGCAATCAATCGTGTAGTGGAGGACATAAACCACCGTTTTACAATTGAAGTTCTGACTCGGGATTTCAAATCCGGAGATATTTCTCGCTCTGCCAAAAATCTGATCCGGGACAAAGATCGGCCGAGTGACATTCTGTATCAGATTGATTCGGATGCACTGAATGACCGCTTGCGTGAACTGCTGGAGATCAAGAACAAATCGGAACAGAGTGTCACGATCCGTGATGCTCACCGCACAGAAATCCGAGAGTATCTGGATATGCTTGATCTTACCGTAGATCTTGATATCGTGACCATGACAGATTTGAATCTGAAGAAGAGCCGTACGGCTTTTTCACAGCCCGGTATGCGTTACGCACAGGCGGAGGCTTTGGTTAAAACGCTGATGCGGGACGATGTGTTCCGTATGCTTTCTCTTGCCGAGCGAAACCGCGTGACAGAGCGAATTCTGACAGATATTCGAGGACGGATGATGGAAGATATCGTCTTACTCGAAACAAAACTTGCAAAACCCAAGTGCGAGGTTTTTCAGCTCACCTTTGCATCCGGTGAGTTTGATATGGTTGTTTTTGATCCCGACGCAGCATCTTGTTCGATTTATGAAATCAAACACAGCACAGAAAAGCATCCTAAGCAGATTCAACATTTAATCGACGAAAGAAAGTGTGCCGAAACAGAACATCGTTTTGGAACAATTACTGGAAAGTATGTAATTTACCGTGGCGAAAATGATGTAGCAAACGACATCCAATATTTGAATGTTGAGGAATATCTGAAAAAACTTAGATAATTGAATAGTGACCGCCCGTCCCTTTGGCCTTGCATTAGCCGTGCATTTTTCTCGGAAGGGGCAAGAAAGCGGTCACTAATTGCGGGAAATTTGCGGAAATTAGGGATAGTGAGGGACAGAGCGAGCCTGCTTTACAGCTGCTCGAAATCAGTTTGCGGGCAACCGCACGTGGGTTCGAATCCCACCCCCTCCGCCAGAAAAACCGACAAGTTTCGACTTGTCGGTTTTTCAACTAAATCCACCCTTGCGGGTGGGTGAAATCATCTTCGATGATGAAATCCTCCCTTCGGTCGGATGAAATCGCTGCGGCGGTGGATGGATTTCATTTCATCTGAGGCGAAGCCAAGGATTTCATCTGCGCAGCAGATTTCATCCTTGCTCGAGCAAGGATTTCATTATATAATTCACCCAAGAGGTGATATACATGGCAGAAAACAAGCTTGCCGATCTATCCTCAACACCGCCAAGGGCAATACCAAAGAAAAGAACTAACCGCCCGATCTCCCCAGAACATTGGAGGTAATCCCCATGTCATACACACCCATCCGATCCCCGTCCGACATCACCCACTTCCTGGACTGCACCAACAGTCTCCACGATGCCTACCTGATCGGCGTGGACTACGCCCACAACGGCATTTCCGGCGGCAACCCCTGCTATTTCGACCCGGACAAGGCCGAGCTGCGCCTGCGCTGGCTGGTCACCAGCATCTACGACAAAACCGTGGAGCTGGTCTTCACCGCCCCGTATGCGTGGCAGCTCCGGGACGCAGGCTCCGATATCACCGACACCGCCGTTTCCTTTGACGAAAAGGGGCGCATCATCTGGGCCGACGATTCCTCCACGGAGCCCAATCTCCGTGAAAGCGGCTCCTATGTCATCGCCCAAACCATGTCCTGGCGTTTCGTGTAATGACATTGTATTGACATCCTCCCATAATTCGGGTATACTATACCCAAAGGAGGAGGATCATCATGTTCAATCCCGCCACCGCACCCAAAACCGGGACCTTCCAAATGCGCATCAACCCGGAGGTCAAGTCCCAGGCTGAATCCCTTTTTGCCACCTACGGCCTGACTCTGACGGATGCCGTCAATATCTTTATCCAGCAGTCCCTCCATTCCCAGGGGCTTCCCTTCCTGCTCTCCCCGGAAAATGCCGAGTACCTGAAGGCAAAGTCCATCCAGCGCCTGATGGCCGAGGTCCGGCAGGGCTGGGACTCCTCCGCCAAAGAGGGATGGGTCTCCGAGGCAGATGCCTATGCACTTCTGGAGTCTCAGGCATGACCATCCGATACACGCCGGAGGCCATCCGGGACCTACAGGAGCTGCGCCGCTACATCAGCCAGGTCCTGGGAAATCCCCAGGCCGCAGCACGCATTTCCCGAGGCATTCTGGATGCCTGCGCCCAGCTGAAAGACCATCCCCATCTGGGCCCGTCCCTGGAGGCCAAGCTGGGGCAGAGTACGGATCTGCGCTATCTGATCTGCGGGAAACGCATCGCCATCTATCGGATCGATGCAGATGTCATTTCCGTCGCCCGAATCCTGGACTGCCGTCAGGATTATCTCCAAATTTTGTTTGCACCGTGATCACATCAGAGCTGTCCGCCGGGCAGCTCTGTTTTCACCACCCCCGAAAGGAGCACCCCCATGCCCACCATCGCTGAGATCCTATCCGCCGAGCTGAACCAGAAGCTCATCTACATTGAAAACGTCATCACCCTAAGTCGGATCGGAG
>JAZSEA010000018.1:0-4374 GCA_045531455.1 Eubacteriales bacterium
CATTGGCGTGATACTCTTAACGGAGTATCACGCCAATGGGCAGCCTATTTTGTTAATCACCAATCAAAATCTCTACGGGAAAGGTCAGACTATATCCTTTATTCTCATTTTCCAATGGTCCAATATCGAATATGCTGAAAAAATAACTGTAATCATTACCTTCTGCGAAGAACTCGTGATCCATAAAATGTATTGATTCATAAACGAAGGTTTCTCCGTTTTTCAACACACGGTTATCCGACCAATCGCCATTAAAAATGAACTTACTGGACCTTCTTGCGAACAAATACGACTCTGCTGAATCCTCATTTGCCGATTTGATGAAAACTCCGCTTGTACCCATTTGAATTCCATAATACTCAATATCTCCGCCGGTATTATTGCGTAATGTAATCCTTGAAAGAATATAGTCATGCATATATACCGTATCATCAAAAAACTCGATCTTAACATGCAGACCTTCTATAGTTTCTTCATATATTTTCGGAAGGCTAATGAATGTATTTATTACTTCTTTTGGATATTCAACGGTACTGTCATACGGTCTGATTTCATGAGGAATATCAATGTACGGTTTCAACTCCCATATCAATTCCGATTCTTCTGAAGACTCCGGAGCTTCAGAAGAATCCGGAACTAACGACACATCAGAAAAATCTTTTGTTGACTCAACGTCAGAGTCAGATTCATTACCAATACTGCTATTATCGGGTGCTCCACAAGAATGCAACATCAAGCATAACGACACCGCAAAGAAGAACGAAAGGATTTTTTTCATAGATACACCTCACGCTATTCGGAAGTTATTATCGTATTACCCCCCGCACAGAACGACGTGCGGGGTTAAATAATTATTTAGCCAGTGCCGCCTTCTTCGCCTCAACCTCGTCTGCGAGGTGGCGGGCTACCTTTGCGGCGTGTCCAAGCGCGGATTGCATCAGATCCTTTGTGGGGAATCTGTCATAGAAATGGAGTACCTCGAGGTTCATATTGCCCTCGTATCCGATCTCTGCGAGCGCGGAGGTTACGGCGTTCCAATCGTGCTTTCCGACGTAGGGGAGCCAATGGCGGTCGCCCTTGAAATCGGTATCCTGAACGTGGAGCATCGTCAGCTTGTCCTTCGACATTCCGCGGATGAATTCTGCGGGATCAACTCCGACGACTGCGGCGTGTCCGATGTCACAGCAGGTCACGAAAACGTCGGAATTGAAGGAATCGCGGTAAGCGTTCATCTCCTCTGCCGTTCCGAGAACGCCGATATAGTTGAAGTCGCCGTTTTTCTTCTTTATGAAAAGGTTTTCCATACCGATCTTGAGATTCAGCTTCTCGGCAATGGGAATGAGATCCGAGAAGAAGGGACGGTTGTATTCGTAAACGTCGAAGCTCTCGTCCTCGGGGATGCCGTACTTTACGGTATGTACGACGATCTGGGGAATGCCCATCCAGGATGCGAACTCAAGGCTGCGCAGAAGGTTGTTGTAATGAACCGAATTTCCGATCTCGCCGTAGCGGGTCTCGAAATCCGAGTGAGCCTGCGGGAAACAGATGCCGATCTTTTCCGCGTAGTTGCGCAGATCGTAAGCCAGAGCCTTGCGCTCCTCGTCGGGAAGGTTGAGGATGTCGTTATCGGGCTGCATCTTGAAGAGAGAGTAGTCGATTCCGTCGAATCCCGCCTCCTTGCACATTCTGATGGATTCCTTGTCGCCGTAAGCATAGCGCATTACGCTGTTGTCGGTTGAAATGATCATGATCTTTCTCCTTTGAGAATCAATAATGTTATTTATTACATTATATCATTTTCGGAGAAGCTTGTCAATAAAACGGACGAATTTTATTCACCCTCAAAGGGCTCGGCGGATACGGCAACGTAGAGCGCGCCAATATCGTCGCCGCTTCCCGCCTGTCTCGCGGCGCTGACGGTGCGCTTGGCGGCTTGAGTTGTGGATTCGGGCTTTTCCGCGTCGACCGCTTCGAGAAGATCGAGAAGCCAGACCTCTGCGCCACGCGCGATCTTGCATTCGGGATCGATGCCGTCCGAGCCCATCATTATGACGTCGCCCGCGCGGAGGTCGATATCCGTCCTTATCGCGGCGGTCTGCTTTAGTATCCCGACGGGAAAGCCCTCGGATTCGATCGGAAAGACGTCGCGTCCGCGGCGAAGATAGCTTGCCGCGGCTCCGCCCTTGTATATTGCCGCCTTGCCCGTCAGCAGATCGATCTTGAGTATATCGATGCTGACCGAGCATTCCTCTCGGTCTGCGCGGAGCCAGGCGTTGAGTACCGAGAGCGAGGTCTCAACGCTCATTTTGGCTTCGAGCATCTGTTTTAGAAATCCTATCGAGACGCCCGAGGCAAACGCTGCGCGGCTTCCCTGCCCCATTCCGTCGCAGATGACGGCGTAGAAATAATCCTCGCCGTTGTCGATGCGGCAGATATTGTCTCCGCAAGGATCGCCCTTTTCCGCTGATGATCGCGCCGCTCCGAAGCTGACCGAAAAACGTCGTCTCGTTACAAATTCAAGGCACATTCCGCCGTTCAGCGGAAAGAGCATCGGCGGTCCAAGGAGGCATCCTACAGCCTTCTCAAGACTCTTTCTCAATTCAGCCGCACGGAGATTCGAGCGCGAAAGATTCACATTTTCGGCTCTGATGACGATCCTTCTTTTTCCTACCGCGCTGACGCTTGAAAACCTTATCCCCGCATCGCGGAGGATCCTGCGGACGCGCTCGGTACGCTCGATGTCCTCTGTGTTCTCGCGCTGATCCTCGAGAGCCGCCTCTGCAAGTGCCGCGGAGACTGCTCGGTAATCCGCCGAAAAGCCCGAAAGCCTTCCGTCCTCGAGGCATTCGCGGATTAGCTCGGTTGCGGAGGTGTTTACGCCGTCGGTAATTTCATCGAGGAAGGGGCATCGCTTTTGCATATATTCGGGAAGATCCTCGGTCTCGACGTACCCCTTGACCGAGACCGCCGTGCAGATCTTTGATATGATATCGAGGGTCGAGGCGTATTCGAGATTCCAGCAGAGATTTCTGTTCGGGCATTTGAGGCAAACTCTGTCGCAGACCTTGTCGCAGGCGGCACGAAGCTCGCCCTCTGTCGGGCGTCTGCGCGTTCTTGCAAGCTCGGAAAAGCTGTCGGCAAGCCGAGCGAATGCATCAGAAAGCTCGCGCATCCTCTCGCGGCTTCCCTCGGGTCTTACGGGAGCGGATGCGGCGTCCTCCGCATTTTCCGCAGAGAACTCAAGTCTTTCGCCGAAAAGCGAGATCAGACAAAACACGGCAAGTCCCGCGACCTGCGAGGGAAAAAGAGTGATGAATCCGTCGGCATCCGAGAAAAATACAGACCGCAACGCGCCGCTTATCGGTATTGCGGTCGCGGCGGCAAGGATCGAAAGGTTCATAAAAAGTCCCGCGCCTGCCGCGCCTATCGCGTATATCACGGCGTAATCAAAGCCCGCAACAGCACCGCATAGTATTCCCGCCGCAATTCCGCGCGCGGCACCTCTTGTCCGCACGGTATAAAGGATCGCCGCCGTGATCGCGATATGAACCGGTGAAAGTCCCGTGAACTCAAAGCCGGATGCCGCCACGCTCAGAGAAAAAAGCAGAGCAAAATAAGCCGACTCGGAAAGCAGCTTGCCCGCCGATGAATCGCGTTCGGGAAGCTGATCGCGGTTTTCCGCAAAAAGCGGCATAAAGAGCGCGGTCGCAACGGGAGCAACGACGGTCGAGGTAATACAACCGCCGAGATCGTATAAGTAAAATCCGCCGACAAAGGCACGGTAAAAGCCAACGGCAAATGCGGCGACCGCAGAGGTCGCCATTCTCAGATATGCGCTTTCTTTGAAGAGAGACTCGGATATCCTACGATCCCTCGGCGGTTCAACCGCACATCTGACAAGCACTCGCAGACCGACCGCAAATACCGCACTCAACGCAAAAACAAGAGTCTCTTCTCCTC
The DNA here is from genome assembly GCA_045531455.1 of Eubacteriales bacterium. Taxonomy (GTDB): domain Bacteria; phylum Bacillota; class Clostridia; order Oscillospirales; family CAG-272; genus CAG-390. The sequence continues at coordinate 3,961 of JAZSEA010000018.1, forward strand.
TCATCAAGGATGAAAGCAGAACCCCGACGAGAATATACGGAATTCCGCTCGGTGATGCACAAAGCCACGCAACGCCGAAAGGCGATGCCGAAAAATATATCTCCGCTCCCCCGAGTAAGAATCCCGCACCCGCCATGGCGAGATTTGCACAAAGCGCACGCGGGTTGTATCCCTTTTTCAGCTTTTTACCTTTATTGATTATCTTTTCTGCCGCAGCGGCGGCGTCATCATACAGTCTGACGAGCAAACCCTTCTTGTCGCGGGGTATACGCCTGCTCTTCATTTTTTCACTTCCTTCTTGGTTAGCCGTACGGGAGTCGAACATAATTGGTTTTGTCGGGCAGATTTTCCCGATAACTACAGTTCTTTCCTTGATAATATTAATATATGAAGTCGGACGTAGCCATGTCGTTC
>JAZSEA010000087.1:0-35681 GCA_045531455.1 Eubacteriales bacterium
TGGGATTTTGCGAAGCAAGGTATTAACCTTGCGAGTAAAAGCACGCCGAAATACGCGAAAAGTAATCGCCGTGAGGCAATTAGGTTCGACTCCCGTACGGCTAAACGTTTATTAACCAAATAATAAATAACTCGGAAATCAATGAAGATTACTTCAAAGATTTCCGAGTATCTTTTTATTGACCAAATTATTGTTTATCGCGAAACAATAGTTTGTCAAAGCAAAACAAAATTATTTTACTTCTGATTTCCGAGCTTGCTCGGAAATTTTCCTTAACTCTGCACTCTGCACTCTATTTATTTCCTTGTTTTTCCGCAAAGTCTCGCAGTTTGCCGCAATAGACGTAATTCGCGTCGGGGAGCTGGAGAAAATGCATCGGCTCGACGATCGAGGCGAGCTGATCCGCGCCTCTGATCCCATGGCGGACGAGCATCTCCTTGACAAATTCCGAGCAATAATAGCATCTGCGCTGATGGTAGGGTATCTTCACGCCCGCAAGGAAAAGACCAACATAATTATAATGGTAGCGATCCTTGTTTTCAAGCATCGACTCAAGCTTCTCCTTGAGTGCCCGGTACTGCTCGTCGGTCACTGCAATCGAAAGGACCGTCACCTTCGTGTTGCGGAAACGCTTAAAAGTGCCTCTGTGCGGCGACTCCTCGACAAATCCGCCGTGGACGGGATTATAGGGGTGGAGCCTGCCGAAGGAGTACATAGTCTCAAGGTCGGGGACGAGGCTCAGCGACGCGTGATTGTACTTCGCGCCCGTGATAACCTTCAGAATTCGGGAAAGGATCGTTCCCGTCTGGCTTATGACAACGTATATCGTTTGGGACATTTCCTTCCCTCCTTTTCTTTTTTGCACCATTAGTATAGCACACATTCGCAAACAAAAGGTTAATAAAATAGAAAATTTCCTCGCATTTCTGCGAGGAAATTATCCTTAAACTTCGCCGTCAGGCGAATATTAACTCGGCGAAGCCAATCTTAACTCTCGCGCAAGCGAGACAGTACTTACTTCAGCTCCGAGCTGTTATTGAGAATCAGCGTGCTGTACAGGAAGAGCACGTCCGCGTTCTCAAAGTTTACGCCCATCAGAAGGATCTGCGGGATCTGGTAACGGATGTCGATGACCGTGATCTTTGCGTAATCCTCAACCATAAGGGGAAGCAGGCTTCTGCCGTAAGAATCACGGAAGACAACAAGCTCGCGGTCGGTCTTTGCGTTCGGGTTCTCAATGGTAACCTTCGAAAGCTCGCCCGAGAGGAACATATCGTAAGCATCCATACTCTGCGCCTTCTCCATATCGTAGAGGCTGATCTCTCGACCGCCGTGCTCCCAGTCGATGACCTTTACGCCCTCAAGATTCTTGTTGGTGAGGTAGTAGATGGTCTCGGGATCGAGAGGCTTCGGCGCACGGCTTGCGTATACGCCGTAGAAATCGACGTCAAGCTTGTTGGTCTCAAAGGTGCTAGAATAGCTGCCGCCCATTGCGTTTACGATGGTCTCGGCTACGTCAACGAGCTGCTCCTGACGCCAGTGTGTGTCGCTCGAGTAGTAGTCCTCGATCGAGAGCTTGCCGGTAATATCAATGTACTCGACGAACTCAACGTTCGAGAGCATCTTCTCGATGAACTCGCTGTAGTCCATCGAAAGATATCCGTTCTGCTCGGAGAGGAAATATCCCTTGTCGGGGATGATCGACATATAGGGCTTGATTCCCTTATCCTTGAGGAACTTCTCGTAGATGAAGGAAAGCTTCTCAGCCGCGTGAGCGATCGACTCCTCGTCGATCTTCTCCTGCATCTCTGCCGCAACGCCGTCTACAACGTAAACGCCGTCCTTATCCGACTTATTGAACACGTAGGTGTTCACGGTCGACTTGAGATTGCGGAAGAAATCGCGGAAGGGGAAGTTATCGGGGGTGTAGTTGTCATCAAACTGCTTCATAAAGCTGTCGCCGTACTCGAGTCCGTCCTTCATGATCGACTCAAGGCTCAGCTCGGGGAATGCCGCCGCAGGACGGCGTTCACTGTTGAGAAATTCGGGCTTGGGCATAATAAGGAAAAGCAGAGCAAATCCAAAGATAAGGATCCCGAAAACAACACAGTTTACAATATTCTTGATCTTAGTATTCATTTGTCTTTACCTCCTTATTAGAATCTGAAGTAGAGGAAGGGGTTCGAGGACGAGTCAACGAGGAATGCGACTACAACAACGAAGAGCACCGCGATCATAACGGGCTCGAGGACGTTTGCGATCTTGCCGAGCTTCTTCGACTCGGAGAACTTGGTTGCAAGCATCTTTACTACGGGAGTTGCGCCGACTGCAGCCATAACGAGGAGCACAGCATAGCTCTTGAGGTGGTAGAGGGTCTCAGCCGAGGAGAATGCGATTCCGCCCGCGCCGAACATACCGCCGATATAGCTGAATGCCTCGCCGAGAGTGGGAATCTGGAATACCACGAAGCTGAGGAGTGCCGCGAGAAGGATATATACTCTCGAGAGCACGCGGCTCTTATTGAGCGCCTTGAGGAGCCAGAACTTCTCGATCAGAAGGAGCACTCCAAAGAACACGCCCCAGAGGATGAAGTTCCAGGATGCACCGTGCCAGAAGCCGGTGAAGAGCCAAACGGCAAAGATATTGATAACGTGACGCCACTTGGGAACGCGGTTTCCGCCGAGCGGGATATAGAGGTAATCGCGGAACCAGGAGCCGAGGGACATATGCCATCTTCTCCAGAATTCGGTCGCGCTCTTGGAAATATAGGGATAGTTGAAGTTCTCGAGGAAGTGGAAACCGAATACCTTACCGAGACCGATCGCCATATCCGAGTAGCCCGAGAAGTCAAAATAGATATAAAGAGCTACCGAGATCGCGTAGATCCAGTACATAAGGACGGTCTTTTCCTCTGCGGCGTACATGATCTCGCTGAGGTCGTACATCGAGTTTGCGATGAGGACTTTTTTTGCAAGACCGATAACGAAGCGGCGGACGCCCTCGCCGATCTTATCGAAGCTGTGAGTTCTCTGCTCAAGCTCGAGGGCAACGTCGTGGTAACGAACGATGGGACCCGCGATGAGCTGGGGGAACATTGCAACGTAAGCGGCAAGGTTGATCGGGTTCTTCTGCGCCTTTTCACCGCGGTATACGTCAACGACGTAGGAGATGATCTGGAAGGTGTAGAAGGAAATACCGATGGGAAGGACGATCTTCAGAAGCGGGATCTCGGTTCCGAGAAGCTTATTGAAGTTGTCTATGAAGAAGTCCATGTACTTGAAGTAGAGCATAAAGGAGATTATGCAGGCTACTGCAAGTCCGACAAAGACCTTTGCGATCTTTCTCTCGCGGTATTTCTCGATCAGAAGACCGAATATATATCCGAGTGTGATCGCGATAAGCATAATGCCCGCGTACTTGACTCCGCCCCAGGCGTAGAAGAAGAGGGAGAACAGGAGAAGTACCGTGTTCTTGAGCTTAAAGGGGACTGCGTAGTAAAGAACTATTATCGCGGTCAGAAAGAAAAATAAGAATGAAATACTCGAAAAAAGCATTTTTTGTGCTCCTTTGGGTGGTTTTGGGTCATTTTAAAGGAGATATTGCCCAAATCGGGCAGATATCCCCTATAACGTAAGTATATGAATTAATTACTGAGCGAAGGAGTGCTCAACAACAACGGTTGCGCCCTCAACGAGAGTGGGAATGCTTGCAGCGTAAGGATCAACGATACCGCCGAACTGAACTGCTCCCCATACAGCAACGATGTAGTCGCCGGGGCACTTGATGATAACGAGCTTCTCGGGTGCGCCGCAGATCCACTGACGAGCAAGGATGTTCTCCTTGATAGCGTTGATAGCAGCATCAACGTCGGTGCCTGCCTTGAACTGAACTGCGAAGGAGTTGAATACGTTGGTGTTCATCATGTTGAACATGGAAGCTGCGGACTCGATGGAAGCAACCTGAGCTGCGGGAATGCCGAGGTTCTGGTCGTAGTCCTCGTCAGCAAGCGGAACGAATGCTGCGGGGCCTTCCATGCTGGTGGTGTCGAAGTTGTTGATGTTGCCGCCTGCAACGTAGAGCTTGGTATCATCGGTAGCCTGTGCTGCGTTGTAGCCGTTGAAGATGATGTTGAGGAGCTCGATAGCGGACTTGTAGGGAAGCTCTACGGGAGCCTCGGTAACCTCTTCGGTGGTCTGCTCGCCTGCGGGTGCCTCGGTCTGGTTGTCGGTGGGCTCGGTGGTAGTCTCACCCTCGCCCTTGGTGCAAGCGACGAAGCTCATGGTGAGCATAAGGCAAGCAAGAATAAGTGCAATAAGTTTCTTCATTTTGGTTTTTCTCCTTTTTGTGTGAAAATATTTTACTTTTATTATTTTTCTATATAAACGTACCAAATGCCGGACTCTGTATTCCGAGTGAGTACGATGTTTTCGCCGCGGCTCTGCTCGATGACGCATTCATCGACGTCGCCGGGAAGGATAAGGCAGATCGAGGTCTTGCCCGATGCAAGATACTCGCGTCCCTCATAGACCGTATTGCCCTGTTCGTCAAGTACGATCATGCTGCCCTCTGTAAGCGTGAGCTTGGTTTCCTTCCTGAATTCAAGCTCAAGGGGGAGATTGATGGTTTCGATCTCGATGGTATCAACAACGTATGCCACCGAGCGGGGGATGTATTCGTTTACCGTTCTGGGCTGATCAGCGATGCTCTCGCCGTAGAGGAGAACGTCCTGTCCGCCGAGATTGCCCGCCAGAAGCACGCCGACTGCGATCAGCGCGACTGCGGCAACCGATCCCCATCGGTAAACGCTGCGCATCAGGCTTCTCGAGGTGACTTTTGCGCCCTTCGCGGGTCTCTCGTCCGCCTCGGCGATCAGCGCGTCGTCGATATGGGTCATGGCTTGCGCCAAAATTTCGTTTTTCATGTCTTCTTTGTTACCTTAAATGTGTATTCCGTGTTCGGTTAGATGGTCGCGGAGCCCGAGCCGCATTCTGTGGAGGATCGACTTGACCTTTGATTCGGTCATCTCGAATCGCACCGCGATGTCGGCGATCGGGTCGCTGTGGAAGTAGCGGCGGACGAAGACCTGCCGCATTTCCTTTGATTGGGTGTAGAGGTAATCGCTGATGGCGCGTCCGAGCTCCTCGGGATCATCTCCGAGCGAGCGGGGATCCTCGATGCATTCGTCGAGCTCCTCGAGCGAGAGAGCAAAATCGTCTCCGCCGCGTCTCTGCGTATGGAGCGATTTGTGACGGTTGATCGAAATGTTCCTCGTCAGCTTTCCGAGAAATACGGAGAGCTTTTCGGGACGGTGCGGCGGAATCGAATTCCAAGCCGCCAGAAGCGCGTCGTTGACGCATTCCTCGCTGTCCTCGTTGTTATGAAGAATATTCATAGCGATATTCATACAGTAGTTATTGTACTTTGCCGACGTCGCCGCTATCGCCTGCTCGTCTCTTGCAAAATACAGCTCTACAATTTTGTCGTCTTGCATGATGCCTCCATTGCGGTAGGGGAACAAGAATAATCCGAACTGGCCTCAAAGCCATACTTTTGGGCGCTTTTCGGTTTGTCGTCCTAGCAAGGTTAATACCTTGCGTTGTCCTCCGCACCAAAAATCACCTAAAAATTAAGGCTTTGAGGTCGGAGATTTTTTGGCTGACAAATATTTGTCAGCAGCAGGAAAACGCCGAAGATTGTATATTAATACTATCAAGGCGTTTGACGAACTGATGGCGAATATTTGTCGCCAAAAAACCAGTTCGGATTATTCTTGTTCCCCTACACCTATATACACAACAAAATTTCGATTTGGTTGCATGGTTTCGGAAAAAAATTTGTTTTTTTCGAAAAATTTTTTTAAAAGTCGGAAAAATCACGTTTTTTGCACGCTCAACTTTTATTATACCATATATTTCCGCGCCAATTCAATAAGAAATTGCTTTCTATATGTTACAAAATATCGCAACGGGGATTTTTATTATATAAAAGGTTGGGTTTTCCGTCCGTTTTTCTTTCTTGACATCCTCATCCACCGCGTCTCCGCCCGAAGCTTATGTGGCAAAACATAAAAAAGCGCGATCGCGGGCTCCTTCCACCACACGTTCGTGTGGTCCCAAGCTGCGGTACGCAGGTATTCCCTCACCGGAGGGAGGTAAAGGGTTGTTCCTATTCTCATCGCATTTCAGCGAACATCGTTTTATATTAATCTATATACAGCAAGAAGGAATATTAATTTAGAACCCATTTGCACTCGTAACAGAGTATTTGCAAACTTTTTCAATAAAATATTCCTATTTAAGTATACAAAATTACAGATACAAACAATATTTGCTATAGAAACATCGAAATTTGCACAAACCCTTTGCCTCCCTCCGGGAGGGAGGGGGACCGTCGCTTGACGACGGTGGAAGGAGCCCGCGATCGCGCTTTTTGAGAACGTGAAGCAAAATTTCGGGCGGAGGCGCGGTGGATGAGGATGTCAATTTGTAAAAACATATTGATTTTGAATACAAAAAGGCTGATCCATTAATTGATGGATCAGCCAAAATACTATTCGATCAATACTGCCGTCCGCGTCTCATTCCGACCGATTCAAAGAAGATGGCGGCGAGGATCAGGACGAGGGAAATGATGCCGAGCATCGAATTTACCCCCTGTGCGGACCTTGAGCCCATAAAGATGCAGAGGACGGACGCGCCGACGCAGAAGAACATCAGCACGCGGCGTGTTCCGAGAATGCCCGTCACCGTGAGGATGTAGACGAGGGCGAAGAGCGCGTAGAGTGCTGTCACGGTCACGGTCTGCCAGAGCTCGAGACCGAGCGCGCGGAAAATTATATAGAGTGAGCCGCCGATCAGGGGGAATACCGTCGGTATAAGGCTCTTTTTTCTTGAAATAAGCATGCCGCCGAAGATCAGGCAGCAGATAGCGGGCACGATCAGCTCAACCACAAGGTCAAATATGAGCAGCTCGCCGCTGTACGACAGAATAAACCCGACAGTCCTTATCGCCGCCGCGGCAAAAAAGAGCAGAGCCGCCGCGATCGCGCAGGGAGAGTCGGGAGAGAGTGTCCGTCTGTTGTATGACATTTTTGTCTCCCGGAAACCAAATTTATAGAAAAAACGAAAAACCCAATATTTTGGGATTTTGCGTCGAATATTCTACTATATATTGTACAATGTAGTTTGCCTTTTGTCAAGACCTTTATGCAAATTTGTTCGATGAATTTCTAATTTATTCACCATAAGAGGTTGATCATAAGAGTGAAGGAGCAAAAATTTCCCGCGAGGGGAAATTTTACTCCTTCCAAACGGTCACCGAGGGCGGCGACCGTTTGAAGCACAATCGGGGCGTTGCCCCGTACCCCACAAGAGAAACTTTTTTTGAAAAAAAGTTTCTCTTGACTCTTCAAAAAACTTTCCGCTTTATTTAAATGAAAATTTCCGCCCTTTCGGGCGGAAATTCACCTTCCACTAGTCACTTTTACTGTCACTAGTCACTAATTAAATCAGTTTCGCAAGCTCATCGACGGTCTCGTCGAAGATCTTCATTGCGCTGCGGACGGTATCGGGCTTCGTCAGGTCTACGCCCGCGATCTTGAGCTCCTCGAGCGGATAATCCGAGCCGCCCGTGCTGAGGAACTTGAGATAATCCGAGGGATCGCCGCCCTCCGCGATCTTGCCCGCGATGGCAACAGCGGAGCAGAAGCCCGTCGAGTACTGGTAAACGTAGAACGCGCGGTAGAAATGGGGGATGTACGCCCACTCGTACTGCATAATATCGTTGATCTCCGCGCCCTCATAGTACTTCGAGATAAGTGCCTTATAAACTGCGGAGAGTGCCTGCGCGGTCAGGGGCTTGCCCGCCTCGCACATTGCGTGAGACTCGCGCTCGAATTCGGCAAAGAGGGTCTGACGGAGAACCGTCGTACGGAAGCCCTCAAGGAAGTGGTTGAGGATGTACGCGCGCTTCTTCGGGTCGGTCTCGGTCTTAAGGAGATACTTGGTCAGAAGGACTTCGTTTACAGTCGATGCGACCTCGGCTACCATAATGCGGTAGTCGTGGTTGACGTAATCCTGCGCCTCGCTCGAGAAATAGGAGTGCATAGCGTGTCCGAGCTCGTGCGCGAGGGTGAATGCGTCGTCGAGAGTATCGGTGTAGTTGAGCATTACGTAGGGATGAACGCCGTAAACGCCCGCGGAGAACGCGCCCGTGCTCTTGCCCTTGTTCTCATAAACGTCGATCCAATGGTTGTTGTACGCCTCGTCGAGGAGTGCCTGGTATCTTTCGCCGAGAGGTGCGCAGGCAGCCTTGACAAGCTCCTTCGCGTTCTCATAGGGCAGAGTCTCGGCAACGCCCTCGACCATCGGAACGTAGAGATCGAACATATCGACCTTCTCCTTCTTCATAGCCTTTGCGCGGAGATCGAGATACTTCTTCATCGTCGGCAGAGCCGCGTGGATCTCGTCGATGAGGTTATCGTAGACGGAAAGAGGTACGTTGCCCGAGGAGAGAGCCGCCTCGCGTGCGGACGCATATCCGCGAGCCTTTGCGCGAAAGCAATCGAACTTGACCGATCCGCCGTAGGTTGCCGCGATGGTGTTGATGAACTTCTTGTAGGTGCCGAACATCTTCCCGAAAGCGTCCTCGCGTACTGCGCGGCACTCGCTCTCGCGGTAAACGCCAAAGTTTCCGCCGGTGAGGGGGAGCTCCTCGCCATTCTCGCCGATGACGTTCGGGAATTCCATATCAACGCCCGTGAGCATATCGTATGCCTCTCCGGGTGCGCTTGCGCCCTCGCTCATACCCGCAAGGAGTGCCTCGCTCTTTTCGTCGAGAACGTGCTCAGCCGAGCGGATGAGATCGGTGATGGTGAAGCGGTATTTTTCGAGTCTCGGGCAGGAATCGAGATAGGAAAGAAGAGTCTCCTTGCCCGCGGAGAGCATTTCGGGGTCTGCATAGGAGATCGCTGTGCTGAACTTGACGTAAAGGCTCATTGCGATCGCGGACATTTCCTGATACTCGGGATCCGAGTTGTCTGCTTCCTTATGAAGGAATGCGTAGCTGTATGCCTTCTCAAACTTCTCGGAAACGCCGTAGATAGCGTCGAGACCGTCCGCGAGAGCCTCTGCAGATGCGGTCAGCTTGCCCTTGAAGGATGCGGCAACCCCGATCGCCTGCTCGGCGTCCTTGAGTGCGGCTTCCCAGTCAGCCTTGGTGGCATAAATGTGTGTAAAATCCCACATAAATTCGGGATTCATATCTTTTCTCTGTTTAGGTTCGGTCATAATAACACCTCCGATTAAATAATACACAACTATTATATCAAATTCACAAGCGGATTGCAAGGGATTTTTGATTTTGATACCGACTTTTTTGCAGTATTATTATATTAGGTAAGAAAAAATGTGGCTGAGCCACGGTTAATGACTCAGCCAAAAAATGATTTAATAATTATTTTCTCTTCTTGCGAGCGATGACGGGCATTGCTGCGGCAAGAATGATGAGTGCGGGCAGAGAGATGAGCGAAGCGCAGCCCTTCTTTTCGGCGGGAGCCTCGGTCTGCTCGGGTCTGATGTCAACAACGGGAGCTGTCTTGGTCGACTCGGGAGCATCGGGAGCATCGGTTGCCTCGGGAGCATCGGTCTTCTCTTCCTCGGTGGTCTCGGGGGCATCGGTAACCTCGGGAGCCTCGGTGGGTTCGGGAGCGGTTGTGGGATCGGGATATACTACCTCGCCGAAGGAGAGTCCCTTAACAACGTAGCAGTCGCTGACGGTAGTGATCTGATCGGAGTAGTAAACGTAGAAGAAGAGTCCGAGAACGTCAGCGTTGAAGAACTCGATCTCGCCTTCCTGCGACTGGTCCATCTTGTACCATTCGCCCGCGTTGGTCTTGATGTAGTATGCAAGGCTGGTATCAACGCCGTTTACCTCAAGTGCGAACTCCTGAACGCAGATAGAGCCTTCCACGAGAGTGGGAACGTCTACGCCGAGGGTCTCATAGTAGAGATAATCGTGGCCGATGAGCGAGCTACCCTTGTTCATGAGCTTGGTGTGGGCGGGGTAACCGTACATACCGTATACGGAATCGGGATATATACCGATAGCGGACTTGGTGGAACGGGTTAAGGTGAAGTAAATGGTGTAGCAGGTGCGCTCGTTGAGGGGAAGGGTCTCGATAAATCCGCCCCAATAGGACTTGGACTTATTGGTGCCAGAGGTCATGGTCATCGTGTTGGGATTGGTCGCGTCAACGGTAACAACGGGGTCACCGGAGAGGAATCCGGGCTCGTAAACGCCGGGCTCGCCGTTGAAGTTCGGCATGTACACGATGGTACCGTCGGGCTGAGCCTCGAGCCAAGCAAGAGGATCAACTTCAGCAGCACTTGCGGTGCTCATGGGAGCGATCGCCGCGATGATCATAATCATCGAAATGATCAGCGAAAGTGTTTTCTTCATGATAATTCTCCTTTTTTATCTTGATGATATTTGGATAGGTTAATCATACCACATTTTAGCCGAATTGTCAATGGTATTTTGACGGTTAGTGAATAAAAATCAGATTATCACTTGCATTTATCGTCAAAAAATAGTATAATAATAAAAAATCCGATACGAGGTACAAGACTATGAACGAGCTTCTTGAAAGACTTGACAGCATTGCCCGTGAGAACGGGATCAACACCTACAGAATCACGGTTTCCACCGCCGACGGCGACGAAACGCTCAAAAGACTCCCCGGCAATCCCTGCCAGAACTGCTACTCGGTCGCAAAATTCTTCTGCGTGACCGCGATCGGTATGCTCTTCGACGAGGGCAAGCTTACCCCCGAGACCACGATCGCGGAGATCTTTGCCGACGAGCTTGCATCCTACGGCATCCCCGCCGAAAAATGGGCGAACGTAACTCTCGACAACGTCATGCGCCACGAGATCGGATACGCCAAGGGCTTCCTTGACATCGACACCGAAAATATCACCAAATACCCGACCGACGATTTCCTCTTTCTCACTCTCGACCGCGAGCTCGTCTACGCGCCGGGTGAGCAGAGAGTCTACTCCGACGCCGCATACTACCTCATCTCCCGCGTCGTCACAAAGATCTCGGGCGAGAAACTCGACGATTTCCTTATGGACCGGCTCTTTTCGAAGATCGGATGCCGCGAGGTCGCCTGGTCAAAATGTCCGCATAAATACCCCGTCGGTGCAACTGGCCTCTATATCCGCAGCGACGATATGGTCAAGCTCGGACGCATCTACCTTGACGGCGGACTCTGGCAGGGCGAGCGCATCGTCTCCGAGGAGTGGATCAAGATCGTACTCGAGCGCGGCTACGAGCTCCGAAAGATGGGACGCGGCTACTCGAAGGGCGGTATGAGAGGTCAGCGCCTCTACGTCAACTTCGACGAGAATATCGCCGTCGCCTGGCACTCCTTCGACCCCGAGGGAAAGCATAAGGCGATGTCGGATATACTGTAAAAAAGGGCAGAGTGCAGAATGCAGAATGCAGAGTTATGGAAATTTTTCGCTGAAGCGAAAAATAATTTTATAAAATTAATTTTTATTTTCTTCTTTCGAATTACAGATCGCAACTAAAATAGAAATTATTTCATTGATATCCGATTCCAAACTGGAATATTCTTTATCGCTTAAATAGTCTGTGGCGTGTAAAAGACGAATCCAATAGTATGTCTCATTTGCTTCTTTCAATGCGATTGCTATTTTGGCATAAAAATCAAGCTTAGACTGTCCTCTTTGAGACTCGCTGATATTTGCGCCAATGCTTGTTCCGCTTCTGAGAAGCTGTTTTGATAATACATACTCCTTCTTTTCTTCGCAAAGATACTGATATAGTTTTACAATTCTTATCGCAAAGTTAAAGCTCTTATCTTCGATAATCGACTTTTTCACTATTTACCTCATTAATTTAAAATGAAAATTTCCGCAGCCGCAGGCAAGGAAATTATCCTTAACTCTGCACTCTGCTTTCTGCACTCTGCACTCTTTTCCCGCTCAATTGAATCTCTCTGCTACCGCTTTATCTTTAGCGATAACTCCCTCGTACTGCGCCTGACGGTGTGCCTTGAGGCGGGCGTCGAGCTCGGGGTCAGAGAGTGCGAGGATCTGTGCTGCAAGCAAAGCGGCATTGACGCCTCCGTCGATCGCAACAGTAGCTACAGGGATACCTCCGGGCATCTGTACTGTGGACAGAAGGGCTTCAATGCCGCCTAAATTGGTAGATTTACAAGGAATTCCGATAACGGGAAGAGTAGTGCGTGCAGCAATTGCGCCCGCAAGGTGAGCAGCCATTCCGGCAGCCGCGATAATGACACCTATTCCTCTTTCCTGTGCCGACATGGCATACTGCGCCGCCTCGTCGGGGGTGCGGTGTGCAGAGTAGACGTGCACCTCGAATCCGATTCCGAGCGCACTCAGGGTATTCGTTGCTTTTTCAATAACGGGAAGATCGCTGTCGCTTCCCATAACGATACCGACTTTGTACTTCATTTTTTACCTCACAAAAAATAAAAAATATATATTTAATTATACTACATATGAATGATAAAGTCAAGAAAAAAAGGACAATAAATATAAAAATACTACAGAGAATTTTGCGACTGAAAACGACTTTTCTATATGCAAAGTGACAATTCGGAGAAAGAAGAAAAAAACTTTGATTTTTCTCTTGACTAAAAGTAAAAAATAAGATATAATATTATGATAGTAAATATGTTTTGGAGGCAGACTGATGAAGTATTTCGGCAAGGTAAAATTCATGGGTCCCGTTGATCCTTCCACGGTCGACGGCTGTGTTTCCGTTTCTGATTTTTCCGATAAGGATAATATCGTCATTTTTCCCGGCTTTTGTGACGTGCATGTGCATTTCCGTGAGCCGGGCTTTTCATATAAAGAGACGGTAAAGAGCGGATCGGGAGCGGCGGCACACGGCGGTTACACGACGGTCTGTACAATGCCGAATCTGAATCCCGTGCCCGACAGTGTTGAAAATCTCGCACTCCAGCTCGATATCATCAAGCGCGACGCATCGGTTGAGGTCATCCCCTACGGTGCGATCACAGTTGGCGAAAAGGGCGAGGAGCTTGCCGATCTCGCGGGAATGGCGGAAAACGTCGCAGGCTTTTCGGACGACGGACGCGGAGTCCAGAGCGACGAAATGATGGAAGACGCGATGAGAACGGCAAAATCGCTCGGCAAGCTGATCGTAGCGCATTGCGAGGTCAATTCGCTTCTTCGCGGCGGATATATCCACGACGGCGAGTATGCGAAGGCACACGGACACCGCGGAATCTGTTCCGAGAGCGAGTATGCGCAGATCGCGCGCGATCTTGAGCTTGTCGCGAAGACGGGATGCGCGTATCACATCTGCCACATTTCGGCAAAGGAGAGCGTTGAGCTTCTCCGTCAGGCAAAAAAGAGCGGACTCGACGTTTCGGGCGAGACGGGACCGCATTATCTTATAATGGATGACTCCGACCTTCGTGAAGAGGGAAGATTCAAGATGAATCCCCCGCTCCGCGCGGCATCCGACCGTGAAGCTTTGATCGAGGGCATCCTCGACGGCACGCTCGAGATGATCGCCACCGACCACGCGCCCCACTCGGCGGAAGAGAAGAGCCGCGGACTCGAGGGCAGCCCCTTCGGCATCGTCGGACTCGACTTCGCGTTCCCCTGGATGTACACGAAGCTTGTAAAGACGGGCATCATCCCGCTCGAAAAGCTTATTGATTGCCTTTCCACCAACCCGAGAAAACGTTTCGGTCTCCCCCTCGGCAAATCCTTCAGCGTATGGGATCTCGACGCGGAGATCACGGTTGACGAAAACTTTATTCAGTCGCAGGGCAAGGCAACGCCGATTCTCGGAGAGAAGCTGATCGGCAAGAACCTCTTGACGGTTTGCGGAGGCAGAGTTGTTTGGGAAAGCAGATAAATGCAGAATGCAAAATGCAAAATTAATGAAAATTTTCGTCGCTTGCGGCGCCGAAAATTATTTCATTTAACTTAATCTTGCTTTGATAATTCCTCATTTTGCATTCAACTCTGTTTTTCAATAAAAAATACTTTTCGCTTCGCGAAAAGTTACCGAATTTTGCATTTTGCATTTTGCATTCTGCATTCTGCGAGCTGCATCTTATCAATTTGATTGAATTTATGATTAAAATACAGGAGAAAAAACATGGCAAAAAGAACAGATCTGAAGAAGATTCTCATCATCGGCTCGGGACCCATCGTAATCGGTCAGGCGGCGGAGTTTGACTATGCGGGCACGCAGGCGTGTCTCGCGCTCAAGGAGGAGGGCTACGAGGTTGTGCTCGTAAACTCCAACCCCGCAACCATCATGACCGACACCACCATCGCGGACAAGGTGTATATGGAGCCGCTTACACTTGAATATATCGCAAAGATCCTGCGCTACGAGCGTCCCGACGCGATCCTTCCCGGAATCGGCGGACAGACGGGACTTAACCTCGCAATGCAGCTTGAAAAGAAGGGTGTTCTCAAGGAGTGCCGCGTCGAGCTTCTCGGAACCTCGAGCGAATCGATCGAACGCGCCGAGGACCGCGAGCTCTTCAAGGAGCTTTGCCAGTCGATCGGCGAGCCCGTAATCCCCTCCGAGATCACCTACGATCTTGAAGAGGCAAAGGCAGCGGCTGAAAGGATCGGCTACCCCGTTGTACTCCGTCCCGCATTCACCCTCGGCGGCACGGGCGGCGGATTTGCTTACAATGAGGAAGAGCTTATCGAGATCGGTACCAATGCCTTCCGTCTTTCTCCCGTACATCAGGTTCTCATCGAGAAGAGCGTCAAGGGCTATAAGGAGATCGAGTTTGAGGTTATGCGTGACTCGAATGACCACGCCATCACCATCTGCGGTATGGAAAACATCGACCCCGTCGGCGTTCACACCGGCGACTCCCTCGTTGTCGCTCCCATTATGACCCTCTCGGATCACGACAAGAAGATGCTCAACGATTCGGCTATCAAGCTGATCAAGGAGCTCAAGATCGAGGGCGGCTGTAACGTACAGTTCGCGCTCAACCCCCATTCGAGCGAATATTACCTCATCGAGGTCAACCCCAGAGTTTCCCGTTCTTCGGCACTCGCATCCAAGGCCTCGGGTTACCCCATCGCAAGAGTCACCGCAAAGATCGCGGTCGGAATGTCGCTTGAGGAGATCAAGATCGCCAATACCAACGCGGCGTTCGAGCCCGAGCTCGATTACGTCATCGCAAAGCTCCCCCGCTTCCCCTTCGATAAGTTCACAACGGCATCGAATCAGCTCGGAACTCAGATGAAGGCAACGGGCGAGGTCATGGGCATCGGCTCGAACCTTGAGGAATGTCTCCTTAAGGGTATGCGCTCGCTCGAGGTCGGCGTAAACCACGTATATCATCCCAAGTTTGACAATATGTCGAACGACGAGATCCTCGAATATATCTCCATCTTCCGCGATGACAACATCTTCGCGATCGCCGAGCTGCTCGCACGCGGTATCACAGTCGAGAAGGTCCACGAGATCACCCAGATCACACCCTACTTCCTCGAGGCGATCAAGAATATCGTCGATATGGAGGAGACCCTCAAGGCTCATCCCTTCGAGCTCGAGACGCTTACTGCGGCAAAGAAGATGGGCTTCTCGGACAAGTATGTTGCGAGAATGTGGAAATGCGCAGAGCTTGACGTATTCAAGTTCAGAAAAGAGCATAAGCTCTTCCCCGTGTTCAAGATGGTAGATACCTGCCATACCGGCGCGTATATCCCCTATTTCTACTCCTCTTACACGGGCGAGAACGCTTCGATCCTTACCGATAAGAAGAAGATCGTTGTTCTCGGCGCGGGTCCGATCAGAATCGGTCAGGGCGTAGAGTTCGACTACTCGACGGTTCACGCCGTAATGACCATCAAGAAGGCGGGCTACGAGGCTATCATCATCAATAACAACCCCGAGACGGTCTCGACCGACTATACCACCGCGGACAAGCTCTATTTTGAGCCCCTCACTCCCGAGGACGTAATGAACATCATCGAGTTTGAGAAGCCCGAGGGCGTTATCGCATCCCTCGGCGGACAGACCGCGATCAACCTCGCACAGCCGCTTGATAATCTCGGCGTCAAGATCATCGGCACCGATTGCGCCGCTATCGCCCGCGCTGAGGACAGAAACGCGTTCGAGAATCTTCTTAACGAGCTCAACATCCCCCGCGCAAAGGGTAAGGCAGTCACCAAGATCGAGGACGGTCTTGCGGCAGCGGCAGAGATCGGTTATCCCGTACTCGTCCGTCCCTCCTTCGTTCTCGGCGGACGCGCTATGCAGATCGTAGGCAACGAGGAGCAGCTCCGCACCTACCTCAAGACCGCGGTTGAGATCGACGAGGACAAGCCCGTTCTCGTTGACAAGTACATCAGCGGTAAGGAGGTCGAGGTCGACGCTATCTGCGACGGCAGAAACGTATTCGTTCCCGGCATTATGGAGCTTGTTGAGCGCACGGGTGTTCACTCGGGCGACTCGATCAGCGTATATCCTCCCTTCTCGATCTCGGATAAGGTCAAGGGAATCATCCTTCAGTATGCAAAGAAGCTCGGTCTCGGCATCGGAATCGTAGGTCTCTACAATATCCAGTTCATCGTTGACGAGCACGACGACGTATACATCATCGAGGTTAACCCCCGTTCCTCGCGTACCGTACCCTTCCTCTCGAAGGCAACCGGCTACAGCCTTGCGGACATCGCAACCGAGGTGATCCTCGGCAAATCACTCAAGGAGCAGGGAATCTTCGATATCTACCCCGAGGAGAAGAACCGCTGGTACGTAAAGGTGCCCGTATTCTCCTTCAACAAGCTCCGCGGACTCGATGCTTACCTCTCCCCCGAGATGAAGTCCACGGGCGAGGCGATCGGATATGACGACAAGTTCTACCGCGCACTCTATAAGGCGCTTCAGGCTTCGGGAATGAAGCTCCAGAATTACGGTACCGTATTCGCAACCATCGCAGACAAGGATAAGGAGGAGGCACTTCCTCTCATCCGCCGCTTCTATAACCTCGGCTTCAACATCGAGGCTACCTCGGGAACCGCAAAATTCCTCAAGGAAAACGGCATCCGCACCCACGTTATGAAGAAGCTTGAGGAGGACAGCGACGAGATCGCCAAGGCTCTTGCTCAGGGCCACATCGCATACGTTATCAACACCCGAGATATCGACTCGGTCGGTTCGGCAAGCGACGGCGCGATAATCCGCCGCTATGCGACCGAGAACAACGTCACCATTATGACCTCGCTCGATACCGTCCGCGTGCTTCTCGACGTCCTCGAGGAGACCACTCTGACTATCTCGACTATCGATTCGTAAAATATAAACAGCCAAGGGGCGGATAGAATATGTCCGCCCCCGAAAAGCAAAATATTAGTTTTACAGAAAAAATCTCTCCCTCCACCACGGTCAAGCCGCGGTCCCCCTCCCTCCTCAGAGGGAGGCGATGAGTTTGTGCATACAACGGATGTAGAGATATCAATTCATCTGACATATCATTTAAATAATCCTGACGTAAGTGAGAGTGAAACATCGTTCAGAAAGCTATGTTAGCACTCACAACCTTGCCTCCCTCTGAGGAGGGAGGGGGACCGCGGCTTGACCGTGGTGGAGGGAGAGACTTTTATGTCGCAATATTACTATTATCATTATTAATAATAAGGATCATAAGAATGAAACAATCAATCTTCACCATCACCGAAAACCGTCCGCTGACCGACTGCGTGTGGCTGATGAGAATGTCGGGCGACACCTCGGATATCACCGCGGCGGGTCAGTTCGTCAACATCCAGCTTGACGGTCTCTATCTGCGCCGTCCGATCTCGGTATTCGACTGCGAGGACGGAATTCTTTCCATTATATATAAGGTCGTCGGTAAGGGAACAGAGAAAATGACCACCCTCCCCGTCGGCACAGAGCTCGACGTACTCACGGGTCTCGGCAACGGCTATAATCTTGAAAAGATCGGCGAAAAGCCCCTTCTCGTCGGCGGAGGAGTCGGAGTTCCCCCTCTTTACTACCTCGCAAAGAAGCTGATCGCTGCGGGCAAGAAGCCCGAGATCATCGTCGGATTCAACACCTCGTCCGAGATATTTGGTGTCGAGTTCTTTGAGGAGCTCGGACTCAAAGTCACCGTCACAACGGTTGACGGAAGCCGAGGAGTCAAGGGATTTGTAACCAACGCTCTTGAGGCGATCGATTACGATTACATCTGCACCTGCGGACCCGAGCCGATGCTCAAGGCTCTCTACAGAGCGACCGAGGCAAAAGGTCAGTACAGCTTTGAGGAGCGAATGGGATGCGGCTTCGGCGCGTGCATGGGATGCTCCTGCAAGACAGTCACGGGCTATAAGAGGATCTGCAAGGACGGCCCGATCCTTGAGAAGGAGGAAATACTGTGGGAAAAATGAACGTGAATCTTTGCGGGATCGAGCTTGACAACCCCGTCATCCCCGCAAGCGGAACTTTCGGCTTCGGCTATGAGTTCGCGGAGCTTTATGACATCAACTGCCTCGGTACGTTCTCTTTCAAGGGAACGACAAAGGATCCCCGCTTCGGCAACCCCACTCCGAGAATCGCGGAGTGCACTCAGGGTATGATCAATGCCGTCGGACTCCAGAATCCCGGCGTCGAAAAGGTCATTTCCGAGGAGCTTCCGAAGCTCTTTAAGGTATTCAATAAAAAGGTTATGGCAAACGTCAGCGGCTTTTCGGTCGAGGACTATGCCTACACCGTAGAAAAGCTCGATTCGGTCGATGAGATCGGCTGGTTCGAGGTAAACGTAAGCTGTCCGAACGTCCACGGCGGCGGAATGTCCTTCGGAACAAACCCCGAGGCGGCGGCAGAGGTCACCCGTGCGGTAAGAAAAGTGACCAAAAAGCCGATCATCATCAAGCTTTCGCCAAACGTGACCGATATCGTGTCGATCGCAAAGGCTTGCGAGGAGGCGGGCGCGGACGGCATCAGCCTGATCAACACCCTCCTCGGTATGAGGATCGATCTTCGCACCAAGCGTCCCGTTATCGCAAACAAGATGGGCGGATTTTCGGGTCCCGCGATCTTCCCCGTAGCGGTAAGAATGGTTTATCAGGTTGCCCACGCGGTAAATATCCCCGTTGTCGGTATGGGCGGCGTTTCGTCAGCCGAGGACGTCATCGAGATGATGCTCGCGGGCGCAACTGCAGTCGAGGTCGGCGCGGCTAACCTCGTCAACCCCTACGCCTGCCGCGATATCATCGCAGACCTCCCCCGCGTAATGGCGAAGTACGGCATCGAGAACCTCTCCGATATCATCGGCGCGACGGAGTAATTAGTGGACAGTGGTCAGTGGTTAGTGGACAGAAAGATGCGACCGCGAAACATCGTTTCAACAACAGCGGAAAGTTTTGATCGAACTTTTTCAAGAAGTTCACACTTGCCGTAGGCAAGTATTTGCGCTCTGTCACCCTTTCGCTCAATGATATTATTGCAATAAAGTGAAGGTGCGGAAGACGTTATTATATGAGTAATTAAATTATAAGGAGATATAAAATGGGAAAAGACGTAATTATTGCATGTGATTTTGACTCGAAGGAGAAGGTATTTTCCTTCCTTGACAAGTTCGAGGGCGAGGAGCGCAAGCCCTTCGTGAAGATCGGTATGGAGCTTTACTATGCCGAGGGTCCCGAGATCGTACGCGAGATCAAGCGCCGCGGCCACAAGATCTTCCTCGACCTCAAGCTTCACGACATCCCCAACACGGTAAAGAAGTCGATGGCGGTCCTCTCCAGACTCGACGTTGATATGACCAACCTCCACGCGGGCGGAACCTGCGCGATGATGGAGGCGGCGCTTGAGGGACTGACAAGACCCGACGGCACACGTCCGATCCTCATCGCCGTAACACAGCTCACCTCCACCGACCAGAGCGCGATGGAAAACGATCTTCTTATCAAGGAACCGATCGACCGTGTCGTTCTCCACTATGCATCGAACGCAAAGAAGTCGGGACTCGACGGAGTTGTTTGCTCTCCCCTCGAGGCGGGAAAGGTTCACGATACCTGCGGCAAGGACTTTGTCACCGTAACTCCTGGTGTCCGCTTCGCTGACGGCGATATCGGAGACCAGAAGAGAGTTATGACCCCCGCGGCAGCGAAGGAGATCGGCTCGGACTACATCGTCGTCGGACGCCCCATCACCGCGGCAGAGGATCCGGTTGTGGCGTATCGCAGATGTGTTGCGGAGTTTTGTGACTAAATAAGTGCAGAGTGCAGAATGCAGAGTGCAGAGTTAAGGAGAATTTTCTCGCTTTGCTCGAAAATCTTCATTTTAATAGAGGTGGATTATGCAAAAATCTATTATTGAAGCTAAGAGCTTTAACTTTGCAGTTAGAATAGTTAGGTTGAATCAGTATCTTTGTGAAGAGAAAAAAGAATTTGTTTTGTCAAAACAGCTTCTCAGAAGTGGAACCAGTATTGGTGCAAACGTAAGCGAAGCGCAAAGAGGGCAGACAAGACCTGATTTTTATGCCAAGATTGCCATCTCGCTTAATGAAGCCGGGGAAACGCACTATTGGCTTCGCCTTTTGCACGTTACAGATTACCTAAGCGATAAAGAATTCTCAAGTTTAGAATGTGATATCAACGAAATTATTTCAGTTTTGGTTGCAATTTACAAATCAAAAGAAAAAACTTAAAGAATAATAACCCTATTTTAATAAAAATGTTTTTCGCCCTCGGCGAAAAGCTACCATAACTCTGCACTCTGCATTCTGCACTCTGCACTGTTATGCCCAACAAAATCCAAAAGGAGAAACAAAAATAAAAATGGAAGCTTATAAGATAGAATTCATCAAATTCCTCGAGTCCGCAGGAGTCTTGAAGTTCGGCGATTTCACCGCAAAGAGCGGACGCAAGATCCCCTATTTCATCAACGCGGGTATGATCAAGACCGGCGACGACATCGCGCGTCTCGGCGAGTTCTACGCAAAGGCGTATTTCGAGAAGCTCGGCGCAAAGAAGGCGGTCCTCTACGGTCCCGCTTACAAGGGAATCTCCCTTTCGGTCTCCGCGGCAGTTGCGCTGTCGAAGAACGGACTCAACGTCCCCTTCTTCTTCAACCGTAAGGAAGTCAAGGACCACGGCGAGGGCGGCGTTTTCGTAGGTTACGTACCTCAGCCCGGCGAGGAGATCGTCATTATCGTGGACGTTATCACCGCGGGCACAGCGATCCGCGAGTCGATGGAGATCCTCTCCCACCTCGAGGGCACAAAGGTTGCCGCAACCTTCATTATGGTCGACCGCAAGGAAAAGGGTCAGGGCGAGAAGGGCGCAATGCAGGAGATCGAGGAGCAGTTCGGTTTCCCCGTATACTCGATCGTTGACGTTTACGACATCATCGAGTACCTCGAGGCTGACGAAAAGAACGCAGAAAACGTAGAGAGAATTAAGAATTATCTTAAGGTAAACGGTGCAAAATGAGAAGTCTGATCGATATTTTTGACCTCAGTGTAGAGGAAGTCGGCGCGCTTCTTGACACCGCTGACGATATTATCTCGCATCCCGAAAAGTATGCCACCAAATGCCGCGGCAAGAAGATCGCAACCCTCTTCTTCGAGCCCTCGACCAGAACCCGACTCTCCTTCGAGGCGGCAATGCTCGAGCTCGGCGGAAGCGTACTCGGTTTTGAGGCGGGCGGAAACTCGTCCTCGTCGAAGGGCGAGAGCGTAGCCGACACCGCGCGCGTCGTTTCCTGCTACGCCGACATCATCGCAATGCGCCATCCTCTCGCGGGAAGCGCGTACGTTGCGTCGAAGAATGCTTCGATCCCCGTTATCAATGCGGGTGACGGCTCGCATAGCCATCCGACGCAGACCCTTGCCGACCTCTGCACCATCCGCCGCCATAAGGGCAAGTTTGACGGTCTGACCGTCGGCTTCTGCGGCGACCTCAAGTACGGCAGAACAGTCCATTCGCTGATCCAGGCACTTTCGCGCTACACGGGCATCAAGATCGTGCTCATCTCCCCGAAGGAGCTTCGTCTTCCCGAATACGTCAAGAACGAGACGATCAAGGCGAACGGAATGAAGTATTACGAGACCGAGTCGATGACGGAGGTCATCGGCGATCTCGACGTGCTTTATATGACGAGAATCCAGCACGAGCGTTTCGCAAGCGAGGCGGAATATCTCCGTCTGAAGGATAGCTACGTCCTCGACGTGGCAAAGATGGAGGGCGCAAAGAGCGACCTGATCGTTCTCCATCCGCTGCCCCGCGTCAACGAGATCTCGACCGCAGTCGATAAGGATCCCCGCGCGTGCTATTTTGAGCAGGTACTTAACGCAAAGTATATGAGAATGGCTCTGATCCTCAAGCTGCTTGCAGAAAAGGACGTGGAAATGCCCGAGACCGATGCCGAATACCGCGCCGACCTCACCTGCGACAACCCCGGCTGTATCGTAACCACCGAGCAGGAGCTCCCCCACCTCTTCCGCAAGGGCACCGACGGCAAATACCGCTGCCTCTATTGCGAACACAGAGACTAAATAACTTAGGTTAGAGGGCAGAGGTGAGGTAAATTTTCTCGCCGAAGGCCCGGAAACTTGCTATATATATTAAAAGGAAGAAAGCTTTCGTCCGTCCGATGAAAGTTTTCTTCCTTATTATATATATAGATAAAAACGGCATAAGCGGCCTATCGGGATACTATTTTTATTAAAAGCCTGAGATAACTATTGACTTTTCGGCTCAATACTGTTATAATAAAGATTGAATCTGACCGATTGGATATATCTTTGAAGCAAAAGGAGCGGAAAATCAGATGAAAAAGACTTTGAGCGTCGTTCTGGCGACGGCGATTTTGATGCAGTTGTTTATTCTCGGCGGGGCGGTTTCGGCACTCGAGTCGCCTGTCGTGTCGGTGACGAGCGCGTCGGGGTACGCGGGATCGACCGTTACGGTCACTCTTGCGATCGCAAACAATCCCGGCTTCGGCGGACTCGAACTGGATCTGAAATTTGACAATACCCGCCTCGAGCTTCAGAGCGTGAAGAATAAAGTCGTTCCGCCCGAGGGCACCGTGGGGCTCCCGATGTTCCCCGGAGACGTAAGCTCGATCAACGCAGCAAACGAGAAGGGCGTTGTGTCCTGCTACTACGTTGCGATCGGCAATATTGAAGGCGACACCGCGCTTTTCGACGTGACCTTCAGGATCAAGGATAATGCCGCCGCAGGCGACAGCGCGCTGACCGTCAAGGTCGTGGACGGCTCGTTTTATTACAACGGAAAGCTGATGAGCGATCTCACCGCTACAGCCTCGAACGGAAAGGTGACCGTCAAGAGCCCCGTCACGGTGCGTTGCCCCTACGAGATCGATCACAAGGTCAGCGGCGGAGTCGTGACCGTCTCGAGCGGTGCGGCTTGCAAGGTCGGATATCAGAAGGGCATCAGATACGTCGCGCTCAATGCGATCCCGAATGCCGACGGAAGCTACAGCTTTACCGCACCCGAGGGCGTGAGCGAGGTATTGCTCGTTCTGTGCGGCGATGCGAATCTCGACGGTCGCGTGACTGCGGCTGACATCGCGCGGATCAATGCGTCGAAGCTCGGCAAGACCGCGATCGGTGCCGAAGCGATCTTTGCGGGTGACGTTGACCGCAACAGCGCGGTAAACGATTCCGACATCGACACGATCAAGAACGCGGTCCTACGCATCTCCGAATTTAATTGGTAATAAAAATTTGATCCCGACGGCTTCGCCGTCGGGATCTTCAATATTAAAACAAAAATTCACTTTTTATCGCGTCGGTGTTGTCCTCGGAGTATTCGATCTCCTCGGAGATTATGCGTGCGGCGGTGAGGATGCCGACGTCAGCGGCGCAGGAGGCGAGAAGCCGCTCGCAGAAAAGTGAGAAGCCGAGCGCGGCGCGGAGCTCGTATTCGTCGGCAGCGGAAGTCATGTGTCTGTAGATGAAGTAGGCGAGTGCGCGGATGAGGATCGGCCCCTGATCGGGCGCGGGATTTGTCTCGCAGGAATAGTTCGAGAAGAGCTCGCGGTGCGATTCGTCGAGGTACTCGAGAGAGGAGAGAAGCGAGCGCGCCTCGGAATCCGAAAGATCGCAGGGAGATACCGAGTATTCGCCCGAGATCTCGTTGAGCTTGTCACGGTACGATAGTGACTCGTCCGCGAGGAGCGCGAAGATCCGCTCGCGGTGCCATATGACGTCAAACCCGCTGTCATAAGGCTCGCCGTCAACCTCACCGATCTCGATGATCTCACCGAAAGAGTCCGAGGAGAGTATGATCCTGCAGGCTTCCTCGCAGGACAGACCGAGTCCGACCTCTCGTCCGCGTGGAGTTTCGTTGTAGAATCGCGGATGCTCGCGGCAGATGTCGCAGAGAAGACCTTTGCCGAGGTTTGAGATTATGCGGCAAAGACCGCGCTCGTCGAGATGCGGACAGCGATCATTCTCGCCGAGGCGGAAATGCGGCGTTTCGGAGAGCTCGATGCTGTCTTTGATATTCTGACCGTAGCCCGAGCCAAGCGCGGAGTATTTCTCCATCGTCTTGGGGTCGACGTCGATCTCCCAGCCGATGCAGCAGCTGTGTCGGCACCTGTCGGCAATGCATTTGAAATCAAGATAATATTTCGGCGCGTAAAGCTTCATTTCAGACTCCTTTAGGGTGACAAGCCAGCTTGTCACCCTATGATGGAATTATTATATCATAAAATCTGCTTTATGTCAAATATCAGTTGTTGTAGATGAGGTAAACGGGAGACTTTCCGCCGTATTTTCCGTATTCATACAGGGTCTTTGCGGGAATTTCGACTACGCCGGTCTTGGCGTCGCAGTAGGAGTTGCTCTTATAGCGATTAACGAAGGAGTCGACAAGCTTGAGCCAGACCTCGCCGTCCTTTTCATAAATGCCTACGACGGTAGTATAATGACCGTTTGAACCAAAATTGAAGAACTTCTTATCGTATTTTCCGATACGGGCGACGACGGGGCAGTTCTGCGCGAGGGATGCGCGGATAGCCTTTTCATAGGACTCGTAAGTTTTGAAGGTATCCCAACGGTAAGTATTATTGCCAAGGTAGTAATTGAGCTGGTCGCGAATTTTGTACACGTAACCGGAAATTTTGGGATAAAGGTCAGTATCCTTCTTCGAGGTAGCCTTGCCTTTGTAGTGAAGAACGGCAACGGTGGAAGCTGCACTGCAGCAGTAATTGTTCGACTGAAATACGGTCTTAACTCCAAGATATGCATTGGTCTTGAACTCTACGCTCGTGAGCTTGCCGAGGGTTGCGATGACCTTGACGTCGCCGCCTGCCTTAGCGGTGAGCTTACCGGACTGGTCGATCTCTGCGAGCTTTGTGTCGGAGGTAGACCACTTGATGCCAGTGATCGCGGAAGGAGAGACCTTGCAGGTGTAGTTTGCGGGGGAAGCTGTCGACACGAATGCGGGACCGCTTACGCTGACAGTGATCTTCGAGGTTGCCTTTACGTTATTGTTGAAAATGTAACCGAGACGCATGTCCTGATCCATGACTACGAGCCACTTGCTTTTGTGCTGATTGGTAAGATTTCCCAGAACATAGAGGACCGTGCCCTTCTTAAGGGTTGCGATCTTGGAGCCGTCGTCGCGGGGTGCCTTGCGCAGGGGAGCATCCTTTACTGTGTATGCGAACGTTGCTTTTGTATTGGCGGATGCCTTCTTGAGCTCTGACTTCTTGATATAGTATGTAAGAGACTTGTTGTTTTCGGTGACTTTTACCTTGTGGAAGTCACCGGTACTTCCGCTGATCTTAATGAGAGTGTTTTTTGCGAGGACAGCGTACTTGGAGTAGAAGACTCCGGTCGAGCTTCTCATGGTAGCGGTGTTCTTTACTACGTAGTAGTCTTTCGAGGTGTCGACGTAGATGTTCGAGATGCTTTCGGTGACGGTGACGTCGGTGCTTGCAGCGGATGCGCTGATGGGTGCGAAGGGGATTGCGAGTGCGGTGAGGGTTACAAGTACGAGGATGAGGCTTACGAATTTCTTAATGTTTTTCATTTTTTGTCTCCTTTGTTTTTGACTTTGATTTTTGTTGACTTTGATTTTTGTTTGTGTTATAATTGTTGTGCCGGCTTGTTTTTTCCTTGTGACTAAATTGTACCATATTTCGACAGCAAATAAAATGTGAGGAATGCTTGGTTTTATGGGGAAAAACAAGAAAATTATGGGGAATTACAAAAAACTTGAATTTTGGAGCAAAAAATGACTTTATTTGATCTTTATCTCGGATTGTTCTCGACTCTTGATTACACTTACGGAAATACGTTTTATTTTGACGATAAGGAGATAATCTTCTTCAAGGATATTATGGGCGCAAGCAATCTTAATTCGGAAAAGAACAATTCTTTTTTGCAGGCCATACTCTGTGAAGATCTTTACTTGGCTTTGTGCGGCAGTACGGAGGGCGATATTCAGCTCAACACAAGAAGAAGCTACGTCACAAAGGGCGGGCATAGCACAAAAAATTCGCTGAGTCCGAAGAAGCTTATTGCCGAGTTTGTGAAAAAAGATCCGTCCGCGATGCTCTCGGATGAGCTCAAAAGGATCGAGGATCTTATAGATATTACGGCGAAGATCTCGTGTTGTGGGCTTACCGAGCAAAAAACGGGATATTATACTTTGTCTTATTCGGTAAAAGAAAAAGCGACTATAACAGACAAATTCAAAGTCAAATTGAAGAAGGAGCTCTCGGTTGCTTTCGATAAAGAATGCGGCAAAGTTACGGAAAGACTTAAGCTCGGTCACGCGAACGAAAGCAATATTGAGGTTTTTATTGCCTGCGCGATATTAATGATTGTCTTTGACAATGCTGATTATAAATATACATATCTGAATGACGATGATGAAGCTGTCATCACGGAAAAGATCAGAAAATTTGCCCTGACCTGTATCACAGAAAATGACTGTGATACAGCAGAAAAACATCTCGATCCTATCGTCAAGGCACCAAAATTTTCAATGCCGGAGCATTTTATCGAGCGAAGCCAAGAGCTTGATGACCTCTGCCAAAACGCATTTACGTCAACTGCTTACAAAGTTCACGCCATTATCGGTGAGCGCGGTCTTGGAAAAAGCACTTTGGCTCAGCAATATGCCAACAAGGTGGTAGCTGACGGCAAATGCCGCTACGTTTTCTTCCTCAGCTACAAGGATTCGCTGAAGGCGACCGTTGCAAGTCTCGAAAATGAGAAAGCAGAGAAGGCGGATATTGATAAAAGATTCAAGATGAATCTTGAGTGCCTTGCGGTTGCTCAGAAGCAGGCAGGCGTGCTTCTGATAATAGACAATTATGACAATCCGAATTACAAGGAAGAACTTACTTCCGATAACCGCGATTATTTGGATTTGATAGAAACGGGGTGCAATATACTTATGACAACAACTTCGGATCTTTTCCAATGTCACGGATTTGGGAAAAAGAATATTACGTATCTCTCCCGCCTTGACACGGATGAGCTGATCGGTCTTTTCTATGACGTCAGAGGGAGCCGCGAAGACGATGAGTTGGACGTGCGCGATCTCGTTGAAAATTATCTGCTGAGGAATACGTATCTCGTGGTCCTCTCCGCGGAGCTTGCCGCTCAGGGTATGTCCGCGCGCGAGATCATCGAGGCTTTTGCGTCGCTTCACGTCGACGAGACCCAAAATATTGCCACAAGCAAGGACGGCAAAAGATATGACGAAAGGACGCTTCTCGATCATTTTTGCTGTGTTCTTGACAATAACAAGATAATCAACCCTGAGGATGATCGCGAGATGGCGGAAATTCACGGCGTTCTGGGCGTCTTGTCACTGATCCCGATCGGCGGTATGCCCGAGCGAGAGTTCAATGAGGTCGCCTATCCCTATAAAAAGAGGAAGGTTTTTACAAAGATCATCTCGAGGCTGAAGAATCATAATCTTATCTTTGAAAACGGCGGAAGGATCTATCTCCAGCCCGTCGTCAAGGAGTATATCGCGCGAGAGATACTTCTTTTCGGGGAGGATACCTATGCCTATTTGCTGGCATTGACAAAGAAGCTGGACGTTAAGTCATTCGATGCCGCGATGTTGCATTGGGTGAAGATCGCGGAGTCGGCGTATCAGATCATTGGCGACGAGCATACAGCCGAGGGTGCTATCGAGCGAACGGCTGAGCTTGATTCTGAGATCGCGGGATTCTATATGGCGGACGAGGTCATTGGCGGCGCAACCGTCCTGCTTTCTGCCATTGTTCGTTGCTACAGTGCGGTCAATATGTATGAAAAGGCGTATGAATGCGGCAAGCTTGCATACGAGGGACTTCAGAATATCGAGCAAGCCAGGACCCTGCCGTTTTCCCCGCTGACATTGGCGGCTTGCTACAGCACGGTAGCCCACGCGTATTTGCACGGAGATCCGCGTTTCCACGAAAAGAATATGAAGTATGCGCTCAAATGCATCGGTAAATGCGATGAGCTTGCCGCACGTGCGGCTGAAAACGAAGAGGAAGCGGATAACGCGCGCATTCTTCTTTCAAGGCTCGACGGTGAGATCGCGGCTTATTATATTAAGAATAAGGAATATGAAAAGGCACTCGAGCGTCATATGCGTGCCCTGCGAGAGAGGGAGCTGCTTATCGAAAGCGATCCCGAAAACGAGCACTACCGCAGTATGATCGCGTTTACCTACAGGGGGATCGGAACAGATTACTATTATCTGTCTCTCTCGGCGGATAAAGAGATTAATCTGCGCCTTTCGTACGAGAATCATCTCAGATCGGTGGAGGTGTTCAGAGAGCTTTACGGCACCGCAAGGCTTGAGACGGTCACAAGCTCGAACAGACTTGTCGGCGCCGTCATCGGGCTGATGCAATATGCAGATTCGGATAGAAAGAATGAGTTTGCGGCGGAAGCCATCGGATATCTTTCGGACAACTTTGGATTCTACAGACTCGGAGATCCTTCGGCGAACAGAGAAATGGCGGATTCGATCAAGAAGGTCAGGGAGATCTGCGGTATCGTCGAGAAAAACGAAGCTGTGGTTGAGTTTGCAAAAAAGGTCATAGAAATCGTCCGCGGGCTCGACGGAGCGGATGATAAATGCAAGATTGAGCTCGAGTCGCTTTGCGAAGCCGTTTAGTTTTAGTTTAGATAACTGTTGTATGATATAATAAGAAAGATTTGGAGGCGACGGAATGTTCCACATACTTGTAGCGGACGATGACAAAAACACGCGGCTTTTTTTGCGGGCGGTGCTCGAGGGCGCGGGTTATACTGTGACGGCGGTGAAGGACGGCGAGGAGGCACTCGCGGCGATGGAGAGCGAGCAGTTTGACCTTGCCGTGCTCGACATAATGATGCCGAGGATGGACGGCTACGAGCTGACCCGTCTTCTTCGTGAGTCGAACAACCATCTGCCGATTCTGATGGTCTCGGCAAAACAGCTCCCCGCGGACAAGCACAAGGGATTCCTCGTCGGCACCGATGATTACATTACCAAGCCGATTGACGACGAGGAGATGCTCTACCGAATCAAGGCACTCCTGCGGCGAGCGAGGATCGCGAGTGAGAGGCGGATCGTGATCGGCGACGTTGTCCTCGATTACGATGCATTTACCGTCAGCCGCCCCGGCGACACACAGACGCTCCCGCAGAAGGAATTCCTTCTTCTTTATAAATTACTCTCCTACCCCGGCAAGATATTTACACGGATCCAGCTGATGGACGAGATCTGGGGCGCGGACAGCGACACGGGCTGGGAGACGGTGACGGTGCATATCGGCAGACTACGCAAGCGTTTTGAGGGCTGGAGCGAGTTTGAGATCGAGTCTGTCCGCGGACTCGGATACAAGGCGGTGAAGAAAATATGAGCAAGGAAAAGAACGTAAATATTGATTTCAATGAGCAAAAACAGCGTTTTTCGCTGACCCTGCTCTTTGCCTGCATCGTGTTTTTGATCCTTCTGACCGCGATCGTCCTCTCGGTGATCGCGATGTTCTGGCTTGCGTGGCTCGGTATCATCGGAAGCGAGTCGGGCGAGATCAGATTCGGATCGATCCTGCTCTTTATGTCGGGCATTAGTCTCATCATCGGCTCGATGATCGCGCTTCTGCTCGGTAAGATCCCGCTCAACCCGATCAACAAGCTCGTTAACGGTATGAACAGCCTCGCGGCGGGCAATTTCAAGACGAGGATCGAGTACGAGGGGCTGATCGAGCGTCATCCGACCTTCAATGAGATCACAAAAAGCTTCAACACCCTCGCCGAGGAGCTTGAGAATACGGAAGTTCTGCGCAGCGACTTCATCAATAATTTTTCGCACGAATTCAAGACCCCGATCGTCTCGATCGCGGGCTTTGCGAAGCTGCTAAAGAAGGGGAATCTCAGCGATGAACAGCGCGCGGAGTACCTTGACGCCATCGAGGAGGAGTCGATGCGGCTTTCATATATGGCAACGAACGTGCTCAATATGACGAAGGTGGAGAATCAGACGATCCTCTCGGGCGTTACGCGCTTCAACCTCTCGGAGCAGGTGCGCGACGTGCTTTTACTGCTCGAGAACGGCTGGACGAAGAAGAATATCGAGCTTCAGCTTGATTTCGACGAGCACGAGATCGAGGCGAACGAGGAGCTTCTCAAGCAGGTCTGGATAAATCTGATCGACAACGCGGTGAAATTCGCTCCTAGGTGTGGCACGGTCGCGCTCGATATCAAGGAGTCGGAGGCGTGCGTGGCGGTCACGGTCTCGAACACGGGAAAGGAGATCGACCCCGAAAAGCTCCCGAAGATCTTCAACAAGTTCTACCAAGCCGACGAATCGCACGCGGGCGAGGGCAACGGCATCGGTCTTGCCATCGTCAAGAGGATCGTCGATCTTCACGGCGGAGTCGTTACGGTCATCAGCCGCAATGAAATGACCTCGTTTAAGGTCGAATTGCCGAGAAGGCAGAAGAGAAAATAGCGGACAGTGGACCACTGTCCGCTTTTATATTTTCACAATATTTTATTTTCAGTTTAGAATCGCGGTATATAATAATACTGTAAAATGAAGAAAAAGCCAAGGAGGCAGAAATGAACGAAGTCAAGAACCCAAAGAAAAAGATGTTGATCTTTTATATCGCCACGCTGGCGATAGTTATGATAATAAATATGGTGCTGGTGCCGTTTTTCAGCGATATGCGGATCAAGGAGACCGACTACGGCAGCTTTATGAGTATGACTGAGGCGGGCGAGATCGGTCAGGTGCAGATCGTGGCATCGGAAAACTATATCCTTTTCACCGACAAGGCCGGAAAGCAGGTCTATAAGACGGGAATCGTCAACGATCCGCTCCTGACGGAAAGGCTTCACGCCGCGGGCGCGGTCTTTGCGGGCGAGATAATCGAGCAGCCCTCGCTCTTCTCCCAGCTTCTTTTCAATTGGATAATTCCGATCGGCGGCTTCATCCTCATCGGAAATCTCATCTCGCGCCATATGATGAAGAAGATGGGCGGGCAGAACTCAATGATGTTCAATATGGGCAAGAGCAACGCCAAGGTCTACGTCAAATCCTCGGGCGGAATTAAGTTCTCCGACGTCGCGGGCGAGGACGAGGCAAAGGAAAACCTCGCCGAGATCGTCGATTATCTCCACAATCCGAAAAAGTATGAGGAGGTCGGCGCGAAGATGCCGAAGGGACTTCTCCTCGTCGGACCTCCCGGTACGGGTAAGACGATGCTCGCCAAGGCGGTCGCGGGCGAGGCAAACGTGCCCTTTTTTTCGATGTCGGGCTCGGAATTTGTCGAAATGTTCGTCGGAATGGGTGCATCGAAGGTGCGCGACCTCTTCAAGCAGGCAAAGGAAAAGGCTCCCTGCATCGTCTTCATCGACGAGATCGACGCCATCGGCGGCAAGCGTGACGGCGTTGGCGGCAGAAACGACGAGCGCGAGCAGACTCTCAATCAGCTTCTGACCGAGATGGACGGCTTTGAGGGCAACACGGGTGTCGTCATCCTCGCGGCAACGAACCGCCCTGAGACTCTCGATCCAGCGCTGACCCGTCCGGGTCGATTCGACCGCCGCGTGCCCGTCGAGCTTCCCGATCTCAAGGGACGTGAAGAAATTTTGCGCGTCCACGCGAAGAATATCAAGGTCGAGCCTAATATCGACTACACTCATATCGCGCGTATGGCTTCGGGCGCATCGGGCGCGGAGCTTGCGAATATAGTCAATGAGGCGGCGCTTCGCGCGGTCCGTCAGGGAAGAAATGCCGCGTCGCAGGCGGACCTTGAGGAGAGCATCGAGACCGTTATCGCGGGTTATCAGAAGAAAAACGCGATCCTGACCGACAAGGAAAAGATGATAGTGGCGTACCACGAGATCGGTCACGCGCTCGTTGCGGCAAAGCAATCGAATTCCGCGCCCGTGCAGAAGATCACGATCGTTCCGCGCACCTCGGGCGCGCTCGGATATACGATGCAGGTCGACGAGGGCAATCATTATCTGATGACGAAGGCGGAGATCGAGAACAAGATCGCAACCTATACGGGCGGACGCGCGGCGGAGGAGATCGCGATCGGCTCGGTGACCACGGGCGCGTCGAACGATATCGAGCAGGCGACGAAGCTTGCCCGTGCAATGATCACGCGCTTCGGAATGGACGACGATTTCGGAATGGTCGCGTTCGAGACTCTGACGAATCAGTATCTCGGCGGCGACACGTCGCTCTCCTGCTCGGCGGAAACGCAGTCGAAGATCGACGAAAGAGTTGTTGCACTCGTCAAGGCGCAATATGAAAAGGCGAAGGCGATATTGCTGGAAAACCGCCGCAAGCTCGATCTGCTAGCACATTATCTTTACGTCAACGAGACGATCACGGGCGAGCAATTTATGAGTATTCTCGAAAACAAGGAGTAAACCAATGAAAAGATCAAAAAAGATCGCGCTTGCAGCGAACAGGAATATCATCACGGTGGGTATCCCGAGCCGCGACGAAATACACCTCGCGGGGCATTGGTACCCTTGCGAGAAGTACGAGCGGTTCACTCTCGAATTCTGGAGCAAGTACGACAGATGGTAAAAACTCAACTGATAGCCATTCGGCTATCAGTTTTTTATCTTTATATGTTTCAGAGCTTTGGATGTTTTGGAAAAAAGGAAAAAAGTAATTTACATATATTGTTTTTTATGATATAATATAAACAATAGATAAAGTACTTTTGCTCGGAGGTTGAATTATGTCAGACCGCAATATGAAACAATGGATAGAGTCGTTCAGACACACGGGTGAGAAGAGATCGATGCCGATCCTCTCATTTCCCTGTGTAAGCCTTCTCGGTGTTACGGTGCGTGAGCTTATTTCGGACAGCGCGCTTCAGGCGAAGGGAATGAAGGCGGTGGCTGAGAGGACGGAAGCCGCGGCTTCGGTCAGCTTTATGGATCTTTCGGTCGAGGCGGAGTGCTTCGGCGCATCGGTCGTTGTTTCCGATGATGAGGTCCCCACGGTCAAGGGAAGAATAATCAACGATATGGAGGATGCCGAGTCGCTCGAGGTCCCCGAGGTCGGAAGCGGCAGGACACATCTTTATATCGACGCGATAAAAAAAGCGAGCGCGGAGATAACCGACCGCCCCGTTTTTGCGGGTATGATCGGACCCTACTCGCTTGCGGCGCGGCTTTTTGACGTTTCCGAGATAATGATGGATTGCTATGACGATCCCGATATGGTACATACCGTGCTCGAAAAGGTCACCGAGTTCCTTATCGAATACGCGGGGGCATTCAAGGCTGCGGGTGCGGACGGAGTTGTGATCGCCGAGCCCGTCTCGGGACTTCTTTCCCCAAAGCTCGAAGAGGAATTCGGCTCGCCTTACTTCAAGAAGATTGTTGACGCGGTTCAGACCGATGAGTTTGCCGTGATCTATCATAATTGCGGAGACAACGTGCCGAAGATGCTCGATTCGATCATGACGACGGGCTGCGCGGCTTATCATTTCGGAAACGCCGTGGACCTCGAGAAGGATATCATCGAAAAGCTTCCCGATAGCGTTGTCGTTATGGGAAACATTGATCCCGCGGGAGTGCTACGAATGGGAACACCCGAAAAGGTAAGAGAGAAAACGCTGTCGCTGCTTGAAAAATGCTCGAAATATCCGAATTTCGTGCTGTCCTCGGGATGCGATATTCCTCCTATGACTCCGTGGGAAAATATTGACGCATTCTTTGCGGCTCAGAGTGAATTTTTCGGAAAATAAGGGATTGAGAGGAGTTTTTGATATGATCAACGTGTCTCTGAAGGATCGTGAAATACTTCGCGAGCTTGCGGCGCGCAAAGCCGCGCTTGCAAACTGTCCGCGTAACGATGAGATCCTTGCAATGTGGGATAAGCAGGCGCGCGGCTTGCGCGATACGCCTACCGTAAGACTCTTGTTCTCGAATTTCCCGGGCGAGGTCATCAGCCCCCGTATGCGTTGCGAGGGCAAAGAAGCTCGCAAGCTCGAGTGGCAGCTTCTGTCCTCGATGGTCGGACGCGAGCTTTTCGACGACGACACACCCGTTTCGGACAGATTTGACGTAAACGTGTTTGTAAAGGGCTCACCCTTCGGCGCACAGCCGGTTATAACGAGAGCCAAGGACTCGATAGGATATCATATAGAGCCTCTGACCGACGATATCGAGGAGGATTTCGATATTTTTCGAGGCGGCGGATTTACCGTTGATATGGATGCGACGCGCGAATGGTGTGCTTTTGCCGACAGCATCTTCGGCGATATTTTGCCCTCGCGCATTATGCAGTCGTCGCTGAGGGGCGCGATCACAAATCCGCTCGTCAAGCTGATCAATATGGAAACGTATTATATGTCGATGTACGATTGCCCCGAAAAGCTGCACGAGCTGATGGATATGGCAACGAAGGTGTACGAGAGATATTACGATTATCTTGAAGAAAACAAGCTTCTTCTCCCGACGAATGGATTCTCAAGCGTGGCGCAGGAGTCCTTCGCCTTCACCGACGAGCTCCCCGCGGAGGGTGAGATCACGTCCACGAAGCAGATCTGGGGCTTCCTCGAATCGCAGGAAACAACGGCGGTCTCGCCCTCGATGTACGGAGAATTCGTATATCCCTATTTTGACCGTATGGTCAAGCGTTTCGGACTTCTTTCATACGGCTGTTGCGAGAGAGTGGACAACCTCTGGGTCGATTACCTGTCAAAATGGGACAATCTGCGCAAGCTTTCGGTCTCGCCCTTCAATAATGAGGAGCAGGTCGGCGAATATCTGCGCGGAAGCCGCGTCGTGTATTACAGCAAGCCGAGAGCGGAGTACGTGACCAATCCGGGTCCCCTCGACGAGGACGCGATAAGAAGATGCTTCAGAGACATCAGCCGTGCGTCGAGCGGATGTATGCTCGAGGTCGCGCAGAGAGAGGTAGGAACCATTTTCGGCGACTACGAGCGCGGCAGACGCTACGTTCAGCTCGCGCGCGAAACGATCGGGGAGTATTGGAAGCCTTAAATAACAAAAGGGGTTGGCTCATTAAGACATATTTTGCCATTCTTGTCTTAAATAGCACAATAATGCCCTCCTCATCCACCGCCCTACGGCGGTCCCCCTTCCCCGCTGGGGAAGGCAAAAGAGTCTCTGCGAACTATTCAGCGAATAT
>JAZSEA010000058.1:0-52032 GCA_045531455.1 Eubacteriales bacterium
ATATTTTTTAAAGTAAAAACCGGGGGGGGACCCGCGCAACCGCCCCCCCGCCGCCATCATAATGCCGTGGGGGCGCTGTTTGAGTGAAAAGTGAAAAATGGAAAGTGAAAAGTGTCGGAAACTTTTTTCGCTTTGCTCAAAAAGTATTTTATTTAAATAATTTCCGAACAAAGTGAGAAAATTTTCCTTAACTTTACACTTTCCACTTTACACTTTCCACTTTTCTCCCCTCGCCATATATAAAACAGAAATTTATTATTATAGGAGAAATAAAATGAACGTAAAAATCAATGCTATCGATTATTCGGTAGAAAACGCATCCACGGTTTTTGAAGCCGCTTCCGCGGCAGGCGTTGTTGCCCGCGAGCACATCGCCGCAAAGGTAAACGGTGTCGTTTCGGCAATGTCGGCTCCCATCAAGGAAGGCGACGAGATCGTTCTTCTCACCTTCGCCGATGAAGAGGGCAAGAAGGTCTACCGCCATACCGCATCCCACATTCTCGCACAGGCCGTAAAGAGACTCTATCCCGAGACCAAGCTTACCATCGGTCCGGCAGTTGACAACGGCTACTACTAT
Source organism: Eubacteriales bacterium (assembly GCA_045531455.1). Taxonomy (GTDB): domain Bacteria; phylum Bacillota; class Clostridia; order Oscillospirales; family CAG-272; genus CAG-390. The sequence goes on from JAZSEA010000058.1 coordinate 578, forward strand.
GACTTCGACAGCGAGATCTCCTTCACCCAGGATATCCTCAAGGCTATCGAGTCGGAGATGAAGAAGATCATGCGCGAAAACTTGCGCATTGAGCGTTTTGAGCTCCCCCGCGAGGAGGCTATCGCACTTATGACCGAAAAGAACGAGCCCTACAAGGTTCAGCTCATCGAGGAGCTTCCCGAAGACGCTGTTATCAGCTTCTACCGCCAGGGCGAGTTCGTTGACCTCTGCGCAGGCCCCCACCTCTTCTCGACCGCCGCTGTAAGAGCCGTAAAGCTCACTCAGTGCACGGGCGCATATTGGAAGGGCGATCAGAATAATAAGATGCTTCAGCGTGTTTACGGTATCGCATATCCCTCGAAGGAAGAGATGAACGCATACCTCACCGCAGTTGAAGAGGCTAAGAAGCGCGACCACAACAAGATCGGACGTGAGCTTGAATATTTCACCACCGTTGACTGCATCGGTCAGGGCCTTCCCATTATGCTCCCCAAGGGCGCAAGAACCATCCAGATCCTCCAGAGATTCGTTGAGGACGAGGAGAGAAGACGCGGCTGTCAGCTTACCAAGACCCCTCTTATGGCAAAGCGCGACCTTTACCGCATTTCGGGTCACTGGGATCACTACCTTGACGGTATGTTCATCATCGGCGATCCCCACGACGAGACCAAGGAATGCCTTGCAATGCGTCCTATGACCTGCCCCTTCCAGTATCAGGTTTTCCTCAATAAGAAGCGTTCATACCGCGATCTTCCCATGCGACTGACCGAGACCTCCACTCTCTTCCGTAACGAGGATTCGGGCGAGATGCACGGTCTTATCCGTGTCCGTCAGTTCACCATTTCCGAGGGTCACTACATCCTTTGCCCCGATCAGCTTGAGGAAGAATTCCGCGGCTGTCTCGAGCTTGCAAACTATATGCTCAAGGCTGTCGGACTTGACGGCGACGTAAGCTACCGCTTCTCGCAGTGGGTTCCCAACCGTACCGATAAGTACGAGGGCACTCCCGAGCAGTGGGAAGAGGCACAGGGCGTAATGAAGCAGATCCTCGACAATATCGGCCTCAAGTACTCGATCGGTATCGACGAGGCGGCGTTCTACGGTCCTAAGCTCGACATCCAGATCAAGAACGTACACGGCAAGGAAGATACCCTTATCACCATTCAGATCGATATGCTTCTCGCTAAGAAGTTCGGTATGGAATACACCGACTCGAACGACCAGCGCGTTACTCCTTACATCATCCACAGAACCTCTCTCGGATGCTACGAGCGTACACTCGCTCTCGTACTCGAGAAGTTTGCGGGCGCACTTCCTCTCTGGATGGCTCCCGAGCAGGTTCGCGTGCTTCCCATCGGCGTTGAGCACGAGGAGTATGCAAAGAGTGTACGTGAGAGACTCGAGGCTGCGGGCATCCGTACCGCGGTTGGCGCGAGGAACGAGAAGATCGGCTACAAGATCCGTCAGTCACAGCTCGAAAAGGTTCCCTATATGCTCGTCGTCGGCGAGAAGGAAGCCGCAGAGGGCAAGGTTGCCGTACGTAACCGCGGCGGCGTAGACCTCGGCGCAGTAAGCGTTGACGAGTTCATGCTCAAGGCACTTGAGGAGATCAGAACTCTTAAGCTTGACTAATTGATTTTATAGAAAAACCACCTCGCTTGTGCGGGGTGGTTTTTGAGTGCAGAGTGCAGAGTGCAGAGTTATGGTGAATTTCCTCGCGTTGCTCGGAAATTTCCGATTTTTATTTCCAACTGATCTCTTTAAGCACGGGAATAAAGTTATCCCTTTCGGTCTGTGTCTCCTTAACCTCCGCGCCGGATGTGGGGGAGTAGAAATACTGATAGCAGAAGTACGCGACGCCGATACATTTATCGAGGCTTTCGGTGTGCTCGAGGCAACGCTTGAGGATGTCCTTGTGTTCTGCCCACTCATTCTTGCCACTGCCGGCGTAGTTGTCCGTGCCGGATTTTGCCTTTCCGAGCGTCATACCGATCACCATTTTGACCTTGTCGGTCTTGATGATGTCGGAGAAAGTCTTGCAGACCTTGACAAAATCGTAATTCTGATGCTCAAGTCCGAAATAGACCTGCGGGCAGATGTAATCTATGTAGCCCTCGCAGGCGCACCAGGTGTCAACGTCGGCACCGTCGCGGCGGACGTTGTTGATGTTGCCCGCGGGGCTGATTCCGAAGATCATATCGGGATTGACCGACTTCGTCATTTCCCAGAGTCCCGAAACGAGCAGATTGAGATTCTCCTTGCGGAAGTCCTCCTGCGACTTCTTGCCGCCGTTTGCCTTGTATTCCTTGTATGCCGCGGCGTCGAAGGAGGTCTCGGTGGTGGGGTAGAAGTAGTCGTCCATATGAAGTCCGTCAACTTCATATTTGAGCAGAATTTCTCGCGCGCCGTTTATAATAAGATTGCGTACGTCCTCATATGCGGGGTTGAGATAGTAATTCGAGCCGTTCGCAACGACGTATTTGCCCTTGGTCTCCTTATCCTTGTACCACTGCTTGATAAGGTAATCGTTCGATACCGAAGCGATCTCGCTTGTTGTCATCGCGCGCATCGGGTTGATCCAAGCTTGAACCGAGAGCTTGCGTTCGTGCGCTTCCTCGATCATAATGGCAAAGGGATCGTATGCCGCCTTTTTGCCGTAGCTTCCGACAACATATTTTGACATCGGATAGTATTCCGAGGGATACATACTGTCGGCATTCGGGCGTACCTGAACGATGACGGTGTTGAAGCCGTTCGCGGCGACGTTGTCAAGGATCTTGTCGAGCATCTTGCGGTAGTTTGCCTCGCTCGTTTGCGCTCCTCCCGAGCAGTAAACGCTGTTCAGATCGAACTGTGAGAGCCAGATGGCTTTGATATCCTCGTAGTTGAGGGGAGTGTAGGGATTTGTCATTACTTCCATTTCTTCGGTTGTAACCTCCTCTGTGGTTTCTTCTTCCGTTGTAGCTTCTGCGGTCGTTTCGACTGTATCCGCTTCAGTCGGCTCGGGTGTGACGTCAGCCTCGATCGCCGAGGTCTCGCTGTCACCTGCGGGTGTGCATCCCGATAAGGTGATAAGTGCCAATGCAACCGCCAATATTTTTATAAGCTTATATTTCATCATTTTCCTCCGTGTGGTAATACTGATTATATTTTATATCAATTATGCGGAAAAGTCAATAGAAAAGTCGATTTATGCAGATTTTGCCTTTGATCTTGCTTTGGGTCTTGAAATTACACAATAAATATGATATAATAAATATTTGTAAAATAACATTTCAAGAGAGAAAAAAATGAAAAAATTATGGAAGTACACAAAGGGATACAGACGGCAGACCTTCGCCGCACCCTTTATGAAGCTCGGAGAGGCTCTGCTTGAGCTTTTCGTTCCTCTGCTCGTTGCCGAGATCATCGACAAGGGCGTCGGCGAGGGCGGCGACAGCGCGCTTGTATGGCGTATGTGCGGACTCATGGTCCTCTGCGGCACCGTCGGAATGATAATCTCGCTGACGTCGCAGTATTTTTCGGCTCAGGCGGCTGTCGGCTTTTCCTGCGCATTGCGCCGCGATCTCTTCAAGCATACCCTATATCTGCCCCGTGCGGAGTCGGATAAAGCGGGCGCATCGGCTCTGCTTACGAGACTCACCGCCGACGTTGACCGTCTGCAGAATGGCATCAATCTCGGTCTGCGTCTGCTCCTTCGTTCGCCCTTCATCGTTTTCGGCGCGGTATTTATGGCATACCTGACCGACCCCGAAATGTCGCTGATCTTTGCGCTTTCGGTACCGGCACTCGCTGTGGTTGTCTTTGCCATTATTCTTCTCGGTATCCCGATGTTTGCGAAGGTTCAGTCAAAGCTCGACAGACTCACACGCCACACGCGCGATAATCTACGCGGTGTCCGCGTTATCCGTGCGTTCAATCACGAAAACGAGCAGGTAGAATACTTTGACGAGGCAAACGACTCGCACGCGAAGGAGACCATCTTTGCGGGCAGAATATCCTCGCTTCTCAATCCTCTGACCTACGTTATCGTCAATATTGCGATCATTATGATCGTCAAAAACGGCGGACTTGCCGTTGATTCGGGCAGACTTACGCAGGGTCAGATCATCGCGCTCTATAACTATATGTCGCAGATCCTCGTTGAGCTTGTCAAGCTTGCAAACCTCATCGTAACGCTGACCAAGGCGGGCGCGTGCGCAAAGAGAATAACGGGCGTTCTCTCTATGCCGCTTGAGAGCGACGAGGAGCACGAGACGGTCGAGATCGACGAGACCGCACCCGCGATCGAGTTTCGCTCGGCATCCTTCCGCTATCGCGACAGCAAGGGCGATTCGCTGACCGATATCAGCTTCCGTCTTGACGGCGGCAAGCGTCTCGGTGTCCTCGGCGGTACGGGCTCGGGTAAGACTACACTTGTTGATCTCATCCCGAGATTCTATGACGTTACGGGAGGCGAAGTTCTTATTTACGGCAAGAACGTCAAGGACTATCCCGTAATGGATCTGCGCAAGCTTATTGCAGTTGTACCGCAGTCCTCGCATCTTTTTGCGGGTACTGTTGCTGAAAATATGCGTTGGGGCAACCCGAACGCGACGGATGACGATATCCGTGCCGCCCTCGATGCTGCGGGCGCACTCGACTTCGTCCTTACAAAAGAGGGCGGCATCGAGGCTCGCGTTGAAGCGAGAGGTGCAAACTTCTCGGGCGGTCAGAGACAGCGTCTCGCGATCGCACGCGCTCTTGTCCGTAAGCCGAAGATCCTCATTCTCGACGATAGCTTCTCGGCTCTCGACTACGCGACCGACCTGCTTGTCAGAAGCAATATCGCAAAGCTCGAGGATACTCCCGCAACCGTTATAATCTCGCAGAGACCCTCTGCGGTCAAGGACTGCGACTGTATCGTTGTTCTCGATGACGGTGCATCCGCGGGTGTCGGTACTCACAGCGAGCTTATGGAAGACTGCGCCGTTTACCGCGAGACCTACGCAACACAGTACGGAGGTGAAAACTGATGGCAAAGAATAAGAAAGCCTCCAAGCTTACAAAGTCTGAGCAGAAGTACGTCATCGGACGACTCCTCGGCTTTGCAAAGAGATTCATCCCTCTTTTCGTGATCGCATTCATTTTTGCCGCGGCGTCCGCGCTGATGTCGCATTATATTCCCGTCCTCGTCGGTGACGGCATCGACCTTATCGTTGATAAGGGTCAGGTCGACTTCGACGGGATCGCAAAGCTCCTTCCCGTGATCCTCGCGCTGACTGTGGCGGGCGCGGTGCTCGATTGGTTCGTCAGACTCATCGCGACCCGTGCGGGCACGATGATCGTCCGCGATATCCGTGCGGAGGCTGTCCGCAAGCTGCAGAAGCTTCCCGTGTCCTACTTTGACAGCAACCCCTCGGGCGATATTCTTTCGCGCATCATCGCCGATACGGACCGCCTTTCCGAGGGACTTCTGACGGGTATCATTCAGCTTTATTCGAGCGTGCTCGGAATCGTGATCACACTCGTGTTTATGATAATCATCGACTGGAAGGTCGCGCTTATCGTTGCTGTGCTGACTCCTATGTCGATGTTCGTTGCGGGCTTTATCGCATCGAGAACCTTCTCGCTCTTCAAGAAGAGAACAGAGACCTCTGCCGAGCAGACGGCTCTGATCGATGAATCTGTCGGCGGACGCGACGTTATCACGGCGTTCTCGCATCAGAAGGACAGCCTTGCGGCATTCGATGAGATCAATGACCGCTACCGCAAGGTAACGACCCGCGCGGTATTCTATTCCTCGCTTACCAACCCCGCAACGAGATTCGTCAACAACCTCGTTTACTGCGGAGTTGCGCTCGTTTCGGCTCTGCTTTCGATCAGCTCGGGAAGCACGATCTCCGCGGGCGGTATCTCTTGTCTGCTGACCTACGCTTCGAACTACGCCAAGCCCTTCAACGAGCTTTCGGGCGTTGTTACAGAGCTTCAATCCTCGCTTGCAAGCGCGCTCCGCGTATTTCAGCTTCTCGATGCCGAGGAGATGACTCCCGACACGGAGGATGCCGCAGAGCTCAAGCCCGAGGAGCTTGCGGGCAAGCTCGAGGCACATTCGCTCGCATTCAGCTATACCGACAAGCCTTTTATGGAGAATATGAATTTCTGGGCAAAGCCGGGTCAGAGAATCGCCATAGTCGGTCCTACGGGATGCGGAAAGACAACGCTTGTCAATCTCTTTATGAGATTCTACGAGCCGACGGGCGGCAATATCGAGGTTGACGGCAAGGATATCTCGAAGGTCACACGTAAGAGCCTGCGTTCCTGCTTCGGAATGGTCCTTCAGGATACCTGGCTCTCGTCGGGCACTATCCGCGAGAATATCGCAATGGGACGCCCCGACGCTACCGACGAAGAGGTCGAAGCGGCGGCAAGAGCGGCTCACGCACATTCCTTCATCAAGCGACTTCCGCAGGGATATGACACTCCCCTCGGCGAGGACGGCGGCAGACTCTCGCAGGGACAAAAACAGCTCCTATGCATCGCCCGCGTAATGCTTTGTCTGCCCCCGATGCTTATCCTCGATGAGGCAACCTCCTCGATCGACCTTCGCACCGAGATCAAGATCAGCCGCGCATTCGCCGATCTTATGGAGGGTAGAACCTCATTCATCGTTGCTCATCGCCTTAACACGATCAAGAACGCCGACTGCATCCTCGTTATGCGCGACGGTAAGATCGTCGAGCAGGGAAACCACGAAGAGCTTATGTCAAAGAACGGCTTCTACGCCGAACTCTATGGAGCACAGTTCAAGCACGTTGGTGCGTAAATACAGAAACAAGCAACCTCCAAAAACGAGGTTGCTTGATCATAGCTTTTCGGTTGGTAATGACTTTGAACAGAATATACACTTGTATTTGTAGGTTGAGATATGAATAAGAAACTATCAGCAATATTTTATGCAATATTAGCGGCTGCATTATATGCAATAAATATACCGTTATCAAAGTTACTGTTAAATTATATTGATCCGACGATGATGGCATCATATCTGTATTTGGGCGCGGGTATCGGGGTCGGAATCCTGTTTCTGATAACAAAAAACAAAGACAAAGAAGTATATGAGAATATCACCAAAAATGACTTGCCAAATATTTTGGGAATGATCGTATTGGATATCGCGGCGCCCATATTACTTATGTTCGGGCTGCTTGACAGCGCATCTTCCAACGCATCCTTGCTGAACAATTTTGAAATCGTCTGCACATCCCTTATTGCGTTGTTGGTATTCAAGGAAGCGGTATCCAAGAGAATGTGGCTTGCCGTTTCGCTCATTACAATGTCAAGCTTTTTTCTGTCATTTGAGGACATATCGACTTTCAAATTCTCGTGGGGGGCAATACTCGTATTATTGGCAACCCTCTGCTGGGGACTTGAAAACAATTGCACCAAGAATCTGTCGAAGAAAAATACATATCATATCGTATTTCTTAAAGGTATCTTTTCGGGACTTGGCTCATTGATCGTTGCGTTGAGTATGAGAGAAAAGTTTGCAATGATCGGGTACTTTGCATTTGCGCTTTTGCTTGGTTTCGTAGCATACGGACTCAGTATATTCTTTTATATTAAGGCTCAGGGCATCATCGGAGCTTCCAAAACAAGCGCATATTATGCGGTAGCACCCTTTATCGGTACGTGTTTGTCTTTTGTGATTTTCAAGGAAAGACCGACTTTAACATATTTTCTCGGTCTTGCCATAATGATCTTGGGAACTGTCATAGTGGTTATTGACACGTTGGCAAAGAAGCACAGTCATACGCATAAGCATACCGTTACGCACAGACATAACGGCAGGACTCATTCTCATATGATCGAACACGAACATTTACACAGCCATTATCTGTCTGAACAAAAGCATCGACACCGTCATAATAAAGCCGAGATGTGTTAGAATCATCCGGGCTAAACAATAATAACGTTTCCCGTTCGGTTAAATAAATGAAATTTGCCTCGGGCAAATTTCTACCTCAACCTTTCGCTGAAAGCGAAAGATTTCACTCGCACCAAGTGCGGATTTCACCTTGCTTCAGCAAGATTTCACATTTCGCCGGCGGCGAAATATTTCACTGCGAAGCCCGACGGGATTCAGAACCTATATCTGCGCGCATAATTGGGTAATATAATAAAATGCGGATGTCGCGCGCAGATTTTAGGTGTTGCGGAGCAACACCTAGAGGTTCTGAATCCATACAACTAAAAAAACAATAGGGAGGCGGATGCCTCCCTATTGTTTTTGGAGCTGGTGACGGGATTCGAACCTGCGACCTGCTGATTACGAATCAGCTGCACTACCGGCTGTGCTACACCAGCGACTGTAATATTATATCACATATATATAAATTTTTCAAGTCTTTTTTTGAATTTTTATTTTTTTCTTTTCTTTTTACCGATTTTTCCTTGACTATTTACAAAATATATAGTATCATATATTATGTATAACTAAATTCTATCCACACACGGAGAATATAAATGAAAATTGGATTTTTTTCCGACCTTCATTGCGGAAGGGAAGAAATTACTAACAACAACCGTTATCCCTCGCGTTCACTCGGAAAGCTGCAAAAGCTTCTTCTTGATTTTGAAAACATCGGCGTTGATCTCGCGATCTGCCTTGGTGACGTTATAAACGGAAGCGTCAGCCGTGCGGACGATATCGAGCATCTTTCGCGCGTGGCTAAGGTCATCCGCGACAGCTCGGTTCCCGTTCTCGTTATGCAGGGTAATCACGATTTCAAGAATCTCGACGACGATACCTTCTATCGCATCTCGGATTTTGTCCGCCCGCCCTTCGTTTGCCGCGCGGATGAGGTGAATCTCATCTTCCTCGATGCCAATTATTGCTCGGACGGTACGCGCTACGGCAGCGGCGTCAAGTATAATTGGAAGGATACATATATCCCCGCCGACCAGATCGAGGCTCTGCGCGAGGTCTTTCTGAACGCTCCCGAGGGCAGCCGTTTCTGGATACTCTGCCACCAATGCCTTGATATCGGCGTTGAGGAGCGACATATCGTAAACAATGCCGACGAGGTCCTTTCAGTCATCGGAAACGAGGGACGCGGAATGGTCGAGTTCGTGATCTGCGGACATTACCATCCGGGCGGCTACAGCATCGACATCGGCACCGAATTCGTGACACTTCCCGCCGTTTGCACGGGCAAGGAATTCAATCCCGGCACGGCGCTCATACTCGACACAGCACATAAACCGAATAAGGGGTTAATATGAATCTTTGTGACATCAGAACAATAAAAGATACAATGGCAATGTTCGGTCTGACCTTCCGCAAGGAATTCGGACAGAACTTTCTGACCGACCGCGAGGTCGTTGCCGAGATCGCGGAATCCTGCGGCGGACCCAATACAAAGACCGTCCTCGAGATCGGTGCGGGTTGCGGCTCGCTGACACATGAGCTTGCACTCAGATACGAAAACGTCGTAGCTCTCGAGATCGACCGCGGACTCATCCCGCTTCTCAAATACACCCTCGGCGAGCACAGAAATATCAAGGTCATCAACGCAGACGTAATGAAGACCGATATTCCCGAACTCCTCGGAGACGCATTTGAGAAGGGCGGAGTTTCGGTCTGCGCAAATCTGCCCTATTATATCACGACTCCGATCCTCCTTGAGCTTCTCGATTCGCGTCTGCCCTTCGACAGCATCACGGTCATGATCCAGTCCGAGGTCGCGGACAGGCTCTGTGCGCTTCCGGGCACTCCGAATTACGGCTCTGTCACGGCGTATCTCAATTATTTCGGAACCTGTAAGAAGCTTATGAAGGTTCCCGCGGGCAAGTTCCTGCCTCCTCCCAAGGTCGATTCTGCCGTAGTACGCATCGATCTTTACCGCGACCGTCCCTGCAAGCCCGCGGACGAGAAGATCTTCTTCCGTACAATGCGCGCGGCTTTCGAGCAGAGAAGAAAGACTCTCCCCAACGCGCTTTCCGCAGGCTTTGGCGAGATCTCCAAGGCCGAGATCACCGATGCCATCCTTTCTTGCGGATTTGATGCAAATATCCGCGGCGAGAGACTGTCGGTCTCCGAATTCTGCGCTCTTTCGGACAAACTCACGGAGCTTATCAAAAGCAAGTAATTAATGGTGAAATATGAATAATAACGAATTTCAAAGAACAGAAAATCTGCCCTTTGAGATAGACGAGACAAAAAAGAGGCGCAAGCCGAAGAATAAAAGGGATCATAAGAAGGTGATCGTCATCCGCTCTCTTATCTCGGTCGCGCTCTCGCTTCTCCTCGTCTTCTCGCTGTCGTGGACCCTGCTTTATACGATCGTCCACGGTCCCAGCGAGCAGATGCGCGATCGCTTCGTTAAGGAAGCTTACGAAAAGCCGTCTACAAGCTGGATCCCCCATCTCGTTCTTCCTGCGGACGAGATCGACTCGATAATCGAGGCGGAGGGCGAATGATATGGCAATGAAAATGAATAACGGAATGACGAAGGGCAGACTGATCTTCATCTGCACCTGGCTTGGGATCTTTGCCGCGGCATTCCTGATCTGGGCTGCCGTACTCGGCGGTGTTAACAAGGATCTGGCAAAATATGAGGAATATCAGCCGGTATACGCGGCTGACGAAGCCTTCCGCGAGTATTTCAAGGAGACCGATGCCGCCACGATCGCGGGCTACAGCAAGCTTCCTCTCCTTAAATATGACAAAGCGGACGCTATTGAGACCTATCTTGAGGACCTCCTCTCGACAGGCGAGCTTACTTGTATAGAGGCGGCATCCGAAGACGGATCTGTTTGCTATAAGGTAATGGCTGACGGCGAGGTCTTTGCGGGCTTTACCGTAATCGAGGACGAGGACTCGAAGGAGATCTTCGGCAGACGCGGATACACGATCGGTGAGGTATACCTCCTGATCAAGCCGAAATACGAGGCGAATATCATCGCGCCGAAAAATGCCGTCGTAAAGATCAACGGCGTGGTCGTTGAAGATGATATGCGAGTAGGCGACTACAAGGAGCTCGAGGACGCGGAATATTTCCCCGCGGACGATCCCGATGCGCGTCTTATGGCTGTTTATCACGTCGATGGTTTCTTTACTGCTCCCGAGGTCACCGTAACCAACAAGGCGGGCAATATCGCATACGGTGTTGAACTTGACAGAACGAATTCGCTTTACGATACCGAATACTCATACCGCACCGTGCTTTCCGAGATCTATAACGGCACCTTTGTTGAGCCCGATGTCCCGATCGTGACTCCGGGGCCCGACAATACGGATAAGGAAGTTCCGCACTCGGATTTTCTTTACGAGGCTCTGACGATCTATGAAAAGTATACCCGTCTGACAAATGAAGAAAACGATCAGGCGGCGTGGCGCGTGCTTTCCTTCTTCAAGCCGGGAACCGAAATCTATTCGGTCATAATGAGCTATTATAACGATTCGAATTTCTTCCCGGATAACTATGAATTTTCCGAGGTGAAGATAAGCGATTTTGCGTGGACCGATGCCACGGAGAAGAGCTTTACCTGCACCTATGAGATGAAGGCGGTAATGTGGGTCAGCGGAAAGGACAATAAGGTCACCGAGACCATCCGCTACTTCGTCGAGGTCGACGTCTCGGGCTCAAAGCCGCTTATAGTTACACTTAGAAAGACAAACTGATAAATGAAACAGTCTCCGACTCGGAGACTGTTTTATTTATTATATTTTTAATTATTTAATGTTGCTTTTTGTCGAATAATGTGATATAATTTAAAATTGAGATTCTATCACTATAGGAGGTGCGCATGACTTTTTACAGTCCGGGATTTATTTTCATTTTCCTTCCCGTTTTTATTGTAATATATATGCTGCTCGGGCAAAAAATGCGCGCTCCCGTGCTCTTTTTCGGCAGTCTTGTGTTTTATTGGTTCGCCTCGGGCGGAAGCCTTATGGCGATGGCTGTCATTCTGAGCTTGCTTCTTTTTAACTACGCCGCGGGTCTCTTTATCGGTATCGCGGAGGGAAGAGCAAGGACCTCGCTTTACGCCTTTTGTGCAATAATCGACGCGCTTGCGCTTCTGTCTCCGAAGGTGATCGAGATCGTGTCGGGCTCATTTGGCTCGATCCTTCCCGCGGAGCTTTCATTTGCCGCACCTGTCGGATTCAGCTTTTATATGTTCAAGAATATGTCCTATCTACGGCAGGTCTACGATAAAAAGGTCGCCTCCGAGCTTTCTTTCCTTTTCTTCGGCGCATACAGCATAAACTTTGCGCAGGTGCTCAGCGGACCTATCCAAAGCTATTCGGATTTCAAGGCGAGTATTGAAAAGGGAAGAGCGAACCTTTCCTCGATCAACGGCGGAATGTACGAGTTTATCATCGGACTCGCGCTTAAGATACTGCTTGCCGACCGTATAATCAGAGTGTGGACGGCGGGGCTTTACGGTATCAACAGCATCGGTGCCGATTCGATCTCCACGCCCCTTGCCTGGCTCGGATTTATCTCCTTCCCGCTCTATCTCTATTTTGAATTCTACGGCTACTCTCTTATGTCCCGCGGTATCGGAATGATGCTCGGATATGAGACACCCGATAACTTCACTCACCCCTATATGTCGCGCTCGGTCAGCGAATTCTGGCGCAGATGGCATATGACCCTTGGCGAATGGTTCAAGGAAAATATCTATTTTCCGCTCGGCGGAAGCAGATGTCCGATGCCGCGCACGCTTTTCAATCTTTGCATCGTATGGCTATGCACGGGCGTGTGGCACGCTCTCTGCTTTGACGGAAACGGAATCAATTTTATGCTCTGGGCGGCATTCCTTTTGGTATTCATTCTGCTTGAAAAGCTCGGAGTGCTGAATTTCATTACGAAAAACAGCATCCTCTCGCATATTTATCTGCCGGTTGTCATCCTCTTTTCCTGGGTGATATTCAATCCCAATCTCGCGACGCTTGCTGACCTCGGCAGCTATTTCTCGAGACTTATCCCCATCCTCGGAGATATTCCCGAGTACATCAATCCGAGCGATTGGCTCGTACATATCAAGGACGTTGGCGCGTATATTGCCGTCGGCTTGATCTTCTTAACACCTCTGCCCCGAAGAATATATGAAAGTATCAGATGCCGCAAGCTGATCTGCGTGATCCTTATGCTCATCCTTTTCTGGCTCTCGGTATATATGATATTCGTCGAGGGCGCAAATCCCATGGTCTATTGACCCGAAAGGAGACCGATTTGAAAAATAATAATCCCGACGGCGGTCTTCTTACGATCTGCCTGTTGATGACCCTCGTGGTTGCCATAGCCGCGGGACTCCTCATCTCCGCCGACAGCATGAATCCGATAGAAACGCTGATGTTCTTCGTCCGCGACGGATTTACGACCACGGAGGATAACGGCGGTGCTGACGTGCTTGAAGGCGAGGATACCGAACCCGGCTTCATAGTTCCCGATATATCTTTCCCCTCGGTTACTACCGAAGAGGAGATCACCGCTCCCGAAACAACGCTCACTCCCGAGGTATCGACAGATCCTCCCGAGACGACAAGACCGAATACGAATCCTCCCGAGACTACCAAAAAGCCTCCCGAAACTACGGTAAGACCGCCCGAGACTACGGTAAGACCTCCCGAAACCACGGTTAAGCCCCCGGAGACTACGCTAAGCCCCACCGACACGACCAAGCCTCCCGTCAGCGACGAGGAATATTTCTCGGATACCCTCTTCCTTGGCGACTCGAGAACCGTCGGCTTTGCGCTCTATGCCCGAATCCCGAACGTGACCTATTTCGCGCGTACGTCGATGAACGTCTCGAACGTATTTGACGACAAGCCATCCGAGACCTCGGATACAAAATCCTATGCAAATCTTTCGGAGCTTCTGACCGAAAAGAAATTCGAAAGGATATATATCCTCCTCGGTATCAACGAGATCGGATATTCTTATACCTGGATCATCAATAATTATTCCAAGACTCTTGAGTATATCAGAATGTATCAGCCCGATGCCAAGATCATTCTTCAGTCTAATATGCACGTTACGAAGAAGAAGTCGGATGCAAATCCGAGCACGTTCTCGAACTCAAGGATCGATGAGCTTAACAGCCGTATTTCAAAGCTTGCAGACGGCAAAAACGTATATTACCTCGGATTTGAGCAGATCTTCGACGGTGCGGACGGCGCAATGAGCTCGGATTATTCGGGTGACGGAGTACATCTCTACGGCAAGTGCTATAAGCTCTGGCGCGATTGGATACTCGAAAACGGAAAAATATATTAAAAAATAACAATTTGTTCTTGATTTTTAATATTATTGATGCTATAATATCGCTTGTGTTTTGCACACCCCATGATGGGGTGTGCAAAAATTTGTGTAAATTCGGAGAGAAAAATGAATTCTGCTCATGCAAAACGCGCACCCCGACTTCATCTGCCTCATATCGATATACTGCCCTTCATCAAGAAGAATGCAGTAGTGCTGATCGCGTTCTGCGCGGCTTTGGTCACCTCGCTGATCGTTCCGCCCGATGCCGAATACGCGGGATATCTTGATTTCAAGACCCTGACCTGCCTTTTCTGCGTACTCGCGGTCGTATGCGCGCTGAAGAATATCAATTTCTTCTATATGCTCGCGCGTAAGATCGTTCAGTGCTTCAAGACGGCAAAGATCAGTATCCTCGCGCTCGTTTACATAACCTTTATCGGCTCGATGCTGATCGCGAACGATATGGCTCTGCTGACGTTTTTGCCTCTCGGATACTTCGTTCTTTCCTCTACGGGAAAAGAGAAGTATATGGCGTTCACGTTCATTATGCAGAACATCGCCGCAAACCTCGGAGGAATGCTCACCCCCTTCGGAAATCCGCAGAATCTTTATCTCTACTCCTTCTTTAATATCCCCACGGGCGAGTTTATGTCGATCATGGCACTGCCCTTCATCCTCGCGGTTTCGCTGATAACGATCTGCTGTCTCATCTTCGTCAAGAACGAGCCGATGGAGATCGGTGACGAAAAGATCGAGCTCAACTTCAAGAAGACGCTCATTTACCTTGCGCTCTTCGCGCTTTCGATCGCGATCGTTTTCAGAGGAATTCCTTATTTCATCGGACTCCTCGTCATCCCTCCCGTACTTATTTTTTTGGACCGAAAGGCACTAAAGGACGTTGACTACGGACTTCTGCTGACCTTCGTGTTCTTCTTCATCTTTGCGGGAAATATGGCGCGTATCGATATCGTACGCGATTTCCTCTCGTGGCTTCTCGATAAGAACACTCTCCTTGTAAGCACCCTTTCCTGCCAGTTTATCAGTAACGTCCCCTCCGCAATCCTCCTTTCGCAGTTCACGGATAACTACGCAGATCTACTCGTCGGTGTAAATATCGGCGGTACGGGCACTCTTATCGCCTCTCTCGCAAGCCTTATCACATTCAAGGAATACGTAAGACACAACCCCGGCAAAACTCTGAAGTATATCGTCACCTTCTCGGCGTTCAACTTCGGATTCCTTGCAATCCTTACCGCGGTTATGATGATTATCAAATAAAAATGAAACGGAACGTCCGAGGACGTTCCGTTTCATGTATTAATCAATTTTAACAATCAACTTTCCGAATCTCGAAAGCTTCGGATCCATAAATTCCTCTGCGGCTTCCTCCATAGTAAGCTCGCGGTGGATGATCTTCGACGTATCAAGCATACCCGATGCGAGAATGCGGACGGCGCGCTCGGTGGTGTAGGGATTGATGTATGACGTTTTGATCGTCAGCTCCTTGATGAAGGCATCGTAGAGCGAGATCGGAGTGGTCTTTGCCGAATCGGCAACGCCGAACATTACAACGGTCGCGCCGCGTCCCGCGATTGCGAGTGCGGTAAGCTGTGCCGAGGTGTTTCCGACACATTCTATGACCTTGTCGACGTTATATTTTGCGGCATAATCTTCGATCTTTTTCTCATCCTTCGAGCAGATGAAGAGATCTGCGCCGAGCTCATACGCGAGCCGTTCCTTCGTTTCGTCGTATTCAACGACAATTATCTCTCCCGCTCCCGCAGATCTGATAAGCTGGATCATGATCGTACCGATCGCGCCGAGACCGACGAGTGCTACGCGCTCACCGTGACGGACCCCGAGGAGGTCAGCACCTCGCAGACAGCAAGCCACAGGCTCTGCAAGTGCCGCGTCGCGGAGAGAGAGCTTTTCGGGAATATGATATACGTTTTCAACGGGAGCGTTTATGTATTCCGCCATGCCCTTGACGACGCCGCGGCTGTTCTTGCAGAAAGCCTTTTTGCCGTCCTTGCAGAACTCGCATTTGCCGCAGCCCCAGTTGGGATCAACGGTCACGCGGTCGCCCGCTTTGAATTCTGTGACACCCTCTCCGACCTCGGAGACGATGCCCGATATCTCGTGTCCGAGTGCAACGGGATAGGTCACGGGTCTCGTGTTCTTTTTGCCGCTGACCTTGTGGTGGTCGCTTCCGCAGATACCGCAATACGCGATCTTTACTCTTACCTCGCCCGACGCAAGCTCCTTGAGAGGAAGCTCACCGACTGCTACGTTCCCGGGACCGTATAAAACCACTGCCTTCATTATTTTTCCCCTTTACTGCAATGCCGCACCGATAACTGTGCCGAACTGCGACATTTCAGGAACGATGAAGTTCACTCCGAAGGTGGGCGCAAGACTTGCAAGAGTATCGCAAACCGGCTTGATCGAGGTCAGATTTCCGCACATAACAATGTCCTTGATGCCAAAGGAGCGTGCCGCAAAGATCGACATCATTGCAACCGTCTCGGAGACCATATTGAAGATGCCGAGTGCGATATCCTTCTTTGACGCAAGGTCGGAAAGGTTACCGAAGTTCGATGCGGTGAGATTCTCGTTTACACCCTTGAAGGTGCCGGATTTTGAGATATCCTTGATGCGGAGGTCGACCTGACCGAGATCGCCGCCCTCCGAGATCTGCTCGAGATGCTCGATCGAGCCGATGCCGAGCATCTTTCTCGAGAGACCGAGGATGGTGCCGCCTCCGACACCTGTACCGCCGAGATAATCGGTTACCGCACCATTTTCCGAACGCTTGGCGTGAATGATCGCGGTGCCGGTTCCGAGGCTTACAACGATCGCTTCGTCGAGCTCCGAAAGATAAAGACCGCCGATGCCCGTGCTTGCAAATTCTGAAACGCTCTTGCATTCGCGGTTGTAGATAGTCGTTCCGATCGCGCGGCTTCCCGCGCCCGTCATCATAATGCGGTCGATCTCGTCGAGTGACAGCCCGTTCTCAAGAGTGAACTTGCCGAAGGCACCGTAGATCGATGTCACGGGGTCTGTCGCCTGAACGAACATGGGGGAGAGAAGTCTTCCGCCGGGTGCAAAGCCGACGATCTTCGTAGTGCTTCCTCCGACGTCTATTCCGACGACGGTCTTCTTATTATCGGGTTTAATGATATAATCAGCCATTATTCTTGTCCTCACGGCAAAAATTTCATTTTTATTCATACTGATATTATATCAAACTATTGCAAAAAAATCAAGTCTGTGATATAATATTTAAGAAAATACTTAATAAAACGGAGAAGAAAAATGGCATTCAAGAATCCCGATACTGCAATTCTCAATGAAAAAGAGCTCTATATCTTTGATATGGACGGCACGATCTATCTCGGCTACAACGTTTTCCCCTTCGCTATCCGCTTCATCAATAACCTCCGCGCAGCGGGCAAGCGCGTTCTTTTCTTTACAAACAACGCATCCCACACCTCCGATTTCTACGTTCAGAAGCTCTCGAAGCTCGGTTTTTCTCCCACACGTGAGGAGATCATGACCTCGGGCGACGTAACCATCGAGTTCCTCCGCCGCCACCGTGATGGCAAGAGCGTATATCTCGTAGGAACCGACGAGCTCGTTGAAAGCTTCAAGGACGCGGGCATCAATATGCTCACGGGCGACGAGGAGAAGGCTGACATCGTCGTTACCAGCTTTGACACCACCATGACCTATAAGAAGATGGATGACGCCTGCCGTCTCGTTCGCGGCGGTGCTGAATATCTTTCCACTCACCCCGATTTCAACTGCCCCACCGAGACAGGATTTATCCCCGACAGCGGCGCGATCGCGGCTTTCGTAACCGCATCGACGGGCAAGACCCCCACCTACTTCGGCAAGCCCTACCGTGAGACCGTCGAGATGATCAGCGAGGCAACAGGAGTTTCGGTTGAGAAGATGTGCATCTTCGGTGACAGACTCTACACCGATATCGCACTCGGCAAGAAGCACGGCGTAACCGCAGTTCTCGTTTACTCGGGTGAGACCACTCCCGAGGACGTTGAGGCTGCTACCGTAGCAGAGAAGCCCGATTACGCATTCCCCTCGCTCGACGAAGTCGATCAGGTAATGTTTGGATAATATCTTTTATATAAACGGATACTCGAGATCATTGCGGTCAAGAGTATCCGTTTTTTCAATAAAAAACGTCTTTTGTCTTGAACAATTTATTGAGTTATGTTATAATATAAACAATTCTTCTGTGTACCGAAAGGAAGTGCTCTTATGAAAGAAATAATCAATATTGGATATATCGGACTCGGACGCCGCGGCCGCGGAATGCTGAAGGCGTGTTTTT
Source organism: Eubacteriales bacterium (assembly GCA_045531455.1). Lineage (GTDB taxonomy): Bacteria > Bacillota > Clostridia > Oscillospirales > CAG-272 > CAG-390. The sequence continues at coordinate 19,184 of JAZSEA010000058.1, forward strand.
CGCAGATGAAGGACGTCAATGTCAAGACTATTTGTGACGTCTCCGAGGAACGCATTGAAATGGGTAAGCAGCTCGTTCTCGAAAAAGGCGGATACACCCCCGCTTCGACCATGGATTATCACGAAATTATTGCCGATCCCGAGATCGACGCGGTTGTAATTATGACGGGCTGGAGCGGTCGAATTGCTATTGCAAAGGAATCGATGCTCGCGGGCAAATATACCGCCATCGAGGTCGGATGCGCAGATACGCTTGACGAATGCTTTGAGCTTGTGCAGACTTACGAAGAAACCGGCGTGCCCGTTATGATGCTTGAAAACTGCTGTTACGGCCGCCGTGAGATGATGCTTCTGAATATGATCAAGCAGGGACTCTTCGGCGAGATCGTTCACTGCACGGGCGGATATCAGCATTATCTTCCCGACGAGGATCTGTTCAGAAACATAGATACCGAAAATCCTCCGCATTACAGACTGCCGCACTATATCAAGGAAAACCGAGAGAATTACCCGACTCACGAGCTCGGCCCGATTTCGAAATTCCTTTCGATAAACCGCGGCAACCGTATGGTTCGTCTTAATTCGATCGCGAGCAAGAGCGTTGCGCTGAACGAGTATTCCGCGCAGAGATTCGGTGCTGACAGCAAATATGCGGCGATGGAATACGCACAGGGCGATATCGTCAACACGATCATCACCTGCGCGAACGGCGAGACCATTCTTCTGACGCTGGATACTACTCTCCCTCGTTCGCACTATTCGCGTAACATCTCTGTTCGCGGAACGAAGGGTATGTCGATGGAGGATCGCCGTGTTGTCTATCTGCACGGTATCACGCCCGAAAAAACTCAGGATAACGAGGCGGAATTCTTTGAAAAATATGATCACCCGCTCCACCGTGAGTATGAGGCAATGGGCACTCGCGGCGGTCACGGCGGAATGGACTGGCTTGTTTCCCGTGCTTTTGTTGAAAGTGTGAAAAACGGCACCGATACGCCTATCGATGCTTATGATACAGCCGCTTGGCTCTCGATCGGTTGCCTTTCCGCGGAATCGATCAAGCGGAACGGCGCACCCGTTGATATCCCCGATTTCACAAACGGTAAGTGGAAGGACCGCGCACCCGCCGTCAAGGGCAAGTACTGCCTTGATGAAATAGTTGAGGATCTTTCAACGCCGATATTTTGAGGTGAACTTATGGCAAAAATATATAACATCGGTATCATCGGTTTCGGCTCACGTGCGCGCGGAATCTGGGAGAAGAGCATTATGCCATACTCGGAGACCGAGGGCAACGACAAGTGCCGCCTCGTTGCGATAGTGGACGTTCGCCCGGAGGAAGAGCTTCGCGCAGAGCTTGAGGTGTGCGGCGCGACCGATGCGCGCATCTACCGCGATCCCGTGGAGATGTACGAGAACGAAAAACTCGACGGAACCATCATCGGGACCCGTTGCTCGCTTCATACAAAAATGGCACTCATCAACGCACGCTACGGTATTCCCGTGTTGCTCGAAAAGCCTGTTTCAACCACCGACGAAGACCTTGCCGCACTTGAAGGCATTCTTGATACGATGGATGAAAAGACGCTGATCTCCTTTCCGCTTCGCGTCGCCCCCCTTGCCGTCAGAGCAAAGGAGATCATCGACACGGGCATTCTCGGCAAGATCAGCCAGGTTCAGGCGATCAATAACGTTCCCTACGCAAGAGGATATTATCACGGCTGGTACCGCGACGAAAACGAGACTGGCGGGCTCTTTTTGCAAAAATCTACGCACGATCTTGATCTTATACAGTTTATTCTCGGCGAGCCGAAGCCCTTTATGATCAGTGCCACCGAGTCAAAGCTGATCTTCAAGGGAGATATGCCCGCGGGACTTAAATGCAAGGATTGCGAGCGGCGCGAGAGCTGTCCCGAGAGCGATATCAACGTTGCGACTTACGGCGACAGATATGCGGTCCGTGACAACTGTTGCTTTGCCGTTGATACGGGCAACCACGACAGCGCTTCGATCATCGTTCAGTATGAGGGCGGACTGCACGCTGTTTACAGTCAGAATTTCGTTGCAAGAAAGGCGGCGGGCAGACGCGGTCTGCGCATCATCGGCTACAACGCAACTCTCGAATTCGAGTTCAATTCAAAGTGCATTGACATCTTCTATCATAATGAAAACAAGACCGAGCATATCGACATGACCGACCTTTGTCAGCATTCCCACGGCGGCGGAGACAGAAGGATGGTCGATGCCTACGTAAAGATGCTCGGCGGTGAGAGATCGCCCGCGCCGCTCTCCTACGGCATTCTTTCGGCAAAGCTTTGCCTTGCCGCGAAAAAGTCTGCTCGCGACAATGTTTTTGTTCGGATAGATTGACAAAACCGCCATTTTGAAGTATAATTAGTCGATATCATAATCGAGGTAGTGACAAATGTTACTTTTGCTTCCCACAGGCTTGCTTCTTGCAGTTTCCTTCCTTTTCAATGTGGCAACCGTAGTAGTCAAAAAGCTTTATAACAAGACCGCTCCCGCAGGTAAGGAGAGCAATTGTTTTTATAACACCTGTATGAGCTTCGCTTGCCTTGTGTTTATTTTGATCTTTTCGATCGATCCGACGGCTGCTGACCCATTCGGAGCAATAACCGATTTTTCATTTGCCTCCGCAGGTCTCGGAGTCCTTTTCGGAATTCTTGTGCTGGCACAGAGCTATACTTATATGTGGGCTCTTGAGATCGGTCCCTTTTCCTACACGAGCGTTATCGTGTCTCTTGCGAGCCTTATCGCGGCACTCAGCGGAATCTTCTTCGGTGAAAGCATTGATATTTATCAGTACGTCGGAATGGGCATTATGGTATTTTGCATTGTATTCTCGACTGATAAAAATAACGGAGGACGAAAGTCTTCGCTTAAATGGCTTCTGATCGCGCTGATCTCGTGCGTGACAAACGGTTTGGTAGGTGTTATGCAGAAGATCCATCAGAACACGGAATATTCCGCGCAGAGCACGGCTTTTCTCGTTTCTGCATTTGCATTTATGACTATGGTTTCGGCACTCATCTGGCTTTTTGAACGCAAAAAGTCGGGCGCGGAACGCTTTGATCCCAAAGCGCGCCAAACGGCTTTCGCTCTTATTAGCGGAGCGACCTTTGCCGTTCCGCACGTTGCTAATCTCTACCTCGCGGGAGCTATGCCCTCTGCGGTGTTTTTTCCGATCATCAATACGGGCGGACTGATCCTGACCCTTCTGGCGGCAACCCTTCTTTTCAAGGAAAAATTGACCCGTCTGCAATGGCTCGGCATCGCGCTCGGTCTTATTTCAAGTTTGTTTGTAAGCGGAACGGTATCCGCTTGGATAGGATAGTTTATGGCATTTGATGCAGGTTTTCTCTCGGCGGTGCTTGCCGAGATCAGGATTTCCGCAGTCGGCGGAAGAATAGAAAAGGTATATCAGCCTCGGGCGGATGAGATCGTTCTGCAGATGCGCGGACGTGAGGGCGGAAAGAAGCTCCTTTTCCGTTGCGGAGCATCCGATCCGCGCGTGTCTTTTACCGAAAATATGCGCGACAACCCCGCCGTGCCGCCCTCGCTCTGTATGCTTCTGCGCAAGCATCTCGGAGGAGCGTTTCTTACCGACGTGCGTCAGGAGGGATTTGAGCGTGTTGCGGTCTTTGAATTCGGAACCCGCGATGAAATGGGATTTGATTGCAAAAAACTCCTGATTACGGAGATTATGGGTAAAAACTCGAATCTCATTTTCGCAAACGAGGACGGCAGAATAATCACCGCCCTCCGAACAGTTGATTTCACGACCTCTCGCCTCCGTCAGATCCTTCCCGGTATGAGATACGAAATGCCTCCCGCGCAGGAAGGGAAGAGCGATCCGCTCACGGAGACTATGGAGGGCTTCATTTCCCGTCTTACGTCTGCACCGTGGGAGCAAAACGCGGCAAAGTTTATCAATCAGAATTATCTCGGAGTCGCGCCCGTGGTCGCACGCGAGATAGTTTTCAGAGCTGTCGGTGATATATCAGCCGATTGCGGAAGTATCGATCCCGTTCGCCTCTGGCAGGTCTTCTCGGGCGTTTTCAGCGACGTCAGAGAGGGCAGATTCGTGCCGTCGGCTGTTTATGACGGCAACCGACCAATCGAATATTCATTTTTGCCGCTGACGCAGTATCCGATCGAAGCACAGCGCACGTATGAGAGCTTCGCAAAGCTCCTTGACAGCTATTTCGGGGAGCGTGACCGTGCCGCACTCGTCACCGACCGCGCATCCGACCTCAAGCATACCGTCTCGTCGGCGATATCGAGAGTCCTCCGTAAGATTGAGGCGCAGAACGCCGAGCTTGCAGAGTGCGAGCAGGGCGAGGATTTCAAGCGCGACGCAGATCTGATCGTCGCGAATATCTACCGTCTCAAGAAGGGCGACGGAGAGGTCAGACTCACCGATTATTCCGAGATGACGGAGGACGGAGAGTTCCCCGAACGAGCCATCAAGCTCGATACAAGGCTTTCACCCTCTGAAAACGCGCAGAAGCTCTATAAAAAGTACAATAAATGCAACACAGCCCGCCGTGAGCTGACGCATCAGCTTGAGCTGGCAAATGCCGAGGCTGATTATCTCTACACCGTCCGCGACGCGCTTTCGAGAGCCGAGACGGGCGCGGATCTTGCGGGACTCCGCCACGAGCTTGAAAGCGGCGGCTATCTCAAGCAAAAGAAAGGCGCGGCACCCGCAAAGTCGGTAAAGAACCCTCCTCTGCGATATATCACGACGAACGGCTACGAGGTCCTCTGCGGCAGAAACAATCTTCAGAACGAGGAGATCACCTTCAAGACCGCGGCGAAGGACGACTATTGGTTCCACGCAAAGGGCGTTCCGGGATCGCACGTGCTGATGAAGACCGACGGCGAGGAGCCGCCCGCGCTCGATATGACCGAGGCGGCAGAGATCGCGGCGTTCAACTCGACCGCGGAGGGCAACAATATCCCCGTAGACTATGCCTTCGCAAAGCATATCAAGAAGCCCTCGGGAGGCAAGCCGGGACTTGTAATTTATCATACAAATTATACCGCATACGTCACTCCCGACCCCGAGCGTATTGCAGCTATGCGGCAGAAGTAAATTTCACAAAAAAACTTCAAAAAAGTCAAAATATTTTCCTGAAACCTATTGCAATCAGGAAAGATTTGTGGTATAATATTCAACTGTGAAGTATTCGTAGCGTAACCTCTCAGGCGTAACGGATACATAAAAATAGGGAGGTGAATCTGTTGGCAAACATTAAGTCCGCAAAGAAGCGTATTCTTGTAATCGAGAAGAAGACTCTTAAGAACAAGATCGCTCGCACCAAGATGAAGACTATCATCAAGAAGTTCTATGCTGCTGTTGAGTCGGGTGATAAGGCTGCTGCTACCGAGGCATACAAGGTTGCAGTTAAGTGTGTTGACCAGGCTGCTGCTCGCGGTATCATTCATAAGAATGCCGCAGCTCATAAGAAGAGCCAGTTTACACTCGCCCTCAACAAACTCGCGTAAACCTGAATATAGAAAAAGGGATGCAAGTCGTGCTTGCAGCCTTTTTCTTTTATAGACGAAAATACGGCTGAATCGTACCTCGTAATTCAATTATATTAAAAAAATGTTGAATTTTGATATATATATATTGACAAAAAATGATGAACGAGGTATAATACTTTTAACCCCCAATAATACAGGAAAGGATTATTTATATGAAAAAGAAAAGTATTTCTCTTGTACTTGCAGTAATTATGGTTATCTCGATGATTCCGTTTTCGCTCTTTACTGCTGCTGCAGATGACGCGGGTATGACCTTTAACGTCAATGACATATACAGCTCTGCAAAATTCCTTGAAGCGGCGCCCAACACTTTCGAGTTTACGGTGAAATTGCCCAAGGGATATAGCGAACGTCCGGGCGTTATTTTCAGTAACTATGAGGGTCCCGAGAAAACATATGACCGTGCTATTTGCCTCCAATTACAGGCAAACGGAACGGTACAGCTCTATTACGAAACAAAGGGGAACAGCAACGTCAAGTACGTTTTCAAAAATCTTGATATATGCACGGGAGATTGGGTTCATATTGCGGTTGTACGCGATGAAGCGGCAGGAAAGGTCAGATGCTATCTCAACGGTACTCTTGCCGAAGAAATTACAACTGCTGTCGCGCCTTACGGTTATCTGACCTCTAAAGATGCACTCAAACCTATGTGCATAGGCGGCGACTACAGATCGAATAACAGATACTACTTCCGCTGCGAGCTGAAGGAGCTTGTTGTTTATTCCGATGTCAGAACGGCAGATGAAATCAAGGCTGATATTGCGGGAACAAACAAGACAAACGATAACCTTCTCGCTTGGTATAAGCTGTCTTCAGATCAAACGTCCGTAGAAGACCTCAGCGGAAACGGATATAATGCTTCCGTCGCTAAAGAGGACCTCGACGCCCCCGCGTGGAACGATAATACCGTTCCCGTAACCGATTATGCATATTCTTTTGCCGTTGTCGGAGATACTCAGCACGTTACTCAAAATAATCCGCAAAATCTGTCAAAGATCTATCAGTGGCTTCTTGATAACCGCGAGAGCAAAAAGATACAGCACGTATTGGGACTTGGAGATATTACCAACGCCAATGAAACCGCACAATGGGAAACTGCCCAAGCGGCTATCTCTCTTCTTAACGGCAAGCTCCCGTATATCCTTATCAGAGGAAACCACGATAACAGTACCAATATGAATAAATATCTCGGCACGCCTGCTTACTACGAGCAGCTTGCATCCACGGGTGAGAGCGGTGTGTTTGAAGAGGGCAAGTTTGATAATTCGTACACTACACTTACCGTCGGCGCACACAAATATCTTATTATAGGACTCGACTTCGGCGCGAAGGATAACGTTCTCCAGTGGGCAAACAGTATTGTCGGTAAATATCCTGATCACAAGGTCATAGTTCTGACGCACGGATACCTTGTCAACACAGGCGAGAGACTTAACACCGGTGTTGCGGCTTGTCCCTCGTCATATGATTCGACGCTGAATGATGCTAACGATATGTGGGATAAGTTCATTTCCCGCCATAAGAATATTATGCTTGTTCTTTCGGGACATAAGGCGGCTGATGATATCGTCTCCGTTCAGCACGTCGGTGTGAACGGTAACATCGTGACAGAGTTCCTCATCAATCCTCAGACACTTGATTTGAAATATAAAAGTATGGGGGGTCTCGGACTGGTCACAATGTTCTACGTATCCGAGGATGGAAGCAAGATCTCCGTTCAGTACTACTCAACCATACACGACAAATTCTACGGAAGTAAGAGCCAATTTACCTTTGAATGCACCGTGGATAAGTCGGGTATCGATCAGAATGTTGAGAAGGTAGAGAAGGATCACGCGGATTCCTCAAAGTATACTAAGGAATCCTACGATGCACTCACAGCCGTGCTTAAGGATGCTGATTCCATCCGCAACAAGGTCGTAACTCAGGCGGAGGTTGATGCATACGTTGCAAAACTGGAAGCGGCAATAAACGGACTTGTTCTTATATCTGACGGCGAGACAACTCCCGAAACACAGCCCGTTCCCGATGAAACTGAGACCGACCCTCTCGCAACAGAGTCGCCCAACACAGAGGGCGGATGCGGCACTATGATCGCAGGCGCAGCCATCGTTGTTGCTCTCCTTGGCTCAGCTATCGTCTTCAAGAAGAAAGACTGATTTTCAGAATTCCAAAACTGAATCGCTATTATACCAATGCCCCACCGACCACCGCTCGCGCGGTGGCTGATGGGGCTTTTGCTTTGTCATTCAGAAAACCGAAATGAGACGGTATCTTTTATTTTTTGATCGAATAATAAACACACTTATGCGTCTTTCCACGGTACTCGATCTCGGCGGTCATTTTTGTACGCTTCATTCCGCATTTTTCCATAACGCGGATGCTTGCGAGATTATCTTCAAACGCGCCTGCGATTATTTCCGTAAAGCCTTTCGAGAGAAGAGACTTTATGACAGCGGAGAAAGCCTCGGTGGTGTAGCCTTGATTGTGGTAGTAGGGATGCAGAGCGTATCCCATCTCGATGCATTCGTTGTTGATCTCGCAGTCGTTGATAAGCCCGATCAGCTTGCCGTCAAGAAAAATGCCGAAAAGGTATCTGTCCTCTCTTTGGGAAATATCGCGCAGATAGTCAAATAACTCGAGTTCGGCTTCTCGCGTGTCGAGATCGGGAATCCTGTAGGTCGCCGCCACGACTTCATTTTTCAAGACTGACATCATATCGTCAAAATCGCAATCGCGTATCTCGCCGAGGGTCAAGCGGAGGGTTTGGATTTGTCTCATATTAGTTGCTTTCCTCAATTTTCTTAATCGAATCTTTCCTCAATTCCTCGCGCAGCTCGCGTGTCCACGCAGACCATTCGGCGTTTTTCTGACCGTAGACGAGATTTTCCTCGTATTCAAGCGGTATCCAGGTGGAGATGTCGGCTTCGTTGTGAGACACTACGGCTTCCATATTGTCGAGCGCTTTGAAAAGCTTCGCCTCGGGCGTTTCAAGCGCGTTCATTTCGTCAAAGAGCGCGGAAAGCTCATCGCGGATGCCGTTGGGAAGAGAAGAAAGCAGATCCTTGATCGCCTTTTCTTCCTCTTTTTCGTGAGTCTCGGTTTTGTAAAACGACGGAATGTCGCCCGTGACCGCCTCGCCGAAATCGTGGACGAGGCACATTCTGATCACTTTGTTTATGTCAAGCTCCGGATATCCGTCGGCACAGAGCATAGCCATGACCGAAAGCCGCCACGAATGCTCCGCGACGCTCTCACGCCGTCCGCTCGAGGTCCACGAATGCCGCGTGTTGCACTTGAGCTTTTCGATCTTGTTCAGAAATTCTATGTATTCTCTCGGGTTCATTAATCGAGTGTCCTTCCTTTGTTCAGATCGGTTTCTTTGCCAGATACAGAATATAAGTGTCGCTGAAGACGATCTTGTTGCCCGCTTCCATTACAGCCTCGCGGAGCCCTTCAAAGAACTTTGTCTTGTAAGGCTCGGGAATGACCATATGATCGCAATGCGTTCCGCTGTAGGCAACGTATTCGTCCGCTGTGAACTCGCGCTTGCCGAAAAATTCACGCTTTTCAAAATCGACGTAGCCGTAATTCGGCGCGTTGGTGTACTTGAACGAGCCGTGCGTGTACGCTGTTTCGGGCTTGTAATATGCGGAATAAACTTTCTGAATATTGTTGTAGAGTTCTTCGTTCGGAGTCTTGTAATCTCCGCGCATAAGAAGCATAGCCAGAGTTCCGCCGGGCTTGAGAAGGTCAAAGGTCTTTCTGAACGCAATCTCCTCGGGGATCCATTGGATCGTCGCGGCAGAGTAGATCATATCAAACTTCCGGTCGCCGAAATCGTGAGTTATGAAGTCGTCGTTTACAATATGGAAATTCGGATAGTGACCGTATTTCTGCTTCATTTTTTCATAAAGATGCTCGCCGAGCTCGATGGCGTTGTAGTCGCAACCCGTGGAAAGAATCGGATCGGTAGCCTGCCCCGTACCGGGTCCGAGCTCTAGCACCGATTTGCTCGCGTCGATCTCCGCGTATTCGATCAATGAGGCAAATAGCTCCGGGGAATATCTCGGACGGTATTTGTCAAACTGCTCGGGGATCGTGTCGAATATCTTTCTGAATTCCATAGTGTTCTCCTTATTTCAAAGTTTCCAAAAGCCCCGCGCATCCCTCATAAATATCTCGATATGCGATATCAAATCTGTCCGAATACCAAGGATCGGCAACGTCACCGGGGCGGGAAGTGTAGTCCATCAGCTTGCGGATCTTGCCATTGGGATCACCGCCGAGGATGCGGTGCATATTGCGGATATTTGCCGAATCCATACCGACGAAAAGATCGTACTTTTCATAATCCGATTTCTGTAACTGCACCGCGCGCTTACCTTCACAGGGGATACCGTGCTTTGCAAGCTCTGCTTTCGCGGGCGGATAGACGGGATTGCCCATTCCGTTCCATATTTCCTCCGTGCTTGTCGCGGACGATCTGATCTCAAATTCAGCCTCAATTCCGCGCTCGGCAACCATTCTTTTGAATATAAATTCCGCCATCGGACTGCGGCAGATATTGCCGTGGCAGACGAACATTATTCTTACCATCGCGTCATATTCCTCTCGAATTTCTTGACGTAAGCCTCGCGGAGCTCGTCGGACGTTATGCCGTAGCAGAGCATTACGTCGTGGTAGTACATCAGCACGTCTGCCATCTCTTCGACGAGGTGCGTGCGGAGAGAGGGGTCTGAGATCGCCTCGTTGTATCCGTTTTTCTTGATGATGTCCGCGACCTCGCCGATCTCGCCGATCATCCAAAGGAGCTTGTTTTGCCCGATCTCGGGGCAGATAGGCTCCCATTTATTCTTGTATTTATCCTGCAGCTTTCTCTGCATATCAAGCATTTCGTTTACTGTTAATTCAGCCATATCAAGCTCCTTTGTACCATTTCGGTACCACATTTGTGAAATTTTCATACCAATCAAGCACGTCGCGTGCCTGGTTCATCATAGTTTTTATCTCTCCCTCACCAAACGGGATCGCCCAAGGGATCGATGATAGCATATTGCTTCCGATATAGAGCGCGAGAAGCTCCCAGAACTTGTGCGGAACCTCGCCGCCGAAGTAGCCGTCGACGTTGCCGGATGCAAATGCGGGTGCCGCCTGAGCACACCATACGATACGGTTGAATTCCTCCCAAGGATCGCCGAAATCGTAACGGTCAAAGTCGATGATGACGATTTTGCCGTCCTCGATCATCATATTACCGATGTGATAGTCGCCGTGCTGATAGCATTGCGGACGATTTTTCAGTAGATGACGGTTTGCGGCGAGGTAATCGAGGATATAATGATCGCCCTCGAATTTGAGCGGACATTCTGCGTACATCCTGATCTTGCGGTCGATCTTCGCGTTGAATCTCGGCTCCCATTCGGGCTGATCCTCGGGCGCGGGTATCGAATGTATCAGACGGAGCATCGCGCCCGCTTCGTATCCGAGACGGTACTGCTCGTCCTCGCTCATTTCCTTGACCGCATCCTCCGCGTCTACGCCATCGACGAATCGCTGGAGCATATAATAACCGTCAGCACACTCGCCGCAGTCGACAGGATCGCACATCGAAACGCCGAGTGCCTCGACCTGCTTCTGCATACGGAACATATCCGCGTAACGCTCACCCCTCGCGAAATTCGTCACGCGCAAAAGATATACTTTCCCCGTTTCATCTACGGCACGGTATTTTCTGTCGCCCGACCAACCCTTTCTGATCTCGGTAAGCTCGGCGAAATTCGGTAACGGCATGTCATCACCTCCCATTATTTATCTAATTATAACATAATCAATAAATAAATTCAAGCATAATAAACTCAACTTACCGTTGAAGAGATATTTTTTTCGCAACTTCTTGCAACAGCGGCAATTATGTGATATAATTAGAAAAAAGCATTGGGGTAACATGCCATGATCGAATTCCGTGAAGAAGATATAAAATATATCGCCATAGAGCTTCCCGACGAGGTGAAGTTTTTCAAGTTCTCGGGAGATTTTGAGGGAGAAGAGAAGACTGTGCTCCGTCTGCTTGAGGGGGATTTGCCGATCCCGCTCCGCCGTCGTCTCGAGCTCGAGCTCGAGATCTGCCGCGAGATGCAGAGGGATTACTATACCGATTTCGACACGCTTCTCTCGAGAATCAAAGATAAATATCCCGCCTGTACCGCAGAAAACCTCGAATACATAGTTTCAACGGGTACTGCGGATTATATCGGAAAAAACGGCGTGCGCTATTTCCAGCGTGCGGCAAGATCGAATATCCTCGAATGCCGCAGAGCTTATCTTGAGTCGCTGACGAGCGGTGTATATGACGACACCTACCGCAACGAGCTTCGCCACGAGAATCTTGATATAATGAAGAAGCACGGCTACCGCAAGGTGCGCTACCGAGTCCGCGAGTGGCTTGAGGTCGCCGAGCACGCAGAGAGGGAGGGGAAGACGATCCGCGTCCACCTGCCATATCCCGCAATTTGCGATGAACAGAGCGACATAGTTCTTCATTCCTCGTCGCATCCCGTATATATCTCGGATGCCGATCAGAGAACGGCGTTCATCGAGACCGAGTATATAAAGGGAGATCATTTTGAGATCGAATTTTCCTATACTCTGACGGTACCCTATCACGATCTCGACCCCGCAAAGGTCTCGCCCGAGCAGCCCGATTTCTATACAGAAGAGGAGCTTCCGCAGATCAGACTCACGCCCTTCATCCGCTCGCTTGCGGAAGAGATCAAGGGTGACGAAACAAATCCGCTTCTTTTGGCTTGGAGGGCATACGAATACGTCACGACTCACGTGACCTACTCCTATATGCGCGAGTATCTTTGCATCGAAAATATTCCCGAATTCGCGCTTCTTCAGGGGCGTGGAGATTGCGGAGTAATGGCTCTTGCATTTATCGCGCTCTGCCGCGCTATGGGAGTTCCCGCGCGTTGGCAGTCGGGAAGCCATTGCCGTCCCACGGGAATCGGAAGCCACGATTGGGCACAGTTCTACGTTGCGCCCTGGGGCTGGCTCCACGCCGATATCTCTTTCGGAGAGGGCGCGTACAAGCATGGCGACTATGAGCTTTGGAAGCATTATTGCGGAGGCTTTGACACCTTCCGCGAGATAAATAACAATTCTCTCGGGACACCCTTCGATCCGCCCAAAAAATTCCTCCGCACCGACCCCTATGACAATCAGAGCGGCGAGGCGGAGTATGATGACGAGGGCCTCGGCTTCGGTGACCTTCGCAAGGGAAGATGTATTGTTGAATTTGAAGACCTTACGGGGAGGTAAAATATGAAAAAGTACGTAATTGCGGTTGACGGCGGTGGAACAAAGACCGTCGGTGCTCTTGCCGATCTGAACGGCGAGGTCCTGAACTATAAGGTCTGCGGCGCTTCGAATCCGAACGATATCGGCGAGGAAGCCGCTTGTAAGATGATTTCCTCTCTTGTTCGCAGACTCGCGGATGAAGCGGACGGCTGGATCACCGCGGTCTACGCGGGAATCTCGGGTGCGGTCGGTCACGAAAAAGCACTCAAGCGCGCGATCCATCAGGCCTGCCCCGACACGACCGTCAGAGTCGAGAGCGACGTTTACAATCTTTTCGGACTTCTTCCCGGAGATCCCAACCGTGATGCTGCGGCGATAATCTGCGGCACGGGAAGCGTTTGCTTCGTTCGCAAGGGCGGAGAGCTACACCGCATCGGCGGCTGGGGCTATCTGCTTGACTCGAACGGCGGCGCATATTCGGTCGGCAGAGACGGACTTGAAGCAGCTCTGCGCCACTTTGACGGCAGAGGAAAAAAGACCTGCCTGTACGAGCTCGCCGAGGCGTATCTCGGGGATAAGCCCGAGGTTTCGATAGGCAAGATCTACAAAGGAGGCAAGCCCTATATCGCGGGATTTGCTCCCGAGGTCTTCCGTGCCGCCGCGGGTAAGGATGAGGTTGCTTTGTATATTACCTCAAAGGCTGTAGGCACAGTCAAGGAATACGTCAACATTGCCGCAAAGCTCCTCGGCGAGAATTTCGACTGTATAATCAGCGGCGGAATGATGCACGATCCGCTTATGAAGAGTATGCTCCGCGAGATATCGGGAGTAAATTTGATCTATCCCGAACGCGAGCAGGTCTTCGGCGCGCTGAATCAGGCACTCGGAATGATCGAGAGATCATAATGAATAATAAACAAAAAGGGGAATATACGTCCGCTTTGTCAAGCAAGCTTGACTTGGCGTTGGCGTGTATTCTCCTTTTTTCTTAAAAAAAGAGATCGTTTTACATTGTTTATCCCAAAAAAGATACGATTTATCCCATAATCCGCACAAGGACAGTATTTATGCTATAATAATGTCAGCTCTTGTACGTCGCATGTAAACAAAATGTAAATATGGCGTTTTGGTGAAAATTTTCAAAAAATTTTTCGTTATATAGATGACTGTAAAATAAAGGAGGAGAATCATATGAAGGAAATAGATTTCTCTGCGTTCTTCAAGGAATACTACCCGCTTGTCAGGGCATATTGCATTGCCAGGTTTTGCATCGACGGATATGATGCCGACGATTTAGTTTCGCAGGCGTTCGTTGACCTGTGGGAACAGTGGGATAACTTCAAAGAATCATTGCCGCCATCAATTTATTCTTGGCTTTGCCTGCGGTCGAGGTCGCTCTTTATCGACGAATACCGCAAGCGAAAGCGAGCGCCCGATGAGGTGGAATACAATGAGGAATTGCACGGCATCCCCGATATCGACAGCGCGGTGGAGGACGAGTCATATCAAGCCTACGTAGCCGAGATACGCTCAAGGCTCGGCGAGCGCGAAAACGAGATCTTTACCGCGATTGTCGAAAAATCGCTCGGCATTGACAAAACGGCAGAAATGCTCGGAATGACTCGCTCGGGAACGCTGACTGCTTGGTACCGATTGCGGACGAAGCTCGGCGAAATACTTAAAATTATTTTCTGAAAAATGAAAATTATCTTATGAAAATTCGTTTATATGCCGAAGGCAAAAGAGCCGGCCGGCAACACACATCGCCTTTGAAAGGAGCAAAAATGAAAAACTTAAAAGATAAAAGTGAAAAACTTCTGCTCGGTAAGATCATTGAAGCCGAAGTCGATACGGGTAATCCCGATATGAAGCTGGTCCGCGAATGCACGGAAAAAATCGAAGCCACCTCGGGAAAGCTCACAGAGTCCGAGATAAATGCAAAACTTGCATCGATCACAGGAATAAAAACAACGCATAAAACACGAACAAGATTAAGAAATCGCAAGCCATGGGTATCCCTGGTAGCCGCCTCTCTTGCCGTAGTTATGGTAACCGCGGCAGCAGCAAGCTCAACTTTATGGGGCTGGCTGACTTTCCCCTTTACACGTGATTCTGGACAGCTCACCGAGGTTCCCGAGGGCTACGTCGGAATATATACGGAAGCCGACCTCGATCTCATTCGCAACGACCCCGACGGCAACTTCATCCTGATGGAAGACATTGACCTCGGCGGCAAGGAACACACCCCCATCGGCGACCACCTCAATCCCTTTGACGGCAAGTTCAACGGCAACGGACACGTCATTTCAAATTTCAAGATAACCGCCTCGGGCGCGGCGATTTGGGAGTCAGTGAGCGAGGGGGAGTTGCAGGCGAGATATGACGCGCAGCAAAAGAAACTGAGCGGCGGTCAATATATGATCGACGTATTCAATCTTCCTGCATATTCGATATTTGGTATTGATGGAAGATTTGACGAGTATCACTATGATATGACGTCCGAAAAATACGATATGCAGTATATTTCCGCAGTCGGATTCTTCGGCAATGCGGGTAATGCAACAATAACGGGACTTGGTGTTGAACACGCAACAGTTACCGTAACCGATGCGGATTATTCGGCAGTCGGTGTTATAGCTGGCAGAGCAGGCTATTTGAGTGCTTGTTACGTTAAGGACTCTACTGTTACAATAGGCGCTAATACAGCCGATGTTGAAGCATACGCTAACGGCAGAAAAATGGATATATTTGAATATATGACGGAAAGATCTACGCTGGCGATTAGTGACTGTGAACGAGTTTACAGTGTTTCTGTCGGACTTCTTGTTGGAGAAGTATTTGCTATAGATAGCTGTTATACAGAAGGTGTTCTGAATGCCTCGGGCAATGGAAGTGATAATATTGATTATTCCACACTCTCTGTGGGTAGCCTTGCGGGCTATGGCGGCTCTGCGGTAAGCTCGTATACAACAGCTACCGTAAATATTGAAGGCAATGTGTTCAGAAGCGATGGAATGCTTGGAAAAACATGTCTTACTCCTTTGATTGTTCCGACTCTCGTTTTTGAATCGCTTGTAAACGACTGTATGTCCGGCGGATATTACTACTTTTATGATCCCCAAAAAAGGAATGACAAAGATACCAGAGCAAGTTGGGATAAAACTCTGTTTTGCGCTCATTATGGTCACGCCAACGATGTCGAGTTAATGACTAGCTTAAAGAATTATGCAAATATTGAGGAAATTGAATCTGCATTCTTTATCGACGGCGACGGTGTCCGTACTATGGAATCATTCTGTAAGGTACATTCCGGATTTACTCATTATCAAAGATTGCAACTTATGGAGATAGTTGAAAGGCTCGGTGATATTGATACTATCGAACAGCTCTACAAAGACGCCGGAATGCGTGTAGGCACCATCTGCTGCTACACTCCTTCGGGCAAGGAAAATGTGAAATACTACGAGGGCTTTGATTTTACCGACGTCTGGACGATGAAGGACGGAATGCCCGCGCTCAGGATATTTCAATAAGGAGGAATGCTTATGATCACGGCAATTATATCTGCTGTAATTTCAATCATTCTCGGCGTCATTGCCGAAGCCTTGGTTGAAGGACTCGGCGCAATTGTGTGCTCAGCCGCAATGGGCGCGGTTATCATCGCACTCATAGAGCAGAAGAAATAAACTCATAACATAAAACAGGGAGCATTGGCTTCCTGTTTTGTCTTAATTTCTTGCATTTTTTTATAAAAAGCTTGACAACGGTGATATTAAGTGATATAATAATTCAGAATTGAATAGTCGAATCAAAGAATTGTTAGAGGCGCGGCTGTAAATAGTAACCGCCGACTGATACCGGGATCGCGTATCGGCGGGGAAAGGTGCGGCTGCCGAAACGGAACTTCTGCCGGAGGAGCTTCGTTGGGGGATGCGAGAATATCGTATCAACTGTCACAGTGATTTATTGTGGAGTGCTACATGTTCGATTGTATTTATCCGTATGGATATATATGGCGGTCGGAGCACTTGCTTCGGCCTTTTCAATATAAAAAATAATTCACTTCATTATAAGGAGAAAAAGAAAATGAAAAAACTCACAGCAATCATCCTCTCGCTCGTGCTTCTTTGCACGGCACTCACCGCTTGCTCTTCCAGAGAGAAGACAGACATCAGCACAGCTAAGAATATTTCCGAGCTCAAGGGTGCGATCATCGCGGCTCAGACCGGAACCTTCCATCTCGACGCTCTCGCTCAGATCGAAGGCATCACAGTTCAGGAATACCCCGATTTTATCGGTCTTCTCACGGCTCTTAAGTCGGGCGCTATCGACGGCTACGTTGCAGAGGAGCCCACAGCGATCTCCAATTGCACTCCCGACAGCGGACTCGCATACCTCCCCTTCGTAAACAATGACACAGGCTTTACCGCCACCGACGCTCAGACAGGTATCGCAGTTGCGTTCAAGACCGGCTCCGAGATGGTTGCAAAGGTAAATCCCATTATCGCAGGTATCTCCGCAGAGACCCGCACCAATCTTATGAAGCAGATGTGCACTCTCGCTGACGATAAGACCGCCGATATCGGAACTCTCGCTCTCTCGTCTTCCAAGACCGATACGTCCGCAGGCACTCTCAAGATCGCTATGGAGTGCGCTTATGAGCCCTTTAACTGGACGCAGACCAATGATGCCAACGGCGCGGTTCCGATCAGCAACGTCGAAGGAATGTATGCAAACGGCTATGACGTTCAGGTAGCAAAGTACATCGCCGCAGAGCTCGGTATGGCTCTTGAGATCCATTCCCTTGAGTGGGATGCTCTTATCCCCGCGGTTCAGGCAGGCACAGTTGACGGCATCATCGCAGGTATGAGCCCCACAGCTGAGAGAGAAGAAGAGGTTGACTTCACCGAGTGCTACTACAATTCCAACCTCGTAATCATCTATAAGATCCAGAAGTAATGACGTTCTTTATTCAGATTTGGGAGATATTGAAGGAGTTTTATCCTTTCCTTCTCAAAGGTATAGGAATGACCCTTCTGATCTCCCTGATCGGTACTGTTGCCGGTCTCGTTATCGGTCTTCTGACCGGTATTATCAGAACCACTCCCTTTTCCAAAAATAAGCTCCTCCGCATTATCCATAAGATAATAAACGGAATAATTGCGGTTTATATTGAGATCTTCCGCGGTACTCCTATGATGGTTCAGGCGATGGTCATTTTCTGGGGCTATGCGTTTTTGAACGACGGACAGACCCTCCCCCTCGTTCCCGCGGGTATCTTTATCGTTTCGATCAATACCGGCGCATATATGGCGGAGATCGTCCGCGGAGGTATCATATCGATCGACAAGGGACAGTTTGAGGGCGCGTATTCCGTCGGAATGACCCATTGGCAGGCAATGCTTTACGTCGTTGTTCCGCAGGTAATGCGCAACATCCTTCCCTCTGTCAGCAACGAGTTTGTTATCAACATCAAGGATACCTCGGTGCTTAACGTAATCGGCGTTGCCGAGCTCTATTTCATGGCGGGTAAGATCATATACATCAATCTTGAAATATTCCAGACCTACACTATCGTCTGCGTGCTCTATTTCATTATGACCTTCTCGGTAACAAGGATCCTCCGCCTCTGCGAAAAGAAGCTGAACGGCAATGAGAATTACACCATCTGTGGCTCGCAGTCGGATCCCGCGGCTGAGATTCACGTAAAGGAGGAAGTGAAATGAAAGAGATAGTTCTTGAACATCTTGAAAAAAGCTTCGGAGACCATAAGGTCCTCCTTGACGTAAATCTTACCGTCGATAAGGGCGAGGTCATCAGCGTCATCGGCTCTTCGGGCTCGGGTAAGAGCACTATGCTCCGTTGCATCAATCTCCTCGAGGAGCCCACGGGCGGAGTTATCAAATATAAGGATCAGGATATTCTCACTCTCAATCTGTCGAAATACCGCGCCGAGGTCGGAATGGTATTCCAGCAGTTCAATCTTTTCGATAATATGACCGCACTTGAAAACTGCGTAATGCCGCAGATGAAGGTGCTGAAGAGAAAGAGAGACGAGGCAGAGAAGATCGCGAGAGAGTTTATCGAAAAGGTCGGAATGACCGCGTTCGTCAATGCGCGTCCGAAGCAGCTTTCGGGCGGACAGAAGCAGAGAATAGCGATCGCACGCGCGCTTTCGATGAATCCCGAGGTCATACTCTTTGACGAGCCCACCTCCGCGCTCGACCCCGAAATGGTCGGCGAGGTACTCGACGTTATCAAGAGCCTTGCAAAATCGGGACTCACGATGATCGTCGTGACCCACGAGATGGCGTTCGCGCGCGAGGTCTCGGACAGAGTCATCTTTATGGACGGCGGTGTCGTCCTCGAGGAAGGTACTCCCGAGGAGCTCTTCGGAAATCCGAAGATGCCGAGAACAAGGGAGTTCTTGTCGAGATTCCTTAATGGCTAATGAGTGAACAGTGGTTAGTGGACAGTGGACAGAAAGATGCGAATTATAATTTAATTTGTACTTTTAATCTATTGTACTGACAAATAATTTAATTATAAAGAATTATCTCGGATATTGAGAAGTTTAAGCTTCAAAATATCCGAGATTTTCTTTTCACCATATTTTATGATATTCAATTACCTTGCGAAGTTATTGGCGCACCAAACAAAATTATAGCTCAAACTCGCATCTTTCTGTTCACTGTCCACTGACCACTGTTCACTGGGCCTGAGCACTTATCTTTTTCTCAGTCTTCCCAAAACCTTACCTATGCAGGAGACGTTTTCAAAATCCTTGAGCATAATCCTGCCGTAATCGGGATTGAGAGAGATGAGACAGTCGCCGCCGTAGACCTTGAAGTAGCCCGCGCCGTCAAGCACGAAGATACCGGACTCGCCTACCTCGACACCCTCTGCGTTCTGAACGAGAAGAACGTCGCCGTCGTGGTATTTCGGCTCCATACTGTTTCCGCTAATACGGAGAGCAAAATCCGCGCCCGCGGTAGCTTCGCTGACCGTGATGCTTACGCTTTCAGCTGCGTCGCCGTCAAGATATTCGCCGATGCCCGCGGAGACGGGAAGATCGTAGAGCGGGATAGAACGCTTGGTGACTCTGCCCGCGCCGCTGTTTTTGTATCTGTTTGCAATGGGGGCGGTGACAACGGGAGTGGTCTCTCTTGAGAAGACAGGAGTGGTAACAACTGCGGGATGCTCCTCGCTCGAAACACGTTCGCGCTCCTTGCCGGCAATGAGCATCAGAAGCTCCTTGCCGTGATTGTCAAGACGGCGATATTCCTCGATCAGCCTGATCTCGTTTCCGTCAAGAGTAAAGTTGTTCGTGTTCTCGGGAATTCCGCTTACGATGTAATCAAGCGAGCATTCAAGTGCCTCGCAAATCGCGATCATATTCGAAAGCTTGACCGAATCCGAGAGACCCGCAAGCAGCTTCGAGAGCGTTCCGAGCGGAATTCCCGAAAGACGCGCGAGCTCTTCGTTTGTTATCTTCTTCTCATTCTTGATCTGCTTTATTCTTTCAATGTATTCAAAACCCATTTTGAAACCCCTTAATTCCTTTGTTGGAATTATTATATCACAAAAATTCCGATTTGTAAATAGAAAAATAAAAAATTTTCCGAAAATGATAAAAATATCTTGACAAACGCAATCGGATGTGGTATAATAATGCCAGAAAGATTCCAAAAACGGAATTATTTATAATGAGAGGTACAAAATGAATAAGTGCATCGATAGAAATTACAACTGCGGAATGAACAGAAATTCTTCCATATATAATGAAGCCTTCGGCGAGAAGCTGATCTCCTTCTTCTGCCTCGTTATCGCATTCTTTGAGGATAGAGTGGTTGACACGGTTTGCCGTATTCTTTGCGGCGCGGCTGTTGCGGTCGGCATCTTCTTCTACGTTTCGGCTGTAATGGCAGGCGCGCTCAGCATCGCTTCGATCGCGGTATACGGCGCGTTGATAATAGCCGCTTCGGCATTCGTTTTCAGAACGGGCGCGGTCAAGCGTTCTTGATAAGTCCTCCGTCCGAGCAAGCCTTGAAGGCTCGCCAGGCGATCAGTATCAGCGGTGCGAGAAGAATTCCCGCAAAGCCGAAAAGTCTGTAGCCGAGATAGAATGACGCGAGCGTGACAAGCGGATGGATCCCGAGCGTCTCGCCGACAATCTTCGGCTCTATGAACTGCCTTACGACGACGATTATTACATATAATATAATCAGCCCGATGCCGAGGAAAAGATCGCGGGTGACAAGGCAGTAGAGTGACCACGGGATCAGAATGACGCCGACTCCGAGAACGGGTAGGATGTCAACCGCGGCGCTGATCGCGGCGATCAGAAAAGAATATTCGACACCAAGCACGCTGAGTCCGAAAAAGATCTCGGCGAAGGTGATCAGCATGATCAGAGAATAGGAGCGCAGATAGCCGATAGCGGCTACTGCGGCTTCTTTTTTTATATGCGAGAGAAGACGTTCTGCGGAGGAGGGAAGCAGACTTCGGATGCCGCTTCTGATCCTTCCGCTGTCAAGAGTGAAATAAAACGCCGCGATCACGGCAACGATCACGCCGAGAAATATATCGGGAAGCGCGCCGAGGATCGAGGTCAGAAAACCGGGTATGGCTGTTCCGAGTGAGGAAAGCGCATCCCCGAGAAGATCGCCGACGTAGCCGTTTATCCTCTCGGTTATCTGCGCACTTTCTTCTCCCGGCAATAGCGCGGCGATCCTGTTTCCGAAGTCGGATACTATTGACGTGGCTTTTTCAAAAAACTCGGCTATGACTCCGCCGTCCTCGCTGATCCCTTCCGCAAGTCTGCCAAGCTCACTCACAAGTCTTTTCACCGCAAGGAAGAGTAAAGCCATAAGCGAGGAGAGAAGAACGAGCAGTACCGCGAGCGAGACGGCTCTCCCCGAAGCCCTTGTGTATTTTGTCAGCTTTGAAGCAAGCACGGATGCGAGCGCACCGACTCCCGCTCCGATCAGCAACGGAAGGAGTATTGGGAATAGGTATCTGAAAATTACGTAAGTTGCGGCTGTGGCAGCGAGGATGCAGAATATCATACAGGCGGCGCGTATCCAATCGGGACGCCTCTCGTGCAGAGCGTTTTTGCCGTTCATATATTTCTCTCCTTGTTTGATAAATAGATTTTATGTACCCGCAGTCCCGATTTATACATATTAATAAATATAATGGCAGAAAAATATTTTTGGAAAAATGGAATTTTTTTCGATTTTGGTATTGACAAATCGAAAAACATGTTGTATAATATTATACTGCATTATAATCGCTTAATATGTCTAAAAATGGGTCGGGATTGTTTCCGAACTGCGATGGATATATTAATTTTGTATGAAAAAATTAATATTCCGTCTTTAGTTAGGGGAAATTCCGAAAAGGATGTTAAAAGCGAAAAATACTTGAATGGAGTGATTGAATTTATGGTCAATGTAACAGACCAGGTGCTCGGAAAGAATTTAAGAAAATCCTTTTCCAAAACCCGCACTACACTCGAAATCCCGAATCTTATTGAGATTCAGACAAATTCCTTCAAATGGTTCCTCGAGGAAGGACTTGCTGAGGTTCTCCGTGACGTATCGCCCATCGTCGACTACAGCGGAAATCTTTCTATCGAATTCGTTTCCTATTCGATAGACTCGAAGCCCAAATATCCCGTTGAGGAATGTAAGGAGAGAGACGTAAACTATGCAGCTCCCCTGAAGGTCAACGTCCGCCTCAATAACAAGCAGACGGGAGAAGTCAAGCAGACCGATATTTATATGGGTGACTTCCCGATCATGACCGAAAACGGCACCTTCGTCATCAACGGTGCTGAGCGTGTCATCGTCTCGCAGATCATTCGTTCGCCGGGTATGTACTACGCATCCGACATCGATAAAGCGGGAAAGAAGACCTTTACTGCGCAGATCATCCCCTACCGCGGCGCATGGCTCGAGTATGAGGTTGACAGCAACAACGTTATCTATGTAAGAATAGATAAGAACCGTAAGCTCCCCCTTACCATGTTCATCCGTGCTCTAGGACTTTCTATCGACCCCGAGACCGGCAATATGATCGCCGGCATTGAGAGCGCAGAGGACATTTTCAATATGTTCGGCGACGATATCCGTCTTCGCGCTACCCTTGAGAAGGACGAGTCCGAGGCTTCGGCGATCAACCGCCGTTCCAGCGCATCGGTCGAGTCCCTCCGCGAGATCTTCCGTAAGCTCCGCCCCGGCGAGCCTATCCAGGTCGATGCGGCTCTGACCCTCATCAACAACTTCTTCTTCGATTCCAAGAGATACGACATTGCTCCCGTCGGACGCTATAAGTTCGATAAGAAGCTTGCTATCTCCGAGAGAATCGCAAACCGCCGCCTTGCTGCTCCCGTAGTAAGCACCATCAGCGGCGAGCTCCTCTTCGAGGAAGGTCACGTAATCACTCCCGAGGAAGCTCTCGAGATCGAATACGCGGCTGTAAACGAGGTCGAGATCGCTCTCGATAACGGCGAGGTCATCAAGGTATTCTCGAACCACACCTGCTGGCCCGAGAAGATCATCGGCGATAAGCTCCTCGACTGCGGCGTACGCGAGAAGGTTTCGACTCCCGTTCTCCTTTCCATTATGGAGGAGTGCGGCGGTGACCTCGACGCTATCAAGGCAGCTTGCCGTGCAAGAATCAACGAGCTCTGCCCCAAGCACATCACCCGCGAGGACATTTACGCGACCATCAACTATCTGCTTAACCTTGCTCACGATGTCGGAACCACAGACGATATCGACCATCTCGGCAACCGTCGTATCCGTTCCGTAGGCGAGCAGCTCCAGAACCAGATCAGAATCGGCTTCTCCCGTATGGAGAAGATCATCCGCGAGCGTATGACCACTCAGGATAACGAGAAGCTGACTCCTCAGGCTCTTATCAACATCAGACCCGTTGCAACCGTAATCCGCGAGTTCTTCGGATCTTCCCAGCTTTCTCAGTTTATGGACCAGGCTAATCCCCTTTCCGAGCTGACGCACAAGCGCCGTCTTTCGGCACTTGGTCCCGGCGGTCTCTCCCGTGACCGCGCATCCTTCGACGTCCGTGACGTACACTACACCCACTACGGCAGAATGTGTCCCATCGAGACTCCCGAAGGTCCTAACATCGGTCTTATCTCCTATCTCGCAACCTATGCGCGCATCAGCGAGTACGGCTTCATCGAGGCTCCCTACCGTAAGGTAGACCGCGCAACCCGCCGCGTTACCGACGAAGTCGTTTATATGACCGCAGACGTTGAGGATAATTACATCATCGCGCAGGCTAACGAGCCTCTCGACGAGAACGGTTGCTTCATTAATAATACCGTTACCGCCCGCGACAAGAACGAATTCCGTGAGGTATCCGTTGACGAGATCGACTTCATGGACGTTTCTCCCAAGATGGTAGTATCTGCAGCTACCGCAATGATCCCCTTCCTTGAGAACGACGATAACTCCCGTGCTCTTATGGGATCGAACATGCAGAAGCAGGCAGTTCCGCTTATGGTAACCGATTCACCCATTGTCGGTACCGGTATGGAATATAAGGTAGCTCGTGACTCGGGCGTCGTTGTTCTTGCAAAGAACGCGGGTGTCGTTGAGCACGTTGAGACCGCAAAGATCGTTATCCGCACCGATGACGGACGCAAGGATAGCTACGATCTTATCAAGTTCAAGCGTACCAACCAGGGTACTTGCTGTAATCAGAGACCTCTCGTTGTTCACGGCGAGAGAGTAGAGAAGGGACAGATCATCGCAGACGGTCCCGCAACCTCGAAGGGCGAGATCGCTCTCGGTAAGAATGCTCTTATCGGATTTATGACCTGGGAAGGTTATAACTACGAGGACGCGGTCCTTCTCAATGAAAACCTTGTAAGAAACGACGTTTACACTTCGCTTCATATCGAGGTTTATACTCACGAGGCAAGAGATACCAAGCTCGGATCGGAAGAGATCACCCGTGAGATCCAGAACGTCGGCGAGGATGCTCTCCGCAACCTCGATGCATACGGCGTTGTAAAGAAGGGTACCGAGGTTCACGCCGGCGATATCCTTGTAGGTAAGATCACTCCTAAGGGAGAGACCGACCTTACCGCAGAAGAAAGACTTCTCCGCGCGATCTTCGGCGAGAAGACCCGCGAGACCAGAGATACCTCGCTCAGACTGCCTCACGGTGAATCGGGTATCGTCGTTGACGTACGCGTATTCTCGCACGAGCAGGGAGACGAGCTTCCCACCGGTGTAAACAAGGTCGTTCACGTTTATATCGCACAGAAGAGAAAGATCTCCGTAGGTGACAAGATGGCAGGCCGTCACGGTAACAAGGGTGTCGTTTCGCGCATCCTTCCTCCCGAGGATATGCCCTTCCTTCCCGACGGAACTCCTCTCGATATCGTTCTTAACCCTCTGGGCGTTCCTTCCCGAATGAACATCGGTCAGGTTCTTGAGGTACACCTCGGAATCGCCGCTCGTAAGCTCGGCTGGAAGATCATGACCCCCGTATTCGACGGTGCAAACGAGAGAGACATTCTCGAGTGCATGAAGATGGCGAATATGTGGCGTGAGGTATTCCCCGGCGAGAACGTAGACGGTAAGGAGACCCGTGAGATCACCGATCCCGTGACCGGTGAGACCAGGCGTCAGGTAATCGACGGTAAGACCGTTCTTTATGACGGACGTACCGGCGAGCCCTTCGATAACCCCGTAACCGTAGGTATCATGTACTACCTCAAGCTCCATCACCTCGTTGTCGATAAGATCCACGCCCGTTCCAACGGTCCGTACTCTCTCGTTACACAGCAGCCTCTCGGCGGTAAGGCACAGTTCGGTGGCCAGCGTTTCGGAGAGATGGAGGTTTGGGCACTCGAGGCATACGGTGCAGCTTATACACTTCAGGAGATCCTGACCGTCAAGTCGGACGACGTCAACGGACGCCGCAAGGCTTACGAGGCGATCATTCAGGGTCAGAATATCCCCACTCCCGGCGTTCCCGAGGCATTCAAGGTCCTTGTCAAGGAGCTTCAGTCGCTCTGCCTTGATATCCGCGTCCTGAATGAAGAGGGTGAGGAGATCAAGCTCTCTTCCGTTGTTGAAGAGGAGCAGCCTCAGTATCTCAGTCGCCGCGACAGCGATGCTATCGACGACGCAGTCGGCCAGACCGGCAGCGAGGACGAGTATAGTCGCGGAGGATTCCTCTTCGCGGATGAGGACGGCGAGTTCGACCTCGGCGAGGATGAAGAGGATGAAGGCGATGACGAGTACGCTGAAGAATACGCATATGAGTCCGAGGATGATTACGATTCCGAAGACGGATACGATAACTGATTAAAAGGAGAATAAGTTATGAATAATAATGAATTTGCCTCTATTAAAATAGGTCTGGCGTCTCCGGAAATGATCAGAGAATGGTCCTACGGCGAGGTTACCAAGCCGGAGACTATCAACTACCGTACACTCAAGGCTGAGGTTGGAGGTCTTTTCTGTGAAAAGATCTTTGGCCCGACCAAGGACGGAGCTTGTATGTGCGGTAAATATAAGAATTCCCACAACATCCGCGAGAAGATCATCTGTGATAAGTGCGGTGTTGAGGTTACCACAAAGAGAGTACGCCGTGAGAGAATGGGTCACATCGAGCTTGCTTGTCCCGTTTCCCATATCTGGTATTTCAAGGCGTCTCCCTCGAGAATGGCTCTCGTTCTCGATATCTCCTCCAAGCAGCTCGAGCAGGTTCTCTACTTTGCAGAGAACGTAGTCCTCGATCCCGGAAATACCCCTCTTGAGAAGGGTATGGTCCTGACCGAGAAGCAGTACCTCGAGTACCGCGAGATGTACGAGAATGAATTCCGCGTCGGAATGGGCGCGGAGGCTATCAAGGAGCTTCTTCAGGGCATCGATATCGATGCTCTCGCAGCTCAGCTCCGCGAGGATCTCGCTGTCACAACAAGCCAGAAGAAGGCAAGACTCATCAAGAGACTTGAGGTCATCGAGTCCTTCCGCCGCTCGGGCAATAAGCTCGAATGGATGGTTCTTGACGTCCTTCCGGTTCTTCCTCCCGATATCAGAGCGATGGTTCAGCTCGACGGCGGACGTTTCGCGTCCTCCGACCTCAATGAGCTCTATCGCCGCGTTATCAGCAGAAATAACCGTCTTAAGAAGCTGATCGAGATCTCGACTCCCGAGATCGTTATCCGCAACGAGAAGCGTATGCTTCAGGAGGCGGTCGACGCTCTTATCGATAACGGACGCCGCGGAAAGCCCGTAACCGGTCCTTCCAACCGTCCTCTCAAGTCGCTCTCCGAGATGCTCCGCGGTAAGCAGGGACGCTTCCGTCAGAACCTTCTCGGTAAGCGTGTTGACTACTCGGGACGTTCGGTTATCGTCGTAGGTCCTCAGCTGAAGATCTATCAGTGCGGTCTTCCCAAGGAAATGGCTCTCGAGCTCTTCAAGCCCTTCGTTATCAAGAGACTTGTCGAAATGGGCAAAGCTACCAACGTAAAGGAAGCGCAGAAGAAGATCGACCGCGCACAGGTAAGCAACGACGAGGTCTGGGATGCACTCGAAAACGTAATCAAGGAACATCCCGTACTTCTCAACCGTGCACCTACACTTCACAGACTTTCCATCCAGGCATTCGAGCCCGTGCTTGTTGAAGGAAGAGCGATCAAGCTCCATCCTCTCGTATGTACCGCGTTCAACGCCGACTTCGACGGCGACCAGATGCCTGTACACGTACCGCTTTCCGCAGAGGCTCAGGCTGAGTCGAGATTCCTTATGCTCTCGGCTAACAACCTCTTAAAGCCCGTTGACGGACGTGCGGTCACAGTTCCTACTCAGGATATGATCCTCGGCTCCTACTATCTCTCGATCGTTCGTGACGATGAGCCCGGAGCAGGAGGACTTTACCGTAACTTTGACGAGGCGAATATGGCTTACCTCAACGGTCAGCTCGGACTTCACGCTCCTATCGCCCTCAGAGTCAGCCGCAAGACCTCTTCCGGTGCTGTTGAAGAGGGCATCATCGGTATCAAGAAGGGCGAAAACGGCGAGCGCAGCGTAAACCGCGGCTCGGACGCAGTAACCCTCGGACGTCTTATCTTCAACCAGCGTATCCCTCAGGATCTTGGCTTCGTTGACAGAAATGACCCCGAAAAGAAGCTTGATCTTGAGATCGCTTCCATCATCACCAAGAAGGAACTCGGTCAGATCATCAACGCTTGTATCAAGAGACACAGCTCCGCAGAGACCGCAGAAATGCTCGATGCGATCAAGGAGATGGGTTATCAGTACTCCACAAGAGCATCCTTCTCGATCTCGGTATACGATATGACTATCCCTAAGGAGAAGAAGCAGCTCGTCAGCGATGCAGAGAAGGAAGTCGAGACTCTCGGCAAGTACTTCCAGAAGGGTCTCCTTTCCGAGCAGGAAAGATACGAGAAGGTCGTCGCTGTATGGAACCGTACCACCAACGACGTTACCGGCGCACTTCAGGCAGGCTTCTCGACTTACAACCCGATCAAGATCATGTCCGACTCCGGAGCCCGTGGTTCGATCACTCAGATGCGTCAGCTCGCAGGTATGCGTGGACCCATGTTCGCTACCAACGGTAAGACTATGGAGATCCCGATCAAGTCGAACTTCCGCGAGGGTATGAAGATCTTCGAGTACTTTATGGGTGCACGTTCCTCCCGTAAGTCGCTTTCGGATACCGCGCTCCGTACCGCAGACTCGGGTTACCTTACCCGTCGTCTCGTTGACGTTTCTCAGGACGTTATCGTACGCGAAGAGAAGTGCGGAACACAGCACGGCGCAATTATCAGAGCTATCACCGAGGGTGATGCAACCAAGCCCATCGAGCCTCTTGAGGACAGACTCATCGGCAGATACACTATGGGCGACGTTATCAACCCCGAAACGGGCGAGATCCTCGTTCCCGACGATACAATGCTCGACGAGGCAATGGTCAAGAAGATCATCGCCGCAGGCATCACCGAGGTTCGTATCAGAACAGTTATCCACTGCCGCGCACGTCACGGTATCTGCGCACATTGCTACGGTGCAGACCTTGCAAGCGGAAAGAAGGTAAATGTTGGTGAGGCTGTAGGTATCATCGCAGCTCAGTCGATCGGTGAGCCCGGTACTCAGCTTACCATGCGTACCTTCCACTCGGGCGGTGTTGCAGGTGCCGATATTACCCAGGGTCTTCCCAGAGTCGAAGAGCTCTTCGAGGCAAGAACACCCAAGAAGCCCGCTATCCTCAGCGCGCTCGACGGCGTTGCACGCATTCAGCCCGACGAGAACCCCAATATCCAGGACGTTGTAGTGTTCAACTCCGAGACAGGCGAGACCGCAACCTATCAGATCCCCTACGGCAGACGTATCGCGATCTCAGACGGTGCAGAGGTCAAGCGCGGTGACGCTCTTACCGAGGGCTCCAAGGCTCCTATGGATATTATGGAATATCTCGGTCCGGACGCTGTATACGATTATATCATCAGCGAAACTCAGAAGGTTTACCGTTCTCAGTCGGTTAACATCAACGATAAGCACATCGAGGTTATCGCACGTCAGATGACCCGTAAGCTCCGTATCGAGGATACCGGCGACACCAATATGCTTGTCGGAACCTTGGTTTCGGTCAACGAGTTTGATGACGAGAACGAAAAGATCCGCGAGCGTATCGCTTCGGGTGAGACCGAGCTTCGTGAGGCAACCTGCTCTCCCGTGCTCCTCGGTATCTCCAAGGCGGCTCTCCAGACAGATTCCTTCCTCTCCGCCGCATCCTTCCAGGAGACCACAAAGGTCCTCACCGAGGCTGCTATCAAGGGTAAGGTCGATAATCTGCTCGGACTTAAGGAGAATGTAATCATCGGTAAGCTGATCCCTGCGGGTACGGGTATGGCTTGCTACAACAACGTAGACGTACTTGCTGCAGAGGATACCGCTCCCACGTCTCCCGATGGCGGCGACAGTGTAACTTCTGTTGAAGTCAGCGATGACGATGCCTCCTCCGAGGAGATAGCTTCTGAATCGGTTGCTGAATAATCCCACACGATATAACAATTAATTAACATTTTACGCCTACTTCCGAAATAATTTCGGAAGTAGGCTGAATGTCTTTTTAGATTTGTACATTTTGACGGTAAAAATGCTTTTTAAAAAGTGCGTAATTGTGCAAAAGACAGAAAATTTATGCTTTTTTTAAAGGGTATTGACAATCGATCGAAAAAATGCTATAATAATGCGAATTATGCTGAGGTTTTATGGCTTCGGCTGAGTTTTTTGAAGTGAAAACACTCAAAAAGCTCGATTTTTGACAGTTTTGCGAGCCTTCCGTTCGCATCTGTATATAAACAAATTCGGAAGAAAGGAGGATTAGCAGAAGGATGCCAACCTTTAACCAGCTTGTCAGACAGGGTCGTACAGACAAGGTGTACAAGTCCAAAGCAGCAGTGCTTCAGAAGGGCTTCAACACCATCAAGAACGAGAGCACCGATCTCCCCTCGCCCCAGAAGAGAGGCGTTTGCACCAAGGTAACCACCACAACCCCCAAGAAGCCTAACTCCGCGCTCCGTAAGATCGCAAGAGTTCGTCTTTCCAACGGTCTTGAGGCAACCACCTACATTCCCGGTGAAGGACACAACCTGCAGGAGCACTCCGTCGTTCTCATCAGAGGCGGTAGAGTAAGAGACCTGCCCGGTGTACGTTATCACATTATCCGCGGCACACTCGATACTCAGGGTGTTGCAGCACGCAGACAGGCCCGTTCCAAGTACGGAACAAAGACACCGAAGGACGCAAAGAAATAATTCGGTGAAGGTATCAGCATGTTTTTAGCTACTCATTTCCGTTTGTTTATATACTGCGGACAGAAGAGCGCTAACAGGAGAATATGCTTTTGAGTACCTATGATTTCATTCAAAATTAATGAAGGAGGGAAGTACAGTGCCGAGAAGAGGTCGTATATCCAAGAGAGACGTATTGCCGGATCCTATTTACAAGTCCAAGCTCGTAACAAAGCTTGTTAACAACGTAATGCTCGACGGCAAGAAGGGTGTTGCACAGACCATCGTTTACGATGCATTCGAGATCGTAGAAGCGAAGTCTGGCAAGAATGCCCTTGAAGTATTTGTCGAAGCTCTTGAGAACGTAATGCCGGTTCTTGAGGTTAAGGCTCGCCGTGTAGGCGGTTCTACCTATCAGGTTCCGCTTGAGGTTAGAGCAGACAGACGTCAGACCCTGGGTCTCCGCTGGATGGTAGGTTATGCCAGAAAGCGCGGCGAACGTACCATGGCAGAAAAGCTTGCAGGCGAGATCCTCGATGCAATCAACAATGCCGGCGGAGCGTTCAAGAAGAAGGAAGAGACTCACCGTATGGCTGAAGCAAACAAGGCGTTTGCTCACTACAGATATTAATTTATCTGAAAAATTTGATTATTTCAAACCATTCATAACAAATCGAACAATTAAGGAGACTATCTATGTCAAGAGAATATTCGCTCGAGTGTACTCGTAACATCGGTATCATGGCTCATATTGACGCCGGTAAGACGACTACAAGCGAAAGAATACTGTTCTATACGGGTGTTAACCACAAGCTGGGTGAAACACACGACGGCGATTCCACCATGGACTGGATGGCTCAGGAGAAGGAGAGAGGTATTACTATCACTTCTGCCGCAACCACCTGTCATTGGAAGAATACCCGTATTAATATCATCGA
Source organism: Eubacteriales bacterium (assembly GCA_045531455.1). Taxonomy (GTDB): domain Bacteria; phylum Bacillota; class Clostridia; order Oscillospirales; family CAG-272; genus CAG-390. The sequence goes on from JAZSEA010000058.1 coordinate 50,809, forward strand.
CACTCCCGGCCACGTTGACTTTACCGTTGAGGTTGAGCGTTCGCTCAGAGTTCTTGACGGTGCGGTAGCGGTCTTCTGTGCTAAGGGAGGCGTTGAGCCCCAGTCTGAAACCGTTTGGAGACAGGCTACAAAATACAGCGTACCGCGTCTCGCGTACGTTAATAAGATGGATATCACCGGTGCGGACTTCTACCGCGTTGTGGGTATGATGAAGGATAGACTGGGTGCAAACCCTGTTCCGATTCAGCTCCCGATTGGCAAGGAAGACAGTTTCCGTGGTATCATCGACCTCATGACTATGGAGGCTACCGTATACTACGATGACCTCGGTAAGGATATGAGAATCGAACCCATTCCCGCAGATATGCAGGAAATGGCTGAAGAATACCGTGAAAAGATGATCGAGTCTGCCGCAGAGGCTGACGAAGAGCTTATGATGAAGTACCTTGAGGGTGAGGATATCACCAATGAAGAGATCAAGGCCGCAATCAGAAAGGCAACCATTGAGAATCTCATGGTTCCTGTAGTTTGCGGCACATCCTTCAGAAACAAGGGTGTTCAGAAGCTTCTCGACGCGATCGTTGACTATATGCCCGCACCTACCGACGTTCCCGATATCACCGGTGTCAACCCCGAGACCGGCGAAGAGGACAGCCGTCCTTCCAGCGACGACGAGCCCTTCGCAGCACTCGCGTTTAAGATCGCTACCGACCCCTTTGTTGGTAAGCTTTGCTTCTTCCGCGTTTATTCGGGCTCTATCCACGCAGGCGACACAGTCTGGAACGCATCCAAGGGCAAGAGAGAGAGAATGGGTCGTATCGTTCAGATGCACGCTAACAACCGTAAGGACATCGACGTCGTTTATGCCGGCGATATCGCAGCAGTTGTTTCCGTAAAGAACACCGGTACCGGTGATTCGCTCTGTGACGACAAGCATCCCATCATCCTCGAATCCATGGAATTCCCCGAGCCCGTTATCAGAGTTGCTATCGAGCCCAAGACCCGCGCAGGTCTTGAGAAGATGGGCATCGCTCTTGCAAAGCTCGCAGAGGAAGACCCCACATTCAGACCCTACACCGACGATGAGACAGGTCAGACCATCATCGCAGGTATGGGTGAGCTTCACCTTGAAATTATCGTTGACAGACTTCTTCGTGAGTTCAAGGTAGAGGCTAACATCGGTAAGCCTCAGGTCGCTTACAAGGAGACTATCCGTAAGACTGT
>JAZSEA010000109.1:0-23767 GCA_045531455.1 Eubacteriales bacterium
GGGATTGATCCAGCGTTCGCTTTCCTCGATACTGCACTCACCGGCAAGCATCTTTGAGAATGCTTCGAGTCTTTCGGGAGCGCAGCCGCTGACAGCGATCTGCAATCCGTAGTATCCCTCGAAGATCCGCTCGACCTTTGCTCCGAGAACGTCCGACCAATCTCTCTTTCCGTCTTCGGTAAGAGTATTTTGGTTAAGTTCGACTATGGTTGCGAGATCGTGCTCTTCATCAACGTCGACAATATGAACGTCTTCGAGGTTGCTTCGCATCAGAGAATAGAGCGACATGTAAGTTTTATCTTTTTGATCATTTATCTGATCGGTATAATACTTTATCTCGATACAATCATCTGTTGCTCGTATATCCAGCACATCCTCTCTCAGACACAGCTCATTGATTAGCATCTCTCCGAGAGTATTGCAAGGAGTGACATCGGTGTTGAAATATTCGCTGATTTTATCGAAGCCGATAACCCATGCACCGCTTTCGGATTGAGTACATCCTTCGCGTATAATCTCGTCGGCTATTGCTTCGATCTGTTGTTGAATAAAGGTGCGTGCATTCGGAAGCAGAGCAGAGTATCTCGCATATAAACTTCCCTCACTTTCTACAAGAACGCCATCCTCTTCACCTATACCAAGAACAAGCAGACAATGATTAATTCCGTCGCTATCCTGATACATTGAATCTCGGTGCTCCTTTATAAATTTTTGATTGTCAAATAAATGATTTCGGAAATCATAAAACTGATTACTATTCAGCTCTACTACAGCTTCGATCTTGCATCTGTCCACACGTATTTCGGGTTCTTTTCTCATTAGCTTTGCTGAAGTATACAGACCTCTGACGATGCCGTTCATTTCGGCTAGCTGTTTCCCAAGCGCTCTCTGGCGTTCGATGGCTTCGTTATATTTGTCATAGGTTGCTTCATCAAGACCAAGACGATGTGCCTGCGCATTCTCGCAAGCTTCAATAAATTCCTGTAGTTCACTCAATTCTTCTCTGAGTTTGTCTCTTTTGTCTAGCATTTCTTATTCCTTTCTTCTTTTATTCTTCATCTGATACACGGATACTTGTTACTCCGTACATCTCATCTAACTGCGAGATTTCTTCATCCTCAAAGGATACGAGAAATCTTTCGGACACCAAATCATAAACGGACATATCCTCGCTCACGAATAGAAAACAATCCGCGAGATCATCATAGAAGTCTTCGGTGGATTCCATTCCGATCAGCTTTGAAATATATATTGCCTGTGCTTTGCGTTGATCGGATGTTGTAAGATCGTGTGTCTTAAAGACCGTGACAATCGTATCGCAAACTGTGTCGATAGATGCAATTTGTTCTTGCTGTTCGATTGGCAGACGATAAATAACCATGTCTCTGTCGATCAGAGTTCTTCCGTCTCCCGACATCCAACCGAAGAAGCCCCAGAGCATGATGGCGGGAAGAAGGATAATAAATAAAGCTATGCCGATGACATAGCCTACAAACGTTATTCCTTTTTTGTTGGTCAATAAAAGCTCGGCTGCTTTCTTGATAATTGCTGCTACACTTACTGAGATGTTCACCTTCCTTCGTCTAATGTTGTAATAGATAACCTACATCGATGTAGGTTATCTGAGGTTATCGATTCTGTTGAACTACAATAATTATCTTCCTCCAGCCTTACCAAAGAGTCGAGCCTTGTATTCGGGTGCTATAACCTGAAGCAGATACCTCTCATTACCGCATTTGAAGAGGCAGACACCTCGTTCGGGGGTCTTTATTAGCTCGAACTCATTCTCTTCAACCTGAAGGGATTCCATAAACTCACGAGGGTTTATATTTCCGGGATGAAAGTAAAACTGATGAGTCGGAATTGCAAAGAGCGGCTTTGTATATTCCCTTATTCCGGGTAAAAGGAAATCTTCAATATTCTGCGAGGCAAGGATCAGCGATGAATCCTTCTTTCTGCCTCTCTTGCAAGCTGTGCGGATATAATCTATTGCCGTGAGGTTAGTGAGAAATAAATAAAGCTCATCAATCGCGGCTACCGCATTGCCGTTCATGAGGAGCTTATGATTCATATATGAGAGAATGTTAAAGAGCATCGTGTCCTTTAGCTTCTTGTTTGAGTCCATCAGACCCTTGACACCGAAGACGATGAATTTATCGTCGGATATGTTTGTATGTCCGTTGAAAAACTTGCTTTCAGCACCTTTGCACATTGAATTAATGCCGAGGCAGATCTCGCGAAGAAGTTCTTCGGTAAAGAGTGACTTGCTTCCTTGTTCGTATTTGCGGTATTCGTTTTCGGCAAGCTCGTAGAGGTCGGACATAATGGGATAGTCTGTAGGAGTCAACTTACTGTAATCCGTTCTATCTGTGATACCGAAATTTGAATAGAGCCTTGAGACAAGTATTTCGATTGCATCAATATGTGCATCGGTAAAATCCTTGTATGAGCGAAAGAAATCTTTGAGGTAAGAGATATGCTGACTCAGTCTTGTTGATTTGCGGAATGCTTCGGGAGCATCGATTTCGTCGTCTGTATTCTCACTCCATGCTTTCGGTTCGAGCGGATTAATAATATACTTACCGCTCATGAGGTCAATATAACAACCACCGAGGTTTTCGGCAAGCTCTTCGTATTCCTGTTCCGCATCAAGTGAGATAATTCTCTTGCCGGCTTCACGGAGATTGGTCAGCAGAAGCTTCATAAGATAAGACTTGCCTTGACCTGAGTTGCCGAGAATGAGGATATTAGCATTAGTTTTGTCATCACTTCGTTTGTCAAAGTCCGCAATGACATTACTTCCGTACTTATCTCTGCCTATGTAGAATCCGTTCGGATCTGTTTTACCCGAGTAACTAAACGGATAAAGATTGGCAACCGATGAAGCGGGAAGAACTCTCTCAAACTGCATACCGAAGCTATTATATCCGCATGGTAATACAGCCAAGAAGCCTTCCTTCTGTCGGACTGTGAGTCTGTCGATTGTTATCTTTTCTCTTGTAAGTTCCATCAAAACTTCTGTCTGCAGTTCTTTGAGCTTGTCAAAACTGTAAGCGGACAGCTCTATGAAGACTGCGCAATGAAGCAAAGGCTCCTTGTTTTTTCTCATCTCGGAGAGTAGTGCAACGACATCTTCTATATTGCCCTCGGCATTGACGGATTCCTGAACATCCTCCGATGCCGACATCATCCTGTTCTTGCGTGTAGCATTCTGCAGTATCTTTCTCTGCTCGGCGGCATCAACCATGCGTGAGTAGATATGCAGAGTTACATTTTCCTTATCTCCGAAACGTGCAAGAAGAGCCTGATCCGATGTCTGCGGAGGATATTCGCGTATTGCCCAGACGGAACGGTAACTGTCGCCGCAGATGAAGTGGTCGGCTTCAAAGCGAATGGTGCTTGGCGAAATCATATCAAAGAAGTCTTTGACCCTCGCTTCTTGTTTGGTTATATGTACGGGGATTTGTTTTTTCTTTTTGAACATTGGTTTTCCTTTCAAAAAATAAGACCGCAGCCTTTTTACAGGATGCGGTCTTACAAATAGTTATTCACTTTGCTTTGCTATTGCATTTGCATTCAGATACTTTATAGTTGCAAGCAATCTTTCCATAAACTCTTTGTGGATTCGAGGCAGCATATCATTTACTTTTACGCCTGATGAAAAGAAATGCTTGCGGTTTTTCACCGCCGATAACCATCCTTGTGAAAAGTCGGGGAAAAGAACATACCGCTCAACAATCTCTTTATCATTCACATCAATAAACACTTTGGGATTGAGCTCCCATGTTCCGTTATGAACAACCTCGCTTCGGATTGCTTCAATTATTTGTACTGGTTCGCAATCTTCGAATAAGGTTCCGGGTTCTTTATTAATCTTAAGCTTTTTACGAGCCCCCCACAGAACATCAGCACATTTCATCTTTTTATAGGCAGTAAAATCTTGCATCGGGTGTTCAAATTCATAAGCAATTTTACATATAATATCTAAAATAGAATATGCCTTTGTAAAATATGTTTCTATTGTAGCACAAACCTGTCGGCTACGATACGATGAGATAGTCATAACCCCATCACAACAATTAAAGCCCAAGGGCAAATTTATTGCAGACAGATTTACATAATAATTGCAGAGATTGTCACACATTGCACCAAGTAAATTTTGAATCGTACCCACTAAGAATTGACAATCTACCAAGTACATATGCCTATACAAATCTGGAATTAAAATCGAAAATTCATCCATAAGAATAGTTAATTCATCAGATGAAGTATGTGCAGTAGAATCCTGTCCTACGTTTTGTACAAAGTTGGGTATTGAACCGATTTCATTATAGTATTTAGCCTTATCCGGAAAATAAAGCTCCATAAGCGTATCGTAGAGCATTGCCAATTCTGCATCTAGAACATAATTAATATGATCGCCGGAATAAATATATTGTTCAGTGAGCGCATCTTCATTTTCCTGCACGCAAAAAGAGGTATCGGCTTCGATAAAGTGAGGGCAATCTGCGCATGTGCCGTTTTGGTAATATGTTTTCATTTCTTACTCCTTAACATACAGCGTTCTATATGTTAATTATACTTTATTGAAAATACAAAGTCAATAGAATAAACTGAACATTTTCTGTTATTAATCAGGTATAACCCATTTCACAACCGTACTATCACCGTCCATGTCATCTATCTGCTTCTCATCGGTATTAAGCCCAAAGTATCTCGACAGAATTCTTTTTACATCATCGCGATCGGCTCTTCTGCATCCGAAGCCTTGCTCATTGATGAGTTGTTCGATACGGTTGAGGTTGGCAAATGACTGATCTTCGGATTCATTCCTTAAACGGACAGCAAACATAAACTCACGCGCTGTAGACATTTCGAGCTGAATATCGTCGAGAAATCTCTTGTCTTTCTCAATCAATTCTCGGATTTTTCCGTTGCTTTCGTCTTCATACCGCTCAGAGAGATAAACTTTATTGTCATCAAAATTTTCACGGGCATCGGTACAGATAATTTCAATATCCGGCTGTGTGGAGAGAAGTTGCATCAAGTGACGCACCTTTTGAGCAACACTTGATCTCGAGAGAACGGAAATGTTGGTAGGAGTTACAAGGAAATACGCAATCTCGCCGTGTCCGTCCGTCTGTATTCCGTTGCGTGAAAAGGACTTCACTCCCAGGAGTGCTTGAGTGGACATATTTCTTTTCTTCATCGTATTTCACATGCGATCGCGCTGTGTGATCCAACGCTTTCTTCCTTCCATTCATAGTATTGTTGGGTGGTTAGAAAAAATCTCGCAGCTCGGAATATAAACTCCAATACCGTAGATTCTTCCATGCGTATTGTAAGGAACGCATAAACAAGAGTCAGAGCCATTGGCAGATAGAACTGAATTTGTGTCAGTGAAAGGACAGACACAAGAAGTGCTACGCCAATGATAGCTATGTCTCTGAAATTCCAGAACCATAGCTTCGCCTGTGCTTTGAGGTTTTGTGGATAAATATATTGATGATTCATTTCTTTGTCCTTCCTTACTTCCTAGCAATCGCCCTTGTCAGATTAATTGCCGTTGTGGTAGTATGTACCGCGCTCATGACGTTGACCTTCATACTTGTATCAAGACCGAAGTTCTGCGCGATTCTCGGGACTTCATTTGCCGCAAGCATTACTCCAAGCCCGAGGAGCATATCTTCTTGCCACGTAAGCAATCCGAGAAAGAGCAAGGTCATTTGCATAAATGCGGTAAGGCAAAGAGCAATGACTTGCTTCATCCAGGAAATAAAGCCGTCGGTGTAACCTTTGGGGATGCTGAACATATAGAGACTGCCGACAGCTATCTGTGTCAGAAGAATTCCTCCGCGCTTGATGTTTGCAAAGAAGATCTTAATGACGCAGTATCCGAGCGCAATGACGAAAAGCAGAGCAAATACAGATACATTCCCGTTTATAACATTAAGTGCAGCCAATGCCTGACCGCCGAATCCATCAGATACAATAATGTCCTTGCTGAATAGCTTGGCAAGATCCTTCATAAAAGTGTTCTGAAGCGTTATGCATAGCGTGTATAATCGCACCGGTACAACTGTGAATAGGTTTACTGCAAGAAATCCGTATATAATCGGCATGAGTTGTTGCTTTATGTTGAACCTACCCATAGATTGGTACTCTATGGCAATATCAAAGAGGGCGACAGCTAGCCCGGCAATAAACAATGCCCATCCGAACAGAGAGAAGAACTTCAGCGTGGCCTCGACCCATGAAAGATCGAAGATACCCGCACCCATATTACCCATAACCGTGAAGAAGTCCGCAATCGCACTGTAGATTGCATTGTAGATCCATCCAAGAAAAACGTTCCACATAGATTCTGACACGGTTTCCCATAGCTCTTCAAAGGAATCGGACAGTACATCACCTATGCCGTCTATTAATTCTTCAAGCCATTCCATGCTTTACATACCGAGAATGTTCCAGATATACAGCGGAGCGGTCAGTGCGAACACAAGAGTTGCAAAAAGAATTGCAGGCGCGGTGAATTCAAACTGTCCGTGCTTTCTGTAGTCCATATACGCCATTGCGACCTTAACGAAGAAGCAAACGGCGAGCACAAGATCGATTACGGGGAAAACGACATTGTTGACTACTTTCTTGATCTGCAATTTAGCTACATTCCACGTAGACTCTACCGCTCCTGCAACATCACCTTGTGTAGCAAACGCAGTAAGAGTCAGCATTGCTGTCAAAGATACTATTGCCAAGACCATGAAAATGATCTTGGCTTTCTTGTTTCTGAACATAGTTTTTACCTCCTTTTAGCCTTGTCCGACATACCAGTCATCGTATGCGGCTTCGGTAATTGTTATTGTATTGCTGTTTATGTTGGTATATATCATTCCCGAGGGTGTCCATACTTCGCTTGCATAAACGGAAACCGTGTAATAGCCATCGGGATACCACAATGGTGTGAAATGAAGACGATCTCTGTTGACAGCATATCTGTTTGCTTCAAATACCCACTTGCCGCCCGAGTATTCAAGTGTTCTGTAGTTTCCCGATGAGGCGGAATGATAGAACTCGGGAAAGGTTGCATATACACTTTGAACCCCCGTATAAGCGGACGATGACGGCATAAGATAGCTACCGTTTCTCACAATGGACGGAGTGTAGCTCATTGTGATTCCGTACCCCGACTTCATGTACCATCTGCCGTTTTTGTAAACAGAAGAAGGACTGTCTCTGTCCGGTGTTATGGTGGGTATTGCAGAAGAGATTTCAACTCCGTAAGTTCTGTTTACAAATGACGAACCTACATATTCCCACATGCTCCATGTTGCTTTGGTTGACGATGAAGAAGGAGCTGACTGAATTCTGTATCCGTTCGGCTTTTCTTTTTCATACTGCGTATCGGGAGTCTGGGATGCGGGAAGAGCAGAAACGTACCAAGTCAACGTGTCGATGTTGTTTGTTACGTTGTATTCATCCACGCTGTTGGTTGCATTGACTTTTGCCGTACAATAAACTGTATTGCCCGCAATATTGGATGGTACCGTCCACTTGAAATAAACGAGATTTGTACCGAATCCGGGAATCACTGCATTACTCCATGTCTGCGAGGATATGACTACCTTCCTTCCTCCCGAGTAATAATACGCTTCAAAAGAAATAGCGTTATTATGACTCGGAATAATATCATGTCTGCTGTAATTATGGATATTGAAACTAGTTATAACTTCCGTCCCTGCACGGTAATCTGCATTGGGCGTAACAGTAGATATGCCGAGGTCTATTTTGGGTTTGACGATTACATAAGCACTTGCTGTTTCATTGTTATACGGATTATCCTCATTGTAATGATCGTACCAATTCACCCGCGCGGCTATTTCATTTGATCCGATGCCACTTCCGACATTCAAGGCGTAAGCGTGATGTTCACCTCCGTAAACACTGTAGTATACGTATTCAGTATAGATTACTTCGCCGTTATATAGGATCTCTACAGGGATATTGTAATAAGCATTGTAAAGATCCCACGAATCGGTTCTAAAAGTTACTGTTACACTTTCATCCTCATACACAGTACTCGGGGTTACCGAAAGGTTTGAAACAGAGAACTCATATATTTCCTCCTCTTCTTCCTCTTCAGGTTCTTGAGGTATCACGGGAATTTCGGGAATTTCGGGTTCTTCGGGAGGCTCTTCCTTTATAGATACTCCCATCCATCGCATACCCCATCCGCCTCCGAGGATGATGTCATATTCATTCCATTTGACGGACGAATCGGTTACATCATATACAGGATACCCAAACCAAGGTTCTTCAAGCTGAACCGAGGTGGGAAGATTCTTGTGTGTAAGGTTAGCTACCGACTGACCTCTGCCGCCGCTGTGATTCCAATCATACCAACCGTAAAGCTGTGCCAGAGCAAACTCTGTTGCGGTAAAAGCAAGTTTTGTGATTTGATCCTTGCAATTCATGATGACCATAGGCTCGTATACAATGACCCAAGGCACACGGTTTGTTGTCGCATTCGGCATAAGATATTCCGAGCTCCATCCCGATCTTGTTACTTCTCCGATCTCAAACGTGAGACCCGAGAGAAGTCCGTATGCAGTTGTACCTTCAGCTGCGGCAATGGCATTGAGAACGGTGCTCATTGTTCCGGTCGAGCCAAAATACGATTTAACCGTGCTTATATTACCGAAGCATACGATCGGGATTTGAGGACAGTTTGAATCTGAGATAATGTTTACGCTACTTGCAAGACCAAGAGAGGCACCGTCATAATAATCCACTTTTGTCTGATCTCCAAACATGACATCGGATGCCACACTCCATCCCGTCTTTTTCATAATAACTGTACCTATGCGGTGAAAGTCACTTGTAAGATCGGAATTTGTGGTAGCTTCATCACTCTTGCCGACGAACACTGTTACCTTCCACAGGTACTGGTAATAGTTATACCAACCGTAGCCATCGAGGTAATCTTTTTCATCACCGTCGCCCGAGGTAGCGTTATCGTCGGCATATATACCTATAGAAAAGGCTGACAGCATAATTGCCGTCAGCAGTATAAATGTAATTATTTTTTTCAAGGGTTTCTCCTTTCTGTTCTTTAGAAGTGGATACCCTCACCGGGTCTGTCTTCTCCTTCTCCTATATAATCATCCGAAGGATTGTCCTTGACCTCGGTCTTACCTCCACCCGCGAAGGGGTTGTCTCCGGTCTCGGGAGGCTTGTATTCATTCTCTGGTTTTGTCGTGGTTTCCTCTTCCTTCGGATACTCTTTTTCGGGAGGAATCGGAATCGTTACTTCCGTCTCAGTAACCGCAGGTTCTACGGTTGGTTCTTTGAATTCCGTGGTGGTTTCTTCGGGTATCACTTCGGTTGTTTCTTCAACGGGGGGAACTGTCTCAGTTTCGTCCTCTTCTGTCGTCTCTTCAATGGCTGGAGTTGTCTCGGGTTCCTCTTCGACAGTTGCTTCAACCGTTTCTGTTGCTTCCGTGATCTCCGCGGTTTCAACTTCTGCCGTCACCTCGGTGGTTCTCGTTTCTTCAGGCTGCGTTATTTCGGTTGTGATATCTTCTTCTTTCAATGCTTCGGTTTCAACTGCTGTGCTTTCTTCGGGCGGAGAAGTTATCTCTTCGCTCTCGCTTGTGCGTGAAATGTCTTCCGGAGTTACAGTCGGGGTCCCCGAAGCATCTCCGGTATCGGAGCCATCCGTCGCATTTCTGCCATAGCCCACAAACAGAGCCGTAAAAATGAGTGCCGAAATAACTACGAGAATGATTACTAAATGGTTTGTTTTCATGGTTTTGCCATCCTTTCTTATTTCAAGGTCAGGCTTTTTGTGACGCTCAGCGGTATGATAAGATCAAATATCTCATCTCCCGCAAATACCACCGGTATCATCAGCATGTAGTCTGCCTTGAGTTTGAGGCTCTTGTCTGTCTTGAATGACACTTGAGGATTGGTCATCTTGTAGACAACGTCGCCGTCTGTACTGTAATTATACAGGTATCCGCTTCCGGAGTCCAGCGACAATTCGGAAGAAGTTGAAGAAATATAATAATTTTCATCAAAATCCTCGGTAAAGTCATGACCTTGCTTGATCGATTGGTATATCTCGATCGAATTCTTCATAATAAAAGACTCAAGCACGCGCTCTGTGTTCTCGACTGTTGTCTGAATTATGGTCATACACTCGGCATAAAAGAGCACGGCAGATAAGATCATAGCAATTACGATAGTAATTATACATGGCGTAAAGTAACCTACGCCATGTTTGTCTTTCAGTTTTTTCATATTCATTTCCTCATTTCCAATATTTCTGCGAAAGTCCTGAGTGGACGGCTGTCAGCGTTACCGGTATCTTGAATACACCCAGACCTCGCACGTAGGTTTGGTATGTTACTGTTATCTTTATAGTATCTCCGAGTTGAACCTTCCCGGACGAAACATTGAAGTAATCCGTTCCCGAAAAGCTGTAAGACGGACTTATCCCTATCTCATCGCAGAGCTCTGCATATCTTGTGCTTGTCTCGGTTACCGTTCTTCCGTATGTGGTAGCAACGTCTATCATCTCTTTAGCAAAGTAGTCTAAATCTTGCTTAAGCGTGAGAAATGAAAACACATTGAGAGCGAGGACTATGACCATCATAGCCGCGAGGACACATACAACTGTATCTATGTATCCTTCGGCTTTTCTATTCAATATTCTTTTCATTACGCCTCCTTATCCGAAGAGCACTCCGAGGGAGTTGACAATCTCCATACCAATGACAACGATGTATATAAGCATAAAGCAGAAGAGCAGACACATGGAAAGTCTCTTAACCTTTCCGGGCACTTTGTTAGCTTCTTGCTTGAGGAGCTGACGTTGGTAGTCCGCAAACTTGAGTGCAAGACTTGACCAGTAGACCTCGGTATCGTCACCTTGGAGAACACCGATTAGACCTCTTGTGACATCGGAGAGCATAGAAGATCCCACGCGCGATTCAAGACGGGTGAGTGCAGCCTCATAGTTTCCCGATCTCATATCCGCTACAGTTATTTCAAGCTCTTGCTTTAGTTCTGCACCGGCATTTGTTTTGTATGAATCGAGGATATACAGAACATCGCGGTTATGCTTGAGTGTCTTATCTATGTGAGCAACAAAGCGAGGGAGCTCGTATTCGATGCTCCTTCGCTTTTCCTTTATCTTATCTGCTACACCCTTTGATGCCTTGAAGTACATCATTATCGCAAGTGCGATTACAAGGGGAGTAAGCAGAGGAAAGATGAAGTATACAGGTACAGCCATGAGACCTATGAGCATTGACTTTACCAAGCTGTTTGCTATATGCATTTCGGGGGACATAGCTATTCCCGAAGATTGCAGATCTGTCTGAAGCTGCATACGTTTATATTCATTGAGTCTCAGCTTCTTGGAAATCCATATAGCGAGATCTTTGAGCCATATATCTATACTGCTTGTTTTATGTTCATGTCTCTTTGCAAGATTGTTCGCCGCCTTTGATGTTGATAAAAACGGTATTCTGAAGCAGTCCGCGAGTATTAAGAAAATACCGACGCCGATTATGGCGCCGATTAGTGCTTGTAACATATCTCTACCCCCTTATCTCTTGTATTCAATCGGCCTGGTATACTTCATCATCAGCATAGCAGTCACAAGGATAACCGTTCCGCAGATCGCAAGCACTATTTTACCGGGAAGAGTAAACATTAGAGCCTCAAACCATGAGTAGTTGAGCATATACAGAATAGGGATGTTGCCTATTACAAGACATACCATCATCCAATATTCCTTTCTTACCTCTCCGAGCACGGTTTTAAGCTCATTATTTACTATTCTTACATCGGTAAGCTTAGCAACAATGGGGAGCAGAGTATCTTTGAGAGTTCTGTCATCCTGACAAGCGATTAATGTATCGCACCATTCTTCATAGATGGTGTTGTCTATCTTGCTTTTTAGATTACGAAGTGCGTCCTTAATATCGGAAGAAATCATGGTGGTATCTCCTATAAAACTCTGAAAGATATCCTTGATCGGAGGCTTTAGATATGTAATGTTCTCATTTACAGCACCGACGATATCATCGGAACGTATATACGATGTTGTTATGATGGAAAGCGCAGTCTCCATATCTTCTTTGACATGTTTATCGTATGCCGAGAGTGTGCTCTTTACATAAAAGAACGGTAAGCACGCAAAGGCAACGGCAAAAACGGGGACGAGAAAGAAGTTGTCTATCACTACGGCAAGAATACACCCGCCAACAAGCATCACGATCGAAGCGACACAAGCAATAGTGAATTGCTTCGAGTTATCCGTGGCATCGAGAGCATCTTTTATATGCATGATCTCTTTTGTTATCCTTCGGGATTTCTTTCTGCCTTGAGCTATAAGTACCTTATCTCTCAATGTCTGCTTCGGCGAAATAAGTTTCATCATGTCATCCGTTATTACCTCGGGCGTAAGACCGAGAAGAAGAACGATTCCGGCGCACAAAAGAAGGAAACAGAGAATATATACAATAATCATCCGCTGTCACTCTCCTTCAGAAATACATTTAGTTCATCCTGAGGAACACCGTACTGAATGAGCCTGCGCTTGAGACTTTCGGACATAATGTTCGGCTTGCAAAATTCACCTTCGATGATAAACTCTCCGTCCTCAATAGTGTTCTTGGTGATTTGGTAGTTATAAAGACATCTGTACTCACGCTCACCCGAAGAATTAATAACACATTCGGATATATCCATACACTTTCTGCTGTTGTTCTCAAGCTTGTGGGCATATACCACCACGGGGAACGCTTGCCCTGCTTGCATTAGGGATGTGGCAAAATTTATCGGGAACCTTTTTTGACAAAGCAGAGCGATTCTCATGTGTGCCGAATCTGCGGGTCCTGCATGAACCGTGGATACTACAGTATGACCTGTAAGCGATGCCTCGACTGCAGAGTAACATTCAACGTCGCGCATCTCACCGACGCATACAATATCGGGATTGAATCGAAGGGATGCAACAACAAGATCCTCTTGAGTGATGTCATATGCGGGATTATCTGAGGGGCGCGAGAGTGTGTGGACTACGTTATTAACAACTTTGCCATCATTTCGGCGAACAAGCGACAACTCTCTTGAACCCGACTCGATGGTGAATACACGCTTGGTATCGGGGATAGAGGTCATAATTGCGTTAAGAAGCGTTGTCTTACCGCTAGAAGTCGCACCCGCAACGACAAAGGGAACACCGTACCTGATGCACATACAAAGGAAGTTTACCATTTCTTCTGTAGCAAATCTCGTGGTTACGAGTCTGTCGAGAGTAACTCTCCGCGGATGGAGAATTCGGATAGAAACCGAAACACCACACTCCTCATCAACAAGCGGATCTTTTAGAGCGGTGATTCGTGTATTCCCGGGCAGATGTCCCTGGCTCATCGGCGTTGCGTTGTCTATGATCATTCCGGAGTGGTGAAGCAGACGTTTAATAATATCTACGGCATGCTGCGGTGATTGGAAATGATCGTCGAGTTTGACTATTGAACCATCGAGCATTGTAAGAGCTATATCATCCCACGAATTTATGTTTATTTCCTCAAGATCTGGTGAACCGAGATAAGGAGTCAGAATTGAATATTCCGCCATCTCGCGGTAGAGCTTGTCAATAAGCTCTTTGGTTGTGAGGTTTTCTACCTTGTAATCGTTATCTCGCAGGTATTTGTCTATATACGCTTTTAGCTGACCGAGCTTAGATTTGTCCGTCAGTGCTGCGGCATAGTTTTGTGAGATATACTCCTGAGTAAGCTTGAGTAGTGTCCAGAAATCTATTTCTCTTGCCATAATCACACCACCTTTTCAACTATTGCCTTGAACTTCTCGTTGAAGCGTTTATCGTTTACCGCCTCATAAAGCTTGCCGTCGAGCATCTGCTGTTTTACCTGTCTGCTGTAAGACACGGTAAAAGATACATCATGCAGATGCGACTTTGCTTCCTCGATAGGCATATACAGATCCTCATCGGGTACGTTAATTCCCTGAATATGGTCATTCAAACGAAAGACGGGATCCGCATACAGCTGCATCTGCGAAGCATAGTAAGATACAGACTTCAGATCGGGCGTTGCAAGACGGATAACCTCGTCGGCTTCCTTTATTGCAACACGTGAAATTGGGTTTGAGAGTCTACTTGTACAGTCAATAATAATATAGTCTGCAAGTGTTGAGAGTACCGAGAAGAGCGAGCGCACCTTGGTTTCATCAAACGCGGGATAGGTATATTTGTTTTCTCCGTCAATAAACCCAAGGAAACCGAAGTTGAGCTTATTCTTTACCGTTACTATCTGCTTAACCACATCCTCTGCGGTAATATCTGTCTTTGAAAGCGGAACTCCGAGCGAGAAAAGATCTTCCTTCTTATAGTTAGGAAAAACAACTGGAAGTGTCGGTGTTTCGTTGTCGGCGTAGAGTACAATCACTGTACTTTGGTATTCCTCGTAGATACTTCTTGCAAGCTTTGTTGCGAAGGTTGTCTTTCCCGAATTGGGAGAGCCCCATATTGCTATGAACTTAGCCATGGATACAAACCTCTGTCATACTGTACGAGAAGTTTTTGCTTGCACCGCCTCCCGATATAGGGCGTTTTTCGCTTTTGGGAACGTAATTCGGATCAAAAAACTTCTCTTGAACATCGAGGAATTTCTGCGCAGATTTAGCATCGCCTCTGAACACAAGATCTGCATGAATAACCGCATTATTCTCATATTCAACAAGTAGCTTCGCCTGAGTGGGGTTTACAAGCAAAGTGAGAGTTGCGGGGAGTTCATAGGTTCCGTCTTCATTAGGCTGAAGCTCATCTTTATCTATGCCTGTATCAGTAGTAGATGTTATTACCTTTACGTAGGTAAGTTCGCCGGGGATAAAGGATTCTTTGTCTTCGGTATCATAGATAATGATAGTTACAATATCTCCGTTTTCAAGTTTGCCCGAAAGACCGCCCGCAAAAGATTGGATAGTGATGCTTATTGCTTGTTTCTTGCCGTCGAGTGTACGGAATACATCGGCTGCGCTGTCCGATTCGGTACTGATCTTTGAGGGAAGAAGATAATCTCCGACCTTCAGATCGACGCTTGCAAATTTTCCTACAACATCATCCTTATTCACAAGAACATTTGGTGGAAGATTATGCGCACCTACGCTGACTACTTCGACGTCGTTTTCGCCGATCATATGTCCTCGCGTCACATCACGTGTAATTCTTACGATATCTATGCGGCTGTCTGCAAGCTTGTTTACAAGCGGCGCTACCGCAAATGTGACAACAAGCGCAAGCACTATGCATATGATACCGATTATTGTTCTGTTTTTCATATGGTGTATTTACCTCCGATTAAATCATGTATGCGATCATACTTCCGACCGCAAGAAAGGGTACAAGCGGAAAGCCTTTTCCTTTTCGTGTTTTTTCCGTTCTCGAAAGAATCAGCATTGTAACTACCGCAAGTGTAAGTCCTACAATGAGCGCAAAGAGACCCGCACGTGCACCAAGTAAAAAGGCAACAGCTGTGGATATCTTAATATCTGCACCTCCGACCGATCTTTCCGGGCGTGTTACTGCAATAACCATCTGCGGAACAAAGACCATTGCCGAGCCTATAAGCATAGAAGGCAGATTGGATGTGTTGAAGTTGACGAGTGCTAATATAAGGATCATTACAGATACAAAGTCCGGCACTTCACGCTTTTCGAGATCCGAAAGGCTTGCATATATGAGAATTCCGCAGAGAATCATTCCCTTGATTGCAGTCATACAGAGACCGAATAGTATAAGAAGAATCCCGCTGATTCCACCTGCAATGACCAAACATAATGCATCAATCGACTCGGTTTTCTCCCGCCATACCTTTGTCAACATTATTCTGACACCTATAAGAAATACGGCAAGAATAAGTATCGATGCTGATATCTCCCATGGTAGGCGGGTTATTCTATATGCTGTCATATAGCTTTTACCTCCATAATTAGTTTAGTTAATTGTGGAGAGGCGGTACCACACGGATACCGCCTCATTAAGTATTTAGCCCTTGAAATTAAACAGATCCTTGATTTTCTGTGTTACAGTGGGCATAATGGTTGTGTTAAAGAGAGTGTAGAGACCTGCGAGGAGAAGCGCTCCGATTACCACTGCGATAAGAATTTTTACACCGGAATCTACGTAGCCTTCCGCTTTAGCACTTGCGAGAGTTGTTCTGGCACGGACAAAAGCGAAGGTTGCTTTGTTGACAATTCGTGATACAGCAGACTTTGCCTTCTGAATAAGTTTCTTAATAAATTTCATAATTTCTTATTTCCTTTCTTTTTATCGTGTTTGGTTTTATCCCTTGTAATTGAAGAGTTCCTGAATTCTCTGGGTTACGGTGGGCATAATGGTGGAGTTAAAGAGGGTGTAGAGCCCCGAGAGGAGGAGAGCGCCGATTACTACAGCGATCAGGATCTTAACACCGGAATCGACGTATCCTTCTGCTTTGACACTGGCAATAACTTCGTGAGAATTGCAGAAAACAGATGTTGCCTTGCTGAGAATTTTGGAAACAGCGGCTGAAGCCTTTTTGATAAATTTCTTAATAAATTTCATTTTGAAAATACCTTTCTTTTTTGTTTTTCTTTTTGTGTTTTTTGGTGAATGTGGTTTGGAATTAATTCATACCGAAGGGGAGATCATCTTCGCTGATTCCCTGAACATGATCTTCATACGCCTTTTCGATAGCAGCGAAAAGATCTGCTCTTGCTTCGGCATTTAGAGGATGGACGATATCTCTGTACTGCACTTCATCGGGCGTTTTACCGAATTTCTGACAGGGCATTGCTACAAATCGGCCTTTTTCACCTTCAATGAGTCTTACTCCGTGAATGGCAAACGTACCGTTGAGGATAACATCGCAGATTGCCTTTACTTTACCCTCGTCGAATGTCTTTGCGACCTTTGCGTAAATCTTCATCTTTCTACCTCCTTTCTTTCATCGTTATCTATATAAAAAAGCGGAGTCTCGTTCTTTACGAAAACTCCGCTTTATGGCTTATTCAAAGCCGTATATTGTGAATCCAATGTTTCTCGCCACTTCTTCGGGAGATATGTCTTCGGGCTGCTTAAATATCTTGGTATATTTCTCGATCTGCTCATCTGTAAGATCCTTTGTCCCTCCGTGTCCGTCATCTGCGGCAATAAGAAGCGGACCGGCATAAATCTCACCGAGGATTCTTCGGTTGCCTTCCATACCTATGAGCTTTGCTTCTTCGTTGCCGATTACAAATGCATTATCTTCGAATGGGTATGTGCATTCTATCATACCTCTCACCGCTTGCTGAAGTCCGTCAAGATTATCCGGGATCAGCATCTCATACGGTGCTTTGTGCGGCTCAATAACCAACATTCTGCATCCGCTTATAGGTTCGATCTTTGATGTATCAAAATCTGAGAGCTCCTTAAAACCGATACTGTCGCAGTAATAGCATCCAACATCGACTGTATCAGTCTTTTCAAGCACTTCAACTACATCGCTGACGGAGAGTGAATGCCCCCTGTAACCTACGGGGTATTCACAGTTGAGAGCTTCGAAAACATCCTCGAGATTCTTTGCGTCAATATTGCCATCAAAGACGCACTCATAGATTGAAGGATCAATTACCGATGCAAGCTTTAGCGCACTATCGTAAGAACAGAACTTGACGCCCTTGCTGTCCAAGTCGTTCTCAACCTGATAAATCTTAATTCTCATTTTATCTGTCTCGCGCGAGTATCTACTCTTTTTCTTGAGAGGTATGCCAAGGCAGCGTTCTGTTCAATAGGTGTGAGGCTGTCAAGATATTCAAGGATACTCATATCTGCTTCTGCGGATTGATTGCAGTTGTCACAGATTTTCTCCTTCTTAATAACAACATAACCATTACCTTTGTCTTCGAACGAGACTACATCATTATATGTAAATCCAAGCTTTGAACGTATTTCATAGGGAATGGTTATACGTCCTTTTTTACCCAGGATTTTGAATGTTTTACTCATCTTGTCTCCTTTCTCATTCCTTTTCGGGGACACTGTCATCATACTTAATCCCCGCTTTTGCATCGGTAAATCCCTTCCTATAACCTTCGGGATATCCGGTACAATAACCTTCATCGTATCCGTCATCGAAGGCATCATCGATCT
Organism: Eubacteriales bacterium; assembly: GCA_045531455.1. Classification (GTDB taxonomy): domain Bacteria; phylum Bacillota; class Clostridia; order Oscillospirales; family CAG-272; genus CAG-390. The sequence goes on from JAZSEA010000109.1 coordinate 18,206, forward strand.
CGTCCTCATACTCTTCGATTCCTTCAATGTTTTCCTCTTCGGTAAGAGGCTCAACGGTAATGCTTCCGGTTTCGTAGCTTACAATGAAGACTGTGTCGTCATTGATTCCGAGAGCTTCGATCAAGGCTTCGGGGATGTCGAATCTGAATTTTGTTTTGATGTCCATATTATATTCCTTTCTTTTATGTATTCATTCTCGCTGTCATTAAGTGACAGCTGGTGCAGAGAATCCGCTCTCTCTGTTGTATCGTAGTTTGAGATAATAAGCTCAGCATATTGCTTTCCGGCTTCATAGCGTTGAGCAATATTAGACAGTCTGCTTGTTCCTTCTATCGTGATACCCGGTCGAGAGTAAAGCTCACGTATTTCGGGGCAATCATTGTATGATAACAGAAACTTGCCGTTAATATTGCAGAGCACATCGGCAAGACGTGAATGGTCATTTACGGTGAATCCAACATCCTCGTAATAATTCTCGGTAGAATAATAAGGGGGATCGCAATAGAAAAATGATTCGGAACGATCATACTGAGCTATGAGTTTCTCAAAATCCTTATTTTCAATAACAACCTTCTGCAACCTTGCACAAGCACGGATAATAAGGGGAAAGTTATTCCACATACTGCAAGGCTGTGCACCGAAGGAGTCAAGCCCCGAGGCATAGCTCTGTCTTATTACCTGATAAAAGTATGCGGCTCTCTTTATGTCGGGTAATTCGGTTTTACTGTGTAAGAGTTTTCTTACATACTCAAAGTCCGTGCGGGAATTGAGCACAAAAGTCAGCTCACTGATGAGTTCGTGGGGATGGTCTCTTACACATCGGTATAAATTAGCGAGATTGGGATTGAAATCATTGTACACCTCAAAGTCTCCGCCGGGAGGCTTGTGGAAGAGAACCCAGCCACCTCCGCCGAACACCTCAATATATCTTTTATATCCGAGCGGGAATCTTGCGAGTATTTCGTCGCGGAGAGCCTTCTTCCCGCCGATCCAGCTCATAAAACTGTTCAATACACACCTATCTTTCTTTATTTATTGACCTGAAAAAGGCACATGATCAAAACACCTACTGCACCTCCGACCATTGCTCCTATAATAAACGTCAACATATCGCCTGTTCCTCCATTTCATCGCAGTTATCATAAATTTTGCAGTTCTTGGCATCCTCTCCGAGTGAGTCGAGAATGGCATTAAACTCTTCCACACTCTCGCAGTCTCGGATCCCGAATTTTTCACATGCTTTGATTGCGATTAGATAGGATTCATTATCATTATCTATAGCATCATTAGGAGAAAGCCACGCTTTTCCTTCGCTTCGATTCCACGTAAGACAAACAGGGTAGCCTCCGCTGACATCGCATTGGAATGCAAAAGAGGTTTCGGTATCTGCAAACGTATTCAGACGCTCGATCTCTTTTTCATAATCACTCATAAAAAATCCACCGAGATAATTATCCACGTAATCACTCAACCAAGTACCTCCAAAGGTTGCGTGAGAAGCAATTCGCCACATAGCCAGTTTACCCATATTCAAATGGACATCCTCGTTGAAGGGGAACAAAAGATTTGTAAGCTCCCCGTGCTTGAAGGCAGATGCTTCGGTAAATACCGTGCCATCCAGAAGTATTTCTTCTTTTGTAAGCAGTTCATTTATTCCGTCTATCCATTCGTGCAACTCCCCGCCGCAGCCCTGAATAACAAGACCTCCGCTGTTTTTCATAACACGAAGATCTTCTGTATTTATAATGTTGATACTAGACAATGTCCATATCCTCCCGAGATTCAAAATCTCCGTTCAGGAACTGACCAAATGATATTTCCTCATCCATAAAATCCAGCAAGTGCTCTTCGTCGAACAAAATATGGCCTACCGTACCAAACTCAAGAGGCTCACTTGTAACAATTGATCCGCCGTGATTGACTGCCACTTTGCTTTCAACCGAGCAGGGGACACCGTTCCCATCGCTTCGCAGATGGTAGAGAAAGAGACCGAGCGGAATATCGTCTTCGGTGAGACGTTCGTTAGAAAACAATCCGGGTTTGCCGCATACTGAAACGAGTTCGTATGTTTCGTTTTCAACGTTTACATAAGCGGTTTTGGATGCGCTCATTACAAGTCCATAATCTTCAAGCGAATTGCCCCAGATTGATGCTGCAGTTTCAAGCTGTTCGGTATCTGTTTCGGGATAATCATAGTCTATCATTTCGCCTCCGAGATATGTTTGACTTCCACAACTCTGCCACAGATCTTCATTTGCATAGCTGTGCTTGATTGTTACATCGGGGTACATTGAAGACAGCTTCTCGATAATGGGATGAGGCGCTGACCAAGCTGTCTGAAAAGTGATTTCCTTGCCGCCGTCATAGAAGGGGCTATATGAATTCCATTTGGTATTCCACGTATCGCCGCGGATTCGCCAATCGTACCAAGTGGTGGCTCCGTAATTCATCAGATTTTCTATTGCTTTCTTGCCGAGCGCAATAAGCTCTTCTTTTGAATCGTATTTTGTATGTTTCTCAATTTCTTCAAGAGTGAGATACGCGTTATGGCGTATAAAAAATCTTTGTGCGTTCAAACGCTCATTTAGCGTAAGAAACGTATTGTCATCCATCTTTTCGTTACCGAAGTATGTAACAAATGGGTTTATTGAAGTAAGGTACAAATCTATTCCTCTGTCCGTTCTGCTTCCGCACTCTATGTCCAAGCTTTCGGGCATTGGAATGATCTTATTGAAATCTATAGTACCAATACCGACGGTTTCTGTTTCAGCATTGTTATCATAACATATTGCGGAAAGGAGCTCCTTTAATCTTTCTTCGCTACATTCAAATTCAAGTCGGTTTATTACATGATTGGGCATCTTGATCCTCCAATTTCTTTATTTCTTTTATTAGCTTCTTGCCTATAGCAGTAACAACGGTGGTCGTGACAGAATTGCCCGCCATTTTATATAGCTGCGATTCGGGTATACCTGCGCGTTCAAGTTTATAATACTGCTCATCCGCGAATCCTTGCAGTCTGAAGCATTCGATTGGCATGAGTCTGCGAACGAGACCGTTATATTCAACACCGTGCTTGTCCATTGCGGTCAGCGTAAACATAGGTTCATCGGGTTCTTTCATACGTCTTCCTTGCTGCCGTACTTTCTCTCTTTCCGGTGTAAGAACCGCTCTTGCTCCCGTGATTATTACTCCCGAATGCTCTCCCTTACGGTTGCTGATACCGCTGTCCTGTCTTGCGGTTATGCACCTTGCCTCATGGGTAACTACGGGATTCGGATTCATATCTACAAAGTAGAGTCCTGTTTTTGCTCCCCATCCGCCTCCGGCTGAGGTGAGGGTGGTACTTGCTCCTTCGCTACTGTAGACTCGCTGTCCTTGTCCTCCGGGTATAATTTCGATAAGAGGCGGAGCATCGCCTTGTTCGATAGGAAATATTTTTCCGGACAGTCTGCTATCAAGATATCCGACAATGTATACTCTCCTGCGCTGTTGCGGGACTCCGAAACACGCGCTGTTAAGCACACACCATTCAAGAGTATACCCCAACTCATGAATTGCGGAGAGGACAGTTCGGTACGTTTCCCCGTCTTCGTGACTGAGTAACCCCGGCACGTTTTCAAGGAGAAGATAACTAGGCTTCCCGGCTTCAGCCACGCGGACGATCTCGTGAAAGAGAGTACCGCGTGTATCATCAAATCCCAATCTTCTTCCGCAGACCGAAAACGGCTGACAAGGGAATCCGGCGCAGATAAGATTAATTTCGGGTAGCTCGTCTGTTCTGATTTGTCTTGCATCTTCACAAAAATATTCACCTTCCGTTCCATATAAAGCTCTGTAGGCTTTTTGCGCATATTTATCTATCTCGCACCAACCCACAGGCATAAAAAAATCGCCGGCATTGGTGAGTCCTGTTCTGAACCCGCCAACACCGGCGAACATATCCAAATATTTAATTTTTGTCACTCAAGCTTCACCTCATTTGCAGGGCTTTGAGCGGTAGCCGTATCAATCATATTTGCGACCTTTTCGGGGCATTCGTCCCAATCCACATGATGATCTGTCTCAAGCTCCACCGTATACCAGTATTTATACGGCACCAGCTTTCTGATCTCGTCGAGCACTTCATCGTCCTCGCTGCTGTCCGACAAAACGCCATTTGGAGTAAAAAACGTAGTACCCCAATGTTCACCCGAGGAGCATGCGTCTATGTCAAGAAGAGCGACATAGAGATTCCCATCATCAGCAACAACCACACCGGGTACTGTCGTGATTCCGTCGGAGCTATCCAGGTGGTTTGTGCCGTATACCTCGAGATAATTTTCATGAAGCATACGGAGCAGATCGGTCGGGACGGTCATATCTCCGGTTTCGTATGCTTTTTTGATGCCGTACCACCCGATGGATGGGATAACATCTTTATTAACCTTGGCGATAAACTCGTTTTGCAGTCTTTCGCTTCGCTCGTCAAGAAGCTCGTCTTCTGTAAGAGTTCTGAAACTGTCCTCTTCGGGAACGATACCGAGACGGCGATCGTTGTCAAAGACGCAATGTATTGTTCCGAGATCGTCAATGTGGTCTACAGTTCCTCTTGTTCCAGGTTCGATCGGTCGCGGATCGCTGCCCATCATCAGCATCTCAATACGAGTTCCGGGCGGATACAGTGCTTTGTACTGCTTTGCCAGTTCTTCGAGTCTTCTGAATTCGTTCATTTCATCACCTTCCTTAATGTTTTTGTTATTATTCAAAGGAACAATGTCCTCTAGATATTTGGGATCGACTATCACTTCATCTTCTCCCCGCCTGTTGAAATATGCGTATATATGTTTACGATTAATCCGAGCTTCATATACAGTTCCGTCCTCATCAAATCTGTGAGCAAACCATTCGGCGGTTTTAGGATTAAGTGTCCATGACAAGGCTTTTATATTGTCTGCATTATGAGATGTCACGCCTCTGTATACTTTAACTTTATTCTTCAGAGCAATGAATATCTCGTATTCAGCCTCATTCATAAGATACTGAGGATCGGAGACTTTGAAAGCACGTAAGAGATCGCTTTTCCTCATATTAGGATCGGCATTCGGAGCTTCCGTTCTTACCCACATGTCGGACAAGATCTCGGACATATCTGCTACCGAAAGCGAATCCATAATGTATTTCAAAAAGCCAAGGCTATATGATTTGGTTACCATCGCTGTTATATCCGCAACAGAGCGCGATTCATTGATCAATTCAATAATATGGCGTCGCCATTCTTTTAATGCCTGTGTATCTGCGGATATGTCTGCTTGTGCTATGTCACCGTTTCCGTTTCTGAAAGCTACTATACCGCTATCTGTAAACGGATGCTTGACAACGATCGGGGAAAACTCGGTTTGATGTACTTCAAGCATAGCAAACATACGCGCCATTGACTTGACGCTGTTTAGATCGGTTATCTTTTTCATTCTACAATGTCCTCATCTGATACCCTATATTCTCGTCCGCAAACATCGACATATAATCATGGAGAGTATCTGTTATCTTTTCATAATCCGAATACGTTGGCTTAAAGCCGTA
>JAZSEA010000090.1:0-21351 GCA_045531455.1 Eubacteriales bacterium
CGAGCAGTTTTGACGGAGCAGATTTTTTCGAGAACAAGGTTCTTTTCGATGATCATATATTAATATTATCAAGGAAAGAACTGCAGTTATCGGGAAAATCTGCCCGACAAAACCAATTATGTTCGACTCCCGTACGGCTAAGCGAAGAGTTATCAAAGCCGAATTATATTATCCCACAAATATTTTTCGAGCAACGCGAGAAAAATTTCATTAACTCTGCACTCTGCATTCTGCACTCTGCACTTTTTATGCTCTGCACTTCCTCCGCATCTTTCTGTCCACTGTCCACTAACCACTGTTCACTAATTCACTCCTCGATCTTCACACAATTCACCCGTCCCGTTCTTGCGGTATGGGCGTCGATGGCGAGGACTCCTTCTGCGCGGAATGGGGTGGTTATCGCGTCGTCACCGCGCTCGCTGCAGATGCCGCTGACGTGCGCGTGTCCCCAGGAGCAGTTCCAATGACCGCAGACGACAGTCTTTCCGGGCTCGAGGACACCGTGCATACAAGCCATTTCCATGCCGTTTCTCCAGCGCGCCTTGTGCCATTCGACCTCGTCGGCGTCGCGCCAGTCGCTTCTGTAATGAAAATACGCGATCATATCCTCGATCGTTATGTCAAGCGGGATCCAACCGTGGCAGAAGATGTGCTTTTCGGTCTCGTAGTAGTTTACCGCGGTTGGGAGCAGCTCGCGGTAATAGTCGCTCTCCTTGACCCGCTCGATCAGAGCCTGCGGATAGAGGCAAGCCTCGTTTGCGCTCATTCCGCTGAGCTGAAGGAGGGTGCTCCAGGTGCCGTTGCGGTAATGGTATGACATTCCGCTTGCGATCTCGCCGATCCTGCCCGAGGCAATATCCTGCAGGCATTTGTAGAGCAGCTCCTCGTGGTTGCCGTAGACGTAGACGAGTCTGCCCTCCCTGTGAAGTCCGAGCAGAAAATCGACCGTCTCGCGCGCCTGATTTCCTCTGTCGAGTGCGTCGCCGACAACGACGAGCCTGTTGTCGGGCGCGGAGAAGAATCCCGCCTCGTCGAGTGCCTTTTTCGTTTCGTCAAAAAAACCGTGAATATCCGCCACAGCGTACAATGCCATACTATCACCTCTTTCGTTTCTTTTCTTAATTATAGTTTAGCACAAAACAGCGTCCGTGTCAACAGAAATCGGAGCGCAGCGCAAAATTTCCTTCCTTTGCCTTGAATACAGATCCCGCGCGGGGTCAAAAATATTATTGACGGCGGCTTACATATTTTTTAAGGAAGGTACTTATTATGAAAAACCTTGCAGATTCACCCCGCCGCCATCGCGCCGCCGCGTTCATCACCTGCGCCGCCGTCATAATCGCGCTCATCACTTTCCTCTTTTTCTCGCTGAAATCCGAGGATTTCAACACCGATCCCGTCTACGCGAGCGTTTTCCGCCTCCATATCCGAGCAAATTCGGACAGCGCGGAGGATCAGTCGACCAAATATGCCGTCCGCGACGCGCTTCTGCCCTATACCGCCGAGCTCTTCCGCGATTGCGAGGGGATGGAGGATGCCGCCAACGTCGCGCTTATGCGCGAGGATGAGATCACGTCGCACATCAATTCGACGCTTTCCGCCCTCGGCGCCGATTATACCTGCTCGCTGAGGGTCGGCAAGGAGGAATTTCCCGAGCGGAATTACGGTGGCGAGGTCTATCCCGCGGGCGAGTACACCGCGCTCATCGTCGAGCTCGGGGAGGGCGAGGGAGAGAATTGGTGGTGCGTGCTCTTTCCCTCGCTCTGCCTCTCCGCGGTAAAGGGTGATGATTCGGTCGAGGCGGGGCTTACCGCAGATCAGATCGGAGTGATCACAGCCCCCGTCGATTCCGCTCCCACCCCCGCCCCAAAATACCGCCTCAGATTCAGATTCCTCGAGCTGATAGAGGAGATCATTGAGAAGTGAAAGTGCGAATATTAGTTTCTCGAATATTATCTCGCTCTACAACATCATATTCAATCAGTCACCTGTTATGGATCTTTATTTGAGTGAATGAGAAGGGGCAGGCTCAAAATTTCTATTTTGAGCCTGCCCCGATTATTATTTATTATTCAGGTTCTGATTCCTTCATAATTTTTACAGTTAATAAGCCCACTTCTCGTGTTCTGCATAAATTTTGAAAAGATCATCTTGTGTAAGCCATCCATTTCTGTAGGCGTTTCCTAAGGTATAATAACGTGAATTGTAGCAGACCCAAAGCTTGGATTCAGATACGTTATACTTAAAAAAAATCCCTCCAACGCGGATTCCCTCACTCGCTTCGGTTTCAGATCCGCGAAGGTAAAGCACGAAGCATTCTCCATATTTACCGTAAAAGATCTTTTCCCCGGGTTCACCGATCTCGTCAAGAGATTTGGCAAATAAGCTACCGCCGTGGATTATTTTCCAAGCGGTATTAATTTGGTTAAGCTCCGCCGCGGTCAGCGTGTGATTCAGGGTATAATATGAACTGTACTCCTGCCGATACATATCGTAAATGTGCAGATACTCGTCCCGACTCAGCCACTCATCGTGGTATGCTCTTTTGAGTGTTTTGGTCACTCCTTCTTTATAAACAATAAGGTCTTGGTCTATGAACGTACATCCGTCCAAGAGAAACGTTTTGTTGACGTCAAAGGTCTCGTTGACTTCATCATCCGTTCTCTTTTCGGGATCCAGATTAATCGAAACCACGTAAGTGCCGTCGAAGTTTTCGTAGCATTTGATCTCGTAGATCGAAGCATCGCGGTTTTCATCCGGATATAGCCCAAAATAAGCCTCGAGAATATCGATCGCCTTTTCGGTCGATAGCTCTGTGGGACCGATAATTTTGGGCTCACCTGTGACCGCAAGCGACACGCTGTCTTCGGATTCCGGCATTTCATTGTCCAATCCTGAGATCGTGGTCTGCGGATTATTCGAGAGTAATCCGCTTACGGTCTCCGAATCAGCGAGAGCAAGACCGATCACGACCGCAAAAGCCACGACCGCAACAACAAAAATTATCAGAACTAAATCAACTTTACGCATTGTTTGCTTTCCACGCCTCGTAAACCCTCATCGCGCCGTAGTTTGACGCGAGAGTTGCGACCTCCGAGGGCACCGCGACGAGATTTTCCGCGCCCGCCTCGGCAAGGAGGATCATAAATACGGTCTTCAAGGGGTCGCTTCCGCCGACTACGACGGGCTTTCCCTTCGATTCGGGCTTTGCCGCGATCGATGCGACCGACGCGATATCGTCGTGCAGAAGCGCGCCGACAAAGAAATTCGCCGCCTCGTCCTGGCTGTAGCCGCCGAGAAGCTGGAGCATTCTCGCCTTGATCAGCATCGGCGAGAGTCCGTACTTATCCGCCATTCTGTAGCCGAGAAGGAGCATATCCTCCTTGATCTCGCGGATGACGGGCTGTGGCAGCGCGCTCTTTAGCATCGTGTGTCCCGAGATCGAGGCGATAAATTCGCCGCACATTCCGCTCCTGATCGAGCAGATCTTGCCATCGCGCACCTCCATGACCTTGTTGTGGGAGCCGGGAAGCGTGATGATAAATTCGTCGGGCAGTCCCATAGCCTCGCTGATGCCGTAGATCTCGCTTTCCTCGCCGCTCATCGACTCGTAAGTCAGGATCTTGGTCTCGATATCGGCATCCTCCGGGGGAAGAGTCTTGACTCCGGGGATGAAGAGGATCGGGATCGAGGTCACGTTTTCCTTGACCACAAGCTCAGCCGCGCGAACGCTCTCGGGAATACCGGCAGGGCAGACGGCGTGCGGGATCTTGTGGATTCCGACGTCGGAGGCGAGTGTTCCCGAGGAAATAACGACTTCGATATCGCTTTCACAGAGCGAATTGCGTTCAAGAAGGGTCTTTATCAGCGCGGAAAGATTCTCCTCAAGGATCGCGGATGAGCCCGTGAAGGCTCTGTCGCGGCATCCGCAGAGCGCGCGCTCCTGATCGATCAGCTTCTTTCCGTCAAAAAGACGGCAACGCATATTTGTAGTTCCGCAATCAACGGTAATGATCATTTTCCACCTCTGTATATATCTTGGTATTAATTGTATTTTCAATGCTGATTATAGCACAAAGATGAGCCTTTGTCAATAAATTCCCGATGCAAAAAGAATTTTTTTGACGCATTGATTGACACGGGGCACTCGAGGTGGTATAATAATAAAAAAGCACGAAAGAGAGGTAAACGATATGCCGGGTCCGGGCGGAGGTTCAAGAGGAGGAGGCGGAGGCTTCAGCGGAGGCTCACGCGGCGGTAGCTTTGGCGGAGGTGGCTTTGGCGGCTCACGCGGCGGCAGCTTTGGAGGTCCGCGTCCCGGAGGCTTCGGAGGCGGTCATCACCATCGTCCGCCCCACTTCCACGGTCCCCATTTCGGTTGGGGATGGGGATGGGGTCGTCCTCGCCGTTATTACGGCGGAGGCGGCGGATGCCTCGGCGCAATGATGGCTCCGATCATCCTTATCGTATTCATTACCTTTATATTTATATATTCGATGTTGCCCGCGGGCAATCAGAGCGACTTCGGCAAGAATTACGACGAAGCCGCATTCCAGCGCGCGGCAGACCAAAAATACGCCGAATATTTTGATTCGGGCGCGACGTACGAGGACAATATCCTGCTCTACTTCCTCGTCGAGGAGGAATGTGAGGATATCTACTTCATTGCGTGGATCGGCGACAACGTAAACTACGAGATCTCCGACCTTTTCGGCAATGAATACACCGAATTCGGTCAGTCGATCTACTCGAACGTGGCGAATTATTACGCCTACTCGCTCGACACGAACCTCGCGGCGGTAGTCAACGATATGGAAAACATCATCGTCAAGATGAACGTCGACTCCTTTAAGAAGGAGACGAAGCCCGCGTCGCCCACAGAATCGAAGCTCGTTGATCTGACGGGTGCGGGCGCCCCCGATCTCACCGCGGACACCGTCAACGATGCGCTCGCGTCCTTTACCGAGGCAACGGGCATCCGCACCGTCATCTGTGTTGACTATATCGACAACGTCTTCGAGTCCCCGAAGGGCATCGACGGCGCGACCGTATTCATGATCCTCGCGCTCATCGCCCTCGTCGTAGTCGTCGTGGTCGTCAGTGTCAATTCGAAGAAGAACAGGAAAAGCGAATAGAGTGCAGAGTGCAAAAAAGTGCAGAGTGCAGAATGCAGAGTGCAGAGTAAAGGAAAATTTCCGAGTGAACTCGGAAATTAGAAGAAAAATAATTATGTTTTACTTTAATATACTATAGTTTTGAGATTAACGGTAGTTGGGTAAATAAAAAAGATACTCAGAAATCTTTGAAGCAATCTTCATTGATTTCCGAGTATCTTTATTTTGTTGTTATAGGTTATAGCTTAACGAGGTTTTATCAAAGCCATATTAAATTATCGCACAGATATTTTTCGAGCAACGCGAGAAAAATTACATTAACTCTGCACTCTGCATTCTGCACTCTGCACTTTTTAACTCTGCACTCTGCACTCCTAAAACCCATCCTTCCTTCCTCTCAACCGTCGCCAAACCGTATGGATTATGCCCGCTGGGAGCGCGGCGAGTGCCATAGTCAGCGAAAAAGCGAGCTCTGGAAGCGTCAGAGGTACGGTTCGCAGGATCGATCCGCCGAGATAGGTGAAGATAAGCTGGACGAAGGCGACAGAGCAGATTATCAGCACGAAGGGCGCGTTTTTGCCGAGTCCCGAGAAGAGATTGAGGCGATCACTCCTCGAATTGAAGCAATTAAAGAGCCCGAGAAAGACGAAAAAGGCGAAAAATCCCGTCAGAAGCCGTTCCTCGCCCGCACTTTCGGCAAAATGCGCCGCGACACGCTCTGATTTCAGGAAAAAGAGCGAAAGCGCGAGGCTGAAAAGTCCGAGGAAGGTGATCCTGCTCCTCATATAGGGCGAGAGGATTTCCTCGTCGCGCGCCTTCGGCTTCTCGCGCATTATCCTCTCCTCCGCCGCCTCGCCCGCGAAAGCAAGACCGCCGAGGGTGTCCATTATGATATTCAGCCAGAGCATCTGCACCACCGTCACGGGCGCATCGACCCCGATGAAGGGTCCCGCCATCGAGACTCCGACCGCAGAAAAATTGACCGTAAGCTGCAGGCAGATGAATTTCCTGATGCTTTTGAAGATATTCCGCCCGTAGAGCACGGCGTTTGCGATACCGTCGAGGTCGTTCGAGAGGATCACGACGTCGCCCGCGTCCTTTGCGACCGCGCTTCCGCACCCCATTGCAAAGCCGACGTCGGCGGCTCTGAGGGCGGGAGCGTCATTGATCCCGTCGCCCGTCATACCCGTGACCCTTCCCGCGCTCTGCGCCACGCGGACGAGTCGGCTCTTGTCGGACGGAAGCGCACGCGCTACCACCGCAAGCTCGGGAAGGATCGCCTCAAGCTCGCGGTCATCGAGCCTTGAAAGCTCAGCCGAATCGATCACGCGCCGCGTCCGACCCGAAATTATTCCGCACTCCGATGCGATCGCCTCCGCGGTCTCGCGCGAGTCGCCCGTGACCATAACCGTCTGGATGCCTGCTCCTCGGAGCCGCGCAAGAGTCTGCGGCACGCTCCGCCTTATCGGATCGCGCAAAATTGCGGCACAGACGAGCTTCATTCCCTCGGGGATCGCATATTTTGCCTCCGAGTCGCCGTATTTCACCGCAACCGCAACGGCTCGCGCGCCTCGTCCGCATTCTTCCGAGATCACACGTCTGACCGCTCGCTTATCCCCCGAAACGCGGGGCAGAATATACTCGGGCGCGCCTTTATAGATGCAGAATCTTTCGCCGCCGACCTCGATTCCGACCGCAGAAAACTTGCGCGCGCTGTCAAAAGGCACCCTTGATATGACATTTACGCCACCCGTAGGCTTTCTCAGTGCCGCAAGGAGCCCGCGATCGGTCGGATTTCCGCCGATTATCTGCCTTTTTCCATCCGAGATACCGACCGATGACGAGGTATTGTACTCCGCAGAGAGCTTGCATATCCTTCCGAGCTCGGGAAACGCGCGTTCAAGCTCGTCATATGACGAAAATTTTACGCCGTCGGGGGCGATTATTGCCGAAAGACGCATCTCGCCCTCGGTCAGAGTGCCAGTTTTGTCGGTAAAAAGCAGATCCATACTCCCCGCCGCCTCGATGCCGACGGGCTTTTTGACGAGGACGCCGTCCCGCGCCATTCTGTGTGCGTTTGCCGAGAGGACGACTGCGATCATCATCGGCAGTCCCTCGGGCACGGCAACGACAACGACGGTCAGCCCGAGCGTAAAGGCATCGAGCAGCCGCCCGAAAAGATAGCTGACGTCACAGAGCTTTGCGACAATGATCTCGGCGGAAAAGCCGCTGTCGATCAGAAAGACGTTGAAGAGATACGCAACCGCTACGAGCACGGCGGAGAGATATCCGAGTCGGCTGATCTGACCGGCGAGCTTTGAAAGTCTTCTCCTCAGCGGGCTTTCGCGCACCTCGCCCTGCACCTCACGCGAGATCGAGCCGAGCATAGTCGCGCCGCCGACCGCCATCACTCTGACCTCGCCCTCGCCCGAAACCACACGCGATCCTCGGAGCACCGATGAAGGCGACTGCGGCGAAAGGCCTCGATCTGCGCTGGGTCTCTTATGAACCTCTTGGCTCTCGCCCGTCATACTCTTCATATCGAGCGCAAGCGTGCCCGAGATCACCACTCCGTCCGCCGCGACCTCCTCACCTGCCGAAAGCAGAAGGATATCCCCGACGCAGACCTCGGAAAAATCGACCTCGCATACGCCCTCGCGGCGTCGGAGGCGGCATCTGCCCTCGCCGCTCTCGCGCTCAAGCCTCTCAAACGCGCGCTCGCTTCCCCTCTCCGAGAGTGTCGAGATCAGCGTTGCCGAGACGACGGAGACCGCGATACCGACGGTTTCCCAGACGTCTCCCGATCTGAAAAGAAACAAGATATTGACCGCGAGCGCGCCGAGAAGTATTTTTATGACGGGATCGCCGAGATTCGACAAAAATGCGGCAAAAAAGGATCGCCTTTTTGCCCTTGGAAGTATGTTTTTGCCGTACCTCTCCCTCGACTCGCGCACCTCGTCCGCGCCGAGTCCCACATCGTTTTTTAATCGATCCAATGTCTGCATACCGCGCCTCAACACAACAATAATATACTCAAATTTATTCGCCGAGCCGCATTTTTATGCAAAAAGGGAGTCCGCGGCGAGTTTTTCTTGACAATTTGCGGAAAATACTGTATAATTATATACGTATGCAATGATTTATTTCGCCGGAGGAAATATGAAAAAGAAGAAAAAAGACGGAAAATGGCTGAAATTCCGCCACAGGGTCGTAAGGAACATCGTCTACTGCGTCCTCAGACCCTACGTTCATTTCAAGTACGGCATCAAGATCGAAAAATTCAAGGAGCAGGAGAAGCGGCCCTACCTCATCCTGCTCAATCATCAGACCCCCTTTGACCAATTCTTCGTCGGAATGACCTTCAAGGGTCCCGTTTACTATATGGCGACCGAGGATATTTTCTCGCTCGGATGGATCTCGTCCCTGATAAAATACCTCGTCGAGCCGATCCCGATCAAGAAGCAGACAACAGACGTCCGCGCGATCATAAGCTGCCTCAAGGTAGCCAAGGAGGGCGGAACTATCGCCATCGCGCCCGAGGGCAACCGCACCTACAGCGGACGTACAGAGTATATGAACCCCTCGATCGTCGCACTTGCGCGAAAGCTCGGGATGCCCATCCTGCTTTACCGCATCGAGGGCGGCTACGGCTCCGAGCCGCGCTGGAGCGACGTTGTCCGCAAGGGTAAGATGCGTGTCTGGTGCGCACGCGTGCTGAAACCCGAGGAATACGCCGAGATGAGCGACTCCGAGCTCTTTTCCGCGATCAGCGAGACTCTTTACGTCGACGAAGCCTGCGCCGACAGCGAATATCACAGCAAAAAGAGCGCGGAATACCTCGAGCGCGCGATCTATTACTGCCCATTTTGCGGTCTGTCCGAGCTTGAAAGCCACGGCGAGATCATAAAATGCAAAAAATGCGGCAGAGAGATCCGCTACACGCCATATAAACAGCTCCGCGGCGTAAATTTCGACTTCCCCTACGAGTTCGTTGCCGATTGGTACAATGCTCAGAAGGCTTATATGAACACAATCGACGTCCGCGCCTTCACAGACTCCCCGATCTACACCGACCGCGCCTTGATCTCCGAGGTCATACCGTATAAGCACAAGGTCAAGCTTGGAGAGGTCAGCCTCTCGCTTTACGGCAACCGCATATCCGCCTCGGGAGAGGTAAGCTTTGTTTTCCCCTTCGACGAGGTAAGCGCAGTCACAGTCCTCGGCAAAAACAAGGCGAATATCTACCACGGCGGCAAGATCTATCAGCTTAAATCCGACAAGCGCTTCAACGCGCTGAAATACGTACATATCTACCACAGATACAAAAATCTGATCAAAGGAGACGAAAATGAACAATTTTTGGGACTTTAGCGTTTGGGGATGGATGAATATCTTTGCCGTCCTCTTAGCGGCTCTGCTCGTCGGAAACGTATTAAAAAAGAGCATCCCCCGGCTCCGCGATTCTCTGACACCCACCTCCGTCATCGGCGGTATCATCCTCATCATAGTTGCCGCGATCTACAAGGCGATCACGGGCGAGGTCATGTTTGACACAGCCGCTTTCGGCGGAAACGGCACCGCAAGCCTCGAGATCCTTACCTACCACACCCTCGCGCTCGGCTTTATCGCGTCCTCATTCAAGTCGACGAACACCAAGCTCACGGGCAAGCGCACCTCCGAGATCTTCAACACGGGCGTGACCACCGTTGCGACCTACCTCATTCAGGGCGTTTTCGGACTCGGCATCACCATCATCGCCGCCCTCGTCATCGACGGATTCTTCCCCGCCGCGGGTGTTCTTCTCCCCTTCGGCTACGGTCAGGGAACGGGTCAGGCTCTCAATTACGGCACGATCTACGAGACCGATTTTGGCTTCGTCGGCGGCAAGAGCTTTGGCTTGACCATTGCCGCTCTCGGCTTCCTTTCGGCTTCGATCGGCGGAGTTATCCATCTTAACGTAATGAAAAAGCGCGGTAAGCTCGTCATCTCGAGCCGTTCCGACGGAAGCACGCACTCGGAGGAGTTCGACTCTGACGGCGAGATCCCGCTTCAGGAGAGCATCGACAAGTTCACGGTTCAGGTCGCGCTGATCGTCATCGCGTATATTGCCGCGTACCTTCTTATGTTCCTGCTCGGAAATCTGCTTCCCGGTATGAAGTCCGTCATCTACGGCTTCAACTTTCTTCTCGGCGTTCTGACCGCGACGCTTATCAAGCTCGGAATGAACTTCCTTATGAAAAAGAAGGTCATCAAGAAGAAGTACACCAACAACTTCCTTATGACCCGCGCGAGCAATTTCTTCTTCGACATCATGGTCGTTGCGGGCGTTGCGGCGATCAGACTCGATATCCTCGAGAATTATTGGGGCATCCTGCTCATCATCGCCGTCGCAGGACTTCTCGTCACCTATATCTACAACCGAATCGTGGCAAAGCTCCTTTTCCCCGACTACGTTGAGGAGCAGTTCCTCGCTATGTACGGTATGCTGACGGGTACGGCAAGCACGGGAATCATCCTCCTGCGCGAGGTCGACGGTGAATTCAAGACCCCCGCCTCGGATAATCTGGTCTACCAGAACTTCCCCGCGATCGTCTTCGGCTTCCCGATGATGTTCCTTGCCACCCTCGCGCCCACAAGACCTGTCCTCGTCCTCATCATCTTCGCCCTCTTCTTCGCCGCACTGAACATCATCCTGTTCAGAAGTCTGATCTTCAAGAAGAGGAAAAAGAAATAATAGGTGTCGGCGCATTAGGTTTTCTGTGAGTAGAGAGACATAACAAAAGCCCACAGCGTTGCTGTGGGGAACTCTCGAACCAAGATTGGACGGGATAATTATACCCGGGACTCAGAACCCGAATAATAAAAAATGCTTTTTGCAACGCAAAAAGCTACATATTTAATCATCGCGCAGCGATGTATATCATCAAGGCAAAGCCTTGTATATCATCAAAACGAAGTTTTGTATATCATCAAGCCGCAGGAATGAATACTGAGTATGATGATATACCGCAAAGCGGATGATATACACGCTTGCGCGTGATGATATACCAAGCCTGCGGCTTGGATTAAAAAAAGCACATCGCGAAGCGATGTGCTTTTTTTATGGCGCGCCGTGAGGGACTCGAACCCCCGGCCTTTTGGTTCGTAGCCAAACACTCTATCCGGCTGAGCTAACGGCGCATTTCGTTATATCTCGTATAACGCCTAAATATAATACCACAAAAATGCCCGTTTGTCAAGCCTTTCTTGAAAAAAAGTTTGTAATTTTGAAAAAATTAATATCTCATCCGATATTTATTACTTTTTTATTGCAAAAGCCGAGCGAGTGTGATATAATAAAATTAAATTGAGAAAGGAAGGTATCCCGTATGAAAAAATTCATATCCTTATTTCTTGCGCTGATTCTCGCGCTCTCGGCGGTCTCCTGTGCGGGTGGCGGTTCGGAGGTCACGTCCGCGCCCGATCCCGATACCGATGCGCCGACGGATCCCGTGACCGAGCCCGAAACCGAGCCCGAAGAATCAAATATTCCCGAAACAACCGAAAAGGTCGAGGAGGACAAAATGCTTAATATACTGTTTCTCGGCAACAGCCTGATGTATTACAACGATATGCCCGAGCTTTTCGCTCAGATCGCGAAGGCAAACGGCAAGAAGGTCAACGTCAAGTCGGTGACCAAGGGCAGCGCAACGATCTCGGATTTTGCCAACGAGCGCACAGAGGTCGGCGCGCAGGCGATCCCTCTTCTGAAAAACAACCCCTGGGATCTCGTTATAATCGAGCCCTCGCGCCGAATTTCGCCCTATGAAAACAGCGTCAAGGAAGCCGAGCTTGAGTCAGCAAGGAAGATTAGGGAGCTCGCGCGCGCCGCGGGCGGTGATATCCTGCTCTACTCGGTCTGGGGCAACAACAACGGCACCGTCGTCGAATACAAGGCAACCTCGCCGATCAGTATGGTCGAGATCTCCTCGCACGCGATGGGCAGAAAGCCGCATACAAAGTTTATGCACGAGGTAAACCTTGAGCTTGCCGCGGCTCTCGGCGGCGTAAAGGTCGCACCCGCGGGCTATGCCTTTGAAAATTGCATCGCAAAGCACGATTATAATCTCTACCATTCCGACGAGCGTCATCCCTCGCCGATCGGCTCCTATCTCGCCGCGGCTGTGATCTACGCGACCGTATTCGAGGAGAAGGTCGAAAAGATCCCCTATGCGATCTCTGCGGCACCCGCAAGCGGTCTGCTTGAGGCGATCGCAAACGATACCGTACTCGGCGGACTTGTTCCCGATCTGAGCGAGGACGAGTCGGATAAGCCCTTCAATCTCCTTATCGTCGGCTCGAATCTGATGGATAATTACTCCTGCGCGAACGTTTTCGGCAAGCTCGTCAAGGAAGCCGACGGCAGAAACGTCGTCTCGACCTACGTTCGCAGCTCGACCTTCGTAATCAACGACTTAGTTGACGAAAAGAACGATCTCGGACTCCGAAACGCTCTCGCCGAGGTCGAATGGGACGCCATCCTCATCCAGATCAGCCGCCGTTGCACGAAATCGGGCACAGACGTTGAGGCAAGCGAGCTGAACGCGCTGAAGACCGTCCTTCCGCTGATGAAGGCGGAGACCGATAAGATCTACCTCTTCACTCTCAACAGCGACAAGACACCCTCGATCTTCACGACCGCGGGAGGTGATCCGGGTTACACAAAAACCTCGAAGAAGGAGACCTACTCCGCCGCCGAGGGAAGCGCGTATTTCAAGGAGCTTGCGGACCGCTGGGCGGCTGAGCTCGGCATCGGTGTCATCAATTACGGCGAGGCTTACCACGATTATCCGAACCCCGCAAAGGTCGGTCTCGGCTATCTCCAGGCTTGTATGATCTATAACACCGTCTTCGGCAAGGCTCTTCCCGAGGGAATGAGCGAGACGAACACGCTCTCGGCAAGCGACGCCGCAACTCTGCGCAAGCTCGCGGAGAAATATTGCCTGAACTGATACGGAGACGTAAATGAAAACAGCAACAAAGGAATTCCTCGGGAATCTCGAAAGGATGAGCGAGGAGAGGGCACGGTTTATACGCGATCTGCCCGACTCGGAGGATTTTGGCGGCGCGGTCTATTACGTCAGCGCGGACGGCGATGACGAAAACGACGGCAGAAGCCCCTCGCATCCTTGGAAAACGCTCGGGAAAGTTTCGTCCTTTGATTTTTCGTCGGGTGACACGGTACGTTTCCGCCGAGGAGACGTCTTCCGCGGATTTGTCAAGACCCGCTCGGGCGTCAGATATTGCGCTTACGGCGCGGGCGAGAAGCCGAGGCTCTACGGCTGGGAGAAAAATCTTGCCGACCCCGAGCTTTGGGAGCTTTACGACGTGGGAAAGAATATCTGGAAGCTGCGCGAGCCCATCCTCGACTGCGGAACTCTCGTTTTCGGCGATGACAAAATTTGCTCGAGAAAGCTGATCCCCTCCTACAGAGACGGAAAATTCGTCTGCAGATATAATGAGGAAAAGGATTTCGTCATTTCGGACGAGATGACCTGCGATCTTGATATTTTCTGCAAATATGACGAAAAGCTGACCGAAAAGCCCTCGAAGGGCGAGGATTTCCCGATCCCCGCGCTCGATTGGGAGTCGCGCGGCGAGCTCTATCTCCGCTGTGATGCGGGAAATCCCGGAAGTGCTTTCTCGTCAATCGAGGCACTGACCCGCCGCCATATGTTTATGAACGGATCGAATGCGGACGTCAGCATCGACAATCTTTGCCTCAAATATATCGGAACGCACGCGATCTCCGCAGGCAGGGGCACGAAGGGTCTGCGCGTCACGGGCTGCGAGATCGGATGGGTCGGCGGCGCGATACAGCATTATTCGGGCACCGATCCGAACTATCCCGAGGGCAGACGCGGCAGCGTCACGCGCTACGGAAACGGCGTTGAGATCTACGGGGACTGTGAGGATTACCTTGTCCGCGATTGCCACATCTATCAGGTCTATGACGCGGCTGTCACGCATCAGATCACGACGAACGGCTCCGCCTTCAGGCTTTCGAATATAAAATACCTCGGCAATCTCGTCGAGTATTGCGTCTATTCGATCGAGTATTTTCTCGATCAGAATCTTGGCGAGGACGGAAGCGTGATCGAGGATTGCGAGATCGCGGATAATATTCTGCGCTTTTCGGGCTTCGGCTGGGGTCAGCAGAGGCATAATATCCACACGCCCGCGCATATCAAGGGCTGGAGCTACCGCAATACCGCGCGCAGATTCAGTATTCATAACAATATCTTCGACCGCGCCGCATATCGGATGATCCATACGGTCGCGCTCGAGCGCGAGTCCTGCCCCGAGATGTATGAGAACGTGTACGTTCAGTATCTCGCCGCGCCCCTCGGACAGTACGGGGCAAACCGCGACGGTGAGCCGCCGAATATCGTTTTCGATGAAAATGCGGAGCGGACGGTCCGCGAGATCTTCGGCGACCGCGATGCCGGGGTTTACGCGATCGAATAATTGTAAAGAAAATGTAAATACAGCCTCACGGATGAAAAAATCCGTGAGGCTTTTCGTTATATAGATGAAAAAGGGAAGAGGTAAGGAAAATTTCCTCGCTTGCGAGGAAATTAACCATACCTTTTCTCTTTTACCTTTAACCTTTTACCTCAAAATAATAAAGGAGAACGTTAGGAAAAGAATTGGATCAGCCCCTGTTCTTTATTCTTTTTTCGCCAGAAAATCATCGAGCTCGCTCTTGATTACGCTGACCTGCGGGCCGTAGACGACCTGGACGCCGTTTCCGCGTCTGATAACGCCTGCGGCTCCGCTCATCTTGAGCAGAGAATCGGTGACGAGGTCGGAGTTTTTGACCGTAACTCGCAGACGGGTCGCGCAACAGTCGACGTCGCGGATGTTCTCGCGCCCTCCGAGACCGCGGACGATCAGCGACGAGGTGTCCTCAAGTCCGACTGCGGAGGCGGACATCTCGGGCTCACCCGCAACTTCGGGTCTTGAGCCCTTTTTCTTCTCGTTGTAATCCGCGCGGGTGTAAAGCTTGGTCTCGCCGTCCTCCTCGCGGCCGGGGGTAACGTAGTCGAATTTGCGGATCATAAATCGGAAAAGCAGAAAATAGACGACAAAATAGACGATTCCGAGCGGCAGTATCGCGATCCAACCCGTTTTTTCATTGCCCTGAAGCACTCCGAAGAGGAGAAGGTCGATGATTCCGCCCGAAAAAGTCATTCCTACGCCGACGCGGAAAACGTGTGTCAGCATATAGGAAAGCCCCGCGAGCAGGGAATGGAAGAAGTAGAGCACGGGCGCAACGAAGAGGAAGGTGAACTCGATCGGCTCGGTGATGCCCGTCAGCATCGCGGTCAGAGCCGCCGAGAGCAGAAGTCCGCCCGCGATCTTCTTCTTTTGCGTTTTTGCGCAGGAGTACATCGCCAGCGCCGCGCCCGGCAGTCCGAAGATCATGAAGGGGAATTTACCCGACATAAATCTCGTTGCCGAGACCGAGAAAATTTCTGTCGCGGGGCTCGCAAGCTCGGCAAAGAAGATGTTCTGCGCGCCCATTATGAGATTGCCGTCAACGATCGCACTTCCGCCCACGCCCGTCTGCCAGAAGGGGAGATAGAATACGTGATGAAGTCCGAAGGGGATGAGAATCCTCTCGATAAAGCCGTAAATTGCCGTGCCGACGTAGCCCGAGCTGAGAACGAGATTGCCGAGCCCGAAGATGCCCTCCTGAATGAAGGGCCAGACGAAGAACATCGCCGCGCCCACGGCGACGTAAACGACGGTCGAGATGATCGGAACGAATCGCGTGCCGCCGAAGAAGGAGATGACGGTCGGAAGCTTGATCTTGTAGAATTTGTTATGAAGTACGGCGACGCCGAGACCAACGATGATGCCGCCGAAGACGCCCATCTGGAGCGAGGTGATGCCGACGACCTCGGCAATGCTTCCCTCGTGGAGCGAGCCGTCCGAGATCTTGCCTGTCAGCGAAAGAAGCGTGGAGATCGTCGCGTGCATTACGAAAAATGCGATCGCCGCCGAGAGGGTCGCGGTTGCTTTTTCGCTTTCAGCCATACCGAGCGCGACGCCCATCGCGAAGATTATGGGGAGATTGTCGAAGATGATCGAGCCGACGGCGGAGAGGACTGTGAGGATCGAATTGAGCAGAGTGCCCTCGCCGAGGATCTTTTCGAGCCCGTAGCTCTCGATCATCGCCGCGTTTGTAAGCGACGCGCCGACTCCGAGGAGGAGTCCCGCTATCGGAAGGAGCGCGATCGGGAGCATAAAGGAGCGGCCGACCCTCTGAAGCACTCCGAAAAGCCTTGAATCCCGCTTTGCGGGTTTTTCTTTTACAGCGTTCATTTGGTAAAATCCTTATTTTGATATAAATAATGCCGCGTCGCGGCCGCCGCGCAGATTGCCGTATTTGATCTTTATCCCGCCCGCTTGTCTTTTATCGGTGATGAGGACGGGGATCGCGGGTGAAATGCCCGATGAGCGGAGCAGACCGAGATCGACACGCGCGATCGGCTGACCCGCCTCGACCTTCTCGCCGACTTTCACGATCGGCTCAAAAGCCTCGGGGACCTTTACCGAATCGATCCCGATATGGACGAGGATATCGCCGATCTCGGATGAGATCGCGTAGGCGTGGCGGCTGTCGCTGATCGACTCGATGACGCCATCGGCGGGGGAGAAGACGGTCCCGTTCTCGGGCATCACGGCAAAGCCCTCGCCGAGCATCCCCGAGGCAAAAGCCTCGTCGGGCACGTCTGTGAGAGGGATCACTTTACCGTCGCAGACGGAAAGGAGAGTGAGGCTGTTTGTCTTTTGTGGTTTGGAAAAAAGTTTCATTTGAACCTCTGAGGGGGAATAGTTGTTAGTGGCTAGTGACTAGTGGCTAGTGGAAGGTTAATTTCCGCCCTTTCGGGCGAAAATTTTCATTAATCAAACTTCGCAGTAGGCGAATCTTAACTTGCCTTTGGCAATCTTAACTCGGCGCAAGCCGATCTTAACTCTCGCGAAGCGAGATCTTAACTTAATCAATTCCCCTCACCCTGTCCTTGACCCTCGCAAGATAGGGCGGCGAGACGGAGAGCTCATCCGCGCCCGCGGCGAGGAGTGCTTCGGTAAGCCTTGAGTCCGCCGCCATCTCGCCGCAGATGCCGAGCCATTTTTCTCCTCCCGCCGAGTGGATGCCCTCGGACGCGAGCTTTATCAGGCGCATAACGGGCTCGATGCCGTCCTTCTCGAGGTAGGAGAGGCTGTGATTCTGGCGGTCGGCGGCAAGAGTGTATTGGAACAGATCGTTAGTGCCGACCGAGAAAAAGTCACATTCGCGCGCAAGCTCGTGCGCCATTATCGCGGCGGCGGGCGTTTCGATCATTATCCCGAGCTCGATCGACTCGTCGATCGCAACCTCCTCGAAGCGGAGACGGTTTTTCTCCTCGGAAATGATGCGCTTAGTTCGTGCGATCTCGTCCGAGCAGGTGATCATCGGGAGCATTATTGCCGTTTTTCCGTAGGCGGAGGCGCGAAGGATCGCGCGGATCTGCGTGCGGAAGAGCTCGGGGCGTGAAAGACAGAGACGTATTCCCCGCATTCCGAGTGCGGGATTTTCCTCGGCATCGACGTTGAGTGCGGGGAGCGACTTGTCCGCGCCGACGTCAAGGGTGCGGATGACAACGGGTCCCGCTCGGTCGGCAAAGAGGCGCGCGACCTCGCGATAAGCCTCGAATTGCTCCTCCTCGCCCGGCAGATCATCCCGTCCGATGAAGAGAAACTCGCTTCTGAAAAGTCCGATCCCCTCCGCGCCCATCCTGTATGCCGCCTCTGCCTCTGCGGGCGAGCCGATATTGGCGTAAAGGGCGATGCGCCGTCCGCTTTTCGTGACCGCGGGCAGGGCGGTGAGTGTGCGCAGACGGCTCCGCTCAGCCTCGCGCTTCTGCAGATTTTCGGCAAATTTCAGCATCTGCTCGGGTGTGGGATTGATCGAAAGCGTGCCGCTTTGCGCGTCGAGTATTGCGGGCGAGCCCTCGAGATCCTTCGGAAATTCCTCGGCGCGGATGAGGGCGGGGATGTCCATCGCGCGCGCGAGGATGGCGGTATGCGAGTTGACCGAGCCCGCAAAGGTGACAAATCCCGCAACGCGTTCGGTGTCGAGCTTTGCGGTGTCGCCGGGAGTCAGATCGCGGCAGACGATGATCTCGGGCGAGCCGTCGCCGTCATCCTTTTCCTCGCCGCCCGTGATGATCGAGCATACGCGCGCCGAAATATCGCGCATATCGGCGGCACGCGCCGAGAGATATTCGTCCTCGAGCCCCTCGAATACCGCCGCAAGCGACTCGCCCGCCTCGCGGACAGCCTCCTCCGCGGGCAGACCCTTTGATATCCCCGCGCTTACAAGGTCGAGAAAATCGGGGTCGCAGAGGAGCATTTCGTGGATCTCGAAGATAGAAGCAGCTTCCTTGCCCGCCGCCGCGAGGGTCTTGCGGTAGAGAGCGGAGGTCTCGGCACGTGCCTGAGTCAGCGCGGAGGAGAAAACGTGCTCCTCCGCCTCATCGCCTCGGCTTTTGCGGAGGGGCGAGGTCTTTTTCTCGTCGATGAAGCGGAGCTTGCCGTAAACAGCCGTCTCCCCGATGCCGATCCCGCGGAAGATGGAGGGCTTCGCAATGCTCTTCATCATCCCACCGTCTCGCGGCAAACCGCGCGGAGCTTTTCCGCCGCCATAGCCTCGTCGGGACCGTTGATATAAAAGGTTATCGTCTCTCCGCGGCGCGCGCCGAGGCTCATGAGCGAGATCAGCCGCTTGGCGTCGGCTTCCTTTGCGCCCTCGGCGGAAAGCTTTCTGATCAGTATATCGGATGAAAACTGCTTTGCGGCGTTGACGATGACCCCCGCGGGACGCGCGTGCAGTCCGCCGACGCAGTTTAATGTATGGTTGAAGCTTTGCATAAATGTCACCCTTTCCTTTTTCGTTTGTAGTTATTATTAAGTCATCGCGCGAAAAATATTCGTTTTCTTTGCTTTTTTATTGACAAGCGGAGGGGAAAAAGGTATAATTATATTTGAATATACATTTGGAGGATCACCATGAGCCTTGACAAGATGCAATTTTTGAAATCAGAACAAAAATACGACGGACTCAGCGCGAAGACAGCAGAGTTTCTTTTGCGCGAGCAGCTTTGCGACCGCGCGACCTGGCAGAGATTCGTCGATCAGTTCCGCCATCCGATCGACGGGGGAAACAACGGCTGGCGAGGCGAATATTGGGGCAAGATGATGCGCGGCGGCGCGCTCGTTTATGAGTTTTCGGGGAACGAGGAGCTCTATGGGGTACTCACCGAGACCGTCCGCGATATGCTTACTGTCATCGACGCCGAGGGAAGGATCTCGTCCTTTACAAAGGAGACCGAATTCCGCGCGTGGGACCTCTGGTGCCGCAAGTACGTCATCCTCGGAATGGAATACTACCTCGATATCTGCCGCGACGGAGAGCTGAAAGCCGAGATCGTCTCCTTCATCTCGCGCGCCGCTGATTACGTGATCGCGCATATCGGCAGGGGCGAGGGTCAGATACATATCAACAAAGCCACAAATCATTGGCTCGGGCTGAATTCCTCATCTATCCTCGAGCCGATGGTCAGACTCTATAACCTCACGGGCGAGAGGAAATATTTTGATTTTTGCACCTACATCGTCGAGTCGGGCGGTGCCGAGGGCGTAAATATCTTCGAGCGTGCATATGAGAACGTCCTCAAGCCCTATCAGTACGGCGTCTCGAAGGCATACGAGATGATGTCCTGCTTCGAGGGTCTGCTCGAGTACTACCGTGTCACGGGGATCGAAAAATACAGAAAAGCCGTCGTCAATTTCGCAAAGTCGGTGCTCGAGACCGAGGTATCCGTGATCGGCTCCTGCGGATGCACGCACGAGCTCTTCGATCACACAAAGGCTCGCCAGACGCAGTTTTACGACGGAATTATGCAGGAGACCTGCGTGACCGTCACCTGGATGAAGCTCTGCTCGCAGCTGCTCAGACTCACGGGCGAGAGCGTGTTTGCCGACGCGATCGAACATTCCTTCTACAACGCATATCTCGGCTCGCTTAATGAAAATATGATAGTTCCGCAGGATGATTATATTACGAGAAGGTTCGCCAAAGAGTTCGGCGAGGGCGAGATCACCGTCACGCCCCTGCCCTTTGACAGCTATTCGCCGCTCATCCCCGGACGCCGCGGAAGAAAGGTCGGCGGCTTCCAGTTCCTTGCCGACAGATCCTATTACGGCTGCTGTGTTTGCATAGGCGCGGCGGGTCTCGGGGTATTCACCAAGCACGCCATCCTCGAGTCGGACGGCGCGGTGGTTGTGAATTTCTATGAGAACGGAATCAATAGACTTGCGACCGAAAGCGGAAGGATCGTTATCGAGACCGAGACGAAATACCCCGCAGACGGAAGGATCACGATGAAGATAGGGTCGGAGAGAGAATTTGACCTCCGACTCCGCGTTCCCGAGTGGTCAAAGAAGACGAATCTCAAGGCGCGAGATGGATATGCGAACGTTCACGTTCCCTCGGGCGAGAGCGAGGTCGTGCTCGAGCTCGATATGTCGATCCGCGAGACCCTGCCCGAGAGCTGGGATCTCGACGTGCTCTATATCAACACCTGCGGCACGATGCGACCGCCCGTAGCCGTACGTCACAAGGAGGAGGACGACAGATATATCTCGCTTTCGCGCGGACCGCTGACCCTCGCCGCCGATTCGAGGCTCGGCAAGGATGCGGGAAGCCATTTCAGCTTTGAGCGCAAGGGCAAAAAGCTCGCTTGCCGCATAGCGGAGGATGATAATTATCTCCTTAAATGTGAGTTTACAAGCGAGGATGGCGAGAAATTCTTCCTCGTTGACTATCAGTCCGCGGGAAAGGATTGGGAAAGCGAGATCGCCGCGTGGCTGCCGGTGTAATTAGTTGCTAGTTGTAGGTGAATTTCCGCAAGCGGAAATTTCCCGATTTCAATAAATAGTCACCGTTTCTGTTTTTCATATTGTACAAACGGTGCTCTCCTCAACCACCGCTGCACGCGGTCCCCCTTCCCCGCTGGGGAATGTAAAGGGGCAACGACGCTAATTCAATTTGTGCGACGAATATCGTTCAAACTTATAATTTTATATACCAAATTGGAAGATTTTTATTGAAATTAATTTGCTTAAACTCCATCGAAAGTGCATA
>JAZSEA010000119.1:0-73320 GCA_045531455.1 Eubacteriales bacterium
CGCACCGCATTATGCGCGAACTATGGGTTCAGAGTCCCCGATTTTCCCCTCACCGCTTTGCGGTGAGGCTGTTTTGGTTGGTGGGTCAACTTCGTTGAATGACTCGAACCCACGTGTGATCGCGATTACAGATAATATACAGAAGTACACTTTTTATCCGCGATCACACAATTGTTCGCGCTACCACCCAACGATATTCTCGCACCGCATTATGCGCGAACTATGGGTTCAGAGTCCCCGATTTTCCCCTCACCGCTTTGCGGTGAGGCTGTTTTGGTTGGTGGGTCAACTTCGTTGAATGACTCGAACCCACGTGTGATCGCGATTGCAGATAATATACAGAAGTACACTCTTTATCCGCGATTACACAATTGTTCGCGCTACCACCCAACGATATTCTCGCACCGCATTATGCGCGAACTATGGGTTCAGAGTCCCCGCGGGATACGCCTTACGGTGATTCCATTCATCCTCACAGGATGATTCCATACGCGGCGATGCCGCAATTCCATACAACGCTTCGCGTTGATTCCATTCACGACTTCGTCGTGATTTTTTTGTAGGTACTTGACCCCACCCCAAACTTATGCTATAATAATCTCATCAATCAAAGTGAGGTAGCACAATGAAAACCTACTATCAGGACAAACTCAAAGTAAACATATACGATTCGCGCTCCGAGATGGGCGCGGCGGCGGCTGAGGATATCTCGGCAAAGATCAAGGAGCTCCTTGCCGAAAAGGACGAGATCTCCATGATCTTCGCGGCGGCACCCTCGCAGAACGAGGTGCTTGCATCGCTCGTCGCGGACAAATCAATCGAGTGGAACCGCGTAAACGCTTACCATATGGACGAGTACATCGGACTCGACTCATCCGCGCCCCAGTGCTTCGGCAACTTCCTTGACGCGCATATCTTCGGTCTCGTACCCTTCAAGAGCGTCAACTATATCAAGAGCGACGCGACCGACCCCGACGAGGAATCCGCGCGCTACTCTTCCCTGCTTGCCGCGACCAAGATCGACATCGTCGTTATGGGCATCGGCGAGAACGGCCACATTGCCTTCAACGACCCGCCCGTTGCGAATTTCAATGACGCGAAGCTTGTCAAGCCCGTAAAGCTCGACGAGGTCTGCCGTAATCAGCAGGTCAATGACGGTTGCTTCGCAAGGATCGATGACGTTCCGAAGTACGCGATCACCCTGACCGTCCCGATGCTCGTTTCCGCGCCGAACCTCTTCTGCATCGTTCCCGCGCCGACAAAGGCGTGGGCAGTCAAAGAAACACTCACGGGCAGTATCGACGAGCATTGCCCCGCATCTGTACTCCGCACGCGCGAGGGCTCGATCCTCTACCTCGACCCCGACAGCGCGTCGCTACTTTAATGCTATGAGAAGGATCATCAAGAGCGATCTGATCGTTCTGCCGAACGGTATTTTTGACGGATTTATCGTTCTCGAGGACGGCAAGATCGCGGAAATTACGAAAAAATCGCCCGAGGGTGAGGTCATCGACGCCACGGGCAATTACGTAATGGCGGGATTCATCGACATCCACACGCACGGCGGAGGCGGCTTCAGCTTCACCGAATCCTCGCCCGAGGAGATCGTCGACGGATGTATGTTCCATATGATACACGGAACTACCACCATCGTCCCCACCGTCACTACGGGTCCCTTCCCGATAATGCGCGAGGCGGTAAAAAACATTGCGCTCGCAAAGCAGAATCCGCTTGTCCGCAACCTTCTCGGCGCGCATATGGAGGGTCCATACCTTTCGCCCGCGCAATGCGGCGCGCAGGCACCGGGTCACATCACCGAGCCGAAGCCCGAGGAATACATCCCTCTTGTTGAAGAAACCGGCAACACGATCGTCCGCTGGACCTACGCTCCCGAGAGAGACAAGAACGGCGAATTCTGCAAGTTCCTCAAAGAACACGGCATCGTCGCTTCCGCAGGTCATACC
The DNA here is from genome assembly GCA_045531455.1 of Eubacteriales bacterium. Taxonomy (GTDB): domain Bacteria; phylum Bacillota; class Clostridia; order Oscillospirales; family CAG-272; genus CAG-390. The sequence continues at coordinate 1,965 of JAZSEA010000119.1, forward strand.
GACGCTAAATATACCGATATGGCGTGCGCCATTGAGAACGGTTTAAGTCTTGTGACTCATCTTTACTCCTGCACCTCGACCGTCACGCGCGACCACGGCTTCCGCTCGCTCGGAGTTATCGAAAGCACCTTCCTGCGCGACGAACTATACGCCGAGATCATCGCTGACGGCAAGCATCTGCCGCCCGATCTCGTCAGAATGATCGTCAAGATCAAGGGCATCGACCGCGTTGCCGCCGTCACCGACAGCCTCAGCGTTGCGGGATCATCTGCGACCTGCGGCGTTATGAGCGGCGTTGAGTACATCATCGAGGACGGCGTGGCAAAGCTTTCGGACAGAAGCGCGTTTGCGGGAAGCGTTGCGACAGCTGACGTACTCCTCCGCACTCTCGTAAACGAATGCGGCTTCACCCTCTCCGAGGCGTCAACCATGCTCTCGGCAACCCCCGCCAAGATCTTCGGACTTAACAAGGGTAAGCTCGAGGTCGGACTCGACTCGGATATCGTCGTGCTCAACAAGAATTTTGAGGTACAGAAGATATTTATCGGAGAAGTTTATACAACAAAGAAACAGGATTGAGCCGCGGCTCAATCCTGTTTTTTATTAAAACTCATCTCTGAAATAACCTCTCGAGCAGGCTTTTCTGCCCTGCTTATCGATAACGGTTATGCGGAAGTAGTTTGCTTTATGATGAAGCTCAAACTCGGCGCTGTTGACAGTTCCGAAATTCTCGTCGAGCGCGACGTTCGACTTCTTCGTGCCGTAAAACATAATGATACGGTCGGCGTCGGTGGTCTCAACTCGCACGGTCTTTCCGTCCTCGATAGAAAGAGAAAGGATCTGCGGTCCGGTCGAAGAATAGCAATCGCCTCTCTCGAACGCGGAGAAAACGCTGTCATACTCAAGCTCGCCGGCAACGATCATAGTGAACGCGCCGAAGGAATCGCAGAGCGGATGACCGAAGGGATGGCGGTTGTGGTTATCATCGCCGCCGTGACAGCCGACTCTGATGCCGCGGCGAAGGAGCTTGTCATAAAGGATCTCATTGTGCTCGAGGCAGCTGATCAGATAGGAATCCGTGTTGTCAAGCTCAAGGCTCTTCCACCCCTCGAGCTTAAATACGTTCTCGTCATCCTCCATCGACCAGACGGGATGGTTGTAGGAAACCACGTAACCGTTCTCGGTCGCGGTCTTGATAAACATATTTATGTACTCGGTGGTGTACTCGCGGGGCGCCTCCGAGCCGACGCGGTTGAGCTTTGCGTGATCGTCCTTGAAATACTTGCAGTAGATGCGGTTGTAGCAGATGTATTTGTCGTTATCCTTATCGCGCGCAAAAAGATTGAGGTGAACCTCGGGCAGATAGCGGTCGCTCTTCGCCTTCTTGTTGGGACGGATATAAGCCTCGTAGCCCGTCAGCATAAGGAACTCGTCGTCGGTCAGATCGTTATGCGGACGGGGCGAGCAATGGTCTGTGATCGCAAGCACCTGATAGCCCGCGTTTTTATAAGCTTCCTTGAGCTCCTCGGGAGTGAGATTGCCGTCGGATATCGTGCTGTGGCAATGAAGATTTGCTTTGAATTGCTTTTTATCCTTGGATATAAATTCTTTGATAGCCATTTTTTGACCTTCCTGATTTTATTGTAATAATTATAATCGACTTTGACCGATATGTCAATAGCAAAAGCCGCCGAAAGCATAAGCAAATCGACGGCGGTTTGTGTAATTACAACAAATCTTCTTCTATCAGCATTTCAAGTACACGCGCTTCCCTCTCGAACATCGTGGGGCTATAGGGCGTCTTGCCGAGATTGCGATTCTTTTCTATTGCCACGAGAGGGTCAACGTAAACGAGCTCGTATCCCTCTTCCGCCTCGTATCCTTGCAAATTCTGCGAGACCGCCTCGTCTTTTGCAGCGCAAAGGTAGTAATAATTATCCTGAACGAAGCGCACGTCGGGGTCTTTGTCGCTCTTCTGAACACGGTGAACGATGCCGTATTCCCTCACGCTTTCGGGAATAATGACCAAGCCGGCTTCCTCGCGCGTCTCTCGGATCATAGCCTCGATCGGATCCTCGCCCGCCTCAATTCCGCCGCCGGGGAATTTATAGTAATCGTATTTCTCGCTATGTATCATAGCGACCTTTTTATCGGAAATAATAACGCTTCTTGCGGAATTGCGGACGAATGAGCGCGTGCAATCGGCGTAGTCCTTTTTATCCATTTCGAAAAGAAATCTCATTTTGTCTCCTTTTTGGCCTTTAAAAGTTTTGATAACATATAAATCCCATACCCTGTGGCGAAGCCGAGAGTATTAAGCAGCAGATCATCAATATCGCTGACTCGGTCAAAAAACGGTAGTTGAAGTATCTCGATCAAAAGCGAAAATCCCACGCCCGCGGCGATTGTTCTCGGCGGTGTATCAAGCTCCTTGAAAACGATCGGCCAGATGATTCCGACGGGGATGAACATCGCTGTGTTGCCGACAAAATTGATGATCGCTTCGCTCATTATTTCGTAGTCAAACAGGTTCACAAGCGGAATAAAGTTAATGCGGAACGAAAAGGCGTTTACCGCATCGAAGACGAGCGGCTGAATCACTCCGTCAACCTTCCGCAGCGGGAAGAACGTGAATCGCGCGATAACGATCAGACAGACGTAAACGAGAATAAGCAGTATTTCTCTTTTTATTTCGAATTTTTTGTTCTTGACGGCAAAGAACGCACGGACTGCTATCCATAGCGCGCTTATCGCCAAAAGCATTTCGGGGTAAGTAATTTTTATCATTATTTCACCAAATAAACGGAATAAGGCGGTATTTCACCTTTTGCTTGTACTCACGGTAGCCCTCGAGCTCTTCCTCGAGGAATTTTTCTTCATCCAGGAGCCTTGCGGCGATTATGAAGGGATACACGAGAAAGATCAAAAACGACCATACCGAGCCGAGCACGAGCGGCATTGAGAGGAACAAAAGGAGCGTTACGCTGTACATCGGGTGGCGCACGATGCCGTAAAGCCCCGTGTCGATGACCTTTTGACCCTCCTGCACCTCAATGGTGCGGCTGAGGTAGGTGTTCTCGCGCAACACTTCGGCATAGAGAATATACGCAAAGATAAAGACAACCGCGCCGCCTATACACGCGGGCAACGGAAGCATATACCAATCAAAGCGCACGCCGAGCCCCGCGACGATAAAACCGCAAAGGAACATCAGTCCGCTGAGCTTGACCACAATACTCTGCTTATCCCTCTTTTCCTTAGCATCAAGACGAGAGGCAAGCAAGCCGGGATTCTTAATCATCATCACAACGCCCGCGCAGAACATCGGGATGAAAAGTATCGCCATAAAAAGCCATCCGCCGAACCAATTCAATGTTCCTGCGGGCAGGAACAGTAGTAGTCCAACGAGAATGACGCCCAAAAGGAATTTTGTAATTGCTGAAAAGAAAAGTTTGATTGTCATTTTAGTCACCTCAACTCAAAATAGCAACGCATAGGCACAAAAATCCCAATACTCCAAAAAGCACCGGAAGTCCGTATGCATCGTATTTTCCCACACTATCCCAATCAACGCGCTCGGGGGTCATCTTTCTGTGAGCGGCATTCTGAAACGAGCAAAAAATATGTCTCCATCGACATTTATATCCGACAAACGACCAAGCTGCCATAGCGATCAATCCCAAGGCAAAAATATATAACGCGGCGTAGCGAAAAGCAAGACAGAAAACGCCCATTACAGCAAGCCAGCCGTATCTGTGCATATAAGCTAACGCAATTATACCGAATTCCGTTTTCGCGGGAAGATATACCTTTTTCGCCTTTTGATCCCGAACGCTTGCCTTATTTGATTTTTTCTTTGATTTCTTCTTAGATTTTTTCTTGGGCTTCGGCGGATATGTCGAACGCGGATAGGTCCACGCGCAGAAAAGCACGCCAAAAGCAAAGAACGCGCAAAGGATCATTCCGAGGATCTGATTGTTCTTATTGTACTTTATATAATCCGACAGGCTGAAGATAACGCCCGCGCCGCCTTGCATTTCGCATATTTCAAAATCATATTTCTTCGAGGAATTGTCTCGGTAATATACCTTTACCGTCTCGTCATTACCAAGCGCATCAAGTGCCTTTTCGTCCACTCCGTCCTCGGAAATCGAATCGATCTCAAATGGCTTTTCGTACTCTGTAAAGAATATTTCATACCACTCGGCAGATTTTGCGCCGTCGACCTTTATGTACGACTTAAAGGTCAGCTCCGCGAACTTCAGATCACCATAATCAAGGTCATATCCGTTGTAGCTTATGACGCAGTTGACGAACAAAAAGACAAAAACGCCAAACAAGAGCAACACCAAAGAAATAGCTAAAATTTTTACCGCTTTGTTTTTCACGTGACCCTCCGTTGATCGTATTATAATTGTATTATACCATAGTTTTTTTCAAAAGTAAATAGGACAAAAACAAAAAGCCCTGCATAGCAGAGCTTTGTTTATATCAAAAAATTTGCACCAAAATCACATCAATATTTAACGCTGTTCTGCTCGACAAATTGGAATTGGTTTAAGTAAAGTCTATTTCGTAGCGTGTGCCATTCGAAAACAGAATACCATTGGTTAATTTAATGCAAAGGATACAAGTGTTTGTGTCATCAAAATTGTTGTGTCCGTTATCAAGCCAAGCGGAAAACACTTGCTTCATTTTATTTGCGATATGTAAATTATCTGCTTTCCCGAAGTATCCTAAATTAAGCCCTTTGCCGTGGGCTGTAAACCATTCTCCAGATAGTGCAACAGTAGGATTTTGTTCAATTTGCTTCATTTTACTTGACAAACCGTGGGTAAGTACATAAAAGACACCGTTCTCATAAAATGCATCCACACTGCGAACATAGGGAATATTGTCAATAGCAGTTGCCAGAGCAATAATACTATCCTTGCCGAATCGTTCCAACAGAATTGCGTCTACTTCCTTCGTCAATTTTTCCATGTACACTACCTCCGTCAAATTCAACTTTATCTATTAGTTGTATTATACCATAAAAACGGTGAAAAGTAAATAGGACGGCGGAAAAGAGTTTAGAGTTATGAGTTTGCTTCGCAAACGTTATGATACGCTTCGCGTAGTTATGATATGATTGCCCGCATCCCCTCAACGCGGCGCAGTCGCTCATAACTTGGGCGAAGCCCAATCTAAACTGATAACTTGCCGCAAGGCAATCATAACTGTTCTCCGAGAGATAACAAAAAACACCCTGCTTTGCAGAGTGTTTTTTGCAAGTTTCGACCAAAGGTCGAAATTATCTCTTGGAGTATTAGCAATACTGTTTGATATCGTGAATATCGTGAGTATCGTCGCATAAAGTGTTGCACCAAATTTGCACCAAAATCACACCAACGCTTAACGCCTATTCAGCTCGACAAATTGGAATTTGTCTAACATTTGTCAAATTGTTTTGCCTTTTCGACAATCCATGTCAGTTGTTCCAGAGAAGTTTCCTTGATAGAAAAACAAAGGCTTCCCACATCCATTGCCTGAATGAGCAATATTCTTTCATCTTCAAGCGACATATGCACCACCGCTTGGTATGGAACGTCAAAAGAATATATTTTTCCAAAATGGCAGAAGGTAGTGTGAATTCCTTCTGTTTCAAAATAAATACGTGTTTCGCATACTTCTTGCTTTAACCCTGCTCCATAATGCATAAATGCACAAAGCATTTGTTCATATGGAATGCCACGAGCAGCTTCGTATTCTTTTAGTTTGGCTTGTGCCTTAGGATTTTCAAAGGTGAAAGGTTTGGACTTCTTTTGCACTAACATCCAAATGAAATAAAATGCGACAGCCCAAACCATTCCCCCACAAAAGCAAAGCAAGGCTAAAAACCGTGAATAGCCTACACCTGCTCCAAAGGTGAGAAAAAATAAAAACCCAAACAGCATACCACCACATAGGCATATGAGGAGAAATGTTTTCCTAAACTTTTTATCCATAAATTACACTCCCTATTTTTCTCGATATATTAACGGTTACTGCTCCTATCCACAGAAGTCAAATCTGTTCGTCAAATTCAAGTTTATCGAGTAGATAACTACCCCAAATAATTATACCATAAAATTCCCAAAAAGTAAATAGGACGGCGGGGTTCTTTACAAATTGAACCGCTATACAAAATACAAAAAGCCCTGCCGAAACAGAGCTTTTTGTATATCGAAATAATCCCAAAAGGGTGATTATCTCTTGGAGTTTTAAGACCACCATTGGATATCGTGAATATCGTGGAAATACGTGTGATATCGTAGATTTATCGTGTGATTTCGTGCGATATCGTGAATATCGTGAGTATCGCCCTATAAAGTGTTGCACCAAATTTGAACCAAGATCACACCAACATTCAACGCTGTTCTGCTCGACAAATTGGAATTTGTCAGTATAACTCCACTTCTTCTGACCCATCAAAAGTAGGTTCTGCTTTGTAATCTTTAACACACCACTCTTTTATATATTGTGCAGCTCTTTGCTCGGCATATTTTGCATTTAATACTTCCCCATTTTCATCGACTTCAAGATTGTTAATAAAAATAGCATATACTGTTTCAAGCAAACTTGGACATTCTCTAAATTCGTCAAAATAATCAATTCCTTCTAACAATGGATAACCAACTGTTCCGTTTGCAATCCAATACGAAAACTGCCTAACAGCTCCACTTACTGAATGACTTAATTTCATAGTAATCCTCCAACAAATTCAAGTTTATCGATTAGTTAGATTATACCATAAAAACACCTAAATGTAAATAGGACGGCTCAATTCTTTACAAATTGAACCGCCCTTTTTGATCAAACTAAAGTATGATCGATTGATTCAGCCATTTTGGCTTTGTATTCTTTGAAGATGTGAAGGTTTTAGTTTAGAGTTATGAGTTTGCTTCGCAAACGTTATGATTTTGCCTTCGGCAAAAGTTATGATATGATTGCCCGCATTCCCTCAACGCGACGCAGTCGCTCATAACTTGGCGTAGCCAATCTAAACTGATAACTTGCCCGAAGGGCAATCATAGTTGTTCTCGAAGAGATAACAAAAAACACCCTGCTTTGCAGAGTGTTTTTTGCAAGTTTCGACCAAAGGTCGAAATTATCTCTTGGAGAACTGGCTTGCGCGACGAGCGGCCTTGAGACCGTACTTCTTTCTTTCCTTCATACGAGGGTCACGAGTTAGGAAGCCTGCTGCCTTGAGAGCGGGCTTGTTTGCCTCGTCAGCAAGAACGAGTGCGCGAGCGAGGCCGTGGCGGATTGCGCCTGCCTGGCCGGAGAAACCGCCGCCGGTTACGTTTGCAACGATGTCGTACTTACCAACGTTGCCGGTAACCTCGAAGGGCTGGTTTACGATGAGATTCATTGTTTCGAGACCGAAGTACTCGTTGATATCGCGGCCGTTGATGGTGATAGCACCGGTACCGGGATATACTCTAACGCGAGCAACGGACTTCTTTCTTCTGCCGGTTCCGTAGAAATAGGGCTTTGCACTGGTATACATATTCATTTACTCCTTTCTACTTCCGATCACTCGAGAACGATGGGCTTCTGAGCTGCGTGTGCGTGCTCTGCGCCTGCGTAAACGTGAAGTCTGGTCATCGACTTGCGGCCGATAGTGTTTGCGGGAAGCATTCTCTTAACTGCAAGCTCCATAGCCATCTCGGGACGAGTTGCCATGATCTTCTTGTACTGAATGCTCTTGAGGCCACCGATGTAGCCGGAATGATGATGATAGTACTTCTGCTCGAGCTTGCGGCCGGTCAGAACTGCCTTATCAGCGTTGATGATGATTACGTACTCGCCGCAGTCAACGTGGGGTGTGAACTCGGGGCGATGCTTGCCGCGAAGGATGGTCGCAGCCTTAACTGCTGTTCTACCGAGGGACTCGCCTGCTGCGTCGATAACGAACCAACGGCGCTCGATAGTCTCAGCCTTTGCCATGAAAGTGGACATTCTTTTTCCTCCAAATATTCTCGGGGCATAGTGCCCCCTGTTTAAGACTCGCATATTATACCACTTATTTTCGCGCTTGTCAATAGGTTTTTGAAAAAAAGTTTTATTTTTTTAATTTAGCTACCCATTTTCTTTGATTTTCTTCGTTTTTTGCCCAAATAGCTCATTCAACCGTAGGGTGACATCACAAATTTTAACGGAATATAAACGCTTTTTGAAGCATATTATCATACAAAAACTCAGGAGGTCACACGATGTTTCCAAAGTACAAACCCGAAGGAACTCTTATACATACACCCGAAAACAGGAGCTACACCTCGTCGCTCGCGGGGCTTGAGCGCGCGATGATAAGCGGCGCGGTGCTCGAGGAGACTGCTCTTCTCTGCGACTCGGATATGAATCTTCATTTTGATCTCGGCGGGATAACGGGAATCCTGCCGCGTGAGGAATGTGTTTTCTGCCGCCCCGGTGAATCCAACAAGGATATTGCCGTCATCACGCGCGTCGGCAAGCCCGTATGCTTCCGTGTTGTCGGTATTGAGAAGGAAAGCGGAGTGCCCGTGGCTTATCTCTCACGCCGAAAGGTTCAGCGCGATTGCCTGCGCGAATATCTCTCATCCCTCATTCCCGGCGACGTCATCCGCGTCAAGATCACGCATCTCGAGCCCTTCGGCGCATTTGCCGACGTCGGATGCGGTATATCCGCGCTTCTGCCCGTCGATTCGCTCTCGGTATCGAGAATAGCACATCCGCGCGACCGACTCTGCTGCGGCAATTTCGTCTACGCCATAGTAAAGAGCATCGACCCCGAGACGGGGAGGCTCTTTCTGACGCAAAAGGAGCTCCTTGGAACCTGGGAAGAAAACGCCGCCCTCTTCACCCCGGGGCAGACGGTTGCGGGCACTGTGCGCAGTATTGAGACCTACGGCATATTCATAGAGCTGACGCCGAACCTCGCGGGACTCGCAGAGCTGCGTCCCGACAACCGCGACGTAGAGATCGGCGACACAGCCGCCGTCTTCATCAAGAGCATCATCCCAGAGCGGATGAAGGTGAAGCTCATTCTCATCGACACACACCAGAACATCGGCGAGATCGCACCGACGCGCTACTTTATCGATTGCGAAAAAACCTCGCATATAGATCATTGGAGATATTCGCCCGAGTGCTCGGGAAGAGTTATTGAAACTGTTTTTTAACCGAAAAGAGCCCCGACGGTAATGCCGTCGGGGTAAATTATTATTCGGTGATTTCGATATCTCCGTCGCTGCAATGAACGACCTTGATGCCCGCATTATAATTCCACCATTTCTCTTTGACGACAGAATTCCACTCAGCCACAGTGCCCTCATATGAAAGCTCTTCAAGCGAAATGCAGTTGATGAAAGAATAGGTTTCGATCCTCTTGACCGACTTTGGAATAACGATCTTTTTCAGCGACTTGCAAAGTTGGAACTCACTGCCGAGCAAATAATCAAGCTCACTTGGCAACACAACTTCGACAAGCGACTCGCAGGACCCGAATATCGCGGTGTTGAGGACCGTGTTATCGGGAGGAAGTATTGCTTTTTCAAGCGATGAGCAATATCCGAAAGCCCACATTCCAAAAGCGCTTTTCGTCGCTTTTGAATCGACTTCAAGTAGCGATGTGCATTCATAGAAGGCATATTCTCCAACGCTTATAATGTTTGCGGGAAGTGTGACTCTTAAAAGCGACTCGCATCCGCGGAAGGCAGAGTTGCCGATCTTTGTCAAAGAATCGTTGAATTCAACCGAAACGAGATTTTTGCAATCAGCAAATGCAAATTCTCCTATCTCTGTTACAGACTCGGGGATCTTCATCTCGGTAATGTCATCGCGTCCCGAGAAAACGCCGGCGCCGATGATCTTCACGCTTCCATCCTCGGGAAGAACACTGTCCTTTTGCATAAGGAGCGCGGCACCCGTAGTCTTTTCAACCAAACAACCGTCGATCAAAATATATTTTTCATTTCCCTCTGCGAGAACTATCTCCTTGAGGTTAGGCGAAGAACACGCAAACGCATTGTAGGCAATCTGCTCAAGACTTGCGGGGAGAACGATCTTCTTCAGCGACAAGCAATTTTGAAAAGCAGTCTCTGCGATAACACGAACACCTTCGTGAATAATTACCGTTTCAAGCGACGAACAATCCGCAAAGGTATTGTCGCCTATAGTTCCAACACTTCCGAATACTTCTATTTCGCGAAGGGATGAACATCCGTAAAAAGCATAGCTGAGGTGCTTTACACCCTTTCCGAGAGTAACCTTTTCAAGGGAGGTACAGTCCCAAAATCCCCCGTCGATAGCTTCAACGCTGTCCGGAATGACGATCTCTTCAAGCGAAGAGCAACCGCTAAACGCTTCAACAATTCCGGTCACTCCTTGCGGAATAACAATTTTTTTCAGGCTCTTACAATCATTGAACGCCAGCCACTCAAGTCGAGTAACTCCGACGGGGATATCGACCTCCTCAAGGCTCTCACAACCATAAAAAAGGGCGGTATCAATCACAGTCAAGCCTTTCGGCAGAGTGACCTTGCGAAGCTTATAGCAGTTGCCGAACACACCGTATTCAACTGTTTTTACGCAATCGGGGATATGCGCTTCAACAATGTCGCATCCCGTAAACGCTGCGCCGCCGATGATCTCAACGCTGCCGTCGGTCGGGATCACAGAATTGGTAAATCCGCGGACAAGCGTTTTTGTATCGCGCTCGATGATACAGTTCCCCTTCATATAGAAGGTTTGGTTTTCGGGAGCGATAGTCACATTTGTAAGATTCGGGCAGAGATAGAACGCCCCCGACGAAATGTGCTCCACGCTTGCGGGAATAGCTATCTTTTTGAGCGAACTACAGCCGTTGAATACGTAATATTCAAGGTACTTGAGCGCAGTATCTTCAATATTTATGCTTTCAAGTGACTTGCAATCCAAGAATGCCTGTTCGTAGATACTTGTAACACTCTTTGGCAAAACGACGGTTTTCAGATTTTCGCAATAAGTGAACGCACCCGAACCTATCTTAATTACTCCCTCGGGGATAACTATTTCAGTGAGTGCAAGATTGCCGTGAAACGCGGAGTGGTCGATCATTTCAACACTTCCGTCGCTCGGAATAACACTTCCCGCGCAGCCGAAAACAAGCAGTTTTTTCTCGCGGTCGATCAGGCAGTTGTCGACGCAATAATACTTGGTATTGGTATCGCGCACCTTAACGCTTTGAAGATATCTGAACTTTGACAAGCCGTAGGTCGTCATATTATCGCCAAGCGTGACGCACGTAATCCCGTCAAACTTATAACGGTTGTCGTATTCGATAAAAACGCCGTTTACAGGCAAGCCGTTTATACCGTTCGCAACAACGATCTCGCTCTCAGTGCAGGTGCCGAGTCCTGTGAGCTGATAAAAAACTCCGTTAGGCGCGAGAGTATATTCAAGTCCGGGGGTACCCGTTGAGTAAAGAACAGCCGTCTCCATACGCTCATTGCATACGGTACAAGGTATATACTTCAAGCCGTCCGCCGTAACTGTCGCGTCCTTTTCAACGACCCAATCGCCGGGGATATGCCCTTTGGCTTCAATTACTCTCTCTGTAGTAGCATTGCAAACAACGCAACGCGCAACCTCTTTACCCGCCTCGGTGCAGGTCGACGCAAGCTCTGTGACATAAAATTCGAAAGTATGTCCCTTTGCGGGGATCTCATTCGAATAAACTAACTCAAGGCACATAAGGCAATGAGCAACCTCTCTGCCCTTCTCGGTACAGGTAGGCTCGATTTCCGTCCTTACGGCGCTCAGCTGGTGCTTTAGCACGGGGATCTCCTTGGTCTCTATAACCTCGGAGCAAAGCTCGCAGACCTTTTCTTCTATTCCGGGTACGGTACAGGTTGGATTTCTTGAAGTGACCACCTTGTATTTCCAATGGTTCAGAGCTTTCTCTTCCTCTTGCTTCATACGATATCCGCATACACGGCATTCAAGATGCCGAATGCCCGATTGAGTGCAGGTTGCCGGAGGATCCCACTTCCAGACTCCTATATTATGTCCGGGAGCGGTAACTTCTTCGCTTTCCTTTGCACCGCAAGCACAGCTTCTCTCACGCACACCGTCCTCGGTGCAGGTGAAGGTTTCCGTCCAATCACTCCATTCGTGAACGTGCGGGGGCAGTGTTGTTTCGGCAGCACTTGTTTCCGCAGGTGCTTCGCCATCTTTGCATGAGGCAAAAATAACGGTGAGCAACAAAAGCAAAAATGCAAGGGAATTAAGACTGATTATTTTTCTCATCTTAAATTTACCTCCTGTGTTTGGTAACTTTATTGTATCATATGCAAATAATGATTGTCAAGATATTTTTCTCGCCATATATACACTTTAACAAAAAAATCACACTGAAGTGCGATTTTTTTGTATAATATTCATATTTTCGATTTATTTGCCTTTAACTCTGAAAAGCATTCCATCTCCGGGTTCAAAGGTGTGGCAAAGAACACCGTTTTCGTTTCTTACGGCAATGCCGTCGGCTTCGGCATCCTTCCAAGAGGAAGTAGCTGTATCGAAGTATTCGAGACCTTTCGCTACGTCAAGGAACTCGACGGTATTTCTCGCGCTTGCGGTATCGTTGAACATTCTGTTGGTGATCATAAAGCTTTCGTCATCGAAGAAGCCGATAACAACCGCCGCGGAGGTGTTGATCTCGCCGAGGTTGCCGTAGGAGGTATAATACTCGCAGCCATTCTCAAGGCTTCCTCCGCCCTTTGAGCGGGTATGGAAGACCGCTGTAGACGTTTTATCAAACAGCTCGTTTCCGAGCGGCAGAAGCCATTTATTGATCTCCTGAACGTCGTAATAATGCTGATATACCTTGCCCGTTGTGTCCATACAAGCGTTGCTCCAGCCCTCGGCAAGCAGCTCGGCTCCGAGCCAATAGGTGAAGTAGGAGATTCGCTTCATACCGTAGGTCAGGCACATATTGACCTCCCACTCGATCTGATATTTGGTCAGATCGGCATAGCCCATATGCTCGGTAAGGAGGATGATCAGCATCGGATCGATCTCGTTCGCAATAGCCGTATCTCGGACGATCTCGATGTTTTCGAAAAATCCCTTGCGGGTACTCGTTTTCTGGAAATGATAGTGGTCGTAGCTGATATAATCGGGCTTCACGGTTGCGATGTATTGGTCAAGGTGTTCCTGATAGGTTTTCGTTCCGAGCTGAGTCGAGTTCGCATAGGTCGGGAAAAGATTTATCATCACCTCGCGCTCGGGGTCGATGCGGCGGAGCGCGTCAACAACTCTTGCAAGCGCGGGGAAATCGGTGGCGCAGGGCTCATCCCTTATCCACCACTCCTTGATAACGTCAAGATAATCCTTGTAATCGTTGACGGTCTCGGTCACGAGAGCATCGATCTCCGCCTGAGAGGTCAGAGTCTGCGCGTGGATGAGTCTGTTGTCCTTGAGACCCGAGCAGGTCAGACCGTATTTTCTGAGTAAGCCGAGGGCGGTCTTGTTGATCGTCGGATCGTATCCCTCAACGGGAATGCTTGTAAAGCCGCACTCCGCGATCTTCTTTATGTATTCCTCGTTGCAGAGATCCTGTCCCTGCGGACCGTAATAATATGTGATGTCAAACTGTTCCATACCGTTCGTACCTGCCGTTTTATTCTCTGTGAAATTATGATCGTAGGTCACGACAGCCGTGATCGGGCATTCCTTTTCGTCGTAAACAAAAGAAGCTTCAAGAACGATCTTTCTCTCCGTCGTTGCCGCATTTGCGGATAATGCCAAGGGAAGGATCATTAGGCAAGCAAATGCGAATGCCGTCCCTCTCTTCGGATTCTTTATTACAAAGAAAACCGACGTGAGCAGAGCAAATATCACAGCCGCTCCCGACACGATCGCGCCGCAGCCCTTTGCTTCGGGCTCTTCGGTCACGGGCGTTGAACCTACGGTCTCAGCAGCAAAAATACTTGTCAGCGTATATTCCGCATATCCGCTTTCTCCAACGCCTATAGTCAGAGGTATCACCGCATCACCGTGCGATAGTGTAAAATCATCGGGAATAATCAGCTCAACGGAAATATTCGAAACGTTGACCGCATCCTCACTCGCGGTAACCTCGACCGTTGCAATAACCTCCGAATCAATCACGGGAGAGAGATACAACGAAGCAAGGATTCCGTCCTTTGTATCCGACGCAACAGGCGGATCCTCGGTCGCAAAGCTGCCTACCGATAAAAGCACCGCCATTACCAAAACGCATATGATAAATACTACATTCTTTTTCATAAGAATCTCCTTATTCATTGGCACCCTTAAAATCAATTACGATGTTTCCGACACCGCCGTCGATCTCAATTCTTGTATCGCCGTCGCCGATCTCGGAGTTGCCGACGCTCGTGCCGTCAACCTTCACGTCGCCTATTCCCTTCTCAAGGTCGAGGGAATAATCATTCTTCGATCCCTCAAGCTCAAAGCGAGCCTCCCCGACGCCGAGAGAGATCTCGTTCTTACCCGAAAGTCTGCCCGAGTAGCTGAGCTCACCGACACCCATATCAAGCTCGAGATCCTTGATCGACGAATATTTGAAGATGAGCGCGCCCGCGCCGCCGTCGATATCAGCTTCCTTCTCTACCGTAAGCGACTCGATGACAGTCTCTCCCGCACCGAGCTCAAGCTTGAGGCTCGAAACGGTAAGCGAGTTCACGGTAAGTCTGCCCGCGCCGCCGAAGATCTCGACCTTATCAAAATCGGTTCCGATCGGATAAACGATCTCAACGAAGGCATCCGAATCTGTCACGGTCAGAAAGCGTGACTTTTCCTTGATCTTAAGTATGCCGCCGCTTTCCTTGGCGGTGAGATCCTTTAGATTCGTCTTGACCGTGATCTTGTCGCATTCCTGTGCGCTGAGCGTAAATGCCGCGGCAGAGATCTCTATCTCGAGCTCATCAACATTTGAGTCAAACTCAAAGCTTTGCGACTCCTCGGCGATAACCGATGAGGTACCGAAGATCGCGCCGAAAACGGCAAGCGTCCAGCCGACAATATTAGCAACAAGTATAACGGCAAAAGCTATTGCACAGTATTTTACCGCTTTCTGCCAGGGCTTCATTTGATATCAATGCCTCCGAACATACTGAATGCGCTGACGTAGAGGGTGATAACGTCCTCCGCGCCGTCGTCGGGTCTTCTCGCCTTGTTCGATGTACCGCCGAAGATCGAGGTGGATTTCACGCGCACCTTTACGTTCTCGGGAACGAAGATATTGATACCGCCGAAAACTGCGGTCGCCTTGATCGCGCTGTCGGGCTCGATGACCGCACCGCGAAGATCGTAATCAACACCGCCGAAGATCGCGTTGATCTCGGCACCGCTGAATACCTTTCCTCTGCAATCGACCTTCTCGCCCGTGAAGATGGCGAATACGTTGTCTATGTTTTCGGAATTGCTCTCCATCTCGCGTACCGCCGCCTCGGTCTTTCTGTCGGAGAAGGTGGAGATTATCATCTTAACACCGACGATGACGATGACAGCGGGGATAAAGAGCTTGAGAATCATATCAAATTCAAGAATATCGCGCACGCAGAGCAGAAGCACCACGCCGACAGCAAGTCCGACAAGCGCGCTGACCTTATCGCGCGATGTGACAAGCGAGATCGCGCTCGGAACGATGATGAAGAGGGTCCACCAGCCTTCGAAGAAGATGTCGACCTCGACCATACCGAGTGAGGAGAGCGCCCAGAGAACGCCCGCGGCGATAAGTACTATACCCCAGATTATTGACTTTGTCTTTTTCATTTTCGGATTCTCCTTATGAAAAAATATATTTACGCCTTTGTGAGCTTGGCGTAGGTTGCCATAAGCTTCTTTGTTCCGACGTTGTCGAAGACGACCTCGTACATAATATCCGAGCCCATCTGCTTTGCCGAGATGACCTCGCCCTCTCCGAACGCCATATGCTTTACTCTGTCACCCGGCTCGAATACGACCGAGGGCTTCTTGGGAGGCGTTGCTTTCGGCGTGACCGCGGGTCTCTGTACGGTCGTGACGGGTCGGGTACCGGGTCTCTGAACGGGACGCATCGTTCCGCCCGATGATGAGCCGCCGATATAGGTCTTTCCGACACCCGAATAATTGCCCCAGGAATACTCGCTCGGCTTTTCGGGCTTCTTGATCTTCTCGTCAACGAGCTCGGCGGGGATATCCTGAACAAAGCGCGAGACGGGATTGTACATCGTGCGTCCGTAGAGCAATCTTCTGCCCGAATGGAAGAGGAAAAGCTCCTTCTTGGCGCGTGTTATCGCAACGTACGCGAGTCTGCGCTCCTCCTCGAGCTCGCCGGGATCGTTCATCGACTGCGTGCCGGGGAAGATTCCCTCCTCGAGTCCGGGGATGATGGCAACGGGGAACTCAAGTCCCTTTGCGCTGTGGATCGTCATAAGAACAACGGCATCCGCGGTCTCATCGAAGCGGTCAACGTCGGCAACGAGCGCGGTCTCCTCGAGGAATCCCGTCAGGGTAGGCTCCTCGTTGTTCTTCATATATTCAATAACGCCCGAAACAAATTCGTCGACGTTGTCGAGTCTGTCCTTTTCTGCTTCTCCGCCGTCAATGAGCATCTGACGGTAGCCCGAGCGATCGAGCACGTGAGTCACAAAAGCATCGAGAGGACAGCCGTCATCGAGCATCTTGCGCAGACCGTCGATCATTTCCGCAAAGGAAACGAGGATATGCGCCGAGCGCGAGAGCGCGATATGACGGTATGCCTCGCGCATTACCTCAAACATCGTCTTGCCCGTCTCCTCGGCAATGCTTTCAACGGCATTGAGCGTCACCTCGCCGATCTTTCTCTTGGGCTCGTTGATGATACGCTTGAGACGAACGCGGTCGGCGGGGTTGTTTATAAGCTGAAGATAAGCGACAACGTCCTTGATCTCCTTGCGTTCTCCGAAGCGGACGCCGCCGTAGATGCGGTAAGGCAGTGCGCTCTTGGCGAAGGTACGCTCGATCGTGTTCGCCTGCGCGTTGACTCGGTAGAGCACGGCAAAATCGCGGTAGCTGTACTTCTTCTCGGCTACGAGCTTGAGGATCAGATCGGATATCCTTCTCGCCTCGCTCGCCTCGTCCTCACATTCCTCGAGGACGATCTTCTTGCCCGAGCCGTTCTCGGTCCAGAGAGTCTTCGGACGTCTGCCCGAGTTCTTTCCGATAACGGCGTTTGCCGCGTCAAGGATGGTCTTGGTCGAGCGGTAATTCTGCTCGAGCTTGATCACCCTTGCATCGGGATACGTAGTATCAAAGCTTAAGATGTTTTCAATAGTTGCACCGCGGAAGCGGTAGATGCTCTGGTCATCGTCGCCAACGACCATAATATTTCGCCAGGTCGAGGCAAAGAGCGAGCAGAGTGCGAACTGCGCGGGGTTGGTATCCTGATACTCGTCAACGCAGATATATCTGAACTTGCCCGCATAGTACTTGCGTACCTCCTCGTCGGTGCGGAGGAGGAAGACCGTCTGCATAATGATATCATCGAAGTCGAGGGCGTTTGAAGCCTCCATACGCTTCTGATATTCACGGTAGATGCGCGCGTAGATCTTCTCGCGGTATCCCATCTTCGATTCCCTCTCGTATCCGTCGGGATCGAGAAGATTTTCCTTCGCCTTACTGATCGTTCCGACAACACTCTTGATGGGAAAGGATTTTTCGTCGATGTTCTGCTCCTTCATGATTGCCGCGAGGAGCTTTTTGGTATCATCGGTATCGTAGATCGTGAGATTATCGTTATATCCAAGACGGTCTCCGTACTTGCGGAGGATGCGCATACAGATCGAGTGGAAGGTTCCCGCCCAGATGCTCTTCGGCACCTCGGGATCGTCGAACATCTTGCCGAGTCGCTCCTTCATCTCGTTTGCCGCCTTGTTGGTAAAGGTGATGGCAAGGACGTTCCAGGGCGGACAGGGTGAGGTAATGAACTCGTTGAGTATCGGCTCGATGAATTCGGCGGGATAGGTTGCCGCCTCCTCGAGAGCCGCAACCGTCAGCTCGGAGATATCATCGGGTACCTCCTCGCTCCAATATGCGTTTCCGTACTTGATGATCTGCGCGATCCTGCGGACAAGCACCGTCGTCTTTCCGCTGCCCGCGCCCGCGATAACGAGCAGCGGACCTTCGGTTGCGAATACCGAATCACGCTGACGGTCGTTTAAGTTTGTAAGTGCCTTCTCGAAAAGGCGTCTTTTGGCTTTTATGTATCTTTCACTAAGTGTCATATTATTTCCTTGCAAAGATCCGGCTGCCGCAAAAGCAACAGCCGGAAGATAAGAAGATAAGTTATTTGTCTTTATTTCCTCAGTTGTTCTTGTTCTGATTCTGATTGTTGTTCTTGTTCTGATTCTGGTTGTTGTTCATTTTATTCTCTCACGCGGTAAAAATTTGCATTACTGCCGACCGCATTAGGATTATTTCCAAAAGAGAGAATCGATATTCATCAATCGAGCATATATTTCGATTCGACCTCCTCGTTTACCGCGCTCATCATATAGAGAGTCGAGCCGAAGAAGCCGAGCGATGCGGCGAAATTGATAAGCCACCAGATCTCGCTTATAAGGATATCGAGCGAGAGAATGAACTCGTAAAGCGCGCCCGTGACCGTTGCAAGGACAGCAAGTCCGAGGCAGAGCGTGACCTTTGCTCCGACCTCCTTATGTATCGCCTCGAGGCGGGAGGTGCGGTATGCTTCGTCCATCGTCGTCGGAACGTATCCGCAATGACCCTTGATAACGGCTTTTACGCCGCGGAGGGCTATGATCACGGTTGCGAGCATCATTGCCGCCTCAACGACTCTGATCGGATACATCGCCATAAAATCGGCGAAGATATCGGGATCCTCCCAGGTCTTGGCTACCCAGGAATCCGAGATGTAAATATAGGACGAGATCGCGCCCCATACCGAGAACACAAGATAGACCGCGGACATCGCAAGTCCGACGAGGTAATTCTTATAATATGGCTTGAGCCTCAGAAATGCCCAGGCAAGCAGGATCGCGGTAAGCGCGTCGGGAATTATATTGATATTGTCAAGGTAAAAATCGGGTGTGCAGAGTGCGGCAAGCGAGATAAGTCCGAGCAGGAAGGAGATATCCCTTCTACGGAAGAGTCCCGAATTGGGGAGCACGAGAGTCTCGTACTTTTTCTTCGCGCTCTCGACAAGAGCTCCGTCAAGCATCAGTCCGCGGAAGAAGATGACTGCACGGACGAGCCAGACCACACCGATAATGATTCCGAAGAAAAGCGCGACTGTGCGGAATAGACCGATGAAATCGTACCAATCGAATGCGGTATCGTCGTAAGAATGAGTTGAAAGCACGGCAAATTCCGCGATATTCGAGAAAAATGCCTTTGCTATCATAAAGAATATCGTTACATTGCGGAAGAGCACGCATACGTTTCTGCCGGGTCTGCCATGTCTCGCGCCCTTTTCGCGGAGAGGATATTCACCCTCGGCGGTCTGCGAGTGGATGACGAATCCCTCGGTCAGCGCACGCCAAGCGGGAATTCCCCAGATCATTTCTACGACCGCACAGCTGAAGGAAAGCAGGAGCATCATCGTCGGACGCTCGAGCGCGCTCGTCAGTCCTCCGAAGACCCAAAGAAAGGAGATGAACTTGATCGAGGCAACCACGGCAAGGATGCGAAATTTCTTCCAGGCACTCTCGAAATGCGGAGAAAGATCGCGCCAATGACGGAGCGAGAGCGTAAGCAGTACGTATCCGATAAAATCGGGGAACACGTCCACAAGCGCCATATCGGGATTGAAAAGGAAGAATGACGAGCAGAGTGCCATCCCGAGTCCCATATATTTTCCGAATCTCACTTTCTTCTGCGAAAGCTCCATGATATACCTCCGAAGGAATTATCTGCGTTTTTTGCGTTTCTTTTTACCGCCCGATGCGGCTTGCTTTTTCTTTTCTTCTATCTCTCTGCGCGTCTTCTCGATCGCCTCGTTTTCTCTCTTTTCGAGAGCCTCGGCGAATCTGTTTATGAACGGGATCTTTGACTCCCGTCTCGGCATATCCTCATCTCCCTCGGGGCAGATTCGCATATAACAGCCGAAAATGAGTACGAAGACCATTATCATCCAGATCATCTGAACGAAAAAGGCGATATTCGCCTCAATGACGTGAAGCGCGGAAAGAATATAGAATACGTAGCCCACTGTGACGGCGCAGATATCGGTCACCGCGGAGACCCTCCTCTCGTTAAGTCCGACAACGCCGAAGGCGATGTAGGTCGAGATGAGGAAAAGGATATGAAATACGAGCACGAGACCGTCGCGGATATAGAAAACGACGGTCTTTATCGGATCAAGTGCTTCCGCACTTGATCCGAAGACAAGCGCGATCTCGCAGCCCGACTCGCAGAGTCCGACCGCGAAAAGCGCCAAAAGCGTAAACAGAGACAGCTGATAGCTCGGGAAATAGTCCTTGAGCTTATAGAGTCCGTAAGCCATAACGGCATAACCGAGCAGGCGCACGAGCCATCCGTAAAGCGTAAGCGATACGAAGAATGTCAGCGCATAGCCCGCAAGAACGAGTCCGTAGCCCATTAATTGTCACCGCCGCCCGCGCCGCAGCACTTCTTATACTTCTTGCCGCTTCCGCAGGGGCAGGGATCGTTGGGACCGACCTTTTCGGCGCGTCTCTGTGCGGGAGTCAGAGGTTTTGCGTTCTTCGCGGATGCGCCCGCGCGTCCCATCTGCAGATTCTTAAGCTCTGCGGGAGAGATCACGATGACCTCGGGAAGCTTTCTTGTAAGGATCTCGCGGACGGTGCTCTGTCTGATCTCGTTGATGAGATCGGCGAACATACTCGAGCCGATGATCTTATATTCCTTGAGCGGATCCTTCTGCGCATACGCCTGGAGCATTACGGATTCCTTGAGCGCGTCCATAGCGTCGATATGATCGAGCCAACGCTCGTCCATATTGTGAAGGAGAACTGCACGCTCGAAGCGGCGCATTCTGTCGACGTCGGAAGCCTCTCTTTCACGATAGAGTGCGACAGCCTTTTCGGTGATAAGATCGCGCAGCTTCGCCGCAACCGATCCCGCGGGCTCTCCTTCGGCGAAGTCAAGCTCGCCCTCCTCGCAGCCCCAACCGAGATATCTCGATTCAAGAGCCTCGATATCTATGACGGAATGCTTTGCTCCCTCGAGAGAAACAAGGCAATCTTCCACGGAATCCTCGACTGTCGAGCCGATCATATGGACGATCCTCTCGGAGATATCACCCTCCTCGATGATCTCGTTTCGGAGGGAATATATCTGCTTGCGCTGCTCGTTGAGGATATCGTCATACTGCAGGACGTTCTTTCTCGCCTTGAAGTGATTTGCCTCGACATTCTTCTGCGCCTTCTCCATAACGTCGGAGAGGATCTTGGTGTTCTGCGAAAGATCGCCGTCGGTATCCTTCAGAAGATTTGCCGAAAATGCAGAGAAGCGCTTCATTCTGTCGTCGCCGAAGAGACGCATAATATCGTCGGTCAGCGAGATATAGAAGGTCGATGCGCCGGGGTCGCCCTGACGACCCGCACGTCCGCGGAGCTGATTATCGATTCTTCTCGACTCGTGTCTCTCAGAGCCGATGATGCAGAGTCCGCCCGCCTCGATGACAGCCTGACGGTCGGGCTCGATCTGCTCCTTGAATTTTTCAAAATATATCTTAAAGGTATTTCTTGCGTTCTTGATGTCCTGATTTTCGGTCGGCGCAGAGCCGGTTGCCTCCGCGATAAGCTCGGGACGGATGCCGAGACGAGCCATCTCCGCCTTTGCCATATGCTCGGGATTACCGCCGAGCATAATGTCGGTACCACGGCCCGCCATATTTGTCGCAAGCGTGATCGCGCCGGGACGTCCCGCAGCCGCGATGATATCAGCCTCGCGCTCGTGGTTCTTCGCGTTCAGCATATTGAACTTGAAGCCTGCGGCTTTAAGGAACTTTGCGAGATTTTCGGATTTTTCAACCGAGGGAGTACCGATAAGGATCGGCTGACGCTTTGCATTGCACTCGCCGACGTGCTTTATAATTGCCGCGTACTTCGACTTTTCGTCAACGAAAACGCGGTCGGGATTGTCAACTCGGATCATCGGCTTATTTGTCGGAACCTCGACAACGTCAAGGCCGTAGATCTGACGGAACTCGTCCTCCTCGGTCTTGGCGGTACCCGTCATACCCGAAAGCTTCGCGTACATACGGAAATAGTTCTGAATGGTTACGGTTGCGGTAACGCGGCTCTCGCCCTTGATATTTACGCGCTCCTTTGCCTCGATAGCCTGATGGAGACCGTCCTGATAGCGGCGTCCGTGCATAAGTCTGCCCGTGTGCGGGTCAACGATGATGACCTCGCCGTCCACGATAACGTAATCGACCTCGCGCTTCTTTACGCCCCAGGCGTGAACCGACTGGTTTACGTTGTGAGAAATGACCGCATTCTCGGGGTCGTTGAGGTTTTCGATGCCGAAATGAGCCTCGACCTTCTTGATGCCGCGGGGAGTCAGCATTGCGCTTCCTCTCTTCTCGTCAACGATATAGTCGACGTTCTCGTCGTCGATCTCAGCCTTATCGTCCATCTCCTTTAGGACCTTTGCCTTCATACGGCGGACAACGGCATCGCACTTCTCATAGATATCCGAGGTCTTGTCGCTGACGCCAGAGATGATAAGGGGCGTACGCGCCTCGTCGATAAGGATCGAGTCGACCTCGTCGATGATGCAGAAATTATGACCGCGCTGGAGCATTTCCTGCTTGCTTCTTGCAAGATTATCGCGCAGATAGTCAAATCCGAATTCGGTATTCGTACCGTAGGTGATGTCGCAGGCATACTGACGGCGCTTTTCTGCCGCAGACATCTGCTTTAGAACAACACCCGTCTTAAGTCCGAGGAATTCATAGATCCTGCCCATTTCGTTCGCGTCACGGAAAGCGAGGTAGTCGTTTACGGTAACGACGTGAACTCCCTTGCCCGTCAGCGCATTAAGGTATGCGGGCATCGTTGCGACGAGGGTCTTACCTTCACCCGTCTTCATCTCGGAAATTCTGCCCTGATGGAGCAGGATTCCGCCGAGGATCTGAACGTAGAAGGGACGCTTGCCGAGGATCCTGTCAGCGGTCTCACGGACAGCGGCATATGCATCGGGAAGGATATCGTTGAGATTCTCGCCCGCATCAAGGCGCGCGCGAAGAACTTCGCTCGTCGAGCGGAGCTCCTGCTCGTCCATAGCACGGTACTTTTCAGCCAGTGCCTCTACCATATCGGCAACGGGCTTTATCTTTTTGATCTCTCTTTTACTGTAATCTCCAAAGAGTAATGTTTCAAGCTTCATATCAAAATCCTTATTTGTGTAAATATATTCAGTTTATTATACAACATTTTCGGAGAAAATACCATAGGGAAATGTAAATTTTATTTATTTTATTAAAAGTTACATTCATAAAGTCCAAATTAGCTATTTTTTCGTATTGACAAATTAGCTAATTTGTGATATACTAATAGTGACATAACGTTATGAAAGGAGTTGATCAAATGACAACTGCAACCGCAACCGAAATTCAGAATAATTTCGGCAAATTTCTGAAAATGGTTCAGGAAGGACAGGAAATAGTTATTATGAAGAACGGAACCGAGATAGCGCGTCTTATTTCCAAATCGCAGACTGTATCCTTCCTTTCGGAGAGTCTTCTCGGCGTTCTTTCATCGGACGTGGACGAAAAAGCAATGAAAGCGGAGAGGATAACACGTTATGAAAATACTGATTGACACAAACATCATTCTCGACGTTCTCTGCAATCGCAAGGATTTGGCCGAGGACTCGCTCAGGGTATTCAAATACTGTGAAACAAATCAGATAACGGGCTATATTTCCGCGCTTTCAATACCCAACATCGTCTATATTATGCGCAAAGAGCTGGATAGCGAAAAGATAAAGGAAATTCTTACCGTGCTGACGTCAATATTCACCGTAGTCGATCTGCGCGGGACGGACCTGATAAAGGCAGCTGACCTCGACTTTTCCGATTACGAGGACGCCCTGCAATCGGTTTGCGCGTCAAGAACCAAGGTGAATTATATCGTTACGAGAAATATAAAAGATTTCAAAAGCAGCTCCGTTCCCGCAATCAAGCCCTCCGAACTGCTTGAAAGGATATAGGTACTGAAAATGGCAAGGGTTTTACTCGGAATGAGCGGAGGCGTTGACAGCTCGACTGCGGCGGCACTTCTTTTGCGCGCGGGACACGATGTCACGGGCGCAACGCTCGTTATGCACGATATACACGAACACGACGCAGAAGCGGCGAGGTCGGTTGCGGATACAATCGGCATCCCGCACGTGACCGTCGATATGCGCGAGGGCTTTGAGAAATTCGTCCTCTCGCCCTTTGTTTCGGAATACGAAAAGGGCAGAACGCCAAACCCCTGTGTGCTCTGCAACGGATATATCAAATTCCCCGCGCTGATCAAAACAGCCGACAGCCTCGGTTGCGAGTTTATCGCAACGGGTCATTACGCCGCGATCGGTGTCCGTGACGGTCATCCCGTCATCACCGCCGCCACCGACAAAGCAAAGGATCAGAGCTACTTCCTTTATATGCTCGGAGAGGATATCCTATCGCGTCTTCTCTTTCCACTCTCGGGAATGACGAAGCCCGAGATCCGCGCGATCGCAGAGGAACTCGGCATCCCCTCGGCATCATCTCCCGACAGTCAGGATATCTGCTTTATCAAGGACGTTTCCTGCTCGGATTTCGTCGCAAGCAGATCGAAAGAGGCACCGAAGCTTGGTAACTTTATTGACACAGACGGTAAGATCCTCGGCGATCACAAGGGCATCAGCGCGTACACAGTCGGTCAGCGCAAGGGTCTCGGCATTGCATCGACCGCTCCGCTTTACGTCGGGAACATCGATCCCGAGAGCCGAAATATCACTCTCTGCCGTGAAAACGAGCTCTACAGGACCCGCGTTTACGCCGAAAACTGCCGTTATTTTGCGGGTGAATTTCCCGAAGAGCCATTCGAGGCAAGCGTCAGCCTGCGCTACACCAAAAAGCCGGGCAGAGCAACCGTCACCTCTCTCGGAGGCGGCAGCGTTATGATCGAGTTCGAAACACCGCAAAGAGCCCCCGCCCCCGGTCAGTCCGCAGTCTTCTTCGACGGCGACGAGCTGCTGGGTGGAGGAATTATTTGCAGGAGCGAAACATAGTTTAGAGCATAATGCAGAGATGAATGCAAAATGCAGAATGCAAAATGCAAAATTAAGGAAAATTTCCATCGCTTCGCGAGGAAATTATCATACCGATAATTTTGTTTCTACGTGATAGCTTATTGTATTTTCTAATCTGAAGTTTGGCAAAAAAATAAATTACAAAATCGAGATGTTTTTGAAGTTTAATCTTCTTTACATCTCGATTTTTTTTATTTCTTACAGGTTTAAGCCTGACAAATGATTATTAAGACAAAGCAGGATTATTGTAATATACTTTTCGAGCAACGCTCGAAAAGCTACCTTAATTTTGCATTTTGCATTCTGCATTCTGCATTTTGCATTCTTCACCTTCACCTAAAAAAGCCGGGTCATTGCGACCCGGCTTTTTTATTACTCCTTAGCGGTGAAAGCTTCTCCCTTTACGAGGAAGATCTGTACGTTGTCGTTGTGGTTGATAACGTAGTTGGGAGCATCGGTGATCTCGGTTCCGTTGACGGTAACCTTGAAGGATACGGGAACGAAGGAGCCGTCCTTCTGCTCTTCCATAGTTGCCTCGAGCTTATCGGAGCCGTAAGAAAAGATGCTGAATTCGCCGCTCTTGTCGATCTCGTAGGAAGCACCCTCTCTGCTTGCGCAAAGAGCATCAAGCGCACCCTTAAGGGTTGTGCCGGGATCAACTCTGAAGATCTCTGCTTCTTTGGTCTTGAGAAGGGGAGTTCTTGTTCCGTCCTTTTCCTCAAGTCCGCTGATGGTGATGATTACGCGGATACCCTCTGTGGTATCGTTGGGATCCTCTGTCTGGTCCGCGCCGCCTTCCTTATCGCAAGCGAGAAGGCACATAGGGAGCGCGAGGAGAGCAAGAACAAGTGCAATTAATCTTCTGAATTTTTTCATAGTCTTAGTGTTCCTCCATAAAAGTTGGTATACATATTATACAACAACCGTTTGAGTTTGTCAACAGTTTTTGTAAATTTACCTTTACTGTCTGTCAAATTTGGGTAAAGTAAACAACTCGAAAAAGCGTCTTCTCATATTGGCGGGAACGTCGGTTGTATCGGTATCGGGAGCAGTCGTTTCCATACCCGCAATGATCTCGGCGACCTTTTTCTGCCACTCGGTCTTGTTGAAGTGAGCCGAGCAGGTCCTGTTGTAGTTAACGGGACCCGAGGTATAACCGGCGTAATATTCCTTGTTTCCGAGGTTGTAGTAGTAAGGACGGTATTTCGTGCTGAAAGGCATGACGTCGAAGGGCAGCTCGATATAGGCGTACTGCGCGTCAACAACGGCAACCTGGATCGGGAACTTTCTGTCGACCTTGATAAGTGCGACCTGCTTGATGTTCTCCGGAGGACACCATTCGCAGGCGATCGCCTTTTCAACGTAGTCGTAATCGACCATTACGTGCGTCTCGCAGTATTCCTTTGGCTCGGTACCCTTGACAAACCAGCCCGTCTCGGCGCGGCTTCCTCTAGGGTCGTGCGAGCAAGCCTCGCTCATAAGGAGGCCCGAATCCTTGCAGAAGGTAGCCTTAACGAGATTGTTCGAGACGTTGAATTCGAGATATTTATCGCCCTCCTGCATGTTTGCAATGACCTTATCCTCATGAACCTTGCCCATGACGGCATCCCATACCTTGACGCAGGGGTTTGTTGAAATATTGTCGATATGCTTCGGATACTCGTATCCGTACCATACTCCGCAGATATAATAGGGGGTATAACCGATGAACCATCTGTCAAAATAGTCACCCGCGGAACCCGTCTTACCTGCAACGTCGATTTCGTATTTGCTGTCAAATTCGATAGATGCCGCGGTACCGCCTGTTCTCGGAACGCTCTCGAGAAGCATATTCATTATCGAAGCGGTCTCCTCGCTGATGGCAACCGTGCCCTCGTATCCGTTCTCGAGGAGGACGTTTCCGCTCGAGTCGGTAACTCTGAGATAGGAGTTAGGCTCGCTGTAGATTCCGCTGTTTACGAACATCGAGTAAGCCGCGGTGATCTCGCGGACGGTAACACCGTAGTTGAGCTGTCCGAGCGCGAGAGCCGCAAGTCCGACGTCGGAATAACCCGTGCCGTCCGAGAACTCGCCGTACTCGATCATACTCTTCATATTGAGGGTATCGTAACAAAAATCAAACGCATTCTTGAGTCCGACCTTTTCGAGCATCTTGACCGCGACCGTATTGGTCGAGACCTTGAGCGCATACGCTACGTTGATGAGTCCGCGATAGTTATTGGTCGAGTTCTTTGGCCATCCTTTATCGCCCTGATAGCTGTGCGGAGTGTCCTCAAGCACGGTCGACCAGGTCAGAAGTCCTTTTTCGAACGCGGGAGCATAGACCGCAAGAGGCTTGATCGCCGATCCGGGAGGACGCTTTGTGAAGGTTGCAAAGTTCTGGATACGGTTTGCCGTCTTCTCTCCTCTTGCGCCGACAACACCGAGGACGTCGCCCGTATAGGGATCGATCAGGATCGCGGAGCACTGAGGCTTGGTTCCCGAGCCTGTGTTGGGGAAATTCGATTCGTCGAGGAAGACCGCCTCCATCGTTGCCTGGATCTCGGGATCAACAAGGGTGTAGATATTGAGACCGCCGTTGTAAACGAGGATCGAAGCCATCTTTTCGGAGTAATCATACTTCTCCATAAGATCCTTGATAACGTCCTCGATCACCATATCCGCGTACCAGGAGTTTATGCCCGAAAGGTCGTTGTCCTCGTCCTTCTCCTCCTCGCTTCCGGGAAGATTGAGAACGAGCTCCTTCTGGTACGCCTCCTCAAATTCGCGGTATGTGATAAGACCCTGATCGTACATCTCGTAGAGCACGATATTTCGTCTTTCCGCGTTATATTCGGGATAGATTATCGGATTGAAGCGCGAGGGGTTCTTCGTGATACACGCAATAGCGGCACACTCGATAAGCGTCAGCTCGGAGACGTCCTTCGAGAAATAATTGTAAGCCGCCGCCTGAACACCGTTCGATCCGTTGCCGAAGTTTACGATATTGAGGTAGAGCTCGATGATCTCTTCCTTATCCATCTTTGTCTCGAGGTCGAGAGCCCAGAAGATCTCCTGGATCTTTCGCTGGATGGAATATTCATCGTTGCCCGTTACGTTCTTGATCAGCTGCTGGGTGATCGAGGATCCGCCGAAGCCGTCGCCGCCACCCGTAAAGAAGGTCAGACCCGCGCCCGCGGTACGCTTCCAGTCAACGCCGCTGTGCGTCATAAAACGCTTGTCCTCGATCGCGATGACGGCGTTTATCATATTGTCGGGGATCTTATCGATCGGAACGTACATCTGGTCGACCTCGCCCTGAAGCTGACGGTCAGCCGCAGAATCCATAGGCACCGCCTCACCGACGCGGTTTGCTCGGTCGGTAAATTCCATACGGTACATATGGGTCGTGGTCGAGGTTGAAACGTCGATACGGAACTGCTCGGCGTCGATCTCGGTCTCAACGTAATTGTTGATGTAGACCGAAAAGGCGCAGACGACGATTATGCCCGTAAGCGCGACGATAAGGAGGATGGTCAAAAGGACGTTCGCAAATATCTGAAAGAACTTGCCTACACCTTTAAGACCGACCTTACCCGCCGTCTTCAGCTCTTCTCCCCAATTTATCTTTTTATTTGGCATGTTTGTTTTCTCCTAAATATAGCTCTCATACCATATTATCATACATTTTTGAATATTTTATGAATATCGGTCGATAATATCTTTAGCGTAAGCGAAAAATATTTGAAAAGGGACGAAAAATGAACAGCAGAAATCTGATAGTTGCATTCGTCACGGTCTCGATAGCCGCGCTCATAGTATCCTGCTTTGCGGTCATTTCGGTTGCAAGGACCTACTCAGCCGCACTCGCATCCGAGCGCGAAGCCGAAAGCGTAGCTGTGCGCGAGCAGACCTCTGAGCCTCAGGATGAGGTTACCGAAAAGATTCCCGAAACCGAGGAATCGACCATCGAAGAGACAAGCACCTCGCCCGAAACATCGATCGAGTCGGATACGACCGAAGCCGAATCCGTCTTCGATTCTGTCACAGAATCCACCGAAAGATCCTCGGATTTTGTCCTCTCGTTTGCCTCGGACAGGCTTGTTATCCGTGATCCCGAAGGTAACGTGATCTACGAAAGGCTGATCGAGCGATCATATCTTCATCCGAAGGATCTCGAGGCACTTCTCATCGGGATATCATTCCCCGACAATGAATCGGCTATGAGCGCGGTTTACGACCTTATTTCATAATTTTTACTTGATAACGACAGAATCTCCGCCCGCGAGACGTTGCAGCTCGGCTATCTGAACCTCGCCGATAACCATTCCGTGCGGATGGTCGGCGTACTTTTTCGTATCGGCAAAATAGAAGCTTACGCGGGTAAAGCCCTCGAAGATCTCAACGATATTTTCGCATTTTTTGTAGATCTCGGAGTTCTTCGACGGGACGCGGATATAGACCACGCTCGGTGCCTTTTTCTGCGCCTGAGCGGGAGCCTGCTTCACCTGCTGAACGGGTGCCTGCGTGGGAGTCGGCTTTGCCTGTCTGCGCTTGAATTCCTCGTCGGTCAGAAGCATCGAGGCTGTGTTGACGAGGATCTTTCCTCTCTCGCCCTCTCGGCGCGATACCGTACCCGTCACGCAGACGGCATTATCCTCCTCAATATGCCTGCGGTAGGTTTCATATTGCTTTGAAAACACAACAAGCTCAAGCGAGCCCGAACGGTCCTCAAGGGTGGCAAAAGCCATGCCGTCGCCCTTGCGGGTCGTTTTTTGCGTTACCGAGGAAATGATTCCGCAGACGCAGACCTTCGCGCCGTCCTCGAGCGTATCGGGGTCTTCCTCATCCTCGCCTCCCGTGATCTCTACGATACTCTGCGGGTTGAGTGACTTGATATGAAGCCCGTAGCCGTCAAGCAGATGACCCGAGAAGAAGAGCCCCGCCGCCTCGCGCTCCATATAGAGCAGATCCTTGGTTGAAAACTCGGGGATCTCGGGATAAACTATGCTCTCGCCGCCGCCCGCAACCGAATCGGGCATAGAAAACATATCCATCTGACCCGAAATGTTGCCCTTATTCTTGCGCGAGATCGCCATAAGAGCCTCATCAAGCGTTGCAAGCAATCTCGAGCGGTAAACTCCGAGCGAATCGAAGGCTCCCGCCTTGATAAGCGACTCGACCATACGGCGGTTGAGATCGTTCTCCGACATTCTCTCGATGAAGTCCGAGAAGGAAGCAAATGGTCTGCCGATGCGCTCGAGGATGAGCTTATCGACGAACTGACGTCCTACGTTTTTAAGTGCCAGCAGGCCGAAGGTGATATCCTCTCCGCTGACGTGGAAATCAAGCATACTGCGGTTGATATCGGGAGGAAGCACGCGTATTCCCGCTCGGTTTGCCTCGGCTATATACTCCGCGATCTTATCGGCATTTCCGAGCACCGAGGTCAGCAGAGCCGAGAAATATTCGCGCGGATAATGAGCCTTCAGATACGCGGTCCTGAAGGAAAGCATCGCGTAAGCCGCGGCGTGGCTCTTGTTGAAGGCGTAGGAAGCAAAGCTCGACATATCCTCGAAGAGTTTTTCGGCGGTCTCGCGGTCAACTCCCCTCTCTGCCGCACCGTTGACAAAATTATCCCTCTCCGCCGCAAGCGCGGATGCCTTTTTCTTCGACATCGCGCGGCGCACGATATCGGCTCGTCCGAAGGAGAAGCCCGCAACCGTGCGGAAGATATTCATAACCTGCTCCTGATAGACGATGCATCCGTACGTCGGACGGAGTATCGGCTCGAGGAGCGGATGGGCGTATTCGACCTTTTCGGGATTGTTCTTACCCTCGATATATTTCGGGATCGACTCCATAGGTCCCGGGCGGTAGAGTGCTATCGCCGCGAGAATGTCGTCGATCGATCCGGGACAGAGATTCGTCAGCATCGCCCTCATTCCCGAGGATTCAAGCTGGAAGACTCCGCTCGTCTGCCCCGATGAGATCAGCTCATAAGTCTTTTTGTCAGAGAGATCGACCGTTTCGATATCGAAATCGGGCTTTCTCTCCTTTATCATCTTCACCGCGTCGTCGATTATCGTCAGATAACGCAGAGCAAGGAAGTCAAATTTCAGTAGTCCGAGCGAGGCGACCGTGTCCATATCGAACTGTGTCACGGTATTTCCGCTCGATACCGCAAGCGGCAGATATTCATAGACGGGGCGCTCGGTTATAACGACGCCCGCGGCGTGGATCGAGACGTTTCTCGGCATACCCTCGAGCAGGCGCGCGGTGTCGATCAGCTCGCGTATCTCGTCCGAGGAATTGTATTTTTCCTTCAGCGCGGGAACGATCAGAGCCTGATCTATCGTCACGTCAAGCTCGCGCGGAACGAGCTTTGCGATCTCGTCGACGTCGGCATAGCTCATTCCGAGTGCGCGTCCGCAATCGCGGATAGCGGCACGCGCGGCGAGTGTACCGAAGGTGATGATCTGTGAAACGCGGTCCGAGCCGTATTTATCCTTGACATAAGCCAGAACCTCGTCGCGGCGGTTGTAGCAAAAGTCGATATCGATATCGGGCATACTGAGTCGCTCGGGATTGAGGAATCGCTCGAAAAGCAGATCAAAGCGAAGCGGGTCGATATCGGTAATACCGGTTCCGAAGGCGACAAGGCTTCCGCATCCAGAGCCTCTGCCGGGACCGACGGGTATATCTGCTCCTTTCGCAAATCCGACGTAGTCGGAAACGATCAGAAAATAGTCGTCAAAGCCCATCGAATGAATGACGTCAAGCTCGTAGTCGGCGCGCTCGACGTAGTCTTTAAGTTCAAAGCCTTCCGCGGGGATCCTGCCCGCGAGCATAAGCCGCTCGATGCCCTCATAGGTACGCAGACGGAGCATATCCGCCGCGTTTTCGCCCTCGTTCAGAGGATAAGTGGGTAGGAGATACCCTTCGTGCTCAAGCTCGAGCTCGCATCTTTCCGCGATCTTCACGGTATTCTCGATCGCACCCTCAAAGCCGCCGAAAAGACGCTCCATCTCGGCGGTGGATTTATAGTAAAATTCTTCTGTTTCAAAGCCGGGTCTCGTGCCGTCCGCCATCGTTGTGTTGGTCTGGATACACATAAGGACCGTCTGCGCGCGCGCGTCGCTCTTGCGCAGATAATGAACGTCGTTGGTGGCGACAACGGGAATGTCGAGCTCGCAAGCCATTTCGTAAAGCTCGGGCAGGATCTGTCTTTCCTCGGCAATACCGTGGTTCTGGAGCTCGATATAAAAATGATCCTTGCCGAAGATCTGCTTATAGGTCTTCGCGATCGTCTCCGCGCGGTCTCTGTCGCCTGCGGAAAGCGCGGACGGTATCTCACCCGAGAGACACGCCGAGAGCGCGATGATGCCCTCGCTGTGATGTCTCAGAAGGTCAAGGTCAACTCTCGGGCGAGAGTAAAATCCCTCGGTAAACGCCTTTGAGACCATATACGTGAGGTTTCTGTAGCCCGTCTCGTTCTCGCATAGGAGGACGAGATGATGCGAGCCGCCCTCTCGCCCCGGAACTCTGTCAAAGCGCGATCCGGGCGCAACGTAGACCTCGCATCCGATTATGGGCTTGATTCCCTTTTCGCGGCAGGTGCGGTAGAACTGCATAGTACCGTACATTCCGCCGTGATCGGTCATAGCAACGGCAGAATGCCCCGCCGCGATGACCGCCTCGGGGATATCCTTGATACGGCACGCGCCGTCAAGAAGACTGTATTCGGTATGCAGATGCAGATGGACAAAATCTCCCATCGCCGCACCTCCTATAAAGTTTTATTTTGCTGACCTGCAAGTAAAAGAAATAAATAAGATTCGTTTTTTCGGCGGCTTTGCCGACCGAAAAAACACCTTTATGACGAGCCGGGCGAGTCCGCGCGCCGAGGGGAGCTGGCAAAATCGCAGATTTTGACAGGCGGCGATAAGCGCGCGCTTTCACTTGTAAAACGGAGTTTTACAAGTGCTTACTCTTTTCCCGCAAGCGCGAGAAGCTTTTTTAATCTGTGATTCAAACCCGACTTGGTTATAGCGGGAGAATGCTTTGCCGCAAGCTCGGAGAGCGATATCTCGGGGAAATCCTCGCGCAGAGTTGCGGTCTCCTTGAGCTCATCGGGTAAAGCCGCGAAGCGTCCGCTAGCACGTATCTCCTTTATCGCCTCGACCTGCGCCTTTGCGGCAACGGCGGCTCTGCCGATATTTCTGATCTCGCAGTTTGAGTTTCGGTTGATCTGACCGCGGAGCTCGCGCATCAGCTTGCCCTGCATCAGCTCCATAACCGACGAGACCGCACCCGCGATCGTCAGAATATCCTCAACGTCCTCGGATCGCTTGAAGATCAGCGATGAAAGACCGTCTCTTTCCGATCTTGACGGAGTGTGTCCGAGGTCGGAAAAGAAATTTGCCAGAGTTTCCGCACGCGCGGGGTCGTTTATTCGTATCTCGATCCTCGATTCCTTATCGGGATTCGAGAAATTTGCAGATGAGAGCAGAACTCCCGCGCAGAAAGCCGTACTGCAGTCGGCGCATCTGAAAAGCGGCGTCACGTCACCCGAGGAAAACTCACGAAGCTTATCGGCAAGCTTTTCCGATGAAAAGCCTATCTCTGCGGACACGCGGCCGTAGCTGTTCGAATATTCCACCGCCGCTTCCCTTCCGTAGGTCTCGCGGAGAAGCCTGAGCATCAGCTCGGACGAGGTTCTCCCCGAAAGCTTGGCGTAAACTCCGCCGTCCGGAGAGTAATCGGCGTTTATAAGTATGCCGAAGAGCATTGATCGGCGGCAGCACTGCGGAGAATGCAGATTTTCCGCCAGCTCCTCTCTTACGCGCTCGGTAAAGCTCTTCATTCGCCCGTACCTACCCTGCGTATCTCGCATTCGAGCTCAACGCAGTAGTTTTTGCGGATAACAGACTTGATATGTTCAACGAGGTCAAGCACGTCCTTTGCCGTAGCTCCGCCGATATTGATGATGAATCCCGCGTGCTTTTCCGAGACCTGCGCGCCGCCTACGGTGTATCCCTTAAGTCCCGATTCCTCGATCATTTTACCGACGAAGAGATCGGGTGCGGGACGCTTGAAAACGCTTCCCGCGCTCGGGTATTCGAGCGGCTGTTTTGATATTCTTCTCTGCATAAGATCGCGCATAACGGCGTCGATCTCGCTCTTGTTGCCTTCCTTGAGCGCAAAGGTCGCGCCGACACAGATAAGATTCTTATTTTCGGACAAAACGCTGTGACGATATGAAAGCTCCATTTCGTCCTTTGTCAGCGTATAAAATTCGCATTTTTCCGCGTCGAACACATCGCAGGATTCAAGCACGTCGGACACCTGCCCACCATACGCACCCGCGTTCATAACGACCGCACCGCCCACGCTTCCGGGGATACCATAAGCAAACTCGAGTCCGGTCAGCGAAGCCGTTTTCGCCTTTGAGGCAAGAGCGGTAAACGACATTCCGGCACCCGCATAAATACGGTTGCCCTCGACCTTCACCTCGTTCATCTTCTCGGTAAAGATCACACATCCGCGGTATCCCTCGTCCTCAAAAAGTATATTCGAGCCGTTGCCGACGACTATGTAAGGGATCTCGCGATCCACAAGATAAGCAACGACGTATTCAATCTCCGCGGCATTCTTGGGAAACACCGCAAGATCGGCTTTTCCGCCGATTTTGAAGCTTGATTTTGAGGAAAGCGGCAGCGCATTCTGGCATTCTATTCCCTCTTTTTCATATTTTCGCATAAGCGACAACAAAACAAGATCTCTGTCCATATTTACTCCAATATTTCAAGAATATCGCGAATATCCTTGATAACATATGTGATATCCATTCCCTCGGGCACTTCCTTTCCCTTGGGATTGAGCCAGCAGGTGTCGATCCCGTACTCGACGCCGCCCTTGATATCCGAGGTCAGCGAGTCGCCGATGATGAGAGCCTGCGACTTATCGAAATCGGGAATATCCGCCGCTACCGCGTCGAAGAATCCCTTCTTCGGCTTTGCAACGCCGATGGCGTCCGAAATATAGCACTTTTCAAAATAATCCCTGATCGCGCAACCGCCGAATCGAGCCTTCTGTACAGCCTCAATGCCGTTTGTGATGATGTACATTTTATATTTTCCGTAAAGTGCACGGCAGACCTCCTCCGCACCGTCGAGGAGCACCGTCTGCTTCATCAGATTGCCGACGTATGCCTCGGCAAGCATTGCGCCGTCAAGATCAAATCCGTAATGCTCGCAGAACTGCTCGAAACGAAGAACCTTGAGGCGATCCTTAGTCACCTCTCCTCGCTCAAGCATCTTCCAGAGATTATCGTTGATGCGGCTGTAGGTTTCGATGACCTCGTCATCCGTAGGCAGACCTACCGACTCAAATGTCGCGGTGATCGCTCTCTTTTCACCAAGCTTGAAATCGAGCAGAGTGTCGTCTGCATCGAAAAGAAGCCATTTATATTTCAAGGACATTTTATGTACCTCCATACTTTCTCAAAATATATTATACAACATAATTCCGAATTTTGCAACACTTAAATTAAAAAATAACTCCGCGAAAACGGTGATAAAAAACTATTGCATTTTTCTCTCAAATGTGCTATAATGTACTATGTATAATAATATAATGCAAAAATATTGCTAAAATCAAGGAGATAATACCATGGGAAGACAGATACCGTTATTTGCAACCGATTCAGATTTCCATATGCTCCTCGATTTGGTATACAAGCGCGGATTGCACGTTATAGACTATTCGGGCAAAAAGCTTTCGCTTAATGAAATCAAATACGTCATTTCGGATGCTTATAAGACCGGTAAGTGTGATCCGCACGCATACATTATCAGAGAAGGCTGGAAAATTGTTTTCTCGGACGGCTATGTAAATCAGTTGGATTCTGAGGCAATAGAATTGTCAATATGCCGCAGGATCCACGAAAAGATGATCGACCTATCGCCCGTTGATAAGCATTTTCAAAAGGGTGGATTTACCGCGATTTCGAGCCCCGAGGAGTCGGATAAATATCACAAAATGCTTGATGAGTATTTGAAAGATCCGATCCTGATTCCGAATCCGAATTACGTTGAAAACGGCTACGAACACGGCAGGATCTGGTACCCGACTTGCTTTTTCGGCGAAAACGGCAAGACTTCATCGCCAACAAGAGAATTAGGCAAAGAATATAACATACTTGTTCGCGCAATAAAGAAGATATCGATCAGATCCGACGATAAATTGCCATTCTATATGCTTCCCGATGCAACGGAAAAATTCAGAAGAAATGCATTTATTCCTCGTTCGGGTAGCTATACAATCAGTTTCAGTGAAGGAGAATAAAAAATGTACGTCATCGGCGTAACAGGTCCGAGCGGAGCGGGAAAATCGCTTTTTTGCTCATACTTTGAGGAAGCGGGTTGCCTGCATCTCGACTGCGATAAAATTTACCATTCGCTCGTCGACTCTCCCTCCGAATGCACGCGCGCGCTTGAGGCTGAATTCGGTCCGTCCGTCATAAATCCCGACGGAAGCCTCTGCCGTCCCGCGCTTGCCGAGATCGTTTTTGCCCCCGGTGCCGACGAGCTTCGCGGCAAGCTCAACAGGATCACCCATGCGTTCGTTCTCGCGGAAGTCCGCAAAGCAATTTCAAATACCGATAGATCATGCGCCATCATCGACGCTCCCCTTCTCTTCGAGGCGGAATACGAAAATGAATGCGATCTCACCGTTGCGCTCCTCGCTCCTCCCGAGGAAAGACTCGCGCGTCTTATGGCGCGTGATAACCGCCCCGTCGAAGCTCTCCGCGCAAGAATGGCAGCCGCCCCGAGCGATGAATTCTATTCCTCCCGCGCGAACGTCACCGTCGTCAATGACGGCGATGAGGACAAGCTCAGAGCCGTCGCACAGAAGATACTGAACCTGATCAAATGAGCAGAAAATTTCTAAATTCACTCGTCGTGATCCTCATCCTGATTCTCTCGGTCGGATGCGGATTTCTCTACGATATACTATTCACTCAATATCGCCTCCGCGAATATCCGAGGCAGTATAACGACACCGTCATCGCCTGCTATTACGAATACGCCGTGCCCGTTTCGGTCATTTATGCAACCGTAAAAATGGAAAGCGATTACGATTCGAGCCTTGTCTCGGATGACGAGATCGGACTGATGCAGCTTACCAGAGACGAATACGACCTCCTGTCGTCCGAGCTCGGTAAGCGTACCGATTCGGGACTACTCTTCGAGCCCGAGACCAATCTCGACATAGGAACCTACCGTCTCTCGAAGCTTTACGAAAAGTATCAGAGCTGGCGAAACGTCTATGCCGCTCTCTTTGCGGGTGAGGACACCGTTGACGGTTGGCTCGCGGACCCCGAGAACCTCGGAGAGGACGGCGAGCTCGTCATCCCCGATGAAAAAACCGAGAAATACGTAGAAAAATTTGAAAAAACGGTAGAGATCTACCGCGATCTGTATGAATCGGCTAATTAATTTTGAATCAATTGAAAGGAAAATACACAAAATGAGCGAAATCAAAACTCCCGCAGAAGCCGCACGCGAGCTTCTCTACAAAAAGAAAACCGTCTACGAGCGCCGTGACGAGGCTGCAGTCGAGGCTGCTTACGACTATGCAGTAGGCTACGCTAAGTATCTTGATGCCGCCAAGACCGAGCGCGAGGCTGTTGTCACCTCTATCGCTCTCGCAGAGGCAGAGGGATTCGTTCCCTACTCCTTCGGCGACGAGATCAAGAAGGGCGGCAAGTACTATTACAACAACCGCGGCAAGAATCTTTTCCTCTTCTCTATCGGCGAAGAGTCTCTTACCGAAGGCATCCGCATCTCTGCGGCTCATATCGACTCCCCCCGCATTGACCTCAAGCAGGTCCCCCTCTACGAGGACAGCGGAATGGCATTCCTCAAGACACATTACTACGGCGGTATCAGAAAGTACCAGTGGGTAGCAACTCCCCTCGCGCTCCACGGCGTTGTCATCAAGGCTGACGGCGAGAGCGTATGGGTATCCATCGGTGAGGATCCCGCAGATCCCGTTCTCTATATCAACGACCTTCTTCCCCACCTCGGTCACAATGACGACCGCAAGCCCCTCGGCGAGGCTATTCCCGGCGAAAAGCTCAATCTCCTCGTCGGCAGCCGTCCTCTCGTAAACGAGGCTGACGGCATCAAGCTCAACGTGCTCCGCATCCTTAACGAAAAATACGGCATCTGCGAGGAAGATTTCCTCTCCGCAGAGCTTTCCGCCGTTCCCGTCGGAAACGCACGCGACGTCGGACTCGACCGCTCGATGATCTGCGCTTACGGCCACGATGACCGCGTTTGCGCTTATCCCGCAATGACCGCCATGTTCGAGGCACTCAAGATGGGCACTCCCCACACTATGATGTGCATCCTCGCTGACAAGGAAGAGACCGGCAGCGACGGCAACAGCGGTATGCAGTGCGACCTCATCCTCGACCTCATCGACGCTATCTGCGAGTCTCAGAACGCATCTCCCGCGGCAGTCCGCGCGGCTTCGATCTGCCTCTCTGCTGACGTTTCCGCAGCATTCGATCCCAACTTCGGCGAAGCATTCGAGAAGCGCAATTCCTCCCTTATGTCCTGCGGCGTAGTACTCACCAAG
Source organism: Eubacteriales bacterium (assembly GCA_045531455.1). Taxonomy (GTDB): domain Bacteria; phylum Bacillota; class Clostridia; order Oscillospirales; family CAG-272; genus CAG-390. The sequence continues at coordinate 40,869 of JAZSEA010000119.1, forward strand.
TACACGGGCTCCCGCGGCAAGGGCGGTACAAACGACGCATCGGCTGAGTTCATCGGCAGACTCCGCGCTATGATGGCTAAGGACGACGTCGTATGGCAGGCAGGCGAGCTCGGTAAAGTCGACTTCGGCGGCGGCGGAACCGTTGCTAAGTTCATCTCCAAGCACAACATTGAGGTCGTTGACCTCGGCGTTCCCGTAATCGCTATGCACGCGCCCTACGAGGTCATCTCTAAGGTAGACCTCTACGAGGCACACCGCGGCTTCTCGGCATTCAACCGCTATTAAGATATGCTCGAGCGACTCGCCAAATTAAACGAAAAATATACCGAGATCTCCGCATCCCTCGAGGATCCCGCGGTGATCTCGGATATCGAAGGCTATACCAAATTACTCAAGGAATACAAGAATCTCACCCCCATAATCGACGAATACCGCCGCTATCTTGCGGCTGTTGAGTCGGAAAAGGAGGCTCGCGCCATCCTTGACGATTCCTCCGCCTCCGAGCTCCACGAGCTTGCGCAGGAGGAATTTACGGAAGCCAAGGCTACGATCGAGGATTCGATCGGCAAGCTGAAGATCCTTCTTCTCCCCCGCGACCCGAACGACGACAAGAACGTCATCGTCGAGATCCGCGCGGGCACGGGAGGCGACGAGGCAGCGCTCTTTGCGGCGGTGCTTTACAGAATGTATTCTATGTACTGCGACAGCTGCGGCTTCAAGATCTCTGTCGCCAATGCGAACGAGACCGATCGCGGCGGCTTCAAGGAGATCACCTTCTCCATCGAGGGCGACGGCGCATACTCGCGCTTCAAATTCGAGTCGGGAGTTCACCGCGTTCAGCGCGTTCCCGAGACCGAATCGCAGGGACGAATCCATACCTCGGCGGCAACCGTTGCCATTCTTCCCGAGGCTGACGCGGTCGAGGTCGAGATCCTCCCCGCCGACCTCATCTTTGAATCCTGCAAATCGAGCGGCGCGGGCGGTCAGCATATCAACAAGACCGAATCCGCCGTACGTCTCACCCACAAGCCCACGGGCATCGTCATCGAGTGCCAGCAGGAGCGCTCTCAGTTCCAGAACAAGGACAAAGCCCTCGCTATGCTCCGCGCCAAGCTCTACGATATGAAGCGCACCGAGCAGGAAAACGCCATCGCGGGCGCACGCCGTTCGATGGTCGGTAGCGGAGACCGAAGCGAAAAGATCCGCACCTACAATTACCCGCAGAACCGAGTCACCGATCACAGGATCGGTCTGACCCTCCACAGCCTTGACACCTACGTGGACGGAAACATCGGCGAGATGATCGACGCTCTGATCGCCGCCGACACAGCCGAAAGACTGCGCGGAGAAAACCAATAAAATCAATTATTTACGGAAGTTTTTTATGAAGACCTTACTGATCAAAGTTGACCCCGAAAATCCGAGCGCGGATGCCCTCGCGCCCGCCGCCGAAATTCTGAAGCGCGGCGGAACCGTGGTTTTCCCGACCGAAACCGTCTACGGTCTGGGCGGCGACGCCACACACAGCGAAAGCGCGGAAAAGATCTACGCCGCAAAGGGACGCCCCTCGGATAACCCTCTCATCATTCATATCTCGAAGCCCGAGGAGGCTGAGCCCTACGCCGAGACGAACAAGCTCTGGCATAGGCTCGCGCGCCATTTTATGCCGGGTCCTTTGACAGTTATCCTTCCGAAAAAGGACACCATCCCGCTGACGGTAACGGGCGGTCTTGACAGCGTCGCCGTACGCTGTCCCGCCCATCCCGTTGCGCTCAAGCTCATTGAGCTGACGGGGCTTCCCGTTGCCGCACCGTCCGCGAATATCTCGGGCAAGCCCTCTCCGACCTGCGCCGCTCACGTCATCGAGGATCTGGACGGACGTGTTGATTGCATCATCGACGGCGGCGAATGCACCTTCGGAGTTGAATCAACGATCGTCAAGATCACGGGCGAGGATTCTCTCATCCTTCTCCGCCCGGGTGCGGTCACGTACGACGCGCTCTGTTGCGTCTGCTCCGACGTTACCGTTTCTGACACGGTAATGAATAAGCTCAAGGAAAATGAACGTCCGCTCTGTCCCGGCTCAAAATACCGCCATTACGCTCCCGAAAAGCCGCTGACTCTCGTCGGAGGCTCGGATGAGGCACGGATCGCTTTCTTTGCCGAAAGGCAAAAGGAAGGCGCCGTCATCATATGTTATGACGAGCAGGCAGAGCAGATTGAATCGAATTCGGTCATCACGATCGGCAAAAAGGACGATCTTGAGGCTCAGGGTCACCGTCTCTTTGCCGCTCTCCGCGAATGCGATTCCCTCGAGGGCAGATGCGTATACGCAAATCTTCCCTCAACCGACGGCTTCGGTCTGGCTCTTTACAACCGACTGATCCGTGCCGCCGCGCACACCGTCGTTTATCCCGATGAAAATTAATTTTTGAATATAACTACTTTTATATAGAGGTACCACATGGCAAGAAAGAAAAAAGCAGAGGTCGTAGAGGTCCTTCCTCCCGCCCCCGCCACCGATCAGCCTATAACTGAAACGATAGAAAAGAACTATATGCCCTACGTAATGAGCGTTATCGTGTCGCGTGCGATCCCCGAGATCGACGGCTTCAAGCCCTCGCACAGAAAGCTGCTCTATACGATGTACAAGATGGGGCTGCTCTCGGGTCCGAGAACCAAGAGCGCGAACGTCGTCGGACAGACGATGCGTCTGAATCCGCACGGTGACGCCGCGATTTACGACACAATGGTTCGTCTGACCCGCGATAACGCCGCTCTTCTCCATCCCTTCGTTGACTCGAAGGGTGCGTTCGGTAAGCAGTACAGCTCGAACATGGCACCCTCCGCATCGCGTTATACCGAGGTCCGACTCGAGAAATTTGCCTCCGAGCTCTTCATCGGCATCGATAAGGACGCCGTCGAAATGGTCGACAACTACGACAGCACGACAAAGGAGCCCGTTCTTCTCCCCACGACCTTCCCGAACATCCTCGTAACGCCAAATATGGGTATCGCGGTCGGTATGGCATCGAGGATCTGCTCCTTCAACCTTGCCGAGGTCTGCGACGCTACGATCGCTCTTCTCCGCTCGCCCAAGCTTACGGTCGACGAGCTCCTTGATATTATGCCCGCACCCGATTTCCCCGGAGGCGGCGAGATCATCTACGACCGCGAGACGATGAAAAAGGTATATGAGACCGGCGAAGGTCCCGTCAAGATCCGTGCAAAATACCGCTATGACAAGGCGGCAAACTGCATAGACATCCTCGAGATCCCCTATTCGACCACGATCGAGATCATAATGAAGAAGATCGCCGAGATGATGAAGGCGAATCAGCTCAAGGACGTCACCGACTTCCGCGATGAGATCGACCTTTCGGGCTTCAAGCTCACTCTCGACCTCCGACGCGGTGCCGATCCCGACGCAACCATGCTCAAGCTCTTCAAGTCGACCGCGCTCGAGGATAACTTCTCCTGCAACTTCAACGTTATCATCAATTCCACACCGATGACCCTCGGCGTGCTTCCTCTTCTCCGCGAATGGATCAGCTTCCGCAAGGGCTGTCTCTCGCGCGAGCTGACCTTCGAGCTTAACAAGAAAAAGGATAAGCTCCATCTCCTGCTCGGTCTCGGAAAGATCCTGCTTGACATCGACAAGGCGATCAAGATCATCCGCAACACGCAGAAGGAATCCGAGGTCATTGCAAACCTCTGTAAAGGATTCTCGATCGACGAGCGTCAGGCAGAGTACATCGCCGAGATCAAGCTCCGCTACCTCAACCGCGAATATCTGATCAACCGAATCAACGAGATCGACTCGCTCCGCAAGGAGATCGCAGACCTCGAAGAGACCCTCGCGGACGAGATCAAGCTCAAGCGTCTCATCGCAAAGCAGCTCGGCGAGATCAAGAAGAAGTATTCTCAGCCCCGCCGTTCGACTATCACGAACGCCGAGAACATCGACGTTTACCGTCCCGAGGAGCATATCGAGAACTATCCCGCGCACTTCTTCCTCACCGCGGAAGGCTATTTCAAGAAGATCACCGACAAATCTCTCCGCGGAAACGACGAGCAGAAGTATAAGGACGGCGACCGTCTCCTTGCCGAATTCGACGGCGAGAACATCACCGAGCTCGCGGTCTTCACGAACAAGGCTCAGCTCTACCGCTTCAAGGCATCCGACGTCGCTCCTTGCAAGGCAAGCGAAATGGGCGAATTCCTTCCCGCCAAGCTCAAGTTTGACGATGACGAAAAGCCGATCTTCATCCGCGAGGACAAGGATTGGGACGAGAAGCGCAATATGGTCTTCGTCTTTGAAAACGGCAAGGGCGTAAAGGTCCCGCTCTCGGCATACGCCGTAAAGGGCACTCGCCGCAAGATGACGGGCGCGTATTCGGCGGTCTCCCCCATCGTCGGAATATTCGAGGAGCATAAGACCCCCTTCGAGCTCCTTATCATAACCACCGCCGACCGCGCGATCGTGCTTTCGACCAATCTCATTCCGCTGAAGACGACACGTACCGCGGCAGGCTCACAGCTTCTTCTCCTCAAGAAGGATGCAACAGTCGCAAGCGTTCTGCGTGACTTCGGCGACAAATTCGAGTCCACCAAGGGCTATAAAAAGACCAAGATCCCCGCAACACCCGTACTGCTCGTCGAGAAGGACATCGATAAGATGCAGATCAAGCTCGACATCTGATACCCCAACAGAGGTTTATAATGAAGTTTAAAATCAAAATCAAAAGAGGAGCCATTCTCCTGCTTGCGCTGATACTTGCAGGCACCGCCTCGCTTGCGGTGTACGCATCGGTAAGCTACGACAGCTCCAAGGACCCCGTTGTTGCCTTCTCCGGTATGGTCGCATACGTTGAATCGGTTCTCAAGGACATCAGAGAGTCGATCGCAAAGCTTGACACGCGTCTGACTCTGCTTGAGATCGCGGGTCCGCAAGGCGGCGGAAGCTCGGGAGGCACAGGCATCAGCGCGGAACAGCTTGCCGAGATCTATGCCGAGATCGACGCGGTCAAAAAGGCAAACGAAGAGCTCGCGGCTGAAAACGCTTCGCTCAAAACCGAGATCAAGAACGTAAAGAACGAGCTTCTCTCGCTTTATGACGAGCTTGCCGCCGATTACGACAGCATGAAGAGCTCGATCGCGGGACTTTCAACCGATATAACAAATCTGCAGAATCAGATCACCTCGACCAAGAAGGATCTCTCGACCCTTGAGAAGAACTTCAAGCAGATCGCGGATATATCAACAAAGCTCGAAACCGTTTCCTACAAGCTCAACAATCTGACCTCATCGAAGGGCGATATCACCCTTCTCAAGAACAGCGTGAAGGAGCTTGAAGATCAGCTCGACAGCATTCTCAACGAGCTCGGCAAGGTATACGAGACGGTATTCGTACCCTACGGCGCAACCGTTATAGCCACCGACGACGATGACACCGTAATGCTCATTCTCCGCTCGGGCTCCGCAGTTGCGGTCTCGCCCTACACAGAGATCGGCACCGTACAGGGTCTCAATGACCTGACCGACGGCGTTGACCTCCTCAACGGCGATCAGATCCCACTCTTCAACAGCATAATGATCCCCCGCGGAGGCAAGGACGGCCGCGGAGTTACGGTAACGTCGCTCGAGGGCGCGTATTTCCTCCTGGGAGGTGACTACACAATTGTCGAACCGTAAGAAACGCAAAAATACGCGGCAGCTCTTTGTCCGCATAATTGCGGGCTTGATGGCGATACTGATGATCATCGGCGTTGTGTATATGGCGATAGCTTTTGCGATAGACGCCTCGGCTCTTCCCCTTGAAAGCTATAAATTCAGCACCGAGAAGACCTCGGACGATTTCCGTCTGGCGGTCGGTATCCAATACGGCTCAAGCGCATTCCCGCTCCACGCGATAACCTCCCCGAACGGTTTTGTCTTCGGCGAGGCGGAGATCACGAGAACGGCGCATAATTTCACCCCTCTCTATACGATCAGAGAGACCGACATTGCCGCAGTCGTTGACACAAACCTCACGGTTGGCTACGAATCCTGCGAGATCGCAAAGAGCGAATCCGAGACCGACATCGGCGGCTACAACGTCGAGATCTCGATAGACAAGGTCGATCTCTGGGCAAACCTTGACGACCTCAAGGACCTCTTCGCGCCCCTCTACACCCACGTCTTCCCCGCCTACATCAACGGCAATAAGGTACTCCGCGTAGGTGCGTTCGCAAATTATTCGGAAGCCAATGCCGCTGCCGCCGCGATCACGACAATGCTGGACGGCTTTTCGGTATCTGTAGCGTCGCCCTCATCATCGGGCGTGACCTATCTCAATTCGGATTACGATACCATCCTCTTTGAATATTCGGGAGCAGACGGCTTTTGCAGCGGTGTTGCCGCGGTACAGTTCGAGCTTGCCGATTATTCCTACCTCTACTACTCCCGCACCTCCTACCTCTACGACGGCGTTTTCTGCTTCAAGAGATACCTCTCGGACAGCGCGGAGGGTCTTTCGATGATCAATCTTGTCGGAATGCAGGAATACGTCGAGGGAGTTCTTCCCTACGAGGTATCGAGCACCTGGCCGATCGAGTGCCTCAAGGCTTTCTCGATAATGGTTCGCTCATTCGCTATGTCGAACCTCAACCGCCACTATAATGCCTACGGCTTTGACATCTGCCCGTCCTCCTGCTGTCAGGTCTATAAGGGACGAAGACTCGTCACCGACAGCGTAGTAGAAGCAGTCGCGGCGACGAAGAATATGATCCTCGTCTTCGGCGACGAGATCGTAAATGCCGCCTATTCCTCCTCGCAGGGCGGATACAGCGTTGCCTCGCAGTACGTATGGGGCGGAACGCTCGGATATATGGTCAACCAGGCGACACCTTGGGAGGACTACAGCGACGTCAGAAACGGTCTGTGGACCGCCGAGATCACCGAAAAGGAGCTTGCCGCGCAGTTCAAGAACGCGGGCTACAGCTCGATCAAGGGCTCAAAGATCGTTGATTTCTCCTATCAGACCTGCGACGACTCGCCCTATCTCTACAGCTTCACGGGAATCGACGAAAAGGGCAACAGCGCGACCGCGACTAAAAGCTCGAAGGTCAAATCCCTCTTCGGCTCCTTCGTCAAATCCTCAAACTTCACGATAGCCAAGGGTGAGCTTACATATTCCTACACCGACGTTATCGAAAACAGGATAGTCAACCTCAACGGCGCATACAACGGCGAGATCAGCGTCTACACCTCAAAGGGCGTTGAAAAGACAGATGTCTCCCTGCTCAACTTCTTCACCGATTTCGGAAAGGCACTTGATGACGCCTCAAGCGCGCTCTTTGCAAAAACGCAGGACGGCACCGCGGTCCTTACCGCATCGGACATCGATATTCCCGTTTCGACCATTCCCGACTCCGAGGGATATTACACGATAGTATCGAACTATGGCGACTTCCTGATCGTTTCCGACGTCCGCGACGTCTTTGAGACCGTCAAGGCAAGCGACCCCAACAATTACGTCATAGCAGGTATGGGATACGGCCACGGCGTCGGCGCAAGCCAGTACGGCACCCTCCACCTTGCCAAAGCAGGAGCAACCTTCGACCAGATCGTCCGCGCGTACTACGTCGGAACCGAGATCGTAAACATCGGAGATTTCTTTAAATAAGTGAAAAGTGGAAAGTGGAAAGTGGAAAGTTTCGGTAAATTTCCTCGCTCCGCTCGGAAATTATAAAGAATAATAATTTGGTTTCCGATTGATAGCCCATTGTACGCTTCTGTCCCGATCGTTGGCTTAATAAAATAAATCGAGATGTTTTGAAGTTGCTTCATTACATCTCGATTTTTTCTTTTATAGGTTTGAGTCTGACAAAGGATTATTAAGACAGAGCAAAATTTTTGTAATATGCTTTTCGGCTTGCCGAAAAGCTACCTTAACTCTGAACTCTGCACTCTGAACTCTGCACTCAAATAATTCCCCGAACATCGCTTGACACTCGGGGAAAATATTTATTCGGTTAAATGCTCATCATCACTCGGCAGCAACGCCGTCACACGATCCACCTGATCCTCGGGGAGCGAAGCAACTCTCCTTGATTTTGTTTTTGTATAATTATCTTGTTTTTCTTTAATCAATGATATGAATAAGAATGACGGTAGTAAATTGCCTCCATATCAGCATAACTCAGAATCCCTTCATCGTATGCTTGATTCAGCGGGATAATTCTGTCATTACTATATACCCATATCTCTTTTGATGGCCAACAAATAGTAAAAGTAAACCCTGCGATTTCGTAATAGGTGAAAAATTCTTCGGTGACAACACTTTCATCCCTTGATCTGAAAACGATATTGTTTCCGAATTTGCCGTAGCAATATGTGTCCTGCTTCCCAAGCTGTACTTCTGTCAATGATTCCGCATATATGCTTGTTTCACCAAATTTATCTTTCCAAGCAGTATTTATTGCAGATAAATCCTCTGCGGTTATCGGAATTTTATCGACAATGTTGCGATCGGTAAAATACCTCATATATTCATTACTTCGCAAATAAATAGTTTTGATAAAATCATCGGTAATAAGTTCATCCTCATAGACTTGTTGCATCGTGACTCGTTTATAGTCTTTATAAAGATAAATATCAAATCCCGAATGATAATAGAAGTCATAGCCGGCCAAACCTATACTATGCGTGGCATCCGTATCGCCAACCTCCCATAAAACAACGTAACCTTCTATAGTTCCGTAATACTTAATTCCGGATGACATACCTTCGTTTAGTTCACCTATATTCACGTTGCCTAGCGACCTGCATGAATTCACCATATTCAATAATTCATTGGTCAAAGGCTCTAAATCTTTTATCGGATCAAGATATGAACCGAAAATATGGTCGCTATTCGCTTCGGTATCATCAATGATTCCCGAGTTTTCTTCCGCAGTCCCGCTTCCCGCGCCGGCTGTGAAATTGCTTACAACGTATGTGAAAAAGCTGACCAGCGGGGAAGCCATAGCCAGCAAGAGCAGGCTCGCCGCCAGAGCTACGTATATTTTACTGTGCTTGAGCGGCGTCCTCCAGGTAATTTTCGGCTCATCCGCGCTCGCGGGAGCGTACTTCATCTTATATCTCGCCGCGGAGGCGATATATGCGTCGTCTATATACTCGAGCGCGTCGAGCAATCTTGTGTCTCTGATCACCTCTGTTCTCATACTATTATTCCCTCCTTCGCGAGTTCTTCCCGCAGTCTCTTTCTCAGCCTTTCGCAGAGCGATTTGATCAGGCTCTCCGAAAGTCCCGTTCTTCTGCTTACCTCGGGCACCGTGTCGCGGTACCAATAACGCAGAACGAATACGTCACGGTCGCGCTTCGACAGAGTCCCGAGAAATTTGTTGATTATCTCGCCCGTACGCTTTGCCTCGTATTCCTCCGCAAGTGTCTTTCCGTCGGGGATAAGATCAAGCAGCTCCTCTCCCGCGGAATTGTAATTCGCGCATCTCTTCCACATATTGTTCGATCTCGTCCGCTTCAGCGCAATATTCTTCACGAGCCTCGATATGTACGCGCAGAGATTATCCGGCTTTTCTGGCGGAATGTTGTTCCAGAGCGCAAGCATCGCGTCGTTGACGCATTCCTCGCGGTCCTCATTCTGCGTGAGTATGTTGTCCGCTATCGAACGGCAAAGACCGCCGTATTTCTTCTCTGCTGCGCGTAAGCCTTCTTCATTGTTGTCGTATATCATCTCAACGATCTTTTTGTCATCCATCGGCATTTCCTCCTTCACCCTTTAAGTACCCAAAACATACCAAACCGTCGCACGCGTTTTTCACTTTTGTATATTTGCACAATACAATGCCGCCTCTTTTGTGCAACTTGACTCATTTGCCTTCATATATAATGATACCATATTTTTATTCAATAATCAATAATTTCCGAGCCTTCGGCGAGGAAATTTTCCTTAACTTTACACTTTCCACTTTTCACTTTACACTCAAAAAGGCTGCCCTTCAGAGCAGCCTTTTTTATTCAATTAATAGCTTCCTTCGGTGTCGCCGTCGACGGTGGCCGTCGACTTCTTGCGCGAGGTCGTGATCTTGTCCTGAAGGAGGCTGTAGTAGAGCTCCTCGTCGATGGGAAGATCGACTTCACGTCCGAGCCAATCCGAAAGGTGCATCGCGTTCGAGATCATAAGTCCGCGGATTCCCTCGCGTCCGTCGGCTACGAGCTTGCCGCCGTTCAGAATCGCATCGGCAAAAGCGTTCAGAACACCGACGTGCTGTGTGTTCTCGCCCTCGAGCACGGGGATCTCCTCGGTGACCTCGGGCTTGCCGAAGACCTTCTTTGTCGTCTTCGAATACTCGGGCTCCCAGGGATTGAGTCTGTATAGCTTGAGCGAAGTCTTGTCGCAGACGAGCGTACCGCCGTCGCAGACGATCTCGAAGCGGTTCGTACCGGGGCAGTCGCCCGTGGTTGTAATGAAGGTACCCGTTGCACCGTTTGCGTATTCGCAGAAGCAGCTTACGTCGTCCTCGACCTCGATATTATGCCACTTGCCGTACTTCATCTTTGCGTGGACCTTGACGGGAAGTCCGCAGATCCACTGCCAGAGGTCGAGCTGATGCGGGCACTGATTGAGAAGGACTCCTCCGCCCTCTCCGCTCCAGGTTGCGCGCCAGTCGCCCGAATCGTAGTAGTACTGCGAACGGTACCAGTCGGTGATGATCCAGCTCGTTCTTCTGATCTCGCCGAGCTCGCCCGACGCGATTATATCGTGCATCTTGCGGTAAACGGGATTGGTGCGCTGATTGAACATCATTCCGAAAAAGAGCTCGGGATGCTTATCCGCCTCCGCGATCATCTCGCGTACCTGAAGTGTGTAAACTCCCGCGGGCTTCTCGCACATAACGTGCTGACCGTGACGGAAGGCTTCTATTGCGAAATGAGGATGGAAGTAATGGGGGACTGCGATGAGAACTGCCTCGCAGAGTCCCGATGCAACAAGATCGTCACCCTCGGTGAAAACTGCGGGAGCATCGGCGGAATATCCCTTTGCCTTTGCCTCGGCATACTTTTCCATAGCCCAATCGCGGCGCGCCTCACGGCGGTCTGCGATGGCTGTGATCTCAATATCGGGGCACTTGCCGTCAAGCACGTGTCCGTAATGCTTCGAGCCGATGTTACCGACTCCGATAATACCTAATTTCAGCTTTCTCATTCGAGTCCGATCTCCTTAAGATAATCATAGCTCTTCTTCATACAAACGAAGGGATCCTCGTCGTAGCAGCGGTCCTGCTCGACGAAAACGTACTTTGTTCCGCCCGCCTCTGCGGCACGTGCGGCGGCAACGTGGTTGATGTTACCCCATCCCACGGGTGCCATTCTTACGGCAAGATCGGTGGGATCGTAGACCATGTCCTTGAAATGGATGGTGTCGATGCGTCCCGCGAGCTTTGTGAGCCACTCTGCGGGGTCTCCGCCTCCTGCCTGCACCCAATATGTGTCAACGGTAAATCCGTATGCGGGAGTGTCGAAGCGTTCAGCCATATCCTCAAGGAGGATCTTGCCGCTTGGGAGCTTGATGAACTCCATATTGTGGTTGTGGTACATAAATTTCAGACCTGCGGCGGCGATCTTTTCAACAGCGGGAGCGATCTCTCGGCAGTAATTGTCATAAACCTCAAGGTCGCAATTCGACTTCTTGAAATTCGGCATCGAGCCGAGTCCGACGTAGCCTGCACCGTAGGTAAGATGCTCCTCGATAACACGGTCTGTGTCCTCGACAATACGCTTGTAGCCTGTGTGAGTGAGAGGCGCGACGAGACCGCAATCCTTCAGAAGATCGCGCATCCACTTGGCATCAAATTCGCAAACGCCCGAAAGCTGGACTGCCTTGTATCCGATCTCAGCCATACGGCGGATGGTGGACTCAAGATCCTCGGTGGTCTTACAATAATCTCTCAGAGTGTAAAGCTGTGCACCTGCAATCATTTTTCTTTCCTCCGTTTATATCTTTTCAATAAGATTCTTAAGTGTATTTACCGCAAAATCAAATGCCTCGCGGTTATCCTTGAAGGACGATCCGACGTGCTGTGTATCACCGCCCTCGAGAGCGGCAAGTCCGACGAAGGATTTGAGATGCGGCTCGAGTGTCAGGACCTCGATTCCCGACTCCGCAAATCTCGGCAGAAGCTCGGGGAGATGTCCGATTCCAACGCCCGGAGGAACGACCTTTCCGTCCTCTTTTGCATCCTTGATATGCGCGTATTTCATAAAGGGTTTAAGGAGCTCCCAGGCAACGAGAGTGTCCTCGCCGCACTGAACGAAGTTGGCGGGGTCGAAAACTCCGCGGAATGCGGGGAGTGCCGCGTGGAGCTTATAGCAACGCTCGGCGGTGTCGCCGAAGATACCCTTTTCGTTTTCGTGGCAAAGATCAACGCCCGAGCCCTTTGCCGCGCTGATCATATCATCGAGTCGGCGGCAGATCTCGTCAAAGCAGGCCGACGAGGAATCGGTCTTATAAAAGCTGAACATACGGATATTTTCCGCGGAAAGGATATTCGCGGTCTCGAGAACTCTCTTGAAGCGGTCGAGCTCATCCGCCGCGGGAGAGGTTATATCGACCTTTCCGATAGGCGAGCCGATAGACCATACGGCAATGCCCTCGCAATCGAATCTCTTTTTGAGCTCTTGCGCCTCGGAGGGAATGAGATCTGCGACGTTCTTGCCGTCAACTCCGCGAAGCTCGATGAGCTTTATTTCGTTTTCGTGCAATGCCTTGACTTGACCCGATATCGCCTTGTCAGCCTCGTCGGCAAATGCGCAAAGTCTGAATTTTTCCATTTTACACCTCGCAATAAGGTTGATTTAAATTAATTATATCATACATTTTATTCAAATTCAAGTATAATTCAAAATTGAAAAAAGTTTTTGCAAAAAATTGCTCAAATACTTGAAAAAAACGTGAAAATGTAGTATCATTATATATGATAATTATCTGAAAACGAAAGGCATTATTATGAAATTCAAAACCGAGCTGCACTGTCACTCCGCGCCCGTTTCGGCTTGTGCCAAGGCGTTTCCCGAGGAGATCGTGCAGGCATATCTCGAGCACGGATATCACACGATCGTACTCACCAACCATTTTTCACGCTTCACCTTCAAAAACAAGCGCATGGGCGACCTCTCCGCTCTTCCCTGGCAGGAAAAGGTCGATTACTATATGAAAGGCTATCACGAGCTGAAGGAAGCCGCCGAGGGCAAGATAAACGTCATCTTCGGCTGTGAGCTTCGCTCAAATCTTGACGAAAACGACTACCTCATCTACGGTCTCGACGAGGATTTTCTCCGCCGCAACGAGGATCTTTACGACGTACCCACCCCCGAGGTCTCCGCAAGAATACGCGAGTCGGGCTTCCTCTTTTTGCAGGCGCATCCCTTCCGCGACCATATGCAGATGGTCAATCCTCAGTACCTCGACGGCATCGAGATATTCAACGGCAACCCCACACAGGACAGCCGCAACGACATCGCCCGCATCTGGGCTGAGCGTTTCGGTCTCATCGGCACCTCGGGCAGCGACTACCACCGCACGGTCGAGGGCGGATTTGCGGGCGGTATTCTGACCGACGAGCCCATCACCTCGAACGAACAGCTCCTCGAAATTCTCCGCTCGGGCAATTTCGAGATGATCAAGGATAACGATAAACCGCAATAAGGAGCATATGATGGAACTTCTATTCCTCGGCACGGGAGCGGCTGACTGGTCGCCCAAGCACAAGGGCGGCGCGCTCTACCGCCGTCTTTCCTCGGCACTTGTCGGTGACGATCTTCTGATAGATCCCGGTCCCTGCATTTATGATTTTGCAGAAGATCACGGCAATCCCGACTTATATAAGAATGTAAAAAACGTCATTCTCACCCATTCGCACAGCGACCATTTCAACGCGCAGACGCTGATAAGGCTGACTAAGGAATCGAGCTTCGAGCTTCATTTCTGGGCACAGCCCGCGGCTTACGAAAAGCTGAAGGCGGCGGCAAGCGACGGTGACGTGCTCCCCGTATTCCATCCTCTGACCCCGATGGCGGGTGAGGTTATCGGCGGATACGAAGTCCTTCCCTGCTACGCAAACCACGGCGACCTCCCAGAGGGCGAGATTCCGCTGAACTTCATCGTAAAGCAGGGCGACCGCTCCTTTTTCTACGGCTCGGACTCGGGCTGGCTGATGTACGAGACCTACAAGAAGATCAAGAAGGCAAAGCCGAACGCGATGATATTCGAGTGCACCACGGGCTACGCTCCCGGCGACGAGCGCATCTTCGGTCACACCAATATCGCTATGATCGGCATTATGATGGAATCGATCGAGGCGCAAAAGGCGACAGCGGACGATTGCAAGTATTACGCGACCCATATGGCGCGCACCCTCCACACGACTCACGAGGACACCGCCGAGCGTCTTGAGCCATTTGGCGTTACCCCTGCATACGACGGACTTAAAATCGAAATTTAATTTAAGGAGTACATACTATGATCAGAGTAACTATCTGGAACGAATTCAGACACGAAAAGACCAACGAGACCTGCAAGGCTATCTACCCGAACGGTCTTCACGCCACCATCGGCGAATTTCTTTCGAAGAACGATGACATCGAGGTAACTCTCGCCGCTCTCGACGACCCCGATCAGGGCCTTCCCGATGAAGTACTGAACAACACCGACGTTCTCATCTGGTGGGGTCATATGGCACACGGAGAGGTAAACGATGCGCTCGTAACAAAGATCCAACGCCGCGTTTATATGGGCAAGATGGGCTTTATCGCGCTCCATTCGGCTCACCACTCCAAGCCCTTCCGCGCTATCGTCGGCACTATGGGCAACCTTACTTGGGGACGCGAGCAGAGAGAGATCATGTGGAATATGCTCCCCACTCACCCGATCGCCGCAGGCATCCCCGACAAGTTCTTCATTGAATCCGAGGAGCTTTACGCAGAGCCCTTCTTTGTTCCTCAGCCACAGGAGCTCATCTTCGGCGGATGGTACGAGGACGGATACATCTTCCGCTCGGGTATGACTTATCTGCGCGACGCGGGCAAGATCTTCTACTTCCAGCCCGGTCACGAGACCTGCCCCTCCTTCCATAACCCCTACGTTCAGAGGATCATTACCAACGCCGTTTACTGGGCAGCTCCCATCACCCCCGGCTACGAATACAAGGATCATTGCCCCCACCACGTCGATGACTACGACAAGCGCGTAGCCGCAGGCAAAGTAAAGGGCAACGTCACTCCCGACGTGTTTACACAGCTTGGATTTAAGAAATAAGTGGACAGTGCAGAATGCAAAATGCAAAATGCAAAATTGAGGAAAATTTCCGTCGCTTCGCTCGAAAATTATTAAGTATAATAATTCTGTATGTGCTTAATAGTACATCGTATTGCACTAACCCAAAGTTTTGCAAAATAAATAATGCATAACAAAATCGAGATGTTTTG
This sequence comes from Eubacteriales bacterium, assembly GCA_045531455.1. GTDB lineage: Bacteria > Bacillota > Clostridia > Oscillospirales > CAG-272 > CAG-390. Next base: position 56,355 of record JAZSEA010000119.1, read on the forward strand.
AAGTTTTTACTTCATTACATCTCGATTTTATATCTACTTATTATAGTTTTCAGCTTAAAAAAGGATTATCAAGTTAGAATAAAATTACTAAGGTATGCTTTTCGAACGAGGTGAGAAAAGCTTCCATAATTCTGCATTCTGCATTTTGCATTTTGCATTCAATTAACTCTGCATTCTGCGCTTTACTGCTTGCTCCTTACAATAATCTCACAATCACAAACCCTCACGCTTCCCTCTTTGACGATCTCGCCGATGTAGTCGGCGACGATCTTGCCGGAGAGCGGGTTTTTGACCGAGACGATATTGCCCTTAACGGTTGCATCGACCTCGGAATATTCGAAGGAGAGGTCGCAGCCCTCGGTGGTGCAGTTGATCAGCTTGAGCCCCTTACAATAGCAAAGCGGCTGTGTGCCTACGATATGGCAGTTAATGAAGGTAACGTTTTCCGAATACCACGCAAGGTACTCGCCCTTGACGGTGCTGTCGCGGACTATGACGTTCTTCGCGTGCCAGAAAGCATCCTTTGTGTTGAGAGTCGAATTCGAGATCTCGACGTTCTCGGTATATTGGAAGGAATATTTTCCGTTGAGCGTGAAGTTATCAAGCTTTATATCGCGGCTTTCAAAGAGAAAATACTCGCCCGTGACCTCGGATTCATCGATACGTACGCCACGGCATCTCCAACCAAACTCGGTGGAGATCGCGGTACATTTGCGTAAGCTCATATTCTCGCACTCGCGCAGAGCCTTGACGTCGAGGATCTCGCAATCCTCAAAGCTTCCGTTCTTCGCGTACCAGATAGGCGCGCGGACACCACGGTCAAGCTTCGAATCGCGGACAGTGAAATCCGTGCAGTGCCAGAAGGGATAGCGCAGGCGGAAATTGCAATTTCGTACGTTTATATCAATGCACTCCTTGAGCGCGGATTCGCCGTCCTCCTCGCCCTCAAAATTGCAGGAAACAACGTCAGCGTGGCGCAAGCCGTAAAGCGCACGTTCCTCGCCCGTGATTATATTTTCATAAAGCTTTCTTTCTGTCATTATTCAATACCAAGCAATCCTGCGGCATTTTCGCCGCATATTTTTTTGAGATCATTCGGATCAATATCCAAGGAATTCAAAAATTCAAGCGTATGCGCGGGATCCTCCCAGGGGCAATCGCTGCCGAAAAGGATCTTCTCCGCGCCGTGGCTGACGATAATATCGCGTGCCAGAGACGGCTCGATAAAATCGGCAATGAACGCGGTGTCGAAATATATCGGAGTGCCGCAAAGCTTCGCGGCAACCTCATCCCACATCATCCAAGAGCCGAGATGTGCGGCAACAAGCTTAATATCGGGAATCTTATCGACGATACGGAGGAGCATATCGGGCGTGGTCTTCACGGGAGGCGGATAACCGATATCGCGTCCCGCGTGGAAAACGACCGTCATTCCGTGACTTGCCGCACGGCGGTAGACCTCGATCATCTCGTCGGCGTAATATCCCTGAAATTCGGGATGGAGCTTGATTCCCTTGAAGCCCTCCTCCGCGAGTCTGTCAACCCACGCGATCGCATCGGGGTCGGCGGGATGGAGAGAGCCGAAGGAATAAAGTCCGCAGTTCGCCGCGTTCGTCTCCTTGGCAACTCGGTTTACCGTCTCGGTCTGCTTCGGATTGGTCACTATCGGCAGAACAACCGCGAGATCGACTCCCACTCTCTTTTCGATATCTATCAGACCGCTTGCGGTACCGTCGGTGCAGTTCCGCATCGGATAGTCGCTGATACGCGAAACATTTGCGATAAGAGCCTCGATCGTCCGCGCCGCGATCTTTTCGGGGAATGCGTGTGTGTGGAAATCTATTATCATCAGTTCTTAAGGCTGTGGATAGGCGCGGGAATACGTCCGCCGCGCGCGATGAATTTCGCGGGGGAATAGGTGTTGACGGGCATAATGGGCGCGCTTCCGAGCAGACCGCCGAATACGACCTCGTCTCCGACCTTCTTGCCGACGGCGGGAATGACTCTGACAGCCGTGGTCTTGGTGTTTGCAACGCCGATCGAGATCTCGTCCGCGATGATGCCGCAAATTGTAGCCGCGGGAGTATCACCGGGGATGGCTATCATATCGAGACCGACCGAGCAGACCGCCGTCATAGCCTCGAGCTTTTCAAGCGTGAGCGCACCGATGCGTGCGGCGTGGATCATACCCGCGTCCTCGGAAACGGGAATGAATGCGCCCGAAAGTCCGCCGACGTGCGAGGACGCCATAACGCCGCCCTTCTTGACCGCGTCGTTGAGAAGCGCAAGAGCCGCGGTCGTGCCGGGGCATCCGCAGGTCTCAAGACCCATATTTTCGAGGATGTGAGCCACCGAGTCTCCGATCGCGGGTGTAGGCGCAAGAGAAAGATCGACGATTCCGAAGGGAACGTCAAGTCTCTTCGACGCCTCGAGAGCAACGAGCTGACCTACGCGCGTGATCTTGAAAGCCGTCTTTTTGACGGTCTCGGCAAGCGCGGTAAGGTCGCAGTCACCCGTGCGCTGAATTGCCGAAGCAACGGCACCGGGTCCCGAAACACCGACGCTGACTACGCATTCGGGCTCGGAAACGCCGTGGAACGCGCCTGCCATAAATGGGTTGTCCTCGGGCACGTTTGCAAATACAACGAACTTGGCGCAACCGATCGAATCGCGGTCCGCGGTAAGTTCAGCAGTCTTGACGATGATATCGCCCATACGCTGAATGGCATCCATATTGATGCCCGCCTTGGTCGATGCTACGTTGACCGACGAGCAAACGCGCTCTGTCTCGGCAAGCGCATAGGGAATCGACTCGATCAGCGCGTTGTCACCAACTGTGCATCCCTTCTGAACGAGCGCGCCGAAGCCGCCGATGAAGTTAATACCGAGGGTATCGGCGGCGCGGTCAAGAGTTTTTGCAAGCTTTATGTAGTCCTCGGAAGAAAATCTTCCGCCGAGGATAGAAATAGGCGTCACGGCAACGCGGCGGTTGACGATCGGGATACCGTACTGCTTCTCGATATCGTCGCCGACCGAAACAAGGCGCTCCGCCTTCTTTGTGATCTTATCGTATACGCGATCGCAAACGGCATTAATATCATCGCCCGCGCAGTCGATCAGCGATATACCCATCGTGATGGTACGTATATCGAGATTCTCCTCGCGTATCATATTTATGGTTTCAAGAATATCGTTTATATTAAGCATAGCGAACTCCGATCAGATGCGGTGCATCGAATTGAAAATATCCTCGTGCATAGTTGCGATACGGAGACCGCTTGCGTCGCCGAGTGCGCTCATTTTATCAACGAAATCACCGAAAGCGCAGGAAAGCCCGTCGATGTCGACAAGAACGATCATAGCGAAATACTCGCGCAGAACGCTCTGAGAAATATCGATAATGTTCGCGCCCATCTGTGAGCACTCTGTTGCGACCTTTGCAACGATTCCTACATTGTCCTTACCCGTAACGGTAATTACTGCCTTCATGATGTACCTCCGAAAAAAAGAATAGGTATTATATATTATAATATTTTTGTCGGGGTTTGTCAAGAGCGGAACGAAAGCTTTTAGACTTGCTTTAAATTTTCACTCACCTTTGAGTATAAAAAGTATTTACTTTTTCTTAAAAATGTGTTATAATACTATTGCTACACAATTCAATCAACAAACAATCAGGAAAGCTCTCTTTTTTTGGAGAGTTCTTTCTCCGTATCTGCATTTACTTTATGAATTTGGTAAAAGCGCAAATTCCACTTAGTAAATGCAGGAAACTTTCCTCTTTTGTTGAGAATTGTGTAGCAACAATCGGAGCTTGCGTTTTTCGGTGCGTGTAGCTTCGGTTACACGCACTTTTTAATTATATCAAGGAGGAAACACAATGAAAATCTCAAAAAAAGACATTAATCAAAGTCCACTTTACAAAGCAATTCGTGCACGCGCACTCAAAGATAGCGCAACAACAATTATTATTTCGGCAATTTCATGGTTTGGCGCATGGTTTTCAAGTATCATATTCATAATACCCGCTGTATATTTCAGCTTACGTCTGTGGCGCGATTGCATAAAATCATTAAGTCTCTCCAAAGCCGCATTGGCGGAACTTGAAAGTGAAGTTTTTACTGACATTCAGAAGCAGGCATTTCTTGATGAAAACCTTAACATGTTCGGTGTTATGACAGATCGCGGTCTTATTGTAAGAGCGGCATTTATCCCATATGAAAGCATTAACGAAATGCGCTTTCTGCCAAAAAAATGGCGTTGGGATGCAGTTCTGCTCGGATTTGGGCTCCGTTCAACACCTGCATATCTTATAATTACGTATACCGTGAACGGCAAGAAAAATACAGCTATTAAAAATCTCCCGACCAACCGAAATATTTCTGCGGATATTGAAGAATTTACAGCAGATGTAACCGCACACCCCGGTGCGAAGATCACGGTTCATAACGAGTATCTATTTGTGAATTGATTCAGTTAATACAATATTTTGCCAAAAGTGGTGAATTTCATATTCACCTCTTTTTTTATTTGATGTAGTACGCGATTGTTGAATCTTACCTATACCTCTTCCCCTCCATCCGTCATTCTATTGTTTACAGTGATGAAATGTTGGAAAAGCGGCAAATATTGCTTGACTTTTCCATTAATTCATGGTATAATTTTCTCAAATAGAACATTTGTTCTATTTATATATTGACCGAAAGGTCATCTCTCTCGCGGTATGTCGGGAATCCGCGATGAGGCTTGGCTTCGGAATATATCTGAAAGGAAAATTTTCATGAAAAGATTCACTATTGAAATAAGCAAAAGGCTTAATATTTATTTCTCCAAAGCAAAGCTCGCGGGAGGTGGATGCGCATGATGAGGGGTGACTCATACAGCCTGCCGATCAGCATCGAGACCACGGCGGGTGTGGCAAATGCCGACGTTTTCGAGGAAGTCGAGGTATGTATCGGCAACGAGATACGCAAAACACTCACTTCGGGTGAGATCGAATTCGACGCGGAGCGTTCGCTTTTCCTCGTTCCTCTTACACAGGAGGAGACTTTCGGTCTTCGCGGCAGAGCGAGGGTAAACGTACGCTGTAAATATCACGGCGGCGACGTTGTCGGCGTAGATCTCGGTGTCCTTGACTTTGCTCCCACACTCTCAAGGGAGGTGCTCTGATGGAAGAGATCAGCGTAAAGCTCAATGAGTTTCCGACGATACACGTCTCGCTCGGAAACGTAAATATCAGCCAGCATCCCAAGCCCACCTCTCATTCCCTTCTCGAGGATCGCGATGACTCGGATCAGCATCCGATCTCGGCTATCACGGGACTTTCCGATGCTCTTGATTTAAAGATCGAGCAAAGAGAACTTGATTCTGCGGTCGATTCCGCGCTCGGCGAAGCCAAGGATCGCGGCGACTTTGACGGAAAAAGCGCATACGAATATGCAAAGGATGCGGGTTACGCGGGCAGCGAGGCGGATTTTGCCGAAAAGCTTGCCGCCGATTGCAGCTCGGTACACATAGGTCCCTCAGCTCCCGAAAAGGACGCAGACCTTTGGATCGACACCGATGAGGAGCCCGAGAAGGAAGAAATCAATATTCCCACTCCTGATTTTGCCGCAAGTGAAGATGAGGATGGCCATATCCTCAACCGCACGCATTTTGTCGACAAGGACGGCGTGGTTCATAAGCTCGACAACAAATATATCGACGCCGATTGGATGGCAACGAGTGAGGAGCATATCGCAACAGCAGAGGTCATCCGCGAGCAGAAGGTCACAAGCACATGGTCGGACTTGCAGTACACCTTGCAGCCGGGTATCGAGTATGACGTTATCATCAACGATGTGGTATATCCGTGTGTCGCGTGGGGATCGGGTGCGGTTCAGCTCGGAAACAATACGTCGCTGTCAAAAAACAATTATCCGTTCTGTGTTTATTGGGCAGGCGGCACGGCTACGATGGGCATGTTCTTCTACGATAAAAATGTGTTCAGTTCTCCGATTTACCTCAAGGTAACGGAACACAGTTGGACGGATTACAACAAGCTCCCCGAGGGATTTCTCCCCGAGTGCGTTGTTAAGTCCGTCAATGGCATCACCCCCGACGAGAACGGAAATGTTGAGATCGAGGTGAGTGGTGGCGGTGCGGAGGTTTCTTCCGTTGAACCGTTGGAAGACGATATCCCGAAGGTGTTCTTCGGCGGTGCGTTACAGCAGACCAAAGACGAAGCTGTTGTGCCGTTCCGCTATATCTCCAAAACCGAGGATATTTCGGGCTATGCGGAAATCAAGGCACAGGGCAACAGCTCTATGTCTTACCCTAAAAAGAATCAGACCGTAAAGCTGTTCAAGGATGCAGAATGCACCGAAAAGCTGAAAGTGGACTTCAAAGGATGGGGTAAGCAGAACAAATTCTGTTTCAAAGCAAATTGGATCGACCTTACCCACGCAAGAAACGTGGTATCTGCCCGTCTGTGGGCTGATGTGGTGAAGTCCAGAGCCAACTATGCGGAACTACCCGAACTGCTCCGCACAACCCCCAATCAGGGTGCGATGGACGGCTTCCCGATCAAGGTCTACGCAAACGGCGTGTATCAGGGTAGATATACGCTGAACATCCCGAAGGATAAGTGGGCATTCAACATGGACGATGATCTTGACAATCATTGCGTTCTGTGCGGTGAAAACTATGCAAGCGGATGCTTCCGTGCGGCGGCTAACATCAACGAATCCGACTGGACGGATGAAATTCACGATACTGTTCCGACATCCATAAAAACGAGATGGAACGAAGTAATCTCTTTCGTTATGAACTCCACGGACGAAGACTTCAAGGCAAATCTCGGAAATTACTTCGATGTTGACAGCCTTATAGACTATCATCTCTTTGGTCTGGCTTCTTGTGGTTTCGATGCTTACGGTAAGAATCAGCTTTATCTGACCTATGACGGTCAGAAGTGGATCGCTTCGATGTACGATATGGACTCCACATGGGGTCTGTATTGGAACGGCAGCAAGTTTGTCGCAACAGACTATCCGAGAACATCCTATGAAGATTATGTTTCGGGGGATGCGTCCTGCTCGGGTGAAGGCAATCTGTTGTATAACCGTTTGGAAGCCCTGTTCTATGAAAAACTGCAAGCACGTTGGGCTGAACTGCGGAACGGTGTGTTGACGATTGATAACGTCATCAATCGTTTTGAACGATTTACCGACATTGCTTCGGCTGACCTTGTAAAAGAGGACTACGCTTCTACCACGGGCGGCGGCAAGTTTACGGGCATCCCTTCGCAGTCTACAAATAATATTCAGCAGATTCGTGCCTATGCGATAGCAAGATTGGTGTGGACGGATGAGTATGTAGAGAACCTTACACCTGCCGTCCCTGTGCCGTGTACAGGTATTACACTGTCTACATCTACTCTGACCTTTACGGCAGAAGGTAGGCAGACACTTACTGCAACCGTGACACCTGACGGATGCACCGATGCAATCACGTGGGAAAGCGATAATCAGAGCATTGCAACCGTGGTTGGTGGTGTGGTTACTGCCGTTGCAAACGGTTCTTGCAACATCACTGCTTATTGCGGTGAATATTCTGCAAGCTGTGCTGTTTCAGTATCGGGCATCGTTGAGCCTGTGCCTTGTACAGGCATTACGCTGAATCAACCCGCATTGACCTTTACAGGGGCAGGAAGTCAGACATTGACCGCAACGGCTACTCCTAACGGATGCACCGATGTGATTACTTGGGAAAGCGACAACGAAGCGATAGCAAAAGTCGAGAATGGTATTGTTACGGCAGTCGGCAACGGTTCTTGTAACATCACCGTTAGATGCGGTAATTATTCCGCAAGCTGTACTGTTTCTGTTTCGGGTATCGTTGAACTCACCAGAACATACACGGTTGAATTGGATGTAGAGGGTGGCATTGCTACTGACACAACAGGTGAAAATGTTACAATGTCAAATTTCCATACTTCTAATGAGTATTTAGACATCGAAGGTTTTGATTATGTTACCGTAATAAACACCGAGTATCTGGTCGGTATTGCGTTCTACGATTCCGAAGAAACATTCGTACTTAACAATGCAAACAAATTGTATGCGAATGGAAAAACGGTATATGCAATTCCTGATGGCGTGAAGTATTGCCGAGTTTGTATGAACGCTACAGGCGGTAACACTGCCGTTGTGAAAGCATACGAAACGGATGCGTTTATTACGCTTCCTGTAACATCATGGAGTGCGGAAGCAAAGGGCAATATCTCTAATGCTGGTGTAATAACAGAAACGGGCAGCGATTCTTATGTTTGCGAAATTACTGAACTTCCCGACGGTGCATTTTGTCTAATTGTAGAAAATACGAATGGTGCGTCTTATATGTGGAAGAAGGTAGCGTTGTACAATTCAGCGGGAACATTTATCAGCATTAGCCATGATGGGGGAGTGACAACACCGCATATCGTGCGAACTGTTGGTGCGAATGCCTTTGCAATCGCAGTATTCCCGAATAATCTTGCTACGAACAATGCACCCGCAGAGCAGATTGCCGTGCGGTATCTCGTAGAGTGATGTGCATGAGGTGGCGTAATGGGATTTATAATCGGACTATTCATCGGCTGTGCCGTCGGAGTGACGGTCATGTGCTGTCTGTTTGTGGCAAAGAGGGAGGTTAACTATGAGCGTACTTAAATACAAAGACCCAATCACAGGTGAATGGCTGACTTCGGGAACAGTACACGTTATCAATGAGGGCGGCACCTCCGTTGCCCTCGAAGAGCAGCTCAAGGCGAGCGGTTATGACGATTACATCACACCCGAGGTCATGGATATGGTCAGCCGTGTAAATGCCGTCCGCAAGGACAGCAGCATCGTATTCGTTGCTATGTCGGATAACCATTATCCCGCGTCGCAGACAGCGACAACGGCTTACGAATCGAACGCTAAAAGCTCCCTCCAAGCGAGTCGAGCGGCGAAGGCTCTGTCTTACCTCATCCGTCCCGATTTCTTCGCTCATCTCGGCGACGTTGCGACGGGTGCCGCCTCGACCGCTCCCGATATGCTGAAAACTCAGATCGAGGGATTTCTCAGATATTTCCGTGAAGCGATGAGCGACCTTCCCGTCTTCCTCTGCATCGGAAACCACGACACGGGCATCTATTATCACGATGCGCAGAGCGACGGCAAGATCCACACAATGAGCGGAAAATATCTCTACGATAATTTCACGGCTCATTCGGAAAGCTCGGATACCGTTATCGGTGATAAGACCAACGGAGGCTACTGCTACCGCGATTTCACCGATAAGAAGCTTCGAGTTATTATGCTGAACACCTCGGAGAAGCTCGTCGGAATGCAGAGGGATTCCACGACCTACGGAGCGCAGAGAGTGTGGCTTGCGAACGCCCTGCTTGACCTTAACGCAAAGGACAATGCCGCCGAATGGGGATTTATCATTCTCTCGCATTACCCCGCCGATTACGGTGCGACAATGCCTCTCTCGGAGCTTTTGAAGGCTTACGTTGAGGGAACGAGTCACACGGTCAGCGATCCGAGCGGTGACGGCACGAACCGGACGGTCGATTTCTCGGGCAAGAACGGTGCGAAATTCATAGCGCAGTTCCACGGTCACGTACATAACTTCAAATCTGACAAGCTCTACAGCTATGCGACAGGCTCGGGAGTTCAGTATGACGCGCACCGCGTCTGCATTCCGAACGCGCAGTTCGACCGCGAGAATTACTACACGACGGTCGGATCTTACAACGACATTGATTTCTCGGAGGCTGCGAGCTATCCGAAGACAGCGAACACGGCAGACAGTACTTCCTTCGTCGTGAACGTCATAAATCCCTCCGAGCAGAAGCTGTATTCGTTCTGCTACGGCGCGGGATATGACCGAGTTATCGGATTCGGCTCGACGGTTTACTACAGCATCGCATCGAAGCTGACGAACGTAACGACCTCGAACGATGCCAAGAGCATCGAGTCCGGGAAGTCTTATTCGGCAACTCTGACACCTGCCGATGGATATGACTTCAAGAGCGTAACGGTTACGATGGACGGCAAGGACATTACGTCCACGGCTTACAAGAACGGAGTCGTTACGATCTCGAAGGTCACGGGCAACGTCGTGATCACGGCAAAGGCTCAGGCAGCTCCGAACTTCACGAACCTTGTTCCTCTGTCGATCAATGCCGACGGCTCGGACTTCAACGCGGACGGCGACGGTTACGACAACGATACCTATATCAATTCGAGCGGCGCGATCGCTACTAAAAAGGGCAGTACCACAACGGGCTTTATTCCCGTAACGGCGGGAGTGAAGACCATCCGAATCGCGGGTGAAGGTCTCTCCATCGACCCGATTTATACCAGAATCGCAAGCTATGACGCGAATTTCAACCTCATAGCAAACTCTCCGTATAAGAACATGGGCGTTCAGCACAGCTCGGGGGCTTATTATCAAGGTAAGCTCATCACCGAGGATTCGACGCTCATCACGCTTGAGCTTGAAAGGGTCTCGATCCTTGCCTCGGGTGTTTATCTGCGAGTCTGTACAAACGGCGACGGCGCGGAAATGGTCGTCACGGTGGATGAAGAAATCACTTACGGATAAAACGAACAGCCGACTCATCCGAGTCGGCTGTTTTATATTGATTTTACTGCTTTTTGATCTCCTCGTAATCGTGGAGGAACTTCTCGCGGAAGGCTTCGTCGGCTACGATCCCGATGTCGTAGAGAGCCTCGACCGCGCCTCCGTAAACGGGAGGAACTTCGGCGAAAAAGATGCGCATATCCTTCGGTGCCATAGCCTTGACTGTGTCGGCGTACTCGGGATAATTCTTGAAGATGCCGCCGTTGAAGATCAGATCGAAGGGGCCGCCGTTCTTTTTGTACTGCGCCCAGATAACGTCGGCAAGGTCGGATGCGCACTCGTTGAATATACGGCGGGCAACGATGTCGCCCTTGTTTCTCGCCTCAAAGAGGACGTGTGCGAAGGATGCGACGTAAGAGCGTCCGAGAGTGTAGATCTTATCAAGTCTGTACCAGAGCGGAACGCCAGCAGCCTCCTCGAGCATCTCGACAAGCATCGTCGGCTGATCGCTTCCGTCAACTGCGCGCAAAGCCGCGCGGATCGCCTTGCGTCCGAGAACGTATCCGCTTCCGCAGCTGTCGATCATATGTCCTCCGCCGCCGATGTGGTAATATTCGTCGCCCTGTCTGACGTAAAGCGCAGATCCGGTTCCGCAGATCATTCCCGCACCGTCGCGGTGACCGAAAACTCCCGAAACGAGCGAGGGACCGTCGCCCTCGATGCGAAGCTTCTCAAAACCGTATTTCTCAAGCGCACCGGTAAACTGCGGCATATAGTATTCGCACGCCGCCGCGCCGAGATAGAATGCCGAGGGCTTTTCGGGCGATGCGGCAAGAAGCGCGTCAACGCATTTGCAAAGGTTATTTATCGAATAATCAACTCCGTTGTCAAAGGGTGCTCCGCCCTTCTCTACAACGCGGCAGACAACTGCGCCGTCCTCTGTAAAGACAACGCCCTCCGCCTTTGTTCCGCCCATATCAACGGCGGCAAGATATCTCAGTGCCATATTTATACCTCCTGCGATCCGCGGACCGCGTAAATTTCCAAGTCAAATTATAGCACATTATATCTGTCAAGTCAAGTGAGACAGAAAAATTAATTTTTGTTGACTCTTCTGCTTTTTATTGACATTGAAGAAAATCAATGCTATAATATAATTTAATAATAGTTACAGGAGTTGACGACATGCTTCCGATTGCAACGAATTACAGAGTTGTTCCCACTGTAGTATCCGCAGGAACAGAGACTGAGGTAAAGATCATCCCGAACGAGCGCGCTTTTCTCTTCTTTGACGGCGCCGTATACCGTCTGACCGTCATTTGCGCCGATGATGACGAGGTCAACTATTTCACACCCACGACAAAGCACTTCATCGATCTTGTTGCGGCGGACGGCATCCTCCGCTTCCGCTACACCTTTGAGCGCGAGCAGGAGTATCTTCTCATCCTCGAGCGCGACGAAAAGAAGGTAGCGGAATTCTTCATCTACTCGCTCGCCGAGGATCTTTATAAGCTCACTCCCCTCCGCGGAGATTTTCACGGTCACAGCTACCGCTCGGACGGACGCCGCGATCCCGCCGCCATCCTCGGTCACTACCGAGAGCAGGGCTATGATTTTATGGCTCTGACCGACCACAACCGCTACTATTCGGGCAACGAGATGGACGAGGCATACGAGGGCGTAAATCTCGGTATCACCCACATCCCCGGCGAGGAGATACACTTCCCGGGATGTATGATCCACACAGTCCACGTCGGCGGTAAATCGAGCGTCACCGCCCTTTACTGCAAGGACGAGGAGGGCTGCCGCGCGGAAGCCGATTCATACCTCGACAAGGTACCCGTCGACGTTCCGGAGGCTTTCCGCGAAAGATTCTCGCGCCTGATGTGGATCACCGATCATATCCACGAGGCGGGCGGTCTCGCGATCTTCCCCCATCCATATTGGAAGCCGGGAGCATCCCGCGTCTTCAACGTAAAAGAGGAATTCGCCAGAGCCATCCTCAAAAGCGGGATCTACGATGCATACGAGCTTGTCGGCGGAATGGGTCAGATCGGGATCAATTTCTCGGTAAATCTCTTCTCCGAGCTTCGAGCCGAGGGACTTAAGATGCCCGTTGTAGGCTCGAGCGACGTTCACGGCATCGTCGGAGCTCCCACCTTCCCGCATTATTTCACGATCTGCTTTGCCGAGGAAAACAGCGTTGATTCCATCATCGACGCGCTGAAGAACGGCAGAACCGTCGCGGTCGAGGCTGTCGGAGACGAATATGCGCGCCATTACCGCTGCTACGGCGACCTCCGACTCGTTTACTTTGCGCAGTTCCTGCTGACACACTATTTCCCCAAGCTTCAGCGCATCTGCGCGGGCGAGGGCATCGCAATGGTCAACTACCTTATGGGCATCTCCCCCGCATCGCTTATCGAGGCGCAGGTCGCGCAAACTCTCGCCTTCAAAGACGAATTCTTCGGCCGAAAGGATCCCGTCCCCGTAAGCGAGGAAATATTCGAATTTGAAAACAAATGGCGCGAGATCCAGCTTGCGGGTCCCCGCGGAAAGGGCAGCGCCGCCAACACCGAAAAGATCACAAGACAGATCTGACCGAAAGGACCGAAAAATGGACGAAAAGGATAAAATCCAATCAAGTGAAAATTCACCTAAGGGCAACTCGAAATTCGAGCAGTTCTTCGACGGCGACCGCCACGATCACGAATCGATAAAGAAGATCCGTACAAGCTTCCGCGTTGAGACAGCCACCTGCGTCAAGATCGCCATCGCCATCTTCGCTATCTATATCGCAACGAGATATTGGCCGCAGGTCGCAAAGTTTATCTCGGGTATCTTTGAAGCCGCCGAGCCGCTCATTATCGGCGCGATCGTCGCCTTTCTCGTCAACATCCTTATGCGAAACCTCGAGCGCATCATCTTCCCGAAGGCAAAAAAGAAGGCACTCATCACAGCAAGGCGTATCATATGTATGCTTCTGGCGTTCATATTGCTTTTAGGCATCGTGACCCTAATCCTTTGGTTGATACTTCCTCAGCTCATTTCCTGTATTGAGATCATCGTAGCCGAGGTGCCGCCCTTCTTCAACAGCGTTATCAAATGGCTGCAGCAGACCGAGCTGCTCCCCGATGACATTATGGCAGAGCTCGCAAGCATCGACTGGAAATCCAATCTGAACAAGATCTTCGACGTGCTGACAACGGGCATCGGAAGCGTTTTTGATATCGTTATCTCGACCGTAACGTCGGTGTTCTCGGGCGTAGTCACCGCGATCGTCAGCCTCATCTTCTCGATCTATATTCTTCTCGGCAAGGAGCAGATCGGCTCGCAGATCATCAGATTTGAAAAATGCTACCTCAAATTCTCCAAGCGTAAGAAATTCAACCATATGGTCGAAACGATCAAGGTCAGCTTCGAGGACTTCATCGTCGGTCAGTGCAAGGAGGCTGTCATACTCGGAGTTCTCTGCACTGTCGGAATGTGGATCTTCCGCTTCCCCTATGCGACCATGATCGGCGCGCTGATAGGCTTTACCGCTCTTATTCCCGTTGCGGGTGCTTATATCGGCGGCGCGGTCGGCGGAATTATGATAATGACCGAATCGCCGGTCAAGGCTCTCTTCTTCATCATCTTCCTCGTCGTTCTTCAGCAGCTTGAGGGCAACCTCATCTACCCGAAGGTCGTCGGCGAATCGATCGGTCTCCCCGGTCTTTGGGTGCTTGCCGCGGTCACCATCGGCGGCGGCGTTATGGGCATCGGAGGAATGCTCGTCGGTGTTCCCCTCGTTGCGGCGGCTTATAAGCTCATCGGAGAGGATATCAGAGAAAAGCTCGATGCAAAGAAGGAGCCCATCCCGGTAACCGAGCCTCCCGCTCAAGAGACGGTCAAAGCCCCCGAGCCTACCGCACCCGTGCAAAACGTTCAGCAAAAGCCCAAGAAACCCAAGAATAAAAAGAAGAAAAAGTAAAAGATCGGACCAAGTCATTAGTCTTAATGATTTGGTCCTTTCTATAACTTTCCACAACCACCACTCCGTAGGGAATGAGGATGAAGGCAATAGTTTTTGCATAACAGATAAAAACAAATTCACCTGTTGTTAATAGTAAGTAATTTACCTAAGCAACACACCAATCCCGCGCAGATTGAAAGAGCCGAGACGTACAGGATCGAATTGACCGCGACCCCGAAGCGCGCGGTTATATCTCTGCAGACAGGCAGATTCGACGGCTTCGGGCCTATATAAAACATATTGACGTCCCGTCCGGGCGCATTTATGCAGAGCAGATTTATTACCAAAGCGATCGCGCAGAGCGAAAGATAAAGCAAAAGCGCGTCTCCGAAATCGCGTAGGGTGAATCTTTCCTTCAAAGAAAACAGCACGAAAAATCCGAGAAAGATAAGCGTCAGATGCCAGAGAAAGGAATGAAGAGTCAGCTCAAAATAATCCCGCATCATACTTCCCGGTGAAATATAGGAAGCAACGCCGCCCATCAGCCCGAAGGTCGCGATAAAGGTCTTAGCCGCACGAATGAATCTCTTTTCTGGCATGATTCCGATAAGAATACAAAGATACATCGGTATACTGCAAAGCTGGAAGGGGATCAGATCGAAGCGGTATGAGCCCTCAACCGCGGTGAAAGCAAGCTGCTTGAATATCTCGGAGACGATCAGAAGAATGCCGACCGTGAGATAAAGCCGCTTCTCAGCTTTTCCCGAAAGCTTCCTCAGAAGAAATGCCGCGCAGATCGCAAGCGGTATTCCGATAGCAAAGAAAGTCAAATGAAAAGCTCCCCAGGGCTCGGGGCGTTCCATATGATGCAAAACGTTTTTCAGCAATTCGAGCATTTCGTCACCTCCTTCAAAGAAAATAATACACCAAAATGCAATCTTTGTCAAGATTTTTTTGATCACCGCGGGAAATAATTATCTTAAAAAGGAGGTGCGTTATGAAAACACGAAACAAAACGCTGCTCGCCGTCCTTGCGGCAGTCGGGATCGGAGTATTACTGCTTGCAACGGCACTTTTCACGGGAAATGCCGAAAAAAAGAAGGACGAATATATCAAGCAAAGCCAAATGCTTGCAATTAAGGATCTTTCGGACGCCCTTACGCACCTCGGAGAGGCGGTAGAATCTGCTGACCTTCCCGCAATAAACCGCGAGGCGGGAAAAGCTGAGGCGTATCTTTCGCGCTCGGGTCTTGAGGGATGCGGCGGAGTCTACGCGATATTGAACGGGATCTGCCGCGGTGAATACGGAATTGAAACGGTGGATGCCCTGATACGCGCGGCAAGATCCGCGATCGACGGCGACGGAGGCAAGGAACTGCGTTCTCTCACGGGTTCGGACGAACCCAACCTTGCCGCCGAGGAAACGACCGAGGATCCTCTCTCCTCCCGCGTACTCGAAAGGCTCGGTCAGGGGAAGGACGACGTTGCCGTAAAACGCGCCACAGCCTTCGCCTGCCCGAATGCGGCGTTCGATGAATGTACGACCGATATCCCCGATTGCTTCAGATACTCGGGCGGGAACGTATTTGTCTCGGTAGAGGGTAAGAGTTCGAGGGTGACGATGTACTGCTTCGACCGCGAGCTTGACGAAAGATCCTCGGTAAGCAGGGATAATGCGGCGCGTACCGTTGAGATGATCGTAAAAAAGGAAAAGCTCCGTCTCACGGGCGACCCCGAAATGACTGCCGACGGCGGTGTTTACAGGTTCGTTTACAGAGATGAGGAAACAAAAAATCCCCTCGTCATCTTCGAGGTCTATTCGGATACGGGCAGACTTCGGATGTACAATGCGGTGAATTATTATAAATAAAGCTTGCCCCGTTTACTCAATTTCGGAAAAATTCTGACATTTTTCAGAAAAAGTGTTGACAAACGGGGCAAAATGTGGTATCATATATTGGTCTCAAACGACCCATTAGCTCAGACGGTAGAGCACTTGACTTTTAATCAAGGTGTCCGGAGTTCGAGTCTCCGATGGGTCACCAATAAGAAAACGCCTCGCGAAGCGAGGCGTGTTCTTATTGCTAACTCTAAATACTCAGAACTCCGCGAGCTTTAGCTCGCCATAGTGTGCGGTAGCACCAATATCACTCAAGTACAAATTCAATCCGCACACATGAGTTCAGAGTCTCCGATGGCTCTCTTTTGCTACATACGCCTCGCTTTGCGAGGCGTTTTCTTATTGCTAACTCTAAAGACTCAGAACTCCGCGAGCTTTAGCTCGCCATAGTGTGCGGCAGTACCAATGTCACTCAAGTACAAATTCAATCCGCACACATGAGTTCTGAGTCTCCATATTCGCCTGCGGCGAAAGCCGGGTCTTCCTCGGCGGCTGAACACCGCCGTTTTCTTTCG
>JAZSEA010000075.1:0-216637 GCA_045531455.1 Eubacteriales bacterium
CGTGAGGTGGGAGCAGTTTTGACGGAGCAGATTTTTTCGAGAACAAGGTTCTCTTCGATGATCATATATTAATATTATCAAGGAAAGAACTGCAGTTATCGGGAAAATCTGCCCGACAAAACCAATTATGTTCGACTCCCGTACGGCTAAGAAATGAGAGGTGTTGCATTATGACACCAATGATGCAGCAATATTTTGAAATAAAAAATCAATATGAGGGCTACCTCTTGTTTTACCGTCTCGGCGACTTTTACGAGATGTTCTTTGACGATGCCCTTACAGCATCGCGCGAGCTCGATCTGACACTTACGGGTCGAGATTGCGGTGAAGCGGAACGCGCTCCTATGTGCGGAGTGCCCTTCCACAGCGCGGAAGGATATATTGCCAAGCTGATAGACAAAGGCTACAAGGTCGCTATCTGCGAGCAGGTAGAGGATCCCGCGACGGCAAAGGGACTTGTTAAGCGTGACGTTATCCGTATCATTACGCCCGGTACTGTTATCGAACCGCAGATGCTTACGGAAGGAGCCAATAACTTCCTCTGTTCCCTCTGCATCAGCGACAACGGTGCGGGAATCTGCTTTGCCGATATTTCGACGGGACAGATCTATGCTACCGATTTCTCGGGCAGAAACTGTACCGCAGAGATACGTAACGAGCTTGCAACCTACTCTCCGAGCGAGATTCTTATCAATATTCCGCTCAAGTCACAGCCTATGCTCGCGGAATATATCAGAAACAGTCTCGGATCAATGATAGAGGACAGACAACCTCATTTCTTTGAACAAAAGTCTGCTCTCGAAGCCGCCGAGGCTCAGTTCTCGAATATTCTCCGCGATGAGGACAAGCAGAGACGCGAGCTTATCTGCGCACTCGGAGCTATGATGTCATATATTGCCATAACGCAGAGATCGGATATGTCTTATATTAAGGATCTCAATATCTACGAGAATGGCAAGTATATGCAGATCGACTATTCCACCCGCCGTAACCTCGAGCTCACCGAAACGATGCGCTCGAAGGAGAAGAAGGGATCGCTTCTTTGGGTACTTGATAAGACAAAGAGCGCGGCAGGCGCAAGAATGCTGAAGTTCTGGATCGAGCATCCGCTTCTCAATATGTCGGATATACTTCGCCGACAGAATGCGGTTACCGAGCTATTCGATAATTATATCCTCCGCGAGGATATTTCGGATCTTATGAATTCGGTCCTCGACCTCGAGCGACTTATCGCACGTGTCGTTTTCGGAAGCGCTAATGCACGAGATCTTCGTGCGATCGGTTCTTCGCTTTCGGTTGTTCCGAAGGTCAAGGAGATCCTCTCGACTTGCACGGGCAACGAGCTTGTCTCTCTCCGAAATCAGCTTGATGCACTTGAAGATATCACGAACCTCATTGACAAAGCAATAAGTGACGACCCACCCTTTACTATCCGCGAAGGCGGAATAATCGCTAAGGGATATAATAAGGACGTCGACGAACTCCGAACGATCCTCGACGGCGGCAAGGATTGGCTTGAAGAAATTGCCGAAAGAGAACGCGAAGCGACTGGAATCAAAACGCTCAGAATAGGCAACAACCGAGTTTTCGGTTACTATATTGAGGTGTCGAAGTCCTTTATGGATCAGGTTCCTGCTCATTATATCAGAAAACAAACTCTCGCAAACGGCGAGAGATACATAACAGAGGAGCTCAAGAAGATCGAATCCACCGTTCTCGGCGCTGGCGATCGACTTTCGGCACTCGAATACGATCTCTTCTCGGAGATCAGAAATAAAGTCGCGGCGGCTTCTTCGAGAATTCAGAACACCGCCTCGAATCTTGCTAAGCTTGACGTTTATTGCTCGCTTGCATCGGTTGCCGCAAAGAATAATTACGCTTGCCCCGTTATCAATGACAGCAAGATGATCGATATCCGCGACGGCAGACATCCCGTTGTCGAGCTCTTTGTCAAGGATGCATATTTCGTCCCGAACGATACGCATCTCGATATGAAGAATTCGCGTGTTATGATCATTACGGGACCGAATATGGCGGGTAAATCTACGTATATGCGTCAGGTCGCTCTCATCAGCATAATGATGCAGATCGGTTCTTTTGTTCCTGCAGCAAGTGCTGATCTCTGCGTGGTTGACCGTGTATTCACACGTGTCGGCGCATCGGATGACCTTGCTTCGGGTCAGTCGACCTTTATGCTCGAGATGACTGAGGTCGCAACGATCCTTCGTAACGCGACCAAGAACAGCCTCATAATCTATGATGAGGTCGGCAGAGGTACTTCCACCTTCGACGGTATGAGCATCGCTCGCGCAATCGTTGAGTACACTCAAAGCAAAAAGGTCGGGGCAAAGACTTTGTTCGCAACGCACTATCACGAGCTGACGTCACTTGCTGACGAGCTTGACGGTGTTGTAAACTATAATATTGCCGCACGAAAGCGCGGCGACGGTATCGTTTTCCTTCGTAAGATCGTTCCGGGCGGTACAGATGACAGCTACGGCATCGAGGTTGCCAAGCTTGCGGGAATACCGAATGAGGTCATTAACCGTGCGAAAGTCATCCTCGCGGAGACCGAAGCGCGCGCAAGAGCGATGAACGATAAGGAAATTGATATCGAAAATGATATCGAGATCACTCTTGATGATTGCATCAATGACAGCGTTATTGATGATATCAGAGCGGCTGATCTCAATAATATGTCGCCCTTTGAGGCGATGGCTCTTCTTAACGAGCTGCAGAAAAAACTAAAGTAAACGGTTGGAAAAATGGGTAAGATAAACGTATTGAGTTTTGAGGTCGCCAACCTTATTGCCGCGGGAGAGGTCGTTGACAGACCTGCGTCGGTAATAAAGGAACTGGTTGAAAATTCAATAGATGCGGGCGCGGACAGAGTTACCGTTGAGATTCAGCGAGGCGGAGTGCTCTTTATGCGTGTTACCGATAACGGCTCGGGAATTGAGCCCGAGGATCTGCCCATTGCCGTCCGCCGTCACGCAACGAGCAAGATCCGCGAGGCAGATGACCTCGATGCAATTATGACTCTCGGCTTCAGAGGCGAAGCGCTTGCCGCAATCTGCTCCGTTGCCGACGTCAGAATTATTTCCAAAACTCGCGACCGAGATATGGGCTCGTATATCGAGATCCATTCGGGAAGAGCAGGAGCTGTCAGCGAACGCGGTGCCTCGGACGGTACAACGATAATCGTTGAAAATCTTTTCGCGAACGTACCTGCAAGACTTAAATTTCTCAAGCGTGATATTACTGAGGGAATGGCAGTCTGCTCGGTGCTGGAAAAGATCGCTCTTTCGCATCCCGAGGTAGCATTCAAGCTGATCTCCGACGGATCAGTTAAGCTCGAGACAAGCGGTGACGGAAACCGCAGATCGGCTATCAGATGCGTCTACGGCAAAGATATTGCCAAGTCGATGATCGAGATCGACGGTGAGCGTGACGGTGTCAAGGTTTCGGGATTTATAACGGCACCCGCTAATCCTCGCGCCAACAGAAACTATCAGAATTTCTTCATCAACGGAAGATATATCAAAACTAAAACGGGTATGGCTGCCATTGAGCAAGCCTACACCTCCTATATCCCGCCCGAAAAATTCCCGGGTTGCGTGATATACATAGACATCGCGCCGAATGCGGTCGACGTCAACGTCCATCCCGGTAAGCTCGAGGTCAAATTCTCGAATGAAAGGCCCGTCTTCGATTCGATCTACCATTCGGTAAGAACTGCGCTCGCGGAAAATACCGAACGCCCCGAGATCAGCGATCTTGAGGGCAGAAAGCCTGCTTTTACAAGCACAAACGCTTGGAAACCGTCAGCTAATCTCGCTTATGCTCCCGTTGTGGACCGCACTCTCGACCCGAAATCCCCTTTTACACAGATAGATATTTCCGAGCCTCAGGCTCCTGCTGCTCAAGCAACTCCGGCACCGATTGAACGCGCACCCGAACCCGTTTTCAGATCAACTCCCGCGTATTACGGTTCTGTTGAAAAGCCCTCGATTCAGGAAGCGCCCAAATCGCAACCGACTCCGATCGAGGAACCTAAAAAGATTGATGACGAGCCGAACAAATATGCTTATGACCCTTCTCATTCCGCGGGCGGCTTCTACAGACTTGTCGGCGAGGTTTTCAACTCTTATATTATTGTCGAAAGCAATAACAATATGCTTTTGATCGATAAGCACGCTGCGCACGAAAGACTCATATTTGAGTCTCTCAAACGCGCGCTGAGAACTCATGAACGCGATACACAGCTTATGGCTGTTCCGATCGAGGTAATGCTTATGAGCGATGAAATATCCGCACTTGAGCAATATCGCACGCAGATCGAAGCAACCGGCTTCGGATTCAACACCGCTCGAAACACGGTCTACGTTACAGAGATACCTTCCTCAATTTCGGTAAATGCTGTATCTGCCATCTTTGAGTCATTTGCCGACTCGATAAGAAAGGGCTCGGGAGTTGAGCTCACCGCAGATATCGTCTTTGAGAAGGCGCTTTATCAAGCTTCCTGTAAAGCGGCTATAAAAGCGGGCAGAGTTTATCCCGAAGGCTACGCCGAATGGCTCGTCAGAGAACTTAAGGCAAATCCCGAGGTCATATGCTGTCCCCACGGCAGACCTATAGCCATAGAAATTAACAAAAATACAATAGATCACTTATTCAAGAGGAATTAAAATGTTTGAACTGCTAAAGCAGGAAGGCCGCGCACGACGCGGAATCTTCCATACTGTCCACGGTGATATCCAGACCCCCGTATTTATGAACGTCGGCACTTGCGCGGCTGTAAAGGGCGGAATATCCTCCGAGGACCTTCGCGAGGTTCGCTGCCAGGTCGAACTCTCGAATACGTATCATCTTCATATCCGTCCCGGTGATAAGCTCATTTATGAAATGGGCGGACTTCATAAGTTTATGAATTGGAGCGGTCCTATCCTTACCGATAGCGGCGGATTCCAGGTTTTCTCGCTTTCTCAGCTCCGCAAGATCACCGAGGAAGGGGTAAAATTTGCATCCCACGTTGACGGCAAGCGAATCTTTATGGGTCCCGAGGAGAGTATGCAGATTCAGTCGCATCTCGGATCAACCATTGCAATGGCGTTCGACGAGTGTGTTGAAAACCCCGCACCCTATAAGTACGTCAAGCAGTCTGCCGAGAGAACTGTTCGTTGGCTTGTCAGATGTAAGGAAGAAATGGCTCGACTTAATTCGCTCCCCGATACCGTTAACCCTCATCAGCTTCTCTTCGGAATCAATCAGGGCGGTACCTATGAGGATCTGCGAATCGAGAATATGAAGGCGATTGCAGAGCTTGATCTCGACGGTTACGCGATCGGCGGTCTCGCTGTCGGCGAGGCTACCGAAGATATGTACCGCATCATCGATGCTGTCGAACCCTATATGCCCAAGGATAAGGTACGTTATCTTATGGGCGTAGGTACACCTCTTAATATTATTGAGGCTGTACGCCGCGGAGTTGACTTCTTTGACTGCGTAATGCCCAGCCGTAACGCGCGCCACGGAAATCTATTCACCTGGAAGGGTAAGATCAACCTCCTCAACGAGAGATTCGCAAAGGACGATAGACCCATCGATCCTGATTGTCAGTGTCCCGCTTGCCGTCTTTACAGCCGTTCCTATATCCGCCACCTCTTCAAGGCAAAGGAAAGCCTCGGAATGCGCCTTGCGGTACTTCATAACCTCTATTTCTATAACGAGCTTATGGAAAAGATTCGCGAAGCACTCGATGAGGGCAGATACGAGGAATTCTATCAGCATTATGTAAAGATACTCGGAGAGAGAGTACAATAATTGTTACAATTAACCTCTTGCCAATCAAGCGGATATATAGTATAATATATAAAATGAGAAAGGAGGGAAGTAATGCTCTCTGCAACAAAGAATTTTGTTCTTACGTTTCTGATCGCTCTTGTTATTTTCGGTCTGATCGCATATATGCTCGTCGGACTTGTGCTCAATAATCTTATGGGCGTCGGAAGCACAGATACAGCAATACCCGAAAATACCGCAGAAACTCCCGAGGACGAGGATCCCGGAAGCATAGGTATACAATTCGGAGATACAGGCGAATCCTTCAATATACTGTTGATCGGAACAGACTACCGTCCCTCCGAATTTGTGGATTACGATCCCGAGATGCTCGAAAAGCTTTACGGAATCGTCCCCGACGAGGTAACACAGGCAACAGCTCCCGATGACGTAAGACCCAATCCCGGATCTGTCATTTCAGATGAAAAATATTGGAGCCCCGACGGAATAGTTGCCGACGACGGAAGCCTTATCTTCGGCGGCGGATTCTATACGATCGATTACAGAGTAGTCGAAGCCGATGCCATAGTGCTCCTCAGAGCCGACAAGGAGCGTCAGCAGTTCACGTTCACCGTATTCCCGACGGATGCCTACGTCGATATGAACGGCAGATACATCAAGCTTTCGGAGGTCTACGGCAGATACGGACTCGATATCCTTATGGATAAGATCTACGCCCTCACGGGCATCACGATCGACCATCACGCGGTCGTAACTATGAATGATTTCCCCGCGCTTGTCGATACTCTCGGAGGAATAACGTATAATATTCCGTACGATATGCAGTATCGCGACTACGCTGGCGGAATCAATATCGATCTCAAAAAGGGCGCACAAAGACTTGACGGTCAGGGTGTTCTGAACCTTTTGATGTTCAATAATTATACCGACGGAGGCTCGAGACAAAAGACCACGGTCGAGCTGCTCAAAAAGTTCGTAACTACCTTTATCAGCATAACCAATTACAACCGCGCACCCGCTGTTTTTGCACAGATAGAGTCATCTGTTGACACAGATTTCACACTCGACGACTTCACGTCAAATCTCGACTTGATATTCAAGTACGCACATAATAACCGCGAGATCTCGGTTGTCACGGACAAGGTCACCGTCGGAAACGATGAGCTGACGGTTATCAACGAAACAAAGACTTATGACGTCTTTGCCGATTTCAAGAGAATTTATAATTAAAAAAGAGGATACAAAAATGGACAACAAAGCAAAAACCATGGACAAGATCGTGGCTCTTTGTAAGAACCGCGGCTTCATTTTCCCCGGCTCCGAGATCTACGGCGGCCTTGCTAACACCTGGGACTACGGACCTCTCGGCGTTGAGCTGAAGAACAACGTAAAGAAGGCTTGGTGGAAGAAGTTCGTTCAGGAGAACAAGTACAACGTCGGTCTCGATGCGGCTATTCTGATGAACCCCCAGACCTGGGTAGCATCCGGTCACCTTGCAGGCTTCTCGGATCCCCTTATGGACTGCCGCGAGTGCCACGAAAGATTCCGCGCTGACAAGCTCATCGAGGATTGGTGCGCAGAGAACAGCTTCGAGCTTCCCAAGCCCATCGATGCTTTCACCCACGCTGAGATGAAGGAATTCGTTGAAGAGCACAACATTCCTTGCCCCACCTGCGGAAAGCATAACTTCACCGACATCCGTCAGTTCAACCTTATGTTCAAGACCTTCCAGGGCGTAACCGAGGACGCAAAGAACACTGTTTATCTCCGTCCCGAGACAGCTCAGGGTATTTTCACCAACTTCGTAAACGTACAGAGAACCACCAGACGCAAGATGCCCTTCGGTATCGCTCAGATCGGTAAGTCCTTCCGTAACGAGATCACCCCCGGTAACTTCATCTTCCGTGTACGTGAGTTCGAGCAGATGGAGCTTGAGTTCTTCTGCAAACCCGGCACCGACCTTGAGTGGTTCGCATACTGGAGAGAATTCTGCCACAATTGGCTGCTTTCCATCGGTCTGCGCGACGAGAACATCCGTCTCCGCGACCACGATCCCGAGGAGCTTTGCTTCTATTCCAAGGCAACCACCGACTTCGTATTCCTCTTCCCGTTCGGATGGGGCGAGCTCTGGGGCGTTGCTGACAGAACCGACTACGACCTTACCCAGCATCAGAATGAGTCGAGAAAGGACCTCACCTATTTCGATCCCGAGACTAACGAGAGATACGTCCCCTACGTTGTTGAGCCTTCTCTCGGCGTAGAAAGAAGCGTTCTCGCGGTACTTTGCGATGCTTACGACGAGGAAGTTATCGACGAGGCTAAGAACGACGTAAGAACCGTTCTCCACCTCCATCCCACCCTCGCGCCCTTCAAGGCGGCTATTCTTCCTCTCTCGAAGAAGCTCTCCGACAAGGCAAGCGAGATCTACGCTGACCTCTCCAAGAAGTTTATGCTCGACTATGACGAGACCGGTTCGATCGGTAAGAGATACCGCCGTCAGGACGAGATCGGCACACCTCTTTGCATCACCGTTGACTTTGATACCGTCGGCGACGCAGAGAAGGAAGGTGACGGCTGCGTAACCGTCCGCGACCGTGACACTATGGAGCAGGTAAGAATCCCGATCTCCGAGCTCGAGGCTTACATTACCGAAAAGATCGCATACTGATCATAAAAATAAAACCGTTGCATCGCAACGGTTTTATTTTTATGAATTCTTCCTCATATCCTCAATAGTCTTCTTCGGATCCGGTGATCTGAACACCGCGGTACCCGCAACGATCACGTTTGCACCCGCATCTGTAACGAGCGAAATATTCTTCTCAGAAATTCCGCCGTCAACCTGAATATTGCAGTTGTATCCGTTTTCATCAATAGCCTTGCGGATAACCTTGACTTTTTCGAGAGTCTCAGGAATCAGCGATTGACCGCCGAATCCGGGCTCTACGGTCATAACGAGCACCATATCAAGCTCGGAAAGGTAGGGAAGAACTGCCTCTGCAGGAGTCTTCGGCGAGATCGATATCGAAGCCTTCTTGCCAAGCTCTCGGATCTTTTTGATAAGCGCCGAGGGATTATCACAAGCCTCATAGTGGAAGGTGATTATATCCGCGCCGGCATCTGCAAATCTTTCAACGTATCTTTCGGGCTTCGTTATCATAAGGTGAACGTCGAAGATGAGACCGCTGGATTTACGAAGCGACTCAATAACGGGCAGGCCGAACGAAATGTTCGGCACGAAAACGCCGTCCATTACGTCAAGGTGCAGATAGTCTGCACCCGCTTCTTCGATTCTTTTAACTTCGTCCCCAAGCTTCGAAAAATCCGCCGCAAGCAGGGAAGGGGAAATATAGATCATTTATATAACCTCTGTCATAAAATGTAATGTGAAGATATGCTCATCCTTCGGACAAAGCCGTAGAAAACGCGGGAAGTGACCTCAAAATGTCCGATCGGGGTGAGCTTTATATTTTTTCTATAAGACAAACAGCGTGAGCGGCAATACCCTCACCGCTGCCCGTAAATCCGAGCTTTTCTTCTGTCGTTGCCTTTACGTTGACGTCATCAACGTCGATTGAAAGCGCATCGGCAATCCTCTCGCGCATAAGCTGAATGTGAGGCGCGAGTTTGGGTCTCTGCGCAATTACTGTAGAATCTACGTTAACTATCTTGTAACCTCTTTCCGCGATCAGAGAGGCAACGTGACGCGTCAGAGCGAGGCTGTCAGCACCCTTGTATGCGGGATCGGTGTCGGGAAAATGCTTTCCGATATCTCCGAGTGCCGCCGCACCGAGAATCGCATCCATTATCGCGTGGAGAAGAACGTCAGCATCAGAATGACCGAGAAGACCGAATCCGCAATCAATCTTGACCCCGCCGATGAACATTTCGCGCGCGGGATCCGTGCGGTGAACGTCATATCCGTGCCCAATCCTCATTCTTCGTCCTCCCTTAAAATGCCTTCACGAGACGAAAGAATCGTTTCTGCCACAAGAAGATCGATCGGTTCTGTGATCTTGATATTGTATCTGCCGCAGTCAACAAATTTGATCCTGCGCTCAAGTCTCTCAACGAGCGAGTTGTCGTCGGTACACTCAAATCCGATATCAAGCGCGGAATAAGCAGCCGCACGGTAGAGAGGGAGACTGAATGCCTGCGGAGTTGCCGCCTGCCAGGAGCTTGCGCGTTCAACCGTACCCGTGACAAACTTGTGATTATCAACGGTTTTGATGGTGTCGACCGCGGGACAACCTGCAGAAGCCGCGCTGTATCTGTAAGCGGCAAGACATACAGAATTGATCGTTTCGGTCGTAGTTAAAGGGCGAGCGGCATCTGCGATCGCAACGAATTTTACGTCGACCGAAAGAGCTTCAATACCCTTGAGAACAGACTCCTGCCTTGTCTTTCCGCCGGACACACACTTTCTGTATTTGGTAATGGAGAATTTCTCGGCATAGTTGTCGTATACGCCATCCTTTACGTCCACATCACGCGCAACTACGTATATCTGATCAATATATTCAGATTCTTCGTATGCACGCATCGTATGAACGACGACGGGCATACCGCAAAGGTCGAGAAACTGCTTCGGAGTATCTCCGCCCATACGTGTTCCCGAGCCTCCTGCGACGATTATCGCCGCCGTGGTACGGCTCTTCGTTTTGCCTGCGGCGGCACGAAGAATATCAGCAAATTCTTTAGGTGAACCACCCATGATCTGACTCCTTAATTGTAATTAGCTTCGTCAAATACGCCCTTCTCGAGGTCCTCGATCATCTTGACACGTCTACGGTGTCTCTCCTCATCAAGAGCGGGAGTGGAGAGGAAGATATCCGTGATCTCGCAAGCAAGATCAAAGGAGATCACTCTCGCGCCCATACAGAGAACGTTTGCGTTGTTGTGCTGACGGGTCATCTCAGCGGAATACTTGTCGCCGCAAAGTGCCGCACGGATTCCGGGATGCTTGTTAGCCGCGATCGAAACACCGATGCCTGTACCGCAAATGAGAATTCCGCGGGGGCAGTCACCCTCGGTGATTTCGGTGCAGAGTCTGTGAACGGGAATGGGGTAGTCACAGCTTTCGGGGGAATAAGTACCCTTGTCAACAAGATGGTATCCCTTTGCTTCAAGGTACTTGATCATTTCATTCTTGTACTCATAGCCTGCGTGGTCACACGCAATTACAATATTCTTGTTTTCCATCTTTATATTATCCTTTCAGTTTTTCCTTGTTAAGTCTGTCTCGTTCTGCCTGAGGGAGACGAAGATAGGTAGGTCGTAACTCTTCGGCGGTAGTTCTGTCACCCTCGAGATACTTTTCGTAAGCGATCTGTGCGACCGAATATGCCGATTGATAACGAAGCTTTTCGGGTGTTTCGAAAGATAATTCGTCGCCGAGAAGCTTTCTTGCGTGAGCATAACCGTCACCGCAAAGATATACACGCTCACCGAGAGCCCGTACGTCATCAAGGAACTCCTCGAAGCTCATAGGTGTGTCCTCACTCATTCTTTCGATAAATCCGCCTCTGAGAGCAAATTTTGCGGTGTAGAACTGTCCGCGTCTGGCATCCATCACGGGGATGATGATCTTATCCTCACCGAAAGCAACATTCCTCGCAAGTGCTTCAAGAGTGGAAACACCGATGCAAGGCTTGTTCTTTCTGTGAGCGAATCCCTTGACTGTTGCGGCACCGATTCGTACACCCGTGAATGATCCGGGGCCCTCGGAAATCGCGAAAACGTCTATCTCATCGATGTCGGTTTTCATAGAGTTGAGCAAAACCTCTGTCATAGGAAGAAGAGTTTCGCTGTGCGTGTTGCCGCCGTTTTGCGTAAATTCGGCAAGCAGGATCTTGTCCTCGCAAAGCGCGACGGAAGCAGTCTTTGCGGTGGAATCACAAGCAAATATTTTCATAAAACAATCCTCAGCTTCTTAAAAATACCGAAATATGACGAGCCTCGCCGTCGTTGATCTTATCAATAATGACTTCAAAATACTCATCAGGCAGACATTCGGGAATGTTCTCGAACCATTCAACAAGGCAGATACCGCGCTCGAGGTAATCGTAATAACCCGTTGAATAGAGATCGTCTTCGTCTGCAAGGCGGTAGATGTCAAAGTGAAAAACGGGAATTTTACCCTTTTTGTATTCATTGACAAGAGCATACGTCGGCGATTTGACCGAACTGCCGGGAGAAGCCACGGAAGCAAAGCCGCGTGTGAATTCGGTCTTTCCCGCTCCGAGATCACCGCGAAGGGCAATAAATTTCGGCAGGGAAGAGTCGTTCAGTAATATGTTTGCCAGCTTCACACCCGCGGCGGACGTCTCCTCGGGCGCAAAAGCATCAAGCTCAAAAATCAGTTTATCCATTTTTATACCATCAATTTTGCATATATAAATAGTATATCATATTTTCATTCAAAAGTAAAGTAATAAATCAAAAAAACTGTCTCGGCAATGCGCCGAGACAGTGAAAATTATTCAATCATTTTTCTTTGAACGCTCGGAAAGACGTTCCTTGCTTCCGCCAGGGGAGACGATCGTTGTATTGTTAAGGATGCCGCGCATTGAAAGGCGGAATTCCTTGATGTATTCCTCACGGAGAGCTTTCTGCTCGAGCTTTTCCTCTTCGGTTAAATCTTCGACCTTCGACTTTCTCGCGAGCTCATTGATTCTGTCAAGCTTTGCCTGTTCCATAGTTGTTTACCTCTTAAATCAGAAATACCAAAGCTGCAATCAGCGCGATCTGCAGAATGATGATCAGCGGTATGCCGAGCATAAATTTGATATGCTTGGTTTTGTGTCTGATTGCAAGCATCGTCAGTAGCATTGCAATCGAACCGCCCAGAGCGGAAAGGAGAAGCAGAGTGCTTTCTCTCGTTCTTTCCTTGGGTCTCTTTTTAGCCGCCCACTTGTCGTATACAGTCACGCCAACCGCAACGACCGAGATTATCAGCACGTAGGCTAAAAGGAGAAGAAGGATTATCTTGTTTTCAATTAAAAAGTCGATCATTTCTTCGGGAAGCTGTCCTTGAGACCAACGATGCGGTTGAAGGTACCCGGATTCTTCGTGTCCTTAACGTAGTAACCGTTACGAACGAACTGGAATCTGTCTCCGGCTTCTGCATCTGCAAGTGCGGGCTCAATCATGCAACCTTCGAGCTTGATAGCCGATTCGGGATTGAGATAATCGTTGTAGGTCTTACCCTCGGGAATGTCATCGACGTTCTCAAGAGTGAAGAGGTGATCATAGAGCATAACGACTGCCTTCTGTGCGTAATCAGCGGAGAGCCAATGAATGGTACCCTTGATCTTTCTGCCGTCAACGGGATTACCGTTACCCGACTCAAGATCTGCAGTAACGTGGATTGTGTTTACAGTACCGTCGGCATTGTACTCGATCTCTCCGCACTTAACGATGTAAGCACCCATAAGTCTGACTTCGCCTTCGGGCTTGAGTCGGAAGAACTTGGGAGGCGGAACAGCCGCAAAGTCATCGGCATCAATAACGATGTTCTTGGTGAAAGGAATCTTTCTTGTGCCTGCCTCGGGATTCTGAGGATTGTTGGAAACCTCGAAATACTCGACCTTGTCGTCGGGATAATTGTCAACAACAAGCTTGACGGGCTTCATAACAGCGATTCTTCTGGGAGCAGTTGCATTGAGTTCTTCACGGATGCAATGCTCGAGAAGCTCGATGTCAACTACGCTGTAAGCCTTTGCAACACCAGCGCGGTCAACGAAATCGAAGATAGCCGCGGGAGTGTAACCTCTTCTGCGGAGACCGCAGAGTGTGGGCATTCTCGGATCATCCCAACCGTCAACAAGACCGGTCTCGACAAGCTGGCGGAGATAACGCTTACTCATAACGGTATGAGTCACGTTAAGACGGGCAAACTCTCTCTGCTTGGGCTTGGGATCAAATCTGATATTCTCTACTACCCAATCATAGAGCGGACGGTGATTTTCAAACTCAAGAGAGCAGAGCGAATGAGTGATTCCCTCGAGCGCGTCCTGGATCGGGTGAGCATAGTCGTAGAGAGGATAGATGCACCACTTGTTACCCTGGCGGTGATGCGAGGTATGGACGATGCGGTAGATGGCGGGGTCACGCATATTAATATTGGGAGAGGACATATCGATCTTCGCGCGGAGAGTATGAGTTCCGTCCTCAAACTCGCCGTCCTTCATTCTCTCAAAGAGATCGAGGTTTTCCTCAACAGTACGTTCGCGGTAGGGAGAATTCTTTCCCGCAACGGTAAGAGAACCGCGGTATTCGCGCATCTCCTCAGCGGTAAGATCGCATACGTACGCCTTGCCGTCCTTGATGAGCTGTACAGCGAATTCATAGCACTTCTCAAAGTAGTCGGAGCCGTAGAAAATTCCGCCGTTCGGTTCACATCCGAGCCACTTGAGATCCTCGTAGATCGACTTTACGTATTCATCGTCTTCCTTTACGGGGTTTGTATCATCGTAACGGAGATTGAAAAGACCGTTATACTTCTTTGCAACCTGAGTATTGATTCTGATAGCCTTCGCAGAACCGATGTGAAGGTATCCGTTGGGTTCGGGAGGAAAACGGGTGTGGATCTTAAGACCGGGGTTGAGTTCGAGATCTTCGTCAATGATCTCGTGGATAAAATTACTTGCAATTACCTTTTCTTCGTTCATTTTAATAACTCACTTTCAAAGATTCTCTGCGAAATTTCTGACTCTCGCTACGATCCTGTCGTAACCGATGATCTGAATTACGGTATAAAGATCGGGAGCATTCATTCTGCCCGTGATAGCAACGCGGACGAACATACTGATATCGGCAACACTGCCCTTGAAGGAAGCGGGATCAGCCTTGTACTGCTTCATATCGGTAGCAAAACCGAGCGAGCCGGCGATAGCCTTGATCTTCTCAAACCAAGCGTTGGAATCGTCATTCATATCAAGTGTATCGGCAAACTGACTGAGCGCAGCCTTGACGTCAGCCTTGTCGAAATTATCGGGAATAGCGTCGGTTACCGTATAGTAATCGTCATAGAAGAAGCTTACGAACTCCTTGACCTCATCCCAGCGGCCGAAGTCCTTACGAGGCTTCTTGCCGCCGCGGCCGATCGAAAGGATAGCCTTTGCATATTCGGGCTGAGCCTCAAGCTTGGAAGCAAAATCGGTATCATATTCCTTAGCCCACTCGAGAAGCTGTGCGTAAACCTGCTCTGCAGTCATCTTGGAAACTACGTTCTTGGAAACGTCGCCGAGCTTAACGATATCAAAGAGACATCCCGATACGCTCATCTTGTTGATGTTGAACTTGAAATCTGTATAAGGCTTGTCTGCGTTGCCGAGTCTCCACTCCTCAAAGTTGGAGTTGAGAACGGTGAGAAGATACTCAGCAACCGCTTCGGGAGCATAGCCGAGACGAGAATAGTCGCTCATGTTTGCACCGAGATCGCGCTTCGAGAGCTTCTTCTTGTTGCCGTTTTCATCAAGCTGCATGATCTGCGCGGTGTGGAGATACTTGGGAAGCTTGAATCCGAGGTAGCGGAAAAGCATGATATGCTTTGCAACGCTGGGGAGCCATTCCTCACCGCGGATGACGTGAGTCGTTCTCATAAGATGATCGTCAACTGCGTGCGCAAAGTGATAGGTGGGAATTCCATCGCTCTTGAGAAGAACGAAATCTTCGTCGTTCTCGGGGATCTCGAGCTTGCCCTTTACAAGGTCGGTGAAGGGAGTCTTCTTGTCGGGATCACCGTCAGAAAGGATGCGGAGAACAAACTTGTTGCCTGCCTCGAGATTTGCCTTAACGTCCTCGATGGTGAACTCACGCATCTTGAGCATAGCAGCCTTCTGCTCGGCTGCCGCATTCTCTGTCCATTCCTTAGCCTTAACTTCAGCTTTCTTGTCGGTAGCTTCGAGTACTGCAAGTTCTTCGTCGGTTGTAAAGCAAGGATATGCCTTTCCCTCGGCAACTAGCTTTTTTGCGTAAACGTGATAGATGTGAGCACGCTCGCTCTGTTTATAAGGGCCGTAAATACCGTTGTCGATTACCTTACCTTCAGCATCAACGGTCGCGCCTTCATCAAAATTAATACCGTAATGAGCGAGAGTCTTTA
This sequence comes from Eubacteriales bacterium, assembly GCA_045531455.1. Lineage (GTDB taxonomy): Bacteria > Bacillota > Clostridia > Oscillospirales > CAG-272 > CAG-390. Next base: position 15,911 of record JAZSEA010000075.1, read on the forward strand.
TCAGATTCTCAGCAGCACCGGGGATCTCACGCTTTGAGTCGGTATCCTCGATACGAAGATAGAATACACCGCCCGACTGATGCGCGAGTCTCTCGCCGACCATAGTCTGGTAAACACCGCCGAGATGTACGTATCCCGTGGGGCTGGGCGCAAATCTCGTTACCTTAGCGCCCTCGGGAAGATTGCGCTGAGGATATCTTTCCTCGAGCTCCTCGGGAGTCACGGTAACGTTAGGGAATAAAAGTTCGGATAGAAGCTTGTAGTCCATTTTAAGTTCCTCTATATTTCAAAAATTATTATTTCTTATTGTTCTGATGATATCCGCATCGTTAAGATGCACTGATGCACCGTGACCGGGATGCATCATCGGATTGTAATTGATACGCGAAAGCACCGAAAGCGAATTGAAAAGCACTCGAGGGTCGCCGCCCGGAAGATCGTATCTGCCGTATCCCGAGCTGAAAAGAGTATCTCCGCAGATTATGTCGGATCCGCAATCGTAGCAGACCGATCCCGGAGTATGACCGGGAGTTGAGATCACTTTGATCTTTTCTTTGCCTAAAGAGATTATATCACCGTCTGAGATCACTTCATCTGCTCCGAGCGAAGCAAATTCCATCCCGAAAATTTCCGAAGCATTGATAGACGGATCGGTCAGCATTCTTGAATCGTTCTCGTGGATCAAAACTTCACATTTATATGAGGCTCGCAGAGAATCAAGTGTGAGAATATGATCGAAATGCCCGTGAGTGAGAAGGATGTATCTCAGCTTCAAAGAGCCCAAGCGCGCCTTGATTTCGGAAAGAGGCGCAGAAGGGTCAACAACAGCGGCATCCTGCCCCGAGACTAATATATAAGTGTTTGAAGCAAAGCCTCGGCTGTCAAGCTTGATAATATCCAACAGGGGTACCTCTTAAGCATATAGATATAATATTATATCATATATTTTTAATTTTGTCTATAGAAAAATGCAAAAAAACGCCGCAAGCGTCTGAAAATCAACGCTTGCGGCGGAATAAGTATTATAGATTACTGATCAAGTGCCTTGTTGAGCTTAACAAGACTCTTTTTAAGACCCATAGAAGCCTGCTTTGCCATAGAACCCCAAGCCTGGTGATTCTGTACAGCAGTTCTGAAGTTACCCTGTCCGATAAGAGAATCGGAGAAGATACGTCCAACGTCGTAAGTGATGTTAGCTCTGATGATATCGTACATACGTCCGGAGAGAGCGTCGTCAACGTATCTGGTCTTGAGGGAGATCTCGAAGACTGCGGGAGTAACCTTACGGTAGCCCTCGGATGCGAAGCACTCGATGAATGCGGATGCCATAGCAGGGTCAGCAACGTCAAGAGCGATTGCGTAGAGAGTGAAGGGGTTACCCATAACGGTGATGTATTTTTCCTGGTCCTTGTCGTACTTGGGGCAGGGAAGAATTACGAACTTGGTCTCGCCGTAGTCAGCAGCAAGAACCTTGTGGGAAACACGTGCACGGTCCATCATAAAGAGGGAACGACCCTGACCGAAGGCTCTCTGGTGGTAAACTTTAGCCTTACCTGCATCATTTTCGGTATAGATTGCATATTCACCTTCGAGAAGGTTGCAGAGTTTGTCGATAGTGTTAGCAACACGTTCGCCGGAGAAGGAAGGAGACTCTACGATCTCGCCGTCAGCGTTACGCTCACAAATGGTTGCACCCGAACCGTAGAACCAAGGGTCAACGTGGATACCGGAGGTGATGTAACCGAAGGTATCGCCGGTGTCGTTGGTACAGTTCTTGATGCCGTCGCCGTCGTCCTCGTAAATGCCCTGGCACATCTCAATGAACTTGTCATAAGTCCAGTCACCGGACTCAACGAGCTCCTGCGGATTGCTGAGCTGATACTTTTCAAGAAGATCAGTGTTTGCATAGCAAACGTACATCATCTCAAGTGCATTACGGGAGATATCACCCGAAGCAAAGTAGAGGTTGTCGCCGAAGGTTGCCTGCTCGAGAAGGAGCTCGGACCACCAGGGCTGATCAAAGTTGAGGTATTCGCAGGTATCGTCAAGCATATTGTAGAGGTATCCGTTAACTGCGCAAGCAGCCATAGAAAGGGAATAACCTGCAATAATGTCGAATTCGCGCGCACTGATGGAAACGCTGTTGTTAACGTATGCGTTCCAATCGCCAACGTGGTCAGCGTCACCGTCAACGGTTCTGATGAAGTTAAGGGTTAAGCCAAGTCTTTCCTCGACCATAACGTTTCTGTCGTAGAGGGACTGTTCAACAATATCACCGCTGAGGTCCTCGTACGCGATGTTGAACTCTTCGTGCTCAACGTCTGCCCAAGCAAGAATGTTGATCTGGGAGCCGAAGTTGAGTTCGGGAAGATCGTCAAGCTTGTAGCCCTGTTCGTCTACGTCGCTGGATGTTACTTCCTCGCCGGAGGGAGCGGTTGTGCCTGCGTTGTTAGCTTCAGGCTCTGTTGTGGTGGTACCATCACCGGTGTTTGCGCAGGAAGCAAATGCAGAGATCATCATTACGGATAACACAAGCATTGCTATCAGGCGCAGAATGGTAGAATTCTTTTTCATAAACATACATCCTTTCATGTATTGATTGATAACCTATTATAACATAACTTGCACGAATTGTCAATATCTTTTTATTGAGTTTGAATATATTTAAAGATATTTATAAAAGCAGATTGAACAATCTAACAAAAACCAAGCCGCCATTGCGGCGGCTTGGAAATATTTGTTATGAAATAATTATTCAGCAGCTTCAGTTTCAGCTTCGGTCTCGATATCGAGATACTGAACGTAATCCTTGAGAGTCAGCTTGTTGAATACTCTGTATCCGTAGTAGTTGGACTCGTACTTGGAAAGGTCACCGGAAATGATGAATGCATTCTGGTTGAAGAGTACGGGGATTACGGGCATATCGGAGAGAAGGAGAGCCTCAGCCTCGTGGAGCTTAGTTGCGCGAGCAGCTGCATCGGTCTTGTTGGCGAATACTTCCTCGAGAAGAGCCTCGAATTCTGCGCTGTCATAGCCGGTCTTGTGAGGAGAATCCTCGTAGATACCGGTAAGAGCCGCCTGTTGCATATCCTGACCCTGACCCGAGAGAGAACGAGCGAAGGGAGCGAGGATCGAGAATGCATCGGGAGTGAGTGCCTGAAGGTCAATAGCGATTACTTCGTAGTCGTTTGCTGCGAATCTCTCGGAGAAAGCGTCATCATAGAAGGACTTAGCTGCCTCACCTGCGTAAAGCTCATCGTTGATGGTAGCCTGAACAGCATCGAGAGTTACGTTGAAGCCAAGGGAAGTCCAGGAAGCAACAACTGCTTCTGCGATAGCCATATGTACTTCATCCTCAGCGCGAACTGAAACAGAGAAGGAGTAATCGGCAGGATTGATACCGGAGGAAGCGATGAATGCGTTTGCAGCCGACATATCAGCAGTGGTGGAGATGATGTCACCGCCAACGGTTCTGAAGCTTTCCTTAACCGAGCCGGCGTTGAATACGCCGTAGGGAACGAGAGCGGTAGCTGCTTTTGCAAATACGACTGTCTGTTGGATAGCGGTACGGTCGATAGCTGCGGAGAGAGCAAGTCTTACGTCCTTGTTAGCGAAGAGCTTTTCAGTGGTGCCGTCAGCCTTTGCGATCTCTGCGTTCTGGTTGAGATAGTATGTATGAGTGGACATAAGGTCGGATACGGTTGCGGTAGATGCATAATCTCCTCTTACGCTGAGAGCGATGTCGCCAACGTAGAAGATCTCACCTGCTGCAAACTTTTCAAGCTGCTGCTCCTTGGTAAGAGAGAAGTCAATGATAAGGCGGTAAGGAGTTACGGACTTATCAAGATGCTTGTCTTCGGAAGAGCGGCGGAAGTAGGGGTTACGCTCGAGAACGAGTTCAGCGGTCTCGGGAGTAGCAGTACCGTCCTCGTTGAGACCGTAGCTTACACGGCGAACCATAAAGGGACCCGAGTATGCTGCTGTAGCAGGTCTCTTGGACCAGTCAGCGTAGTCGTCTACGATGCTTTCCTTGAGAGGAGCAAGCGCTGGGCTGGTGAGATTAAGGATGAACTGATCGTAATTGATCTGACCCTCAAAGTTTACCTGAAGTGTATGAGAATCGTGAGCGTAGATGCCGACGTCATCGATGGAGCAGTCGCCAAGCTTAGCCTTACGAGCGTTCTTTATATCGTAGAGAAGGCAAGCAGCCTCGCTATTGAAGCTTGCGTCAAGAATTCTCTTCCAGGAATATACAACATCCTCTGCGGAAACAACGGATCCGTCGGACCAGCAATTGTTTTCCTTAAGGGTGATCATCATGTAGTATTCATTGGTATTTTCGTCTTCAACGATCTCGTAGTCTTCAACGATAGACTTTTCGATCTTGCCCTTTTCGTTGATCTTGAAGAGAGTATCAAAGATCAGACCTGCGACCTGAAGAGCCGAATCGTTGTTGAAACAAAGAGCGGGGTCGAGATCGTAAACGGGCTCGGAAAGATAGAGAGTGATCTCAGCGCCCTTGATGATTTCGCCGTCGATCTTGGAATCGTAGCAGGCGGTGAGAAGTCCGAGACAGCAGATGATGCTGAGAAGTAAAGCTGTAATACGCTTTGTCATGATTTGGGGTTTCCTCCTTGAGTATAGAAAATCGAATATTCTCGTTGCGAGTAAAATCCATTCAATATATTATATCACTTTCTTTCCGATTTTTCAATGGGAAAATGAAAGGATTGAATATGTTTGGTGGTTTGCACAAACTTACGCAGAAAAACTGTGCAAAATGCACAATCACCGCAACGCATATCCGAGTGGCATAACAATATTATAATCTAAATTTCAAATAAAATCAAGAGCAGATTGCCATTTTGTCCAAAAAATTAACGAATAATTAAAAATCCAATGCTGCACGCTGATAATAATCTAAGCATCGCTTTCATAAGCTAATACAGTTACAAATATTTATGAGGCAAATAAATGAACGATTACGATATCAGCGAAAGCAACAAGCCGATCCCTGCGGCTAACAACATGCCCGTGGAATTTTCTCTCGAGAACAAGGAAGAACGCATCAGATTATTATCAAGAATAGATAAGAAACGGAATGCGGTGATATCAATATGGAAATACCTGACTCTCGTTATAGCATTTATCACGATATTTTTTGCTGTGTATTTTATATCTGTCGGCGATACAAAAGAAGATGGCAAACCTACGGATATAATTAACAACTCGGAAAACTCTCCGAAGGATGAAACTGATAACGTAACAACATCTGCAAGACCGCAAAGAATTCCATTGACGGTGATCAACGAATCCGGACTTGAACTAAATATTGATTCATATCAAGGAAGCAATATCCTATCTTCGTTACCGCATGATTCGGAAAACAATATCCGAATCTTGGTGGTTAATTCTCACTCATCGGAATTCGTTTCGGAAAACATATCGGTTTCGGAAGCAGGTCTGGTAATAACACAGCTATTGCAAACTGCGGGTATCGGAACCGAATATTGCGTTGAAGCTTTTGATAAAGGCGGCAGAATAGGCGCGTATATAATGATGAAAGAAATGATCAGATCGGAATTAACGAGAAAGCCCGAACTCGTTTTGGTAATTGATATCCACAGCTCTGATTCCGGCACGCCGATAACTTTTACTGTCGGAACAGGCTCGGGATTCGGATGGGAAGAGAATCTTCGCGTAGCTCTTGGTGTTATTGATAATCTCGACGATATAGAAGCATCCGTCAGATTTCTGCCTGCAGATCTCGGACAGAACAGCGGCGTCGTTACTTTAAACATTGGTATCTGCGGTGCAGATGACAAGTCGGCAAGACGAGCAATATCGGCGCTGGTAAATGCAATAATAAATTTATATAATGAAAATCCCCGGAAAGATCCGGGGATTATTTTAGATCATAGTAACTTCGGAAAAAGAAAGACCGGCTTTAGAAAGAATGAATCTGACGGTATCCTCATCGGCAGAAAACTCGCCTTGCGTTCTGATGCAAGCTTTCTCCGATTCCCTGTAGATCAAGCCTGAAGCGAAGAAAGCCTTGATCTTGTCGTAAGCGGCTGAAACCTCTGTCGAAGAGAATCTCGCAAGTTCGTATCTGATCTCGGACGGACATTTTTTGGGCAGCCGCTCTAATTCTTCACCGCAAGGATCCATTGCGTCGCAGATGTAAGCCTCGAGCTCACCTACGGGAATTACCGCACCGCTTGCTGAATCATAAATATAATGAAATCCGTCGCTCGGATTGAAGATCGTGTAAGTCATTTTAACCTCCTTGTTCTGTGTCGCTTCCTCTTTGCGGAAGATCTCGTTCTGCCGGATAAGAGCACACCGAGAAGCGGCAAGACAATTAATAATAAATGAAAGAAAAAAGAATAAGTTGGTGTGAGATCGCATTCAGCGGAGGGAATTATCAGTCTGATTAGCGTAATCAAAATGACTAATGTGACCGATGAGGTGAGAGCGCAAAGATAACCTGTAGGTTTATCCAACGTTCTACCGGAAAAGTATCCGCCTATCGCTGATGCGAGAAGCAAACAAACTTGCGGCAAAATTCCCGCGAGCATCAACGTGTTGGGACTGTTGTATGCTATTAATGCAGAGATGATCAAAAGCAACAGTCCCGATATGATCGTGGTGAGCAGGATCCTCGGGACTGTTGCAATAAAGGTATGCTTTGGATCGATATGCTGCTTTCTGACTTTTGCCATAATAAACCTCCGGATATGAACTGATATATCATATTCAAGATCCGTGAAGCATATTCGTGATCCTATTATTATTTCTTGCTTTCTTCAGCCTTGTCTTCAGAACCGTCCTGAGAGTTAGCCGCAACCTGAACGCGAGAAACAGCGGACTTGAGGAACTGGATTCTGGTGCGGTCTCTGGAAGAGATGATGGTGATGGTCTCATCGGTGATATTTGTGATGATACCGACGATTCCGCCGATGGTAACGATCTCGTCGCCGATCGAGAGGGAATCACGCATCTGCTGGGTTTCCTTTTCCTGCTTCTTCTGAGGACGGATAGCAAAGAAATAGAATACCGCAAACATAATAACTATCATAATGATAGTGCCCCAGGTGCCAAAGCCTCCGGTGGGATCTGTAGCCTCTAAAAATGTAAACATAAATGACCTCCGTGTGTTGTTTTACTTGATTATACACCAAAAAACCGAATTCTTCAATACCAAATCGTGAAATTTTATCTTAATTGGCAAAAAAAGAGCAAAAAAACTTGAAAAATTCTTGTCTTTGTGATATACTTTATAAGAATAAGTGTAATTTTACGCAAGGAGCATATTTCGATGCAAACAGATAATAAGTATCTTGAATGCGGCAAGATCATAAATACGCATGGCATCAAGGGCGCGGTAAAACTCGAATCCTGGTGTGACAGTCCCGAGACTCTTGCCGATCTTGAATATATTTACCTCAAGTCTGGCGACGGATTTGAAAAGCGAAGAGTAATATCAGCTACCGTTATGAAGAGACACGTAATGGCGTATATCGAAGGAATCACCGACATTGATGCAGCAGCCGCAATGAAGGAAACCGTTGTATATGCCGACAGAGACGATATCCCTCTCGCTGAAGGAGACTTCTTTATTTCCGATCTTATCGGACTTCCGGTTATCGACGTTGATTCGCGGATCGAATACGGAAAGATATCCGAGGTTTTCAATACCGGCGCATCGGATATTTATACGGTAAAAACAGAAGACGGCGAGCGTATGATCCCCGCTGTTCCTGAGTTTATTATCGAGATCGATGTTGAGCGCGGAGTTTTTGTCAGACCTATCGAGGGGATGTTCAACTGATGCGCTTTGATATTATGACGCTCTTTCCCGATCTTGTTTCGGGAATACTCTCCGAAAGCATAATCGGAAGAGCTCAAATAGCGGGTTATCTCAGCGTCCACGCGCATAATATACGCGATTGGAGTGAGGATAAGAACAGGCGCGTAGACGATACACCTTACGGCGGAGGAATGGGAATGCTTATGGCGGCTCCGCCTGTATATAATTGCTATAAGGCTGTAGTCGATATGGCTCCCGAGCTTAATACGCGTGTGATCTATATGTCTCCTAAGGGACGAGTACTTACACAAGATCGCGCCAAAGAGCTTAAAGAGAACTACGAGAGACTCATAATTCTTTGCGGTCACTACGAGGGCATAGATCAAAGGGTCCTGGACGAGATCGTAGATGAAGAAGTTTCGATCGGAGATTACGTTCTTACCGGCGGAGAGTTACCGGCCTGCGTGCTCGTTGACTGTGTTTCGAGAATGATTGACGGAGTTCTTGCCGCTCCCGATTGCTACGAAAACGAAAGTATCGCCTCGGGGCTTCTTGAATATCCGCAGTACACAAGACCTTATGAATTTCACGGAAATAAGGTTCCCGATATTCTTTTGTCGGGACATCATGCAAAGATCGCGGAATGGAGATACAACGAATCTCTTCGTTTGACAGTTGAGAAACGTCCTGATCTTTTGGAGAATAAAAAGAATTAATTTGTTTTGGTGGAGGTGAGGTTATGAAAAAGAATGATCGGAAAAATCCGGGTGTCTTCATCGGATTGCTTTTTGCTTTCTGTCAGTATCTCTCTCACATATTTCATAACGGACCGATTTATTCCGCGCTTTCTTCTCATAACAGAGATAAGGATCTTTTCCACTCTTCCGCAACCGCAACTATATCGCGAAGGATCGGAAAGGCGACGCGAAAGGGCTTTGAATCTGTAAAAAAATTCGTTTCAAGGCAATTTGAACGATCGCTGGTTTTACGCTTGATCTCCTCCACGATCGCAGGCATATTGAACCTTCAGGGTCGTGTTGTCGGAGCATTCTGTATGACTTGGGGCGCTTACGTCATCATCGTTTCACTTGTTAAAAACTTTGCAATAGGCGAATTGATCTCAGTTACCTCCGATATCGGTATAGGTGCGCTTACTTTCCTGTCTTCGCTTCCTTTGATATTTACCGATAAGACCCTGCGCACGCTTTTCAGTGAAAGCCCGATCGTTTCCGTGGCGTTGACAAAGCTTTTCGGTGTTCCGAATGAAGTTTTCAGAACTGAAAAAACCAAAAAGGCGGGACAAAGCGGCGCCGTAGTGCTTGGCATAATCTTTGGATTGTTGACCTATTTTATACCCGCATTCCATATGGTTTGCGCTGTTGCGATCTCCGTATGCGTCGGATTGATCTTTGTTTACCCCGAGGGTGGTGTGCTGATATCTATCGCGATCGCTCCGCTTGTTGGAGTTCTTGAATCTCCTTCAATATTGCTCGGCGTGACAGTGCTTATTACAGCTGTCTCTTACTTTGTTAAGGTTCTTCGTGGTAAAAGAGTGTTTACAACGGGAATAACGGGACTTTCTGTTTACGCATTTATGCTTGTTGTATTCCTCAGCGGATTTGCTCCGGGTCAAAGTAATACTATGGAAAATGCTCTTCTGTGCTGCTCGCTTATGCTGATATTCCCTCTTACCGTAAATCTTATGAAATCGAGGAAGTGGATAAATGCCTGTATCATTGCGTTTGTTGTACCTTCTGCAATAGTCGCTTTCGTCGGTATTGCTGAATATTCACTTGGATTGTCACCTTCTGGATGGGTGGACAGTACTTTGTTCTCCTCGATAGATTCCCGTGCGGTTTCGCTCTTTAATAATCCCAATATTCTCGGTGCTTATCTGGTTGCACTATTTCCGATGGCACTGTCGTTGACCTTGCCCAAATACAATACGAAGATCAGAGTCCTCGGCGGAATTGTTTCATTCTATATTGTATTGGCGACCGCTTTCACCTTCTCGCGTTCTGCGTGGATCGCGCTTATTGCCGGCGGAATTCTTTTTGCAATGATGATCTCCCCAAAAGGGCTCCTTTGGCTCGTTCCTGTAGCGGGAATACTTGCGTTGGCTTCCTTGATATTCCCCGAAACTATCGGTGTGAGACTTTTTAATCTTGCATCGGTTGCCGATTCCGCCAATAACTATCGCATTGCCGTTTGGAACTCTTCGTGGAATCTTCTTTCGGATTGCTTCCTCTTCGGTATCGGTTGGGGAGAAGAAGCTTTCAGAACAGCATACCTTGCTTACAGCGCGGAGGGCACTCAATATGCAATGCATTCGCACAGTCTGTATATGCAGGTTGCAATACAGTGTGGCGCAGTCGGCCTGCTTCTGTTGCTTACATCAGTATTTTGCGTATTCAGAAAATGTCTCAGTGCATCTTCCCGTTTGCTTAATCACAATTATTCTGCTTGGGATGCAAAAGCAGCTGTTTCTGGCGCAGTAGCAATAATGATTGTCGGCATCTTTGATTATTCTTGGTATAATTTCAGAGTATTTTTCATATTCTGGGCACTTCTGGCATATGCTTGTGACGTTATAAACGTAGAAAATTCGGAGAACGAATATTATATTGAAAGCATAGACGATGAGTATTATTCCTTCGTCAGAATAGAGATTCCTGTAGGCTCTGACAACTCAAAATCAGAGGAAGTAAAGGAGAAATCAAATGAGTGAAGAAAATATGATCGAAAAGAAAAACAAAAAAACAAAAGAGCCCAAGCCTCCGAAAGCCGAAAAAAAGACCCGTAAAAGAGGAATCAATCTCCTTGACGCTCTGATCCTTCTCAGTATTGTTGCGGCAGTTGCGCTGATAGTATTGGTCTATTCTCCCGCTGAATTGTTTAACGTCAATTCGGGTAATACAGATATTATATATTCTGTATGCATTTCAGGCGTACCTGCTGATTATGCAGGCGCGGTAAACGTCGGAGATATCGTTTCCGATGTTGACGGTTACGAGCTTGGAGTAGTTGCGTCTGACGTTCAGGTAGAACCTCATATCATGTATCAATACAGCGAGCATGAAGACGGAAGCGGCAGCATCAACGAAATAAGCCACCCAGAGCTTGTTGATATTGTGATTACTGTATCCGCAAAAGCTAAAACGTCCGAGGACGGATATACCGTCGACGGTAGGCGTATCGCTCTTGAGGCCGAATATCAGCTCGTTTTCCCCGGATTTGAATCGAAAGGCATTTGTGTTTCTTTAAGCGAAGAAAACGCAAGTGAGGCAGGTGCTTCTAAATGAGTTCTGATAAAAATACAAATAAGCTGAGATTCAGCGTGATCGACGCAGTCATTCTTATTGTCATTCTTGCAGTCATCGCTTCGATGGTTCTGAGATTTACGACGGATCTTCGTCTTTTCAATTACGATACCGAAAAGTACGTTGTTACCGTTAAGGCTTGCGGCATCAGATATACATCGATAGATATGATTTCATCCGAAGATAAGGTATTTCTTGCGGACGGAGAACTTCTCGGAACCCTTATGCACGCCCCGACAGTTACTCCTATGCTCAGCTATACCTTAACTTCCGCGGGCGAAATGGTAGCTGTATATTATCCCGATAATACACTTGTCGATATTATTCTCGAGATAGAGTGCGATCTGATCAACGAGAACGGCTCTGCAATGACAAAGAACGGCGTTCATATCGCGTCAGGAGTTGTAATGGATGCGCATACTCCCGCAGTTGATCTCAATTTTGAGATAGTCAAAGTCGAAAAAACGATCACAGAATAATTTTCTTGTTAATTATAACAACAAACTTAACCTAATTGCATTGCATTTTTATCGATTAATACTATTGAATTTTACTTTGGAAATTGATATAATTGAGTGTAACACAATTATAATTGCGCAAATTATGTAGTAAGGAGTCTTACATGATCCAGAGAGAGGTTAAGATCACAAACAACAGCGGCCTTCATGCCAGACCCGCAACCTTTTTTATCCAAAAGGCTAATACTTACAGAAGCGGCGTTTGGGTTGTTAAAGATGACCGTAAGGTAAGCGCAAAAAGTCTGCTCGGTGTTCTGTCTATCGGAATTGCCAAGGGAATGACCATTACCCTTGTTGCTGACGGAGAGGATGAACAGGCTGCAATCGACGGACTTGTCGAACTTATTGAAACCGGTTTTAACGACTAAAAGGATAAACAGAGGGTGGGAGTTATATACTTCCGCCCGTTTGTTTAGGTGGATTTATGAATAATTCAAATATAATGAGTAAGCTTCACGAAGAAGCTATGAGACTCCCCGAGCGTCCGGGTATATATATAATGAGGGATGCCGCCGATAAGGTCATCTACGTCGGAAAGTCCAGAAATCTCAAGAACAGAGTATCGCAGTATTTCGGGAATAATGAAAAAAACGCCAAAACAGCAAAGATGGTTTCTTCTGTCAGACGTTTTGAATGTATTCATTGCGACACAGAGATTGAGGCGCTGACTCTTGAAAATACCCTGATCAAACAGTATACCCCAAGGTATAACATAAAATTAAAGGATGCAAAGTCGTATCCTTTTATCAAACTGACGTCTGAGGCTTATCCTAAGCTGATTATGACGAGAAAACGCGTCGATGACGGCGGAAAGTATTTCGGACCCTATTCGGGTACTCAAACGGTTTTTTCCGTTATTTCACTTATGAACAAGACTTTTGGACTTTATTCCTGCAAGAAGAAATTCCCCGCGGATATAGGCAAGGGAAGACCATGCATCAATTATCAGATGGGGCATTGTCCCGGCGTGTGTACGGGAAAGATCTCGAAGGAAGACTATTCCGAGAGGGTGAATTCGGTTTCAGAAGTGTTGCGAGGAAACACGGCGAAAGTCCGCAGACAGCTTGAGGAAGATATGCTCAAATATGCAGAAGAGGAACAGTTCGAAGCCGCTGCAAGATGCAGAGATGCCATTGAATCCATCGGAAAGCTTTCGCAGAGGCAAAAGGCTGTCGCTGCGCCAGGCACGGACAGAGACGTAATAGGCATTTTTGAAAACGAAGCTTTGACTATGATATGCATTCTTCGTATCAGAGACGGTGCTCTTAATGATAAGCTCGAATTCCCGATGACGGGAGACGTTATCGCCGATTCTTCGGCTATCATATCTCTGCTTTACGAGCATTACAGAATGTCGTCCGATATCCCCGATAGAATTCTTGTAGGTTTTGACTGTCAGCTTTCCGAGCTCGATGCATTCGGAGAATCGCTTGCCATTGCAAATAAGCGCAAGGTTGACGTTTCCAAGCCGCAGATCGGTGATAATAAGAAGCTTTGTGACCTTGCCGCAGAAAACGCAAGACAGGCTGCAATGAAGTATATCCGCGATAACGAAAAGACGGATGAGGCTGCCGAAGCCCTCGCTGAACTGCTTTCTCTACCCAATATTCCATACAGAATCGAGTCCTATGATATTTCCAATATCGGAAGTGAGCATATAACCGCAGGTATGATCGTAACCGAAGGCGGAAAGTTTGCAAAGAGTGAATACAGAACCTTCAAAATAGCAACCACCTCGGGACAGGATGATTACGGATCATTGAGAGAGGCTTTGACAAGAAGACTCAAATATCTTGTTCCCGATGAAAATGGCGAGATTGAGAATTCCTCGTTTGCATCAGCTCCCGACCTGATCTTACTTGATGGCGGTATAGGTCAGTTGTCTGTAGCACTTGAGGTCATGAATGAATTGAACCTTGATATCCCCGTAGCGGGTATGGTTAAGGATGATTATCATAAAACCCGTGCGCTCGTAGCATTCGACGGAGTTGAATTCTGCGAGATCAATATTGCAAGACAGAGAGAATTGTTTATATTCCTGTATAAGATACAGGAAGAGGTTCACCGGTATTCGATCGGCAGAATGACTCAGGCGAAGAGAAAAACCGTAAAAACGTCATCGCTTACAAAGATACCCGGAATAGGACCTGCCAAGGCTAAAGCGCTGCTATCCGCTTTCGGAGGCTATAACGGTGTCAAGAACGCATCTCCCGAGGCACTTTCTTCGGTCAAGGGAATCAATTCGACCGACGTTATTCGAATTGTCGGATATTTTGGCGGTAAGACGGAGGAAAACGAATGAGAATAATTACAGGTAGCGCAAGAGGCGCAAAACTTCTTACACTTGAAGGCGAGGCTACGAGACCTACAGCCGAGCGCACAAAGGAAGCCGTATTTTCAATTATTCAGTTTGATATTGAAGGCAGAAACGTACTCGACCTGTATGCGGGATCGGGTCAGCTTGCTCTTGAAGCATTATCAAGAGGTGCCGCTAAAGCTGTGCTTTGTGACAAATCGAAGCAAGCAATAGATATCATAAGAAAGAATGCCGAAAGAACAAGATTGATCGACAGATGCAGTATTCATAACTGTGATGCATCTCAGATCATTCGCAAACTCGGCGGCGAGAAGTTTGATCTCGTATTTCTTGATCCGCCTTACGCACTTAAAGCTGTTCCTTCCGCTTTAAACGATCTCTTGAATAATAACCGTCTTAAGGTTACCTCTTTGATCGTCTGCGAAACCGCAGACCATTCTGATGTTTTTTGCGGAGACGAAAAGTTAGCTGAAAGGTTCATTATTAAAAAATCTGCAAAGTACGGTGTGGCACACGTAACGATACTCCAACTAAAGGAGGAGAATATATGAAAACCGCAATAATCCCAGGCAGCTTTGACCCAATGACCCTTGGTCACAGAGATGTCGTCGAGCGCGCGCTTAAGCTCTTCGACAGAGTTATAGTTGCAATAATGGTCAATCCGGATAAAAAAGGAAGATTTACTTTTGCGCAGAGAAAGAAGATCGCAGAGCTGACGCTTTCGGATCTCCCAGAGGTTACTGTTCTTACAGCGGACGGTTATCTTGCAGATCTTGCCGCGGCGTTAAAGGCTGTCGCAATCGTAAAAGGCGTACGCAATACCGATGATTTTGAATACGAGCAGGATATGGCTGTCTTCAATCACGACCGCAATTCCGTAACAGAAACGGTATATTTGCCCGCTTACGGAGATATGGTTGATGTAAGCTCGACTTTTGCGAGAAATTGCATCGACTCGGGCGAATATCCCGATAACGTGTTTTCTCCGCGCGTTGCGGAATATATAAAGGGGATCATTGCTGATGAAAATAGCTGAGTATTCATTTGAGGCACCCATCTCAAGAGATATTCGTGCTGCATTTGTTGCCGATACACACGATATAAAATACGCAAAGCTACATAATGCCATCAAGGAACGCAGTGTCGATCTGATTTTGATGACGGGCGATATCATTTACGGTCACGATGATAAGGTCAAAAACGGCTTTAATATGCTTGCGGATTTCGCAAAGAACGCGCCAACCTTTATGTCTCTTGGAAATCATGAAGGCGGTGCGGTTGAGCTTGTCAGAAGCAAATGCGCAGAAGCGGGTGTAACACTTCTTGAGGAAAAATATACGGAATTTGAAGGTCTCTATATCGGCGGACTTACCTCGGGATATATAGCAGACTCTACCGGACTCAAGGAAAATCATTGGCGTAAAACGCCCCAACCCGATCTTGCATTTTTGGATGAGTTCTCTAAAATCGAAGGATATAAGATACTTCTCAATCACCATCCCGAATACTATCCCGAATATCTTGCCGACAGAAAAATCGATCTGATCCTTTCGGGACACGCACACGGCGGACAATGGAGAATCTTTGACCGAGGCGTTTTTGCTCCGGGTCAGGGCATTTTTCCGAAATACACCTCGGGCTTGCACGACAACAAGCTTTTGGTCAGCCGAGGGCTCGCAAACAACGCATTTGTTCCGAGACTTTTTAATCCCTGTGAATTGATTTTCATTAATTTCATTGCAATATAAAATCAAGCGTCATGATAGGTGACGCTTGATTTTTTGCATTTATTCAATAATGAAGGGGATTGTAAATTCAATTGTGATCTGAGAAGTCTTGGTGTTGTCCCCTGATCCGGTATGATAATTGAGGATCATTCTGTAATTGCCGTAGGTGTCAATGCTATAGTGATCGCTGACGGGATAGGATCTGTCGTGGCTTTCGCCGCTCTTGATTGCATACAGGTTGTCGAGGAATTTTACTTCACCTGGTTCACAATCCTCCCAAACATCGGATGAAAGCCTTTGGATCGTGTAATGATCACTGAGGTATGCAGAGCTATCCGAGTCATTGATCCAAGTCAAGCTGAAATGGATCGTATTTCCCTCATAAGTAAAACTGTTGACAGTAACACCGATCTCATCGCCAGCAACATAGAATTCTAATGAAGCCTCGATCTTGTTACGCGCACCCGCGGGATCGACGTAGAAATTGGTTCTGAATCTGTATTTTCCGACAGAAGTGATATTGTTGAACTTTCCTATCTGATACACAATCGTAGCGGAAGAATTGCTCTGAATGCCTTTTTCTCTGGTACCGAAGTCATTGTGTGTTTTAGCGCATGAGTACCACTTACCATCCTCGTATACCTCATTTACGTTCCATGGATCATAGCTGATATCTTCGTTTTTGTTATTTGTTACGGAAAGTGTGATCGCGGAAGAATCGGAGGCTATGACGATGTTTTCAACCTTGACATCAATACCATCAAAGGAAGCGGCATCGGGGATTGTTGCGGTAATTGCGGGAATGACAGTATAAAGATCGGATCCTTAAATTATTTTACTGTTGCGTATAAATTGAGATCCCACGCGGGGATATAAGGATATCTTCTGAGATAGAGTTTATATTCGGGACATATGTTATGTACCAGATGGACGAGTTCGTGCAAGTCCTCGGTTCTGTGATACATAGAGATCAATAGATCGGGCTTGTACTTCCGAATAGATTCGCTTGACCCGATGAGCGCTTCTTTTTCCGCACCTTCAACGTCATATTTGATAAAGTCTATTTTTTCCTTGACTAAGTTGTCAAGAGCCACGGCAGAAACCTCAGCACGCCTCTTTGACAAACCTTCTTCATGAAGACCGGCGTTTCGATTACCGCTGTCATCAAAGATCAAGGTTGTATCTTCCGACCAAGCAGCTGAATTGATTGGAATTATTTGCGGATGCTCGGATGCAGAAACAGATAGCTTTTTAAAGTTTCTTCTGTCGGGCTCGAATGCGTAAATCTTTTCTATTCGAGGGCAAAGCTCAATAAGCTCCTCCGCGGTATCACCGTTATATGCTCCGAGGTCTGCGGCAACCTTGTAGTTATCGAGATCAAGGATTGTTTTCATTATTTCGTATCTGCTATCTGCAGTAGCGAGCAGATGCTCGATCTTTCCCGTTCGTCTGAATTCGAGAACGCCTCGAAAAACCTCTCGGGATCTTTCGTCACATAAAAGATCATATGCTTCATCCATTGCTGCACGTTTTGCGTCATCAAATTCTTGGCAAAATAATGTGTCGCCTTTGACAGGGACATCGGGTATGTAGGTCTCACATTGCTTTGTGATTTTGTAAATGTTCTGCATAACGTCGGGAAGCGACGATGCGAATGAAACGAGAACAATAATATTCTCTTGTCCGTATTTATCAACTATGTCCGAAAAGGAGAGAACTGTTTTGCCGTGGAAGCTTTGACCGCGAACAAATCCGTCGCTCGCAAAGAAATCTGCAACACTAATGCCGTATTTCTCGCATACCGTAAGTATCTTGTCTGCGCCGTTGCCCATACCGTACATAACAACGGTTTTGGGCGACCGCGATAGATATTGCCAAAGATCCATATTGCCGCTCCTTTCGTTAATTGTATATATTATAACACATAATTTTGAATAAATCTACAGTAAATAAAAAGTTATGCATAATTCTTTTGATTCTGTCATATGAATTAACAAAGAAACAACATAGCGGAGGATGTCCTATGACAGACACAAGCATATACAGAGACATTGCCGAACGCACGGGAGGTAATGTATATATCGGAGTAGTCGGACCCGTGCGAAGCGGAAAATCAACCTTCATCAAAAGATTTATGGAAGCCCTTGTTCTACCGAATATCGAGGAGGGATACAAGAGAGAGCGCGCAAAGGATGAGCTGCCTCAAAGTGCAGCGGGAAAAACAGTAATGACGACCGAACCTAAATTCATCCCGGATGAAGCGGTCGAGATTTCGCCGTCGGGGGCAGAGAAGCTCAAGGTCAGAATGATAGACTGCGTCGGATACCTTATTCCCGAAGCAATGGGAATACTTGAAGACGGACAGCCGCGACTCGTTCGTACTCCTTGGAGCGACGAACCCATACCTTTCGCGGATGCTGCCGAAGAAGGTACACGTAAGGTTATCTGCGAGCATTCAACGATCGGAATGGTGGTAACAAGTGACGGCACCATCGGCGAAATATCAAGAGAATCTTACGTCGAAGCAGAGGAGAGAGTTATCTCCGAGCTTGCGCGGCTCGGAAAGCCTTTTGCGATTATACTGAATTCTTCAAAGCCTTCTTCGGATACGGCTGTAGCATTAGGACACGAGCTTGAAAACAAATACGGAGTACCGGTTGCACTTGTAAATTGCCTTGAACTCGACCGAGAGGATATTGTTCATATTCTTGAGATGATCCTGAACGAGTTTCCGATATCTGAAATTTCCGTTGAAATGCCTGCGTGGACTTCCGCGCTTCAGGAAAACCATCCAATCAGATCGGAGATCAATGAAGTAATTAAAAGGTATGCACAAAAGATCAAAAAGATCGGCAATATGCGGGAAGTATTTGATGACGACCATGGGTGTGATTTTATTGACGATATTATAATTGACAGTATAGATTACGGCACGGGTAAGGCGCAAATATCATTAACGACGGACGATAGCCTTTTTTATAAAACACTCGGCGAGATCAGCGGATTTGAAATCAATGGTGAGGAGGATCTCTTACCTCTCTTATGTAAGCTTTCGGAAATTCAGAAGAAATATAGTAAGGTAGAAGAGGCGCTTAACGAGGTTAATGAAAGAGGCTACGGCATAGTAATGCCCGAGGTTTCCGAACTTCATCTTGAAGAACCTGAGATCGTCAGAAAGCAGGGCGGATATGGAGTCAAGCTTTGCGCATCTGCGCAGTCGATACATATGATCAGAGCAAATATCGAGACTGAGATTAATCCAATGGTCGGTTCCGAACAGCAATCGGAGGATCTTGTCAAATACTTGCTCCGAGAATTTGAGGAATCTCCTGCAAGTATTTGGGAGTCTAATATCTTTGGTAAATCACTTTATGAGCTTGTAAACGAAGGTCTGCACGCAAAGCTTGAGCATATGCCCGATGATGCACGAACGAAACTTTCAGAGACCCTTGAGAGAATAATCAACGAAGGAAGCGGCGGACTAATCTGTATATTACTATAATTAATAATTAATCACGCCTATGCGTTTGCGCATAGGCGTGATTAATTTGTTTATTTTTCCGTGAAGATCAAATTTCCGTTGGAGTCAAGGTCAACAATTGCAAGGGAATGAAGATTTACACCCGCGGCTCTTATTTTGTCTCCACCGGGTTGGAATGCCTTTTCGATGCAGATTCCCGCACCTACGACCTTCGCACCAGCCTGATTTACTATATCGATAAGTCCTCCGAGCGCCTCGCCGTCAGCAAGGAAATCGTCTATGATAAGCACTCTGTCGTCCGCAGAAATATACTTCTTATCAACTCTTACATCAAATACGGTCCCTTTGGTAAATGATCTGACAAGAGAAGAATATGTTTCACCTGTAACGTTCTTGGACTGCGATTTCTTTGCAAAAAGTACATCTATCCCAAAGTATCTCGCTGCAAGACATGCTATTCCGATGCCTGATGCTTCGACAGTAAGGATCAAGGTAGGTTTTGTATCCTTGAAAAGTCTGTAGAATTCTTCGCCTATCTTGTCAATAAGAGGAATGTTCATTCTGTGGTTGAGAAAATTTGACACGATTACAACCCCGCCGGGTCTGATATCGCCATACTTTTTGATCATTTCCTTAAGAAGCTTCAAAACAATCACCTCGAATTATATCTTTGTTACTATTATTATACAACAAAATAGTCGCAAGGTAAATAGTTTTGACAAAAAATATTGAAAAATGATGTTTTTTTGATAAAAATGTTGCAAAGCGCAAGCATTTGTGATAAAATATAGTAAATCAAATTTAACATGAGGTGCGTTATGTCGAAAAAGAGCGGTACTGTTTTTTCAAAAAGACTTTTTGGATATAAGAAGTCGGACGTTAACGAATATATCAGAAATTCTGACCAGTCACACGCCGAGGAGATCGCTGCTATAAACTTTGAAAAGTCATTCATTAGTGATAAGCTCAAGAGTGCGGAAGCAAAGATAGCCGAGCTCGAAGTGCAGAGAGAGTCGGAAAAGGTGTTTTATGAAAGTAAAATTAAGAAGCTTACCTCCGATTATGAAAAGAAACTCGGTGAAATGACTACAGTCCAGAGTAATTATGCAGAAAAGCTTAATGAATCAGAGTCACGCGCTTCATCTTATCTCAAGATGGCTGATTCATCTTCCGTTCGAGCAGAAAGCGCTGAGGCCGAGCTTGCAATCATGTCCGCTGAACTCGAGGATTCAAAGAATCAGATAGAAGCATTGAACAAGAAGCTTGCTCTCAAAGAAGCGGAATCCGTACACTTATCCGAAATTGAAGCTCTTGCAAAGAAGGCAATAGCAGACAGCAGAAATACAAAAACAAAGAAGAAACCTATCTGGTCTGTAATCTTTAAGGGGAACCGGAACAAGAGATGAATATAGGCAACAAAGTAAAAGCTCTGAGACTTGCAAAAATGATGACACAAAGCGAGCTTTCAGGGGATATGATCACACGAAATATGCTCAGTCGAATTGAAAACGGTTTTGCACTTCCTTCTCTTCAAACCTTACTTTATCTTTCTGAAAAGCTCGGTGTTCCTGCAGGATATCTTCTAGCCGAAGAGGATGAAGAATTCAAGTTTAAAAAGCTTACCGTAATGCCTGATATTTTGCAGTCTTTCAAAGACTGTAACTGGCAGATCTGTATAGATCTGTGTTCGAAACTCGGCGATACAGATGATGAGATAACGCATATCGTTTCGCTTTGCCGCTATAATGAGGCTCTTGAAGCTTTTGAATCGGGAGAGCTCAAGACTGCCGCAAGAATGTTTGATGAAGCGAAGAATATATCCGAGAGTACTTCTTATGCAAGTGATAACATATCTGCGGTGTGTGATGCGTACTTGTATTGCATCGGTATGATTTCTCCTTTGCTTGTTTCGGACATTGACATAGTTAGGTTGCCTTCAGTCTCGTCTCTTTCAAATGAGTTCTGCAGGTATTTCATTGCGTTAAAATCGGTAGAGCAACCTGCAGTTGTGCAGATTGATTATTCTGACATAATCAATCAAGATGCAGAAGACAATGTGTTTAGCAAGCATATCATTGCAAGGTTTAAAATGAAAAACGGGTGTCATAATGAAGCGTATCATATTATGAAAGAGATCTTGTCGTCAGATTCAAAGATCCCCGCGCCGATGCTCTATTTTGTCTTCGCCGATCTTGAGCTTTGTTGCAGAGAATTATCAGATTATCGCGGAGCATACGAGTATTCCTCGGATAAAACGGGTATGCTTGAAAAGTTCTTAGGGTGATGATGTGAAACGTTTGAGTATTGTTGCGATGTTAGCACGGGTTTTACTGTTTGTGCTACTGTTTTCGGGATGCGTTGATCGTTTTGCAGGCGAAAATTCGGGGTCTGAAACACCCAAGGTGCTCACTCCCGAGGATATTGAATCAATATTTGCTTCTGTTACAGATAATGAAATTGATAAATATCCCTCGGATACAGACGAAGCCGGTAATGAGATCGTATATTGGATCAAAGGCGGAGAGGTATGGCATTCCAGCAAATTCTGTGGAAGCATTTCAAGGTCTGAACATGATTCGGTCTTTCAAGGTACGATCTCTGATGCTATCGCAGCAGGAAAGAAACGCGGTTGCAAGACTTGCTCGGACGGAGAAGAATCAGACTACATCGTTGTATCCGACGAAATTTCGGATGATGATTCTGATGCTATATCCGATACCTATGCAGAAACCGAGATTGTTATAGATGCTGATACGATCGTATACTGGCTCAAAAACGGCTCCGTGTGGCATCTTAATTCAAGTTGCCGCTCGTTATCGGGATCTGATAAATCTTCTGTTATTTCTGGATCGCTGAAGGAGGCATACTCTCAGGGTAAAGAAAGAGGATGCAAGAATTGTTCGTCAGATGTCACTGTTGACTATATTTATACTGAAACTACAATTTCAATCGGTACCGATGCTGAAACAGATGTGATAACTGAAAAGTATCCTGCTGAATACGGTGAAGACGGTAATCGTATAGTATTCTGGCTTGAGAGCAGTAAGATCTGGCATTTGAGCAGGCACTGTTCGAGCCTTTCAAGGACAGACCCGGATAAATTGATTTCCGGCACCGTTGAGGATGCTATCAAGGATGGTAAAGAAAGAGTTTGCAAAAATTGTTCGTGATAAAATTATAAAATGAGGTGTAAAATGAAAAATAAAATTTTTTGTATTTTGTTTATGGCATTGGCTATGCTGTTCTGCTTCTCGTCGTGCAACAATACTACTGACGAGCCTGTTGTAACAGACGCTGACACCATTGTTTCAGATGAAGTTACATCGGAAGAAGCTCCTGTAAGCACTTCCATGTTGCTTTTCGATAAAGAAGAGGTTTATTATACAATTATCAGAGGAACTTACGCTTCCGATGTTGAAGTAAATGCTGCGGTATCCCTTAATAACGCATTTAAGAAAGCATACAGTGGTAACTGGAAAGCTTCCATCAAGGATGATTTCTTCAAGGGTCAGGTAAAAAACGAATCATACGAAATCGAAGGCAAAGAGATACTAATTGGTATAACAAACCGCAAGGAATCGCACGATGCTCACGCTACTCTCAAAAAAGATGAGTACGTTATTAAGGTTGTAGGTGAAAAGCTAGTTATCGTTGGTTTTGACGACTTTGCAACCGCCGGCGCAGTTGAAAAATTCATTGAAACGTATCTTTCAACGAATAAACAGGATAAACTCGAGCTCGCAAATGATCTTGTAATCAGCGGCGAATCAAGTCTCCGTAAGATAGCGTTGAATTCCGAAGCAACTTACCGAATAATGTCCTGGAATCTTGGTCTTCTTGTTGGTGAAGAGAAGAACGGTCAGGTCGAATGTATTGATATTATTCTGAGACATCTCCCCGATATAATGGGCTTCCAGGAGTGTAATGCGGCTGTTCACAGCAAGGTTCTTAAGAGCTTGCCGGATTATTATGAATTTGCTAATAGAACTCATAACGGCTCGTCGCTTGTGAATTATACTCCCATAATGTACAATACCGAGCTCTTCAAGCTTTTGAAGTCTGACGTTGTATGGCTCAGAGGAAGATATACAGGCACTAACACCAAATCCTTGAGCTGGGCAGTTTTCGAAGACAATAACGGAATTGTATTTGCTCTTATCAACTATCACGGCGCCGTATGCTCTAACAGCTATAAGGGATTCGAGAACTTTACAAGCGCAGAGCTTAATCAGCAGGCATTGACCTGGAAACTTGATAACGTTGTTCAAGTAACCGAAATCAAGAACTGTATAGTTGCTGAATTCGGAAATATACCGATTATGGTTTCGGGTGACCACAACTTCAACAGCTCATCTCAGCCTTATACAAATCTCGTTGCTGAAGGTTTTACTGATGCTGAACACACCGCGAGAGTCAGCTCGATGACAGGATACAAAACCAGCTATTCTTACGGTAGCGTTCCTGGCGACGGATTGAGCATAGACCACGTGTTCGGTCTCAACGGAGTTGATTTCGTCGTTCACGCAATCGTGCGTGGAGAAGACGTCTGGAAGGCTTCCGACCATTCTCCCGTTTACGTTGACTTTAACCTTAAGAAAGATTAATTTATAATAAAGCACCCGTATCATGCGGGTGCTTTGTTGCATATTAGGTTACTTTGTCTTCTTAAGCTTTTTGTCTTCCTGTAAGGTATTCTTGACTCTTCGAGCAAAAAAAGCGAAAATCAAAACGCCGATGATGTAAGCGACGATTATCACCACGATTCCGATGAAATTTCCCGAAGAAGTAGGGAGATCAGCGGGAAGAATGATGAACAGAAATGCACTAATAACTGTAAGAGCAAAATGAACTCCCCATCTTGTTACAGCTTCAATGTTTTTGTACGTCAGTAAAGCGTTTGCGATTGCAAATAAAATGCTGAAAGGAAGGAATAGAAGGATCCGAGAGGGATCAAGCGAGATTTCCGACTCGGCAGAATTATTAATAATAAATACGAATGTAAACAGAACGATGATCACGGTGTAGTATAATGTGGATTTGTTCAAAACACTTTTAAAGAAAGATTTCATAATTATTCTCCTGTATGATTCTGAATATATATCATATCACTTCCTGCAAAAAAATGCAAGAGATTTTTCGAATTTTCTGTAAAAAGATGCGAATTTGCTTGAAACATCAAGAAAACAATGAATATTTTTATGAATATTTCGGAATTTATTCATTTTGATGTTGACTATTTTATCATTTTGAGTTATAATATACATATTATGGGTTATTGTTGCCAAAAGACAATTATTAAAATCCCGGAGGTATTGAAATGACAAGAAGAGAAGCTCGCGAGGCGGTGCTTGAATTGCTTTTTGAAAGCGGTTTTCATTCTGATGAAGCACCCGAGGCTATTCTTGAGCGTGCTATGCAGATGAGAGATCTTCAGATCAATGATTATGCTAAGACAGTTTATTTCGGAGTGTTTGAAAACATCGAGTTTATAGATAGCTTGCTTGAAAAGCATTCCGTAGGTTGGAAGAAAACAAGAATTTCTCCCGTTGCGCGTGCAGCGATCAGACTTGCGATCTACGAGATGTATTTCTGCGCGGATGTTCCCGATACAGCCTCGATCAATGAAGCAATTGAGCTTATCAAGAAGTATGATGACGCGGACAAGGTAAGACCTTTTGTTAACGGTGTACTCAACGCTGTTTACAAGGAAAAGAGTGCCGGAGGCGAGGCTTAATGCTTTTTTGCGGTATTGATACCAGCAATTATACAACCTCTGCCGCTTTATGTAATGAAGCAGGTGATATCTTGGCGAATATCAAGATCCCGCTTCCTGTTAAGGAAGGTGAACGAGGTCTCAGACAATCAGATGCGGTATTTGCTCATATCAAGAATTTACCGATACTTACAAAAAAATTGAGCGAAGCGTTGGACGGAAGAAAGATCAATGCGGTAGCTGTTTCCTCAAAGCCGAGAGATGCCGAGGATTCATATATGCCTTGCTTCCTTTCGGGACTGTCTGCTGCGGGTATGCTTGCAGCAGGCGCTGGTTGTCCTATTTATACAACCTCTCACCAACAAGGTCACGTTATGGCATCGTACGTTACGTCGGGTGCCTCAGTAGACAAGCTATTTGATAAGTATCCGGCTTTTATTGCTTTCCATGTTTCGGGCGGTACAACCGAGTGCCTGCTTGTCAAGCCTTCAAGCGATGAGTTTTTGATCGAACTTATCGGCGGCACTCTCGACCTTAACGCAGGTCAGGCTATCGACCGTATAGGTGTGGCTCTCGGATACAAATTCCCATGCGGACCGCGTATGGAAGAATCGGCTCTCCGATTTACAGGAAGGATTAAAGGGATTAAGATTTCCGTAAACAATAATTCTTGCAATTTGTCTGGTCTTGAGAACAAAGCGAAAAAAATGATCTCGGAAGGTATATCGGAAGATGAGATTTGCTTGTACACCTTTGAATTCGTTGCCAAGACTTTGAATGCTATTGCAATAAACGTAAGAGAACAGTATGGTGATTTACCCATCGTCTGGGCAGGCGGCGTGATGAGCAACAGTATCATCAAGAAAAGGCTGTCTTCTCTAGGAAACGTATATTTCACAGAACCGCAGTATTCTTCCGATAACGCCGTTGGCGTAGCTTTGATCGGACGAAACAAGTTTTTGGCGGAGAACCGTTTATAATGAACAATAACGAACTAACCCTTTCTGTAACGCAGCTTAATGAGTACGTTAAGATGCTTATAGATTCGGACGAGCTCCTTCAGACCGCAGTTGTCAGGGGCGAAATATCAAATTTTAAACATCATTACGCAACGGGGCATTTGTACTTTTCTCTCAAGGATGAAAAGTCACTTGTAAAATGCGTGATGTTCGCAAGAGATGCGTCAAGGTTGAGATTCGAGCC
This sequence comes from Eubacteriales bacterium, assembly GCA_045531455.1. Taxonomy (GTDB): domain Bacteria; phylum Bacillota; class Clostridia; order Oscillospirales; family CAG-272; genus CAG-390. The sequence continues at coordinate 42,003 of JAZSEA010000075.1, forward strand.
CGATAATGGCATGACCGTGACCATTTGGGGCAGAGTTTCCGTATTTCCTCGTGACGGTGCATATCAACTATACGCTGGTTTCATGTCACAATCAGGGCTTGGAGATCAGCACGCCGCTTTTGAGCAGTTGAAAAACAAGCTTATGAATGAAGGCTTGTTTGATAAAGAAAGAAAGCTTCCAATTCCGAAGTTCCCTCAAAAAATAGGAATTATTACGTCTCCTACAGGTGCGGCAATTCAAGACATAATGAATATCCTGCATAGAAGATGGCCTGTTGTTGAGACAGAGTTGTATCCTGCACTTGTTCAAGGTGAAGGTGCTGCCGCAAGCCTTCTTTCCGGTGTTAAATATTTTATATCCATAAATAATGTTGACGTAATCATCATCGGCAGAGGCGGAGGCTCCGGCGAGGATCTCAGTGCATTCAATGACGAAGCATTGGCACGTGCTATTGCGGCTTCAACAATTCCCGTAATTTCTGCTGTAGGACACGAAACTGACGTTTCGATTTCAGATTTTGTGGCGGATCTCCGAGCCCCGACGCCTTCTGCGGCGGCTGAATTGGCTGTTCCTGATATGAAGGAGTACCTTGCTTCGCTTGATTCGTTGCTTAAGAGATCATGCGGTGTAATTACCAGGAATCTTGTTAACGCAGAAAATAGGTTGAAGATGCTTGCAAAGTCGCCTGTTCTTGCCAATCCCGTCAGATACGTTGAATTGCGAGAAAACGAATTGCTGTACCTTGGCAAGAGGATTGATGCCTCATACAGAAATATTCTGTCGACAAAGGAAGCGTTGTTTGCCGATAAGGTTGGACGCTTCGAGGCTCTTAATCCGATATCTGTTCTTTCACGCGGATATTCCTTTGTACAGAAGGACAATCACGTTGTATCATCTGCTGAACATCTCCAATCGGGCGATGATATTACTTTAACTTTTTCAGACGGCAAGGTTGAAGCCGTAATAAAATAATTATTCAGGATTTGTGATTTAATATGGAAAATAAAGAATTCAGCTTTGAGAAAGCTATGATGGAGCTTGAAAACATTGTTGCGGCTCTTGAAAGAGGAGAAGTTTCTCTTGAAGATTCGCTCAAGCTTTATGAAAAAGGCGTTGGTCTTGTCAGAGAAGCCAATAAGCTTCTGTCCGACGCCAAAGAGAGAATAATTGCTGTTTCGGGTGTACAGACCAATGACTAAAAATCTTGACTATTTTTTGAGAAATAATTCCGAGCTGATCGATTCGGCAATTGATAAGACATATTCGCTACTCGACGATCCGGATACTGATGAGGTCAGACGAGCAGAACTTTATAGCCTCACTGCGGGTGGTAAGCGGATCAGAGCATTTCTCGTAAATGAATTTTGCCGTGCTTGCGGCGGAAGTGTTGAACATTCGGTAGATTTTGCGCTTGCTGTCGAAATGATCCACACTTTTTCATTGATCCACGATGATCTCCCCTGTATGGATGATGACGACCTCAGACGAGGTAAGCCTACCTCACATAAGGTATTTGGCGAAGCTACTGCACTTCTTGCGGGCGATTCGTTGTCTGTCAGAGCTTTCCAAATGATCGCTAATAATAAAAATATCGATTCCGATTTCCGTATTAAAGCTCTTTCAGTGCTTGCAGAAGCTGTTGCAAGTGAGGGAATGATTGGCGGTCAGATCATTGATATGCGCGGTGAGAAAGAGTCATTGGACTTTGAAACTCTCCTCAAGCTTCATTCCAAGAAAACCGGTGCATTGATAATGGCATCTGCAAAGCTTGGATGTCTTGCGGCAGGAGTCGATGATACCGACCCGAGATACAAAGCCGCAGAGAAATATGCTTCGGCGATAGGTCTGGCTTTCCAGATTATCGATGATATTCTCGATGCTACAGCAGATGCATCTATCCTTGGCAAGAATACAGGTGTTGATGCATCAAGAAACAAGACCACGTTTCTTTCCTTTATGAGCATCGAAGATGCTTCGGATTATGCGTCAAAACTGACAGATGAAGCTAAGAAGGAGCTGATCCTGTTTAACGATTGCCATAATCTTTCCGACCTTGCCGACTATTTACTTGTTAGAAAGAAATGACGAGAATTGACGTTTATCTGACTCAAAATGGTTTTGCCAAGAGCCGTGAGTCGGCCAGGAGATCTATCGAAGCCGGACTTGTTACCGTAGACGGTGAAGTTATCAATAAAGCAAGTTTAAAGATCGATGAAACAGTCGAACACGATATAGTGTGCACCGATGCTTTACCGTACGTTGGAAGAGGCGGCTTGAAACTTGAAGCGGCACTTGATGCTTTTGCGATCGATCCGAGAGGTAAGCTGTGCGCTGATATTGGTGCTTCAACTGGTGGCTTTACTGACTGCTTGCTCAAGAGAGGCGCAATAAAGGTGTTTGCCATTGATTCGGGTCGTGATCAGCTTGATTTTGATCTCAGAAGAGATCCGAGAGTCATTTCTCTCGAAGGTGTCAATGCACGTTACCTTAATACGGAAATTGTCCCGGATCCTGCAGACATCATAGTAATGGACGTATCGTTCATCTCACAGACTCTGATCATCCCGAGGCTTGGACAGATCCTTGCTGATAACGGCGTTTTCATAACCTTGATCAAGCCGCAGTTTGAATGCGGCAGAGAAGCGATAGGAAAAGGCGGTATTGTAAAACTGCCTCGCTACCGATTAAGCGCAGTCAGAAGAGTTACTGCCGCTTGCGTAGAAAACGGACTATTCCTTGAAAATCTGATCCGTTCGCCGATTGTCGGCGGTGACGGTAACGTTGAGTTTCTTGCTCTATATACCAAACGTAATAACGTACTTCAGGAAAGAATTATTTCCGGAGTAGATTATAATTGACAAAAATATTTTCTTCCATTTCAGGAGAAAGTCATGAAAAACATAACTATTACAACAAATTTCAGAGTAGCTGAAAAGGCTGAGATAGCGCGTGCAGCTGCGTTGCGCTTTGCTTCTTGCGGAGCTACAATGATCCTTCCTAATTATGCTAAAGCGGCGTTTGACGGCATTGATGCAGTAAAGTACGTTGCCCCAGAGAAAGTTTACGACTGCATTGATCTTGCTGTTGTAGTTGGTGGCGACGGATCTGTACTTGAGGCTGCAAGAAGAGCCGCCCCCAAGGGAACTCCTATTCTCGGTATCAATAAGGGCAGACTAGGATATATGACCGCTATTGAAGTCAACGAGCTTGAGCTTATCGACGAAGTGATGCACGGCAACTACTATTTTGACGAAAGAGCTATGCTTGACGTAGAGCTTATCCATAACGGTAAGCCGCTCTATTTCAGCCGCGCGCTAAATGATGCGGTCGTTTCAAACGGATCTATGGCAAAAATCGTAGATATGCAGCTTCTTGCAAACGATAAGGTTGTCGGGAATTACAGAGCGGACGGACTGATAGTCACATCTCCTTCGGGATCAACCGCATACTCGCTCGCCGCCGGAGGACCGATTATGGCGCCCAACGTAAGCGCATTCTGCGTTACCCCTGTCTGCTCGCATTCCTTCAGAGACAGACCTATTGTTTTCTCCGACAGTGCTGTTCTCGAAATAAAGAATGTGTGCGATAGAGAGCCTCATCTTTATCTCAGCATTGACGGCAGGATCAATATCAGAATTATGAAAAATCAGTCTGTACGTGTTTCCAAATCCGACAAAACAGCAAAGCTTATAAGAATCAAAGAGCATAATTTCTATGCGGATCTTTGCTCAAAGCTTGCTTCAGTTCAATAAATGCGGGTGATAATATGAAAAACAAGAGACAAGAGAAAATAGTTTCTCTCATCACAAGATATGAGATAGAAACTCAGGAAGAGTTGATTGGAATGCTCTGTAAAGAGGGTTTCCAGGTTACTCAGGCTACGGTTTCAAGAGACATCAGAGAGCTTAAGCTTACCAAGGTCCTTACAGGCCGAGGTTCTTACAGATATACAGTAGCTTCAAAAAATGACAATGCACCTTCGATAAAATTCAACCGTGCACTTGTTAATTCCATTATCAGCGTAGATTATGCCATCAACAATATTGTGATTAAGACTTATCCAGGACTTGCAACGGCAGTCGCAACCGGCCTTGATTCTATAGATTCAAATGATATTCTCGGATGCGTTGCCGGTGACGACACGATCATTATGGTTGTCCGAAGTGAAGAATCAGCAAAAGATCTGAGTGCTCGAATCCACGCATTGCTCGATTCCGTCTGATAGAGGTCCGATATGCTGAAATCATTGCATATTAAAAATATGGCGGTCATAAGTGAGATTGAATTTGACTTTTCATCGGGCTTGACCGTGTTTACCGGCGAAACGGGAGCTGGAAAATCTGTTATCACAGATTGTATCAAGTTCCTGATCTGTCAAAAGATTGCAAGAGATCTCCTTCGTACAGGAGAGACAAAGGGACTTGTCAGCGCGGTTTTTTCGGATCTTTCCGATTATACGGTTTGTTCTTTGAATGAATTAGGTTTTGACGTATCGGAAAGAGAGATCACTCTTGAAAGAATTACTTCTGCCGACGGAAGATCCTCTTGCAGGATCGATGGAAGAGGCGTTTCACAACAGATTATGCGAAAGGTCGGCAGCCTTTTAATTACTGTTCACGGCCAGAATGAAAGTTTGCGACTTGCAGATGAAAGCGCGAGGTTGTCGTTGATTGATACGTATTCTTCCTCCGATGATCTTGTGAACGATTATTCCCTTGTCTATGAAGAGTGGGCTGATATCAGACGTCAGATCACAAATCTGATAAGGGACAGCGCGGAGCTTTCACGAAGGCAGGATATGCTACAGTTTCAGATCAAAGAGATCACAGCCGCCAAACTCAAGGCGGGTGAAGAGGAATCCTTGGTTGCCGAGCGTTCCAAGCTTCAATCTGCTGAAAGAATCAAAAAATTCAGCGATTCCGCCGCAAGAACGTTATATGCGAACGAGAAGGGAATTACAGCATCATCAATGGCTCTCCATGCGGCCGAAATGTTGTCTAAGGTAGCAGACGTTGTTCCCGAATATAATGATCTCGCCGCGAGGCTGAGAAGCTGTACCTATGAGCTTGATGATATTTCTTCCGAGCTTCAGAGAATAGCAGTAGAGTCTGATCTGAACTCAGATCCTTCAGCCAGACTTGATGAGATCGAGAGCCGATTGGCACTGATCACACGACTTAAGCGCAAATACGGAAGCACTGTGGAAGAGATTATTGACTTCGGTAATAATGCTTCATCGGAGCTTGAGAGAATTGAATCATCAGAGATAGTTATGGATGAGCTTGTTTCCAAGCAAAATGCACTTCAGGCGGTACTTGAAGTCAAAGCAAAATCCTTGACAGAAGCACGTAAATCAAACTCGATCAGAATCGAAAAGGAAGTATGCGAAACGCTTCGATTCCTTGATATGCCCAAGGTACGATTTTCCGTAACGATTGGCGAAAAAAACGAGTTTTCTGAATCCGGCAAGGATCAGATCGATTTCTTGATCGCTGCAAACGCAGGTGAACCATTGTTACCGCTTGAAAAATCAGCATCGGGCGGCGAGCTTTCGAGAGTGATGCTTGCTCTCAAATGCGCTGTATCCGAGGCGGATAAGACAGATACCTTGATCTTTGACGAAGTTGATACCGGAGTATCCGGTAAAACCTCGGGAAAGATCGGTATCAAGTTGAAGCAAGCTTCCGCATCATCGCAGATTCTTGCTGTTACCCATTCTGCACAGATTGCTTCTCTGGCTCACCATCACTTGCTTGTTTCAAAGTTTGAAAAGGCAGGCAGAACAGAATCACAGGTCGTTGAGCTTGATGAGGACGGCAGAATAGACGAGCTTGCGCGTATTCTTGGCGGTATCAACGTCTCTGAATCGCAAAGGCTTGCGGCTATAGATATGATCAATGAAGGTAAAACTTATTAAGAGGTGATCGCTATGATGTATTATTATCAGATTTTAAACGCATTGATGCTTTCTCCGGCAACCGGAGACGAAGCTAAGCCTTGGCTTTGGATAGGCGTTGGTGTTGGAGTGGTCGGACTCGCTGTTGTCTTCTTGCTTATGTCCAAGCGAGATAAGGGCGACGATGATGATGAATAAAATAACAGGTAGGTAGTTAATAATGAAAATATTTAAAAATCAGATTGCAGAGAGCATTTCGAGTATTGTATCGGCTTCTTTTGCCGGTGCACAGCTTTCTGTAAACGAGATCCTTGATCTTCTCGAGTATCCTGCGGATACCACGATGGGTGATATCGCGCTTCCTTGCTTTAAGCTCAGCAAGATCCTTCGCCGGTCGCCCGTTCAGATCGCGATGACATTGGCCGAGGGGTTTAACGGCGGTGATGCTATCAAAGCAGAAGCTGTGAACGGATATCTGAACTTCAAGATCGACAGCAACGCGCTTGCAAACGAAACTCTTAAAGAAGTATTTGCTAAGGGCGAAAAGTACGGCTCTCCAGAGAACGGTTACGGAAAGACTGTCGTTCTTGACTATTCTTCTCCTAATGTTGCAAAGCCCTTCCACATCGGCCATCTCGGAACGACCGTTATCGGTCATTCGATTAAAAAGCTTCATGAGTTTGCGGGATATAACTGTATTGGTGTTAATCATCTCGGCGACTGGGGGACTCAGTTTGGTAAGTTAATCGTTGCGTACCGCAAATGGGGTTGCAAGCAAGATATCGAAGAAGGCGGAATTGATAAGCTCGTAGAGCTATATGTAAAGTTCCACGCCGAGGCAGAGAACGATCCCACTCTTGAGGATCAGGCGAGAGCTGAGTTTACCGCTCTTGAAGCAGGTAAAGAGGAGAATCGTGAGCTTTGGAAGTGGTTTATAAGCATAAGCATCGAGGAGTATAAGAAAACCTATGCTCAGCTTGATATTGAATTCGACAGTTACGCAGGAGAAAGCTTCTATTATGATAAGTGCGGACCCGTACTTGACAAGCTTGCAGATGCAAAGATCACCAAGGTCGACGCGGGTGCTACCATAGTCGATCTTTCCGAATATAATATGCCTCCTTGCCTCGTTCTCAAGAGCGACGGTTCTACCATTTACGCGACAAGAGACATAGCTGCGGCTCTTTACAGAAAAGAGACTTATGATTTTGACAAGTGTATCTACGTAACCTCAGCAGGTCAGTCTCTGCATTTTGCTCAGTGGTTCAAAGTGGTAGAACTTATGGGCTATGATTGGTCGGATAAGCTCGTTCACGTTCCTTACGGTACTGTTAGCATCAACGGCGCAAAACTTGCGACAAGAACGGGTAACGTAATTCTTCTCAAGGATCTTTTTGCTCAGGCAATTGAAAAGGTGTATCAGATCACCGGAGATAAAAATCCCGATATGCCCGAAGACAAGAAGAATGAGATCGCAGAGAAGGTAGGCGTCGGCGCAATAGTATTCTACTATCTTTCCAACAACAGAATCAAGGATATCAACTTTATGCTCGAGGATGCGCTCTCCTACGACGGAAATACAGGTCCATACGTACAGTACACGTATGCAAGAACCTGTTCCGTAATGGCTAAGGCTGCACACGTTAAGTATAACGGCAATTACAAAGCATCCACCCCTGAGGAGCATGACCTTCTTAGAGTAATCTCTATCTTCCCCGAGAGAATCGAGGCTGCTATCGAAAACTACGAGCCCTTCTATATCACAAGATACATTCTTGATCTTGCAGCAGCATTTAACAGATTCTATCACAACTGCGGTATCCTTACTGAATCTGATCCCGAGGTTGTTTCTACCCGTCTCGCTCTTACTGCGGCAACAAAATCCATTCTCGGTACTGCTTTCGAGCTTATCTGCCTGAAGAAGACCGAGCAGATCTAATCAGAAATTATTAATCAAAAGAGGTATATTAAAATGTCCGGACACAGCAAATGGAGTAACATTAAGCACAAGAAAGAAAAGACTGACGCTCAGAAAGCGAAGGTCTTTACCAAGATCGGTAAGGAAATTACCATCGCAGTTAAGGAAAGCGGACCCGATCCGTCCTCCAACTCTAAGCTTCGCGACCTTATCCAGAAGGCTAAGGCGAACAACGTTCCCAACGATAACATCGAGCGTACAATCAAGAAGGCTGTAGGCTCCGATAACGCAAACTACGAAGCTATTACTTACGAAGGCTACGGACCTTCCGGTGTTGCCGTAATCGTTGAGACCACAACCGATAACAGAAACCGTACTGTAGGTAACGTACGCTCCTATTTCTCGAAGTATCACGGTAACCTTGGTAACTCGGGTTGCGTAAGCTTTATGTTTGATGAAAAGGGTATTATCATCATCAATAATGAAGATGGCGATATCGATGAAGATACACTTATGGAAGCTTCTCTTGAGGCAGGCGCAGCTGATTTTATGGCCGACGAGGATATCTTCGAGATCTACACCGAGCCCGATGATCTTTATGCAGTTTCCGAGGCTCTTGAGGCTGCAGGTTACAAGCTTGAATCTGCCGAAAAGACCAAGGTTCCGCAGAACACAGTTGAGCTTACAAGCGAGGATGATATCAAGTTTATGGGACTTCTTCTTGAAAAGCTCGAGGATGACGATGACGTCATGAACGTTTACCACAACTGGGAGAACGCTGATTAATTATTCGCTTATTATGAGTACAGAGGTTAGCTGATGAACAAGTATAAAAAGCTATTGTCAAATACGCTTATATTCGGCATAGGTACATTCTCATCCAAGGTGATGGTGTATCTTCTTATGCCGCTGTATACGGCTCTTTTGTCTAAAGCAGAATATTCCACGGCTGACCTTATAACTCAGGCGGCAAACCTTCTTATGCCCCTTGCGGCAATCGGTATGTATGACGGAATATTCAGATTTGCTATTGATGCGGGAGAGAAGAAGAAAGAAGTGTATTCCTCCGGAATGGCGGTACTTCTTCTCGGTAGTGTTGTCTTTACGCTCTTGTCACCGATTCTCTGGCAGTTTGATTATTTTGAAGGTTATAACTGGCTTATCGTTGTTTTTGTTATTACCGCAAATCTGCAATGCGCAGTTTCTTTCTACGTCCGAGGACTCGGATATACAAAGATGTATGCTTTGCAGGGAATTATCAATACCGCACTCAATATAGCACTCAACGTGATCTTCCTTGTTTGCTTCGATATGGGCGTTCTCGGATACGTTCTTTCTGTTGTAGTAGCTAATGTATTGGTAACATTGTTCCTGATAGTTGCAATGAAGCTTTGGCGCGACTTTGATATAAAGCTTGTGACTAAAGAAACCGTTGTTGCTATGCTGAAATATAGTGTTCCTCTTATTCCGAATACTGTTTTTATTTGGGTAAACAGTGTTGCCAACAGATTTATTGTTGCTCATTTTTGCGGAAATGACGTAAACGGACTTTTTGCGGCGGCTTTGAAGATACCTACTGCAATTACATTGCTTACTACGATTTTCACCGAAGCCTGGCAGCTTTCTGCGGTCACAGATGCCGATGATAACGGCAGAGGCTCATTCTACAGTTCAGTATTTAAGAGCTATCTTGGTTTGATCTTTATGGCGGGATCCGCTTTGATCGCACTTTCGAAGGTATTTACGGTGCTTTTGATGGATGCATCCTACTACGATGCGTGGCAGTATATGCCTACGATGATCATTTCAACCGTTTTTCTTTCGCTTGCAACCTTTATGGGAAGTGTATATCTTGTCAAGAAAAAGAGCGTTATGTCACTTGTTACTTCTATGACAGGTGCGGCGGTGAATATTCTCGTTACCGTTCTTCTTATTCCCGTATTTGCCGAAAAGTTCAACTTGATCGTTGCTGCACAAGGTGCGGCATTCGGTTCCATAGCGGGTTATCTGGCTGTCTATTTAATCAGAGCAATTAATGCGCAGAGCTACGTTAAATTCAATACTCAACCCATAAAACTCATTATCAACACGCTTTTGTTGGTTATTCAAGCTGCGATAATGGTGTTTGAAATTGAAGGTTGGGTTTACTATCAGATCGCTTTATTTACGGTTATTATTGTAATTAATATGAAACCGATTATTGACGGTATTATGCCGATCATCAAAAGATTCATCTTAAAAAAGAAGACAAATAATTGATTTGGAGAAGTAATAATGGCTGAAAAAAGACCGAATTTCTTATTCATTCTTTCAGATGACCATGGCGCTTGGGCAATGGGATGTGCCGGCAATAAAGAACTCAAAACCCCAAATCTTGACAGACTTGCAGAGATGGGCGTAAGATTCGATAATTTCTTTTGTGCATCTCCTGTGTGTTCTCCCGCACGAGCATCCATTATGTGCGGAAAAATGCCCTCTGCACACGGAGTTCACGATTGGCTAGCCAAAGGCAATCTTTCAGATGACAAGATCAATGAAGACCTCCTCAAGGCATATGAAAACGATGATCTACCGTGGTATTATACTTGGGGCAAGAGTCAGATTACCGGTGATACTCCCATTCAGTATTTAGCACCTCACAGAACAATCACGGGTGAGCTTGCAAAGAACGGTTATGAATGTGCTCTTTCGGGTAAGTGGCATATTGGTGACAGTGCGACTCCTCAGGCGGGCTACACTTATTGGAAGACTATTGCGCTCGGCGGAGATAATTATTTCTATCCGATGATGCTTGTTGACGGTAAGATCGATATGCTCGAGAATGAATACGTGACCGACGTAATTACCGATAATGCGATCGAATTTCTTGATACCCGAGACAAGGAAAAGCCTTTTTATCTCTCTGTAAGCTACACGGCTCCTCATTCTCCTTGGTCTGCTTTGCACCACAAGAAAAAATACATTGATATGTATAAGGATTGTGCCTTTGATTCCACGCCGAATCTGCCTCCTCACAACTGGACAAGATTTGGTAAGATCACACTCGAGGAGTGGAATTCACAGTCTCATCCCGGCATCAGATATTCACAGATGAATTATCCTCCGATTCCCGAAACCTGGCAGGAGCATCGCAGAGAAAGTCTTACGGGCTATTATGCCGCAATCAGTGCTATGGACGAAGGAATCGGCAAGTTGCTTGACAGACTTGAAGAAGAGGATCTTCTTGAAAATACCGTAATCATATTTACTGCAGATAACGGTATGAATATGGGACATCACGGCATTTGGGGCAAGGGCAACGGCACTAAGCCTGTCAATATGTATGATACCTCTGTAAAGGTTCCTGCTATCATTGCTGCACCCGGTAGATTCGAGGGAGGCAGAGTATCCGAGGAGATGCTCAGTCACTACGACCTCTTCCCGACTATTCTCGAAATTGCAGATGTCGAGAATACGTATGATCCCGAGCAGCCCGGTGCAAGCTTCAAGAATCTTCTTGAAGGAAAAACCGAGAGAGTACGCGAGAACGTAGTTGTGTTCGATGAATACGGTCCGTGCAGAATGATAAGAAATACCGATTATAAGCTCGTGCTCAGATACCCGGGGCCCTGTGAGCTTTACGATCTTAAGGCGGATCCTGATGAGTATAACAATTTGTTTGATGATCCTGCATATGAGCAGTTGATCAATGAAATGACTTCCAGTCTCGATGATTGGTTCAAGAAGTACGTTAATCCCGATTTTGATGGAATAAAAGAAGCTGTTACTGGCGGCGGCCAATATGACCGACACCTGTTTGGCGGAAAAGTGTAATTATTAAAAGGAGGCATATTATGGCTTACTTATCCGATATCGAAATTGCTCAGCAAACCGAGCTTCGTCCGATTTCAGAAATCGCAAAGATCGCAGGTATTGATGAGAAATACCTCGACCAGTACGGTAAATTTAAAGCAAAGATCGACAGAAATCTTCTCAATGACACACCGGAAAAGAATGGCAAGCTTGTTCTAGTGACCGCAATAACTCCCACTCCCGCCGGTGAAGGCAAGACAACAACTTCTATTGGTCTCGCCGACGGTCTCAGAAAGATCGGTAAGAAATCTATTGCCGCTCTTCGTGAACCTTCTTTAGGCCCTGTTTTCGGTATCAAAGGCGGTGCCGCAGGCGGTGGCTATGCACAAGTTGTTCCGATGGAAGATATAAATCTTCATTTTACAGGAGATTTCCACGCGATCGGCGCCGCAAACAATCTTCTTGCGGCAATGCTTGACAACCACATTTATCAGGGAAATGCTCTCAATATCGATCCCAGAAGAATTACTTGGAAGCGTTGTGTTGATATGAACGACCGTCAGCTCAGAAGTATTGTTGATGGACTGGGAAGCAAGGTCAACGGAATTCCGCGTGAAGATGGATATGATATTACGGTTGCATCCGAGATCATGGCTGTATTCTGTCTCGCCAATTCCATTACCGACCTCAAGGAAAGACTTTCTCGCATCGTTGTTGGATATACCTATGACGATAAGCCTGTTACTGCAGGAGATCTCAAAGCTGTCGGTGCTATGGCAGCACTTCTTAAGGACGCTATGAGCCCCAACCTTGTACAAACTCTTGAGGGTACGCCCGCACTGGTTCACGGCGGACCTTTTGCAAATATTGCACACGGTTGTAATACAGTTACCGCAACTAAGATCGCCCTACGTCTTGGTGAATACTGCGTAACCGAGGCTGGCTTCGGTGCAGATCTCGGTGCGGAGAAGTTCCTCGATATCAAGTGTAGATATGCAGGACTTAAGCCCGATGCTGTCGTAGTTGTTGGTACAATTCGTGCGCTTAAGATGCACGGTGGACTTCCCAAGACAGAGCTCGGAGCAGAAAATCTTGAGGCTCTTGAGGCGGGTATTCCTAATCTTCTTCGTCACGTTTCTAACATCAAGGACGTATATAAGCTTCCTTGCGTTGTGGCAGTAAACAGATTCCCGACCGATACCGATGCTGAGATCGATCTTGTTATCCGCAAGTGCTCTGAGCTTGGCGTAAAGGCTATCCTTTCCACGGTATGGGCGAATGGCGGAAACGGCGCTATCGAGCTTGCTGAGGAAGTCGTAAAGCTTTGTGAACAGCCTAATGATTTCTCCTTTAGCTATGAGCTCGAAGGCTCGATTGAGGATAAGATCAATGCAATCGTTCGCAGAGTATACAGAGGTGAAGGTGCTATCCTTACCGCTCAGGCAAAGAAGGAAGCTGACAGACTTTCCGCGGCAGGATATGGAAATCTTCCAATATGTATGGCAAAGACGCAGTATAGCTTCTCGGACGATATGACCAAGATCGGTGCGCCTGATGGCTTTACCGTTACTGTCCGTGCACTCAGGCTTTCCGCGGGTGCAGGATTCATTGTTGCGCTTACGGGTGACATTATGACAATGCCCGGACTCCCCAAGGTTCCCGCGGCAGAGCGTATTGACGTTGACGAAACGGGAAAGATCAGCGGACTTTTCTGATTTGAATAATTAAGCTCCCGATTTGTGATCGGGAGCTTATTCTTTATGTAATTAATGGTTTACCAAAAATCGGTCTGCTTCGAGCCAATTACGATATCGTAGCCTTCGGGCATGCGTGCGCGCTCTTCGTCCGCTCTCTTGATATGGTCGTTGAGCGGAGGATAGAAGGAGTATTTAGGCTGTCTTGCGGGGCTTTCCTTCGGTTCAGTTTCGATAACAGAGCAAACGTCACTCGCAATATGAGCATCAAGCTTTTCCTTGAGATAAATAACTCTGGGATTGCTCTCATCATACTTGTCAACTGCATCGGGGAAGGAGTCAAAGTAGAAATACCGGTTACCTACTGCAGAATATACAAGCTTATCCTTGCCGGATGCAACCATATAGATTCCAAGAGTTCCGTTGCCGTACTGTGAGTATACGAGCTCGTGAGAATCTGTCATAAGGTCAACGCCGTCAAAATCTTCGGCATCGTATTCAATTCCACAAGCAGAAAGCAGAGTCGGAGCGACGTCGACAAGGGATGCGGGATCGTGTCTGATCTCGTGATCCTTACCGGGAATTCTGAGAAGGAAAGGGATTTTTGCGGCGGCATCAAGCATTGTGCGCTTACCCATAGAAGCATAGTCTCCCATCATATCGCCGTGGTCAGAGGAGAACATAATTATCGTGTCATCATAGATACCCTTGGCCTTGAGCTCTGCGATGATTCTGCCAATCTGATAGTCAACGAAAGAAATGCAAGCGTAATAATACTGATTAAGAAGCTCGAGCCTTCTCGGCGAAATTCCGAGAGCGTCGCAAGTGTACTTATTACGAAGCATATCCTCGTAAGAGTCGGGGTCCTCGGGAATAAACGGATCACGTACGTTCTTGCGGTACATCTTGTTCCAGGGAGCTGGCGGTGCGAACGGCGGATGAGGATGGATGAAGGATGCAACGAGGAAGATTGGCTCTTCGTCTGTATTCGCGTTTTTGATGAAATTCACGCAATTATCACCGATCCACTGCGTAGGATGCGCCTCTGCGGGAAGCTGAGAGATCTGCGGTATGTAGTACATGTCCGATCTCTGACCCATATAGTCGAAAACGTATTTGTACTGAGAATTGCAGATGAATTGAGTATAGTGGTCAGCAGGATGAGAAAGCTCTTCCTGCGTGATCCTGGTTCTGAAGCCCATACCATCGTAGAGCACGGGAGAATTGTGCATCTTACCGATTGCACAAGTGTTATAGCCGGCATCGGTAAATCTCTTATAAAAGCCTTCGCCTTCGTAAGCGATGTTCGGATTGTTATTGTTGTTACCCGTTCTCGCACAGTATTGACCTGCTTTCATACAGAGTCTTGCGGGAACACAAACTGGTGAGGGAGTATAGCACTTGTCGAAAACAACGGCATCGTTTGCTATACTGTCAAGCGCGGGTGTGACGATCTTTTCGTTACCGAGCGCGTGAATGGTATCTGCGCGCTGCTGATCTGTAAAGATCATCAAAACGTTCTTACGTTTCATTTGTTATTCTCCTTATACGATTTATTAATAAATTCAAAAATTTCGATAGGATGATGAGCTATTAAATCTGCTCCCGCGGAGATCAACTCGTCTTCGGTGTGAAATCCCCATGTTACGCCGCAGGTTGTTACATTTGCGTTCTTGCCAGTTTGCATATCAATTCCGTGATCGCCTACGTACATCGTGTTACACGGCAAGACCGAATATTTTTTACACAATTTCAGTATCTCATCGGGTTCAGGCTTGAGAACCATTCCGGGATGCTCGGACACAGATTCATCAATGAGTACACCAGGTGCGCCGAAGGAATGTTCAATAATTGAGGATGCTACACGTTGGCTTTTGTTGGTAACGATGGCGGTTACTACGCCAATGCTTTTCAGTTTTTCAAGCATTTCATTGATGCCTTCGTAAGGCTCTGTAAGGTAGTAAGGCTTCTTTTCGTATCTACCGAGCCAATCGGCAACCATATCCTCTAAAATGTTGATGTCTGCTCCTCTGGCGTTGATCAGATTTGTCATCAATTTTCTGGCTCCTCCGCCTGCGAGATATCTGTAGTCGTCAACAGGGAAGGGTTCGAGCCCGAAATTTTCTAAAGTTTCGTTAGCGAAGTGAGCTATGGATCTCAGCGAGTTTACCGTAGTACCGTCAAGATCAAAGATGCATAGTTTAATCATTGTTTGCTCCAAATTAGATTTATAAATATTATATACTATTTTAACACCAATTTCAAGTATAACTTTTTACAATACTTGATTTTTTTAAATATTCGTTGTATAATATAATAAAATCGCGCACTACAGAGGTTATATTATGAACGAGAAAGATATTAAGCACAACCTTTTGGTTGACATTTCTATGTATAATACAAAGAATGAATTTGTTCCTTCTGCTTATCAAAGGATGATAATGGCTATGATCGAGGAGCATTTGGATGCATTGAATATCGGAGAAAAAAGACTTATGGAGGAGCTTGGAATCTCTTGGGTTCTTCTTTCGGATTCTATTGAGCTTAAACGCAAGCTTTTACCTAATGATAAGATCATTGGTATCACTTGGCATTCCGGCGGAAGAGCTCCTTCGTTCAGAAGAGACTTTGTGTTTGAAGATGAGAACGGCGAGCTTATCGCGGGCGGTGCCACTGTTTCAACATTGTTTGACAACTCAACAAGAAGACTGTGCCTTGACAGAAAGAAGATAGCGGTCGTAGATCTTTTACCCGAAGAACCGTACCTTGACTCGATTGAGAGACGAATGAAGATTGAGGGGGAGTGGGAGCTTCTCGAAACCCGAAGAGTTCGCCCGAGTATGATTGACGGTGTAGGTCACGTAAACAACACTAAGTATTGCGATTTCATTTACGATGCTATGACTGAAAGGGATATTGAGAGACTCGGCAACATTAAGAGAATTGACGTTTGGTTCAACTTCGAGCTCAGAGAAGGCGACGTGTTTGAAGTATACCGCTCTGTGGTAGATTCGAATACCGTCGCATTTACAGTAAAGAAACCCAATGAGCCCAGAAGCTCATTTGATATGAAGATTACTTATTTCAACTCTTGAAGAAACTTGAAAGGAGCTAACTGGATGTCAATTTTAAAATGCACCGGTCTTGTTAAGAAATACGGTGCCAATATCGCGCTCGATTCAATTGATTTTGAAATTGAAAGCGGCGGCATTATTGGATTGCTCGGACCTAACGGAAGCGGCAAGACTACCTTTATTAAGCTCATTTGCGGTCTTTTAACTCCCGACTCTGGCAGTATTAAGGTTGGCGGTAAGGATGTTGGAGTTGAGAGCAAAAAGATAGTTGCATATCATCCCGACCATATGTTTCTGTCAAATATGCTTACCGTCAAAAAGGAAATTGAATATTTCACGGATTTTTTTGAGGATTTTAATCCCGACAAAGCGAGAACGCTTCTTTCCGATCTTGGAGTTGACGAAGACGCTATGATCGGTACGTTGTCTAAAGGTAATAAAGAAAAGGTCTCTTTGATACTGACTATGAGCCGAGCTGCAAAGCTTTATCTGCTTGATGAACCTATTGCAGGTGTTGATCCCGCTACAAGAGATTATATCCTCGGCACGATTCTGAGAAATTACTCCGAGGGTTCAGCGGTTGTAATTTCTACGCATTTGATTTCCGATATAGAGCCTGCACTTGACCGCGTGATATTTTTAAACAAAGGTAGGATCATACTTGACGGAGAAGCAGAGAAAATTCGCAACGTCAACGGAAAAAGCATAGACGAGCTTTTTAGAGAGGAGTTCAAATGGTAAAGAAACTATTTAAACATGAGTTTAAAGCATATGGATTGTGGATTCTCTTACTCTATGCAGCAATGCCGATAACTGCAATCATTCTTAAGGTTTCTTATTATTTTACTTATCAAAGCAAATTGATCCCTGAAGCTTCCAACGATGCAGAGAACATATGGATAGATATGATCAATGTTTCTTCTTTGATTCTATACATCGGAGCAGTTGGAATTGCTTTTACTCTAGTATTTGTTCTGCCTTTGGTCAGGTATTATAAGAATATGCTCACCTCCGAGGGGTATCTTACTTTGTCTATACCCGTTACTCCGTCAGCGCACGTTCTTTGCAAGACCCTTGTGGCTTATATATATCAGATTGGTGCCATTTGCTCGTTTATTATATCAGTTCTCATTCTTATCATAGGAGAAGACGCGATCGAAATTTATGAAGCTTTCAAAGGTGCTGTAAGCGACGTATTCAGTCACATTTTCCAAGAACAACCTGTAGTAGTTCTTGACGTCATACTGCTTATTATTGCCGCTGTGATATCCCCAATCGCATCAATACTGCATTATTATTTCTGTCTTGCTTCGGGAATGCTTTACGGAAAGCATAAGCTTGTTGGCGCGTTGATTACCAATATCGTTATCAATATTGTTTCATCGGTGCTGTCAGGCATCATTCAGTTCGTTTTGATGCCGGTGTTTATTTTTGGTTCCGATCCCACACTTTTCCTGACCATTATTTCGGTCGGTTCATTAATAGGTGTTATCGGAATATCTGCAATATTTTATTACGCCACGGTTTATCTTTTCACTCACAAAGTAAACCTATAATTCAAGGTTTGTTAAAACAATAAACCAAAGTCTTGCTTGACATTAACAGACAAATATTTTATAATATATACGGATTATAACAAAACTATCCGGAGTTTAAAATGCAAAATAAAAAATATACATTTCTCGATCAGGTAAATTCTCCCGCTGATCTCAAGGAGTTTGATCGAGAGAACGTGGAAGTCCTCGCTGACGAGATCAGGGATTTTCTGATCGATAACGTCAGTCAATGCGGAGGACATCTTGCGTCCAATCTTGGTGTGGTAGAACTGACACTTGCTCTGCACAGAGTATTTGACACGCCCAAGGACAAGATCGTTTGGGACGTCGGACATCAAAGCTACGTTCATAAAATTATTACGGGAAGAAAAGACAATTTCTCATCTCTTAGATCCCCGGGAGGACTTTCGGGTTTCCCGAAGAGAGAAGAGAGTGAATACGATGCTTTCGGTGCGGGACATAGCTCAACTTCTATCTCCGCCGCTTTAGGTTTTGCGGAAGCAGCTCATCTTACGGGATCAGATTCTTATGCAGTTGCTGTTGTGGGCGACGGTGCTTTCACAGGCGGAATGATCTATGAAGCACTCAATAATTGCGATAGAACTGAAGGAATCAAGCTCATAATCGTTATAAACGAAAACGAGATGTCGATTTCAAAGAATATCGGTTCAGTTGCAAAGACACTTTCAAAGATAAGAAATCGCCCGGGCTATTTCAAAACCAAGAGCATTACCAGAGGTGTTCTCAATAAGATTCCCCTTATTGGTAAGTTGACCGTTGCGCTCTTAACAAAGATAAAAAAAGCGATCAAAAACATCCTCTATGGCTCAAACTATTTTGAGGATCTTGGCTTGTACTATATAGGTCCCGTTGACGGTCACGATATATCAGCACTCGAAGATATGCTTTCTGAAGCCAAGAAGTGCGATCAAAGCGTAATAGTTCACGTTAAGACGCAGAAGGGCAGAGGATACGCTCCGGCGGAAGAAAGACCCGACAAGTATCACTCTCTAGCCGCCAAAGACGCAGAGCCTGCAGGAGGGTTCTCGAAGGTTTTCGGAGACGTTCTTACAGAATTAGCAGAGAAGGATAAAAAGATCTGTGCAATTACCGCGGCTATGGGCAGAGGAACAGGACTCGGTCTTTTCGAAAAAACTCATCCCGATCGCTTCTTTGACGTAGGAATTGCCGAAGAACACGCGGTTACGTTTGCAGCAGGATTATCCGCAGGAGAGGCGCATCCTGTATGCGCTATATATTCAACATTTCTTCAGAGAGCTTACGACAGTATAGTCCACGACGTTGCTCTGCAGAATCTCCCTGTTGTTTTTGCAATAGACCGTGCGGGATTGAATCAGTCGGACGGTGCGACACATCATGGCATATTTGATGTATCCTTTCTGTCTTCAATTCCTAATCTGACAATATTTACTCCTGCAACGTATGAATGTCTCGAAAGATCTCTTAGATATGCATTGGAGATAAACGCTCCCGTTGCCATCAGATATCCCAACGCCGTTGAAGATGAACTTATAAAGGCTGCATTCTATCAGGATTCCTTCGATGACTTTTCTGTCAGAACCTTTGCTGTTTCCGAATCTACAAAAAACGTCATCATTACTCACGGCAGAATGGCTTCGGTTGCTCTCGAAGCGATTTCTATGCTTTCGGAGAATGATGTTGAAGCAGGAATAGTGCTTTGTGAGTTCATTAAGCCTTATGATGCGCTTGCTGATCTGATTGCACAAGTTTTGCCCGAGGGCGTTATGAATATTATATTCCTTGAAGAAGAGATTATGGCGGGCGGTTTCGGTATGAATCTTTCTGCAGAGTTTACACGCCGCGGAATAAAACCTAAAGCCAATCATACCATTATTGCCGTTGACGATAATTTTGCGATTCCCTCGGAAGGTGAAAACGTTTGGCAGGCTGCCAAAGTCGATTCGCACTCCGTCTATCAAAAGATACTTGAATTACAATGAATAAAGCCCCGCTTTTAGCGGGGTTTCTTTATACAGTCAATTCAATTCCAAGATTTCTTACTGTTGAATGCAGAATTGAAGCAGAGCGCATAAGATCGTCATGCTCTGATTTACTCAGAGGAATTTCAAGGATATCCTCAATACCGTTACTTCCGATTACACATGGAACTCCAAGGCAAATATCATTGATTCCATATTGGCCTGTCAGTAAAGCAGAAACTGGAAGTATCGCGTGCTCGTCTCTTACTATTGCACGAACAATTCTTTTTACAGATTCCGCGATCGCATAATAAGTTGCCCCCTTTGCTTCAATAATACCGTATGCCGCATCTCTGATCGCCTCAAAAATTTCTCCGAAACGAATAGTGGAATACTCCTTTGCGACTTCATTGCAATATGATGAAATATCGATACCCGACACGTTTGCACTACTCCATACGGGAAGCTCGCTATCGCCGTGTTCGCCTATAACAAAAGTATGAATGTTTCTCGGATCTACCTTTAATTCGTCGCCCATCGCTTGCTTCAACCTCGCGGTATCGAGAACTGTACCCGAACCCAATATTTTTGATGGATTCAAATCAGATAAACTTATGGTTACTTTCGTCAGGACGTCAACGGGGTTAGTCACAACAAGAATTATACCATCAAAGCCTACTGAGTTGATATTATTGATTATTTCTGCAAACACTTTAGTATTTCGTTGTACAAGGTCAATTCTTGTTTCACCGGGTTTTTGCGAGACTCCGGCTGTGATTATTACAATTCCGCAATCTGAAATATCCTTGTATTCTCCTGCATATACGGAAACAGGCGAGTTGAACGGAACGCCGTGTGAAATATCTTCAGCTTCTCCTTGTGCTCTTTTTTTATCAATATCGATCAAAACTATCTCAGTAAACATCTCGGATAGCATCAGGCTGTATGCTGTTGTTGCGCCTACGTTTCCGCAACCTATAATTGCGCATTTTTTATTATTCATATTTTTACCTCAAATAATAATGCTGAGCAGTTCGCTCAGCATTATTATTTGAAACATTAAGATTATAATGAATATAAAATATTGTTAATTGTCGATCCACTTGCAAGATCTTTCAACTGCTCTTTGCCAGTTTTTGATATTTGCATTGCGTTCATTATCCGACATATCGGGTTCAACGATCCTGTCAATTGCGCGATTTGCCTTGATCTGATCGAAATCGGAAATCTCACCAACTGCTAGTCCTGCCAGATATGCGGCTCCAAGAGCTGTGGTTTCAATGCAGGTAGGTCGAAGAACCTTTTTGCCAAGAATATCTGCTTGGATCTTTAACAGAAGAGTATTAGCCGATGCACCGCCGTCAACATTTAGAGCTTCGAAGTTAATGCCTGCTTCATTTTGCATCAAAGAGAGTACGTCATAAGTTTGGAATGCCATAGAATCAAGAACTGCGCGGACAAAGTGAGCTTTCGTTGTACCTCTAGTAAGACCCGAAATCGATCCTCTTGCGTAAGGATCCCAATACGGGGCTCCAAGACCTACGAATGCAGGCACGAAATATACGCCTCCGCTGTTTGGAACGCTTGCGGCAATCTCTTCTGTTTGGGAAGCATAATTAATAAGTCCGAGTCCGTCTCTGAGCCATTGTACTGCTGCTCCGCAAACGAACACAGAACCCTCCAAAGCGTAATAGACTTTGTTGCCAATGCCCCATGCTATCGTTGTAACAAGACCGTTTCTGGAGAATACGGGGCGTTCACCTGTATTCATAAGCAGGAATCCGCCGGTCCCGTAAGTGTTTTTTGCCTCACCGGGATTGAAACAGCATTGGCCGAAGAGCGCAGCTTGTTGATCTCCCGCAACACCTGCAACGGGAATCTTTCCACCAAAGAGCGAAGGATCTGTGTATCCGAATAAGCCTGAAGAAGGACGTACTTCAGGTAACAGCTCGCGGGGAATATCAAACATTTTAAGGAGCGCATCATCCCATTCAAGGGTATTGATGTTGAAGAGCATCGTTCTTGATGCGTTCGAGTAGTCAGTAGCGTGAACCTTCTTTCCTGTGAGATTATAGATCAGCCAGGAATCGATAGTACCAAAGCAGAGTTCTCCGCGCTTTGCTCTTTCTCTTGCGCCCGTTACGTTATCAAGGATCCATTTGATCTTGGTGGCAGAGAAGTAGGGATCGAGAACAAGACCGGTCTTTTCTCTGATCATATCTACAAGCCCGAATTTTGCAAGCTCTTCGCAATATGAAGCTGTTCTTCTGCATTGCCATACGATAGCATTGTATATAGGTCTTCCGGTTGCTCTGTCCCAGATAACAGTGGTTTCTCTCTGGTTTGTGATACCTATAGCGGCAATATCCTTGTATGTAAGACCCGCGTCGGCGACAGCCTTGACAGCAACCGCAATCTGACTTTCCCAGATATCATCAGGGTTGTGTTCAACATACCCCTCTTTCGGAAATATCTGTGGAAATTCGGATTGAGATATAGATACTATTTCACCCGTCAATGAAAAAACTATTGCACGTGAACTTGTTGTTCCCGCATCAAGTGCCAATAAATATTTTGCCATATTAGCTCCGTTTCTGCCGAAACAATTTCTCGGCTAGATGTAATAAATATATTGTACCAAAAAAACTCTTCACCGTCAAGCGGTGAAGAGAAAAAACATATATACAATTATATTAATTTTCAAATTTTATATTGTTTAAGGCATTCATCGCTTCGCAAACTGCGTTATAAGCACTGTTAGGATGAATGATTCTTTTATCATAATCAAAGCCAAGCGCTTCTGAGGTGTTGATGATCAGTTTGTTAATTATTGATATTATCCTTGTGCAGTTTCTTGCAAAGCCCAGTAATCTTGAGGAATATCTTTCACACTCGCTCGCCGATGCATGTGCTTGCAAAGAGATAGCACGGCAATCAAGAACGTCCTGCACGTTTTTGTTTAACATTGCAGCATAAACAGCAAGCTTTGATTCTTTGTAAACTTCTGTGAATGAAGCAGAACAAGCGCGAATCTGCGCCGCAGTTTCACTAATCGTCATCAGATGTTCGGTGATGATACTTTGCGAATTACGCATGAATTCGAGTATATTTGAGTAACTATGTTTGATAAATCCGATCTCTTCCTCGTTGTAGGAAAATACAAAATCACGCAAAACACCTTTTGAGCTCCAATTGTCCGCAAGCACGCGTAATTGCTTTTCAAGCGTTTCTTTCATTTCGGACGATGACTGAGTTGCGGTTTGCGCTTCCGATGATATCTGTACATAGTTCAGCTCAATGTCAGCAAGTCTGCGGCATAGATCGCTATCCGAACGTATATATCGCATATAATCATCGATAATACCGAGAGAAGCCTCATCGAGCGGTATCAGGCAAATATTCTCGCTGACCAATCTATGGGATATAATTCGTATTGTTTCCTCTGAGATCATGTCAATTCTCCGTATTTAAAATTTGAGGCTGAAGCCAAGGGCTGCAGCCTCAAATTTGCGGCATAGCCGCTTATCTGATATCAACGGTTACTTTCTTGCCGGTGGAGGCAGAGGCAGCCTTGACAACGGTTCTGATCGCTTTTGCGATCTTACCGCCGCGGCCGATAACCATACCCATTTCGTCGGGAGCAACGCTGAGAGTAAACTCAATGTTGTTTCCGTTTTCGTTTCGTACGACCTTAACCTCGTCGGGAGTGTCAACGATCGCACTGACGATGTCTACAAGAAGCTTTTCGAGATCCATCTTGCACCACTTAATTACTCGGTGATGCCGGCCTTCTTCAAGAGAGCCTTAACGGTATCGGTGGGCTGAACACCCTTTGCGAGCCAGTCCTTAGCCTTGTCAGCGTCGATCTTGATCTCAGAATTTCCGAGGGGGTTGTAGTAGCCGATCTCATCGATGAAGCGACCGCCTCTGGGGCTGCGCTCGTCAGCAACGATTACACGATAGAAGGGCTGCTTCTTTGCGCCCGCTCTGCGAAGTCTCATTTTTACCATTTTTGTTTTTCTCCTTTTTTATGTGAAAAAATTATTTTTTATATGAATCCCATCAGAAGGGGAATTTCATTCGTTTACCGCGGCGTTTGCCGCCCATCGATGTGAATTGCTTCATCATCTTTTTGACCTGCTCAAACTGCTTGAGCAGTCTGTTTACCTCTTCTACGGAGGTGCCGCTTCCGGCGGCAATTCTGCGCTTACGGGATGAATTGAGGATATCGGGCTTTGCTCGTTCTCTTGGAGTCATCGACTTGATTATCGCTTCGACTCGTCCCATTGCCTTTTCGTCGATCTGAGCATCCTTGAGAGCGGAAGCGTTGACGCCGGGCATCATACCGAGCAACTGCTCCATACTTCCCATATTTCTAATCTGCTCGAACTGTTCGAGATAATCATCAAGAGTGAAGGTCTGCTCGCGCATCTTTTTCTCAAGCTCTGCGGCTTTCTTATCGTCATAAGCAGCCTCGGCTTTTTCAATAAGAGAGAGAACATCGCCCATACCGAGTATTCGGCTTGCCATACGGTCGGGGTGGAAGGGCTCGATCGCATCTATCTTTTCGCCGACACCGATGAACTTAATGGGCTTGCCTGTTACGTATCTGACAGAAAGAGCCGCGCCGCCTCGGGTATCGCCGTCAAGCTTTGTAAGAATAACGCCTGTTATATCGAGAAGATTGTTGAAATGCTCTGCAACGTTGACAGAGTCCTGACCGATCATAGCGTCTATTGTGAGAAGTATTTCGGTAGGCTCTACCGATTCCTTGATCGAACGAAGTTCTTCCATAAGAACCTCGTCGATATGGAGACGACCTGCGGTATCGATAAAAACCATATCGCAGAAATTGTCTTTCGCGTACTTCAAGCCTTCTTCGGCTATCTTTACGGGAGATACGTCGGTTCCCATTGTAAATACCGGGACACCGATCTGTTCGCCGAGGATTTGGAGCTGCTTGATAGCCGCGGGACGATAAATATCGCACGCTACAAGAAGGGGACGCTTGCCCTGCTTTTTGTACATAGCGGCAAGCTTTGCCGCGTGAGTGGTTTTACCTGCACCCTGGAGACCGCACATCATAATGACGGTGGGAGGTGCGGGCGAGATTGTAAGCTTTGCCTGAGAGCCGCCCATTATTGCGGTCAACTCTTCGTTAACGATCTTTACTATCTGTTGCGCGGGGACAAGAGATTCAAGGACTTCGGCGCCGACAGCGCGTTCGGTTACCTGTTTAACAAATTCACGTACAACTTTAAAGTTGACATCGGCTTCAAGAAGGGCGAGCTTAATTTCGCGCATTCCAGCCTTGACGTCCGCTTCGGTAAGCTTACCCTTATTACGGAAGTGCTTGAAGGCGGCTGAAAGCTTGTCGCTTAAGCTTTGAAACATAAAATTGCCTCCTGTCGATGTTTAATTTTCGATGATCTGCCTGATCTCGGAGAGCAGAGCGAGAAGTGAAGAATCCTTGTCATCTGCGTTGCTCTTTATGATCAGTTCGGCGTTATCCGTGCATTCGCAAAGATTACGGAACTTTTTAGCCATCTGAAGCTTATCCTCGAACATCAGCAGCTCATCACCCGCTTTTTTAATAAGGTCGCGGGCCCCTTGCCGTGTTATTCCGAGAGCATCTGCGATCTCGGAAAGAGACATATCCTCGTTGTAATACATATCAAGAACCGTACGGCGTCGGTCATTAAGCAATTCACCGTAAAAATCGAGAAGGTAACCTATTTCAAGTGATTTCTGAAACATTAATTGCCTCCGGAAAAGGTGTAAAGTAAAATGCTTTACAGATTATATCACAAGTCGTCTCTTTTGTCAATAGGTTTTTGTGAATTTTTGAAAATATTTTTTCGTAAAAATATTTAATCTATATGCTTATATATATAACATTAATAAATTTACTTGACAAAACATCAAAATATGGTTATAATTATAATGCATAACTATATGGAGGTGAAAACTATGACAGTAACTAAGGAGTCAATTATCGGCGATATTCTTGATCACGATGTTGAGACCGCTCAGTTCTTCCTTGCTATCGGCATGCATTGCCTCGGTTGCCCTTGCTCCCGCGGCGAAAGCATAGAGCAGGCTTGCGCAGTTCACGGCACCAACGCTGATGAACTTGTAAAGTCTATCAACGATTTCCTTGCAGCAAAGAACAACTGATCATTTGCAGCTGCCGCATAGCGGCAGCTGCTGAAAAGAGTAATTATTCAATGGAAAAATATAAAATTGCAGATTTAAGACTCGAGAAAGCAGTGTCTTTCGGTCGGAAAGGTAAGAGAGCAGCCGACATCGGCACGGATCACGCATCTCTCCCAATCTTTCTTGTCGGCAATGGGTTTGCGCCATATGCCGTTGCTTGCGACATAAACAAAGGTCCTCTCAATGCTGCCAGAAATAACATTGCTCAAGCGGGTCTATCCGACAAAATAAATACTCTGCTTACCGACGGCTTGAAAGGACTCGAAAGCTATTCACCCGAGGACATATATATTCTCGGAATGGGTGGAGAATTAATATCAAGAATAATAGTTGAGTCCGAGCTTTCAAAAAATAATGGAGTACGCTTCATCCTTCAGCCAATGACTCATCCGAATGATCTCCGTGAAGGGTTGTACAGTAACGGTTTCAACATCATTGATGAGGCACTTGTCCGAGACCGTGACCGTGTGTATCAGATCATTGCCGCGGAATATGACGGAATTATTCGCCGCGTATCAGAAGTAGAGCTTTGGCTTGGTACACATAATATTTATCGCGGAGGCGATGAGCTTACTGAACTGGCAAACGTATATGCTTCTGCTCTAAAAAAGAAGATCGACGGTTATGCTACCGCCGGAAAGTCGGATCAAAAGACAAATGAACTTTACAATGAATTTATCAAAATCGCGGAAGGCGGTAAATCGATATGAATCTTCGGGAACTGTATGAAAAACTTGAAAAGATACTTCCACCGCTTTCAATCGAAGGTCTGGACAGCGACGGCATTCAACTTATGCCCGATCCTGAAAGAGAAGTAAAACGCGTTCTCGTTGCTCTCGATCCCTACGAAAAGGCTGTGTGTGCGGCAATCGAAGGGAAATACGATCTGCTTCTTACGCATCATCCTTTGTTCTGGGGCGAGCCTGTTCCAAATACACCGCCCGAGAATTGGTATAACCGTCTTAATAATGCCGGAGTATCTTGCTTTTCGTTCCATATAAGGCTTGATCTTGCCAAGGGCGGAGTAAATGATATTCTTGCCGAGATTGTAGGGCTTGAGAATGTTATTCCCTTCGACGAGCCCGAAATTCCCGATTTGGGACGCATCGGCGACCTTCCTAATGCAATGACAGAGGTCGAACTTGCGGCTCACGTAAAGCGGGTTTTAGCCGCAGATAGCGTGACGTATACTTTGCTTCCGGATGGAAGAAGGATAAATCGCGTAGCGGTGCTCGGCGGATCAGCCTCGGATGCAATCTCTGCGGCTGCGGAAGCAGGTGCGGATGCTATTATAGGCGGTGAGTTCAAGCATCACACCTACGGTTATGCTGCACTTGAAAACAACGGCCGCGGTATCGCTATCATTGAAACGGGTCATTATCATACCGAAGCACCTGTTTGCCGAAGATTGTCGGAACTTGTTTCAGATCTGATTCCCGACGCCACTGTAGACATCTTACCTTGCAACAATACTTTAGTAATATAATTTGGAGGAACAATCATGACTTACGTAATTTCCAACCCCCACGGTTCTTATACTCAGTTCGTCAGACTTCTTGAGGTTATTAATTTCAGCAAGGATGACGTTATGTTCGTACTCGGAGATATCGTTGACTACGGTAGCGAGCCCATGGATCTCCTTTGCGATCTTTCTTTCAGAGAAAACATTTGGGCTATCTCCGGCGAGCACGACAGACTCGCTTACAGAATGCTCAAGGGCTTTGACGATATGCTCAAAAACGGCGGAACACCCGATCCCGATTATATCGCAGAGATGACTGATTGGATGACCAAGGGCGGCAAATCAACTCTTGATACCTTCCGTACCCTTGATAACGATATGAGAGAAGGTGTTCTTGAATATCTTGAAGAGCTCCCCGCATACGAAATGATGAACGCGGGCGGGAAGGATTGGCTCCTTGTTCATTCGAGCGTTGACAACTATGATGCTGATATGGATTTTGAAGATTACGAACCCGATGATTTTTCTGCCGATGACGGTCTTCGCAAGATCGAGGGTTATACCGTAGTCTGCGGACATCTCCCCACAACCGAGAATTACTCCTGCGATGGTAAGATCTTCAAGGGCGACGGATACGTAGCTATTGATTGCGGCGCAGGTCGCGGCGGCAAGCTCGCTTGCTTCTGCCTTGATAACAGCGAGGAATATTATGTCTGATATCAGAAAGAATGATATATTTGAGCTCGATATAACAGCGGTAAGCAATCTCGGCTACGGGGTAGGAAGAACGGAAAACGGAAAAGTCGTCTTTACTCCCGGTGCCGTAACTGGTGAACGCGCCGCGGTTAAGATAATCAAGATCACAAAAGGATATCTTGTCGGAAAGCTCGTGAATATCATTAAAGATTCCGAGTTGCGAGAGAAGTGCGATAAATGCACGGCTCCCGCAACCTGCGGAGGATGTGCTTACAGATTCATTAATTATGAGCACGAGCTTGAGCTTAAGAAGCAGAACGTAAAATCGGAGTTTGATAAAGTCGGCCTGTCCGAGGTAAAGGTTCTCAATACGGCATACGTTACTGACGAGCTCGACAATGCTGTAATTTGGCATTACAGAAATAAGGCGCAATACCGTTTCGCGAAGACTCAAAACGGTATTACAGCGGGTTTTTACGCCTCCGGTACACACCGTGTTATCGGTAATGAATCGTGTCCGCTTCAACCCGAGATATTCGGAGAAATTGCAAAAACGGTTTGCGACTTTGCCGAAAAATACAACATTTCCGTTTATGATGAATTGAGTGGAAACGGTCTGCTTCGTCATTTGTATATCAGAAGCGGCGCGGGCGAGGCTGGTGAAATATGCGTTTGTTTTGTTATTAACGGCAATGAATTTCCGTATGACGAAAGTCTTGTTGATCTTTTGACTTACAAGTTCCCACGAATCGTCGGAATCGTCATTAACGTAAACCGTATGAATTCAAATCTTATCCTCGGAAAAGAATATATGACTCTCTGGGGCAAATGCGGAATCAGCGACGTATTCTGCGGTGTTGAGCTAGACGTTTCTCCTGCAGCCTTCTATCAGGTAAACCACGATGCCGCAGAGCTTCTCTGCAGAAAGGCTGCCGATTTAGCAGATCTTAAAGGAGATGAGCACCTTCTCGATCTTTACTGCGGTATAGGTAGCGTAGGACTTTCTATGGCGCATAAGGTGCGGAAGCTTACAGGCGTAGAGATCGTGCCCGAGGCTGTCGAATGTGCGGTTAAGAATGCATCGCGCGCGGAAATCAAAAATGCAAGATTTATCTGTGCAGACTCCGCCGACGGCGCGGCTGAAATTCTTGCTAAAGCTGACGAGCTACCCGACGTTGTAGTTCTTGACCCTCCTCGAAAAGGGTGTGCTCCTGAGTTGCTTGACTCGCTTACAAATGCGGGCATTACAAAGATCATCTATATTTCTTGCAACCCGGCAACACTCGCGCGTGACTGCACCCATCTGGCAAAGCTTGGTTGGAATATCGGGGAAGTACAACCGGTAGATCTTTTCCCGAGAACGGGACACGTTGAGTCCGTTGTATGCTTGAAAAGATGACAACACATAATATGAAACTCCAACCCACGCCGTTTGAAATGATAAAGAGCGGCAAAAAGACGATAGAACTTCGTCTCAATGATGAAAAACGTAAGCTTATCATACCCGGAGATGAAATTATATTTACAAACGTATCCACCGGTGAAGAACTCAAAAAGACTGTTTTGAACCTCCATTTGTTTGAAAGTTTTGCTGAGTTATATAATTCGCTTCCATTGTTGAAATGCGGATATACCGAAGATGACGTTCAAAATGCAGATCCATCCGATATGGAGCTGTATTATTCCCGCGAGGAACAAGCCAAGTGCGGCGTTGTTGGTATTGAACTGATCTGATTACAATAAAAAATTCAATAACAAGGAGAAAGTGTGGGAAATGAAAAATCGAAATTTTGAAAATCAACTCCCGCAAGGATACAAAGAAGCGTTACATATTGATGCCAAAGACGCCAAGACGGGAATCATAATGAATCTCGTATCCTTGCTGATTCTCGGAATCGTTATGGCAATCGCGTATCTGCCTATCAAATTGAATAATGTCGATCTATTCGCTGGTTTTATTGACGAAAATCCCGCAAAACCTATGATAGTAATGTCTGTTTTCTGCTTTACTATGTTGGCGTACGTAGTCATGCACGAGCTTGTACACGGAATTGCATACAAGTGCTTGACGGGCGAAAGGCTCACCTTTGGCATAAGCTGGAGTTGCGCATTTTGCGGAGTTCCTCACATTTATTCTTATCGTAGGACCGCTATCATTTCATCCGCGGCGCCGCTAGTATTATTTTCTCTGATATTCGGAGCGGTTACGGTTGCTTTATACTTTGTTTCTCCTATATATTATTTGCTTTCTGCTGTGATTTTCGGACTTCATCTCGGCGGATGCAGCGGTGATATGTATATCATACTAATGCTTTTGAAATATAATGATCCTAAAGTCCTGATGAGAGATACAGGACCTGAACAATTCCTATATATTCCCGATTTAGACTGCTATGAAGAAATCAGAAAATCATAATTATGATATTGCAGTTTGCGGCGGCGGTATTGCGGGCATATCAGCTGCTTTGTCTGCCGCAAGAGAAGGCAAAAAAGTAATTCTCTTTGAAAAAGAATACATACTCGGAGGTCTCGGCACCGCAGGCCTTGTAACCATCTATCTGCCGCTTTGCGACGGTTTGGGGCATCAGGTATCCTTCGGAATTGCTGAAGAGCTTTTGAGGCTTTCTATCAAATATGGCGCTGAGGCTAAATATCCCGAAAATTGGCTCGACGGCATCGGAACCAAAACAGAGAATGACAAGCGTTTTCAGGTTCGCTACAACGCGCAGGTCTTTGCTATCCTTGCCGAACAGCTTCTTGCAGACACAGGCGTAGATATTATGTACGGTAGCTACGTTATCGGCACAGACGTTTCGGATGGCAAGATAAAAAGCTTGTCGGTGGTTAATAAATCGGGAATTACAGATTATTCTGTGAAGTCGGTAGTTGACGCTACCGGAGACGCAGATATTGCGGAATTTGCCGGTGCGCCTACAGATACATATAAACCCGGTAATATAATTGCCGCTTGGTATTATTTCACCGAAAATGGAAAATATGATCTCAAAATTCTCGGCAATTCAAGTAAACAGAAAAATTTGCCCGATGATGACGATCTCAGAAGGCTGTTTGACAAACGCTTTGGTGGAATAGATGCCGAAGAGATTTCCGAAATGGTTAGGGCTTCGCATAAACTGCTTATGTATAATTGGCTTGAGAGAAGAGAAAAAGATGATAGCTCTGTCATCTCAACGATCGCCACGATCCCTCAGCTCAGAATGACACGCAGGATCATCGGAGAATACACGCTCGGTCTCGAAGAAATGCACAAGCGTTTCAATGATTCAATAGGTATGGTTTCCGATTGGCGCAAGCGCGGACCTATCTATGAAGTCCCATTCAGAACACTTTTCAGCAGCTCTGTAAAGAATCTGATAATGGCAGGAAGATGCACTTCTGTTACCGATGAGCTATGGGACGTGATGCGTGTGATTCCTTGCTGTGCGGTCACGGGACAAGCCGCGGGAACAGCCGCAGCTATGACTGATGATTTTTCTACTCTTGATATCTCAGAACTTCAAAAGAAGCTTGAAAATAACAGAGTTGTACTCCACGAAACCTCAATAATCGAGAAATGAGAATGCTATGAAAAAAGTAATTATGATTATCATAAAGATTTTACTTATCGCAGTTATTTCTGTAATAGCACTTATTCTGCTCGGAATTATCGGGCTGAACATTGCTAAACATTTTATTTATAACGATTATTATTCAGCAAAAACCAACGTATGCACGAATCCCGGGCTCAACGACGGCTTTGTATGCCAGGGAATCGCCGTATCCGAAGAGAACAACGTGATACTTGTCTGCGGATATATGAAGGACAAGTCGAATTCGAGAATCTACGTAACTGATTTTGAGAGTAATTCATATTACGTAGAACTCACAAGAGACGGTGAAAAGTACACGGGACACGCCGGCGGTCTCGCTATTACAGGAGATACAGTATACATAGCGAACGCAAAAAAGATATACTCATTCCCGCTTAAGTCTGTTCTTGATGCTTCAAACGGCAATGTTGTTGACATAGGCTCGGGAACTAAAGTCAATACAAATGCTTCATTTGTATATACCGATGAGGAATTCCTTTACGTTGGAGAATTCCATGACGGCGGTAAATACGTTATAGAAGGTCACGAGAATGAAACTGCTGAAGGAACTCATTATGCGATCTGTACAAAATATTCCCTCGACGATCTGTCGACACCCGTAGCAGTCTACACGCTCAGAAACAATGTGCAGGGTATTTGCTTTACTCCTGACGGAAAGATCGTTCTTTCAACCTCTTACGGGCTTACAGACACGATCTATTACGTTTACAATGCAGATGATTTAACAGATTCCGGTAAGAAATTTGACGGTGCGCCCGTTTATTATCTTGACAAGCTTGAAAATGAGATACACGGCCCCGCTATGGGTGAAGATCTCGACTACTATGACGGAAAAATCATTACTCTTACTGAAAGTGCTTCCGATAAATACATATTCGGCAAGCTTTTCGGCGCAACAAAAATCGTTGCTTTAGAAATTAACTGACAAGCTTGTGAGGTATTCTTATGGCAAAAATCACCGACTATATTATTGTTATACCTGATAAACCTACCGAAAATGAACTCAGGGCGGCTTCTTTTATCAGAGAGAACGTAAAGCTCGTCTGTGGCAAAAAGTTAAAGATCGTATCAGATGCTTGTGAACCAGTTACAAAGGAAATTGTTGTAGGACAGACTTCTCGCGAGATTGTTGATAATTTGTCTCTTAATAGGTACCGTGAACCGAACACTGGCGGTATATGGGAATATGTAATTAAAAAGGTTGGAGATCGTTTATATTTAACAGGCCTCGGACATGAACCTGCCGAAGAATTACCGTTCACGACCTCCTATAGGCATCTTGACGACGGAAAGCTCGGCACAGTTATGGCTGCTTATCACTTTGTCGAAGATATTCTTGGGTATGATTTTATCTATAGCGCGTACATTGATTTTCCCGAAAATCCCGATATTTGTATGCCTGAAGAATATGATTACGAATTTACCCGCGAGGCGTTGCGCTCTAAAGATCCTATTCTGTATGAAGGTGCGGCTTTTTACGGCTTGCACGTTTGCGAGGATCTGCATTGCAATACGGGCGGTATGATCTTCAAGAGCAGAACCGGAAAAATTGTTGTTGTCGATGGAGGCAGACCTGCGGAAACCGACAGATTTCTTCGTATTCTCAAAAAGATCAGCGGGGAAGAAGTACCACATGTTGATGCTTGGCTCTTCTCGCATCTTCACGTAGATCATTATGGTGTGTATTATAAGCTTTGCTCTGATGAAAAGTATTCAGGAGCTATTACAGTTGATCGTTTCTATAATCATTTGCTCCCGGAGGAGTTTTACACTTCGCTCGCCAAGGAGCGTATCGCAAACGCGCCAGTCATTTTATCAGCAATGCTATCCGATAATTCACCTACCGGTGCAGAATCCGTAATTGTTAATGTGGGGGATGTAATTAAGATCGACGAGCTTGAATTTGAAGTACTTCACGTTCCCGATATTGCGGACGCTGCTGATATGAATATGAACAACTCGAGCGTGGTTTATAAAATGACTTACGACGGAAAGCAAACAATGCTTCTGCTTGCTGATGCAGAATGGATCTGCAGTAACGATCTTGTCGAGAATTGCGCGGGTAAGCTCAAGAGTGATATAGTTCAGGTAGGTCATCACGGTTGCGGAAACGTATCGGAAAAATGTTATGAGCTTATCGATGCTGATGTATATATATGGCTGCTTGGAGAAAAATTCTGGTACAGTGATTGCGGCGAAGGTCTCAATACGCATAACACGGGAGTCATTCGTTCAAGAGCATATATGATGCGCAACAATCCCAAAAAGGAAAATATCCATATCGCTATGAATGATATAATTTCTTTACCATTGCCTATAAAAATTTATTGACGGAGAAATATTATGAAAGCTTGTATTGTTCAACCTCTTTATTCTGCAGATTGGTCCGATTCCGAGAAGCTTTTTGCTTGGGAAATGGATATTATGGACAAGTGTGATGATTCGCTTGATCTGATCGTTCTTCCCGAGGCGACCGATGTTCCTGCGTATGCCAAAACTCGCGAGCAGTTTCTCGAAAGCTATAATCGCTATAATAAAGCAATCCTCGAAAAAGCTTCAGAAACAGCCAAAAGATGCAATAGCGTCCTATTTATTAATGCACTCTATGATTCGGGAGTCGGACTTATAAATACAACCTATGCTTTTAATCGTGAAGGTAAGATTGTTGGTCGTTATTATAAGCAGCATCCGACAAACGGCGAGGTGTTCAAGAGAGAACTTGACAGCGCATACTCCTATGAATTTTCGGAACCGTACTTCGTAGATATAGATGGAGTACGTTACTGTTTCCTTACCTGCTATGATTTTTATTTCTACGAGAATTTTGCAAACATTGCGCGCAGGCGCCCAGATGTTATCATCGGATGCTCGCATCAGCGCACCGACAGACATGATGCACTCGACACTATGTCGCGCTTCCTCGCATATAACACAAATGCCTACGTTGTTCGTTCCTCGGTCAGTATGGGCGAGGAATCTAAAATCGGCGGTGGCAGTATGATCGTTGCTCCCGAGGGAGTTACATTGATCAATATGGAATCGCGCGTCGGTATGGAAATCTGTGAGTTTGATCCTCACAGAAAGTATTATAAACCCGCGGGATTCGGCAACCCCGAGATCGCCCATTATGAATATATCGAGCACGGCAGACGTCCATGGAAATACAGACCCGCGGGAAGTGCTATCTCCTTGCCCGACCATCTTATGTCGTATCCCAGACTTTGCGCACACAGAGGCTTTAATACTGCTGCTCCCGAAAATAGCCTTCCTGCATTCGGTGCAGCAGTTGCATTAGGTGCTCCGGAAATCGAATTCGATCTTTGGGAAACCAAGGATGGAGAGATCGTTTCTATTCATGACAGCAAGCTTGACAGAGTTTCAGATGGTTCGGGATACGTATGGGAATATTCTCTCGAAGAACTAAAAGCATTCAACTTCGGTAAAGGTTATAACGGAGTATACGACGGCCTTAAAGTTTTGACATTTGAGGAAATACTCCGCAAATTCTCATCCCACGTTATTATGAACATTCATATCAAGAGCAGAAGCAACAAGGAGCCTCTCCCCGAGAGCTACTTGAAGAAGATCATCTCTCTTATCGATATTTACGATTGTGAAAAATACGTATACTTTATGAGCGGTAACGATCACGTTCTGAAGCAGCTTGGCATACTTGCGCCTCATCTTGAGAGATGTGTCGGAGGCGGAGACGCAAAGGATCTCGTTGTTGAACGTGCTATTGAAATGGGTTGCGAAAAGGTTCAGTTCTTTAAGGAACACATTTCTAAGGAGAAGGTCGATCTCGCTCACGAACACGGTATAATCTGTAATGCATTCTATGCCGATACCGTTGAAAAGGCCGAAGAGTATTTCGCAATGGGTGTCGATTGCATACTGACAAACGATTATCAACGTATGTATAACGCTTTTAAAGACAGACTTGACACGGGATGCGCTATTCCCACAAGAGCAAAAAAGTAATGAAGGTATTTCGTAATGACCGATAAGAAAAGACTGTCTTTTGTCTTCATTATACTCGCGGGTATCTGTTGGGGAACATCACCTATCTTTGTTCATTATCTTACTCCATACGGTTTTACCTCGTTACATATGACAGCAGTCAGAGGAACGGTATCGTTTATCTGTATGCTATTATACGTTTTGATTGTTGACAGAAATCTCTTTAAGACAAAAATCAAGGATATCGTTTTGTTCGCATTCATTGGACTTACGCTGTTTGGAACGGCTTTCTGTTACTATAGTGCAATGCAGATGACTTCAACTGCAACTGCAGTAGTTCTGATGTACACCGCGCCGATCTACGTTATGCTGTTTTCGGTGTTTTTTCTCGGAGAAAAGTTTTCAAAGACCAAGCTTATAGCGCTTGTTTTGATGCTTATCGGATGCTGTCTCGTTTCAGGAATTATATCTGGATTAAAACTTAACATACCAGGAATCCTTGTCGGAATACTGACAAGCCTTGTTTATGCCGCTTACAATATTCTGACTAAAATTTCTATGCAAAAGAAGCGAGAACCTGTGACGGTAACACTATACAGTTTTATGTTCATGAGTATTATTTCGATTGCTGTATGCAATCCCGCTTCGCTAATCGATAAGATTTCACAATTTCTATCAGTTACCATCCCGCTTTCAGTAGGACTTGGAATCGTTACATTCGTCATGCCGTATTTTCTCTTCACGTGGTCTATGAAACATCTTTCAGCAGGTATTGCGTCAGCTTTAAGTGTTGTTGAACCTATGGCTGCAACAATTTTCAGTGCTGTATTGTTTTCAGAGATTCCTGATATTCCTACAATAATAGGTATCGTACTTATTCTTGGCGCAGTCTATCTTTTGGGAAGATCTGAATAATAAAGGAGTATAGATTTGAAAAATTCAATCACAATCAAATCCTATAATCAACTTCCCGAGGAAGCGCGCAAAATTCGTATCGAGGTTTTTGTTGTGGAGCAAGGTTTCAACGAGGAATTTGATACAGTTGATTATGAAGCTATCCATTTTCTTGCCTTCAATTCACAGGGAAATCCCGTTGGAACCTGCCGAATATTCAACAAGGAAGACAAAAGCATCTTTTATCTCGGCAGACTTGCGGTACTGAAATCATGCAGAGGATTAAAGATCGGAAGTGCGCTGATTGCTGAATGTGAAAATTACGCAAGAAGAGTTGGTGCATCCGAAATACGACTTCATTCGCAGTACAGGGCAAAAGACTTCTATCATAAATGCGGATATACCGAGTACGGCAAAATCGAAGATGAGGAAGGATGCCCTCATATTTGGATGAAGAAACATATTGGAGAATAAAACATTGCGACATCTGAAATTATCTATTACTTTACTTTTATCATTGACAATATTCCTTACTTCGTGTGTAAGACTGTTGCCCGGTCACGTCCTACCCGATACACCTGACCAAAGCTCTGCTTCTTTTGAAAATGATCAGGTAACGAAGTCTCCGGAAACTCAAATTGAAACCGAGGACGAGACAACTTCTGATCCATATGAGATTATCGAAGTTGAGAAACCCGATACGGATCCTTATTCATCGGTTACTAATGAAGAGTTTTATGCAAATTACATACCCGCTACCGACTATTGGGATGCCTACTACAGATCACTGCACGGCTTTATGTCAGGATCGCTTGAAAAGCAGGATCAAAATCCGACTATTTCGGAAAACAGACCTATGGAGAACGGAATGTATCTCAAGAATACTTCTGATCTGTATTCATACAACGGTCACGCGTATACCGTTCTTGATTCTAATGGTGACGTAGCCTATACAGTGTATGAAGGCGGCGGATACGTTACCCTCGAGGAAGTTGCAGCGTACGTTTTTGCCTTTGGTGACATTCCTGCAAACTATACTTCAGCCAAGAAGGGATCGCCGTCTTCAAGCCCTTGGGGAGAATATCTCAGATTGAATCATTCTGCCTTCACCGGCAGTACAACCAAATATCCTTACGAACCCGCTCTGCCTTTCATCAGCGGATGCGGCGGACCTCTTTCGTATTACGAAATCGATATAGGAACAACGGGAACTGATTGTGATCCGAGTTATGTTGCTGCTTTGTACAACGATGGAAAAAGAATCACCCGTGGTGCGGCAAGAATCGTTTATTCGCGTTTTGATGCCAATCATAATAAAATAATCGACTTCAACGAGAAATTCGTGTTCTACACAAATAATCATTATAATGATTTCAGAGAATATCTGAATTATGAAGGTGGATGGGGCGAAATCTTCGGTAACATTACCGGAGGCGGTTCGATTTCAAGTAAATCGAATTATAATCCCACACCTTACGTAGCGGTTCTGGATCTGGATTTCAGAAATCTAACAAAGAATACTGTTTCTGTTGCAATACCATATATTAAGATTATTTATGATAAGTCAAAAGATTACTTTAACTATTGATCCGGAGGAAAATAATGTCTACAATCAAGATTCAAAAAGAAATTAACGTTGTATCTTCATATGATACCGTTGTTTGCGGAGGCGGTCCAGCGGGTTGGGTTGCTGCAGTGTCCTCTGCACGTGCAGGTAAGAAAACCGCACTTATAGAGCGATACGGCTTTATCGGAGGTACAGCAACCGGAGGATACGTCGTACCGATCAGCGGCTTCTTCTTTAAAGAAAAAAGAGTAGTTGGCGGCATCGCTTGGGAATTCGTTGAAAGGCTCGAAAAGCTCGGCGCGGCAATGGTAGAGTACCCCAAGGGTCACGTTTCCGTTAACCCCGAGTATTATAAGCTCGTTGCAAGAAAAATGCTTGAGGAAGCAGGCGTTGAGCTGTATACAAACTGCTATCTCAGTGATTGTATAAAAACAGGTAATAAAGTTACACACGTTATTATAGAAAGCAAAAACGGTTCGGAAGCCATTGAGGGCAAGTGCTTCATTGACGCAACAGGAGACGGTGATCTTTTTGCACGTGCAGGTGCTCCTATGATTGCAAAGAGCAATGAACTTCAGCCTATGTCAATGTGTTTTGTCATTACAAATGTTGACACAAGCACCGATCTTCTCAAATACTGCATTCATCACGACGGTAAACACGGCAACTCTGTAAACAAGGTAATACACAATTATCTTGTTAAATGTGCCGAGACTGAGGAAGTACCGCAGTTTGGCGGCCCTTGGTTTAACGTACTTTTAAAAGGCAACAGTCTCGCGGTCAATATAACTCGTGCTGAAGCTGATGCAACCGATAGAGAGGCATACACAAAAGCCGAAGGTAAGCTCCATCAAGATATGTTTACCCTTATAGATCTTTTGAAGAAGGAGTTTCCTGAGTTTAAAGACGCTGAGATCGTTGTATCCGGAATTAACGCAGGCGTTCGCGAAACGAGAAATATCAAGGGTGTATATACTCTTACAAACGAGGACTTCAAGAAGGGACTCGATTACGTATGTCCCGTTGCTCAATGTGCACATCCAATGGATATCCATAAGGCAAAGGACGACGATCAGATACTGATCTATCTTGATAAAAACAGCTACGTCCCTTATGAGACGATGGTTTCATACTCGCTCGATAATGTGATCGCGGCAGGAAGATGTATTTCCGCAGAAACCGATCCTTACGCATCACTGCGAGTACAAGCTACTCTTATGAGCATCGGGGAATGCGCAGGTGTGGCGGCATCTCTTGCATGCGATACAGAAACTCCGGTTCACTCCCTCCATCTTGAGGAGCTTCACAGTCTTATTGAAAAACGAGGATGTGTACTTTGATTCATAACGATATTATCAGCAGAGCACGCGAGCTTGAACAAGAAACTGTATCTATCAGAAGAGATCTACATAAGCATCCCGAAAGCGGTTTCTATGAATTCCGGACAATGTCGATAATTTATCATACTCTCATATCACTTGGATATGATGTAAATTACGGAGATTCCGTGACTGATACCAAAGCTCTTATGGGCATCCCATCAAGATTTAAGATTGAAGAAGAGAAGAATCGTGCCGTTTCGGAAGGAGCAGATGAAGCTTTGATTCGTCCGCTTCCTGCAGGTTGCACAGGATTGGTTGCTACTTTACGCGGAAACGGTGACGGCAAAGTTGTCGCTTTCAGATTTGATATGGATTCTAATGAGCTTTGTGAATCCGAATCTGAAAATCATAAGCCTTATGCAGAAGGATTTTCTTCAATCCATAACGGAATGGCTCACGCTTGCGGTCATGACGGTCACGTCGCTATCGGACTTACTCTAGCTAAGCTTCTTGCAGAGAACAAGGATAAAATTCACGGCACGGTTAAGCTTATATTCCAACCGGCTGAAGAAGGTGTTCGCGGTGCCGCAGGTATGGTCGCGGCGGGAGTAGTCGACGATGTTGATTTCTTCTTTTCAGGTCACATTGGTATTTCTGCGAATAAATCCGGCGAGCTGTATACCTCAACCGATAAATTCCTTTGTGCCAGTAAGTTTGATACAGAGTTTTTCGGTAAAAGTGCTCACGCGGGATTAAAGCCGCAGGAAGGGAAGAATGCTTTGCTTGCAGCTGCGCAAGCCGCTCTTTCGCTTCACGGAATTTCGCGTCACGGCGCAGGGGCGTCTCGCATAAATGTAGGAGTTCTGAATGCCGGAACAAGCAGAAACGTAATTCCCGATCACGCGCTTTTGCAGTTTGAAACGCGCGGAGAGAACTCAACAATTAATGACTATATGATTGAAAGATCAAAAGCAATTATACAAGCTTCTGCTGATATTTATGACGTAGAATATAAAATCGAGTGTGTCGGATATGCCGATTCAATAGTTCCCGATCCGATATTTGCTCACGAGATTGCAAACTTCGCGAAAGAAAGCGGAATATATTCAAATGTTCACGAATATGGCTTGATGAACGCAAGCGAAGATTGTTCGGCGTTTATCAACAGAGTTGTATCTCGCGGCGGAAAAGCAACTTATCTTTTGTTTGGATCTAAGCTTACCTCGGCTCACCATACAGCTGAATTTGATTTTGACGAGCGATCAATGACAGATGCGGCTGCTTTTCTTTCTATTCTCGCACTCAAATATACTAAATAATTTGTAGGTGTATTATGTATCCTTACGAAATCATTTTCGGAATGAATCTTTATGATATATTCCTTTCGGTAGGCGTTGTATCGGCGTTAGTAATTGCGAGGTATTTCGCTGACCGAGACAAAGTCAGCGCAAAACTGTTTAATTTCATATTATTGACAGGTTGCGTAGCCATTGCGCTCGGTTATTTCAGCGCGGTATTTACTCAGGCTATATATAACTGGCTCGATGGTGAACCCTTTACGATATCTACGACAACAGGCGCAACATTTCTCGGTGGTCTTGTGGGCGGAGTAGCTGTATTCTTAGTCGGATATTTCCTTGTCGGACATTTTCTTTTCGAAGATAAAGAAAACATCAATTATTTTCCGCGACTGCTCGATTTTGCCGCAGTATCCATAACTGCCGCTCACGGATTCGGTCGCCTCGGTTGCCTTATGGTTGGTTGTTGCCACGGGGCTGAGACGTGTGCTTGGTATGGCTTATACCACGTTGATCTCGGTATTAAGGTTGTTCCCATCCAACTATTTGAAGCACTGTTCCTTTTCACCCTTTGCATTATCCTTGCTATTCTTGCTTGTAAGAAAATTCGAGGTACTATGTCGATCTATATGCTATCTTACGGTATCTGGAGATTTATTATCGAGAATTATCGCGCGGATGACAGAGGAAGCACGATCGTCAACTTTTTAACTCCTTCTCAGCTTACTGCTGTAATAATGATATTGGGCTCGATCCTCGTGTTCCTTTATACAAATATTATCAGTAAGAGAAAAGGCCCTGCGGGTGTAATAAATGAATAAGAAGAACTTATTTACAGTGCTTATGCTTGTTGCTTCAATTGCACTAGTTATTTTGGAATTATTCCCGATTACATATTCAGAAGACGAAACACTGAATACACTCTATAGAGTAATTTCGACGAGGGCTGTAGGAAGTATAGTTTTCATTCCTTTAACAATGTATATGGGGTATAACGTTTTCGGGCTTACGAAGAAGAACAGACTATCCGTTTTGCTCTGCACACTCATCCCGCTTGCAGTAGTGATTAACAATTTACCGATAATCGGCTTGATCACAGGTGCTGCTTATCTCACAAAACCGTCATACTATATAGTCGTATTCGCGCTTGAAACGTTTTTGATTGGCCTGTTTGAAGAATTTGCATTCAGAGGAGTTCTACTTCCTTACGTTCTCGAAAAGAGAAGATCAACTAAGAAGAGTATTTTCTGGGCAACTGTGATCTCATCTGCTGCTTTCGGCGCTATACACCTTTTCAATCTGTTCGCGGGTGCAGGAATTGGAGGAGTTATCCTACAGGTTGGATATTCTTTCCTTATTGGCGGAATGTGCGCTATCGTCTTGCTTTACACAAGATGTATCTGGATTTGTGTAATACTTCACGCAATTTATGATTTCTGCGGATATCTTGTTCCGACGCTCGGAGACGGTATCATATGGGATCCTGCAACAGTAGTTATTACAGCTATACTCGGCGTTTTTGCATTGATTTTTATGCTTGTATGGCTACTCAAAATCGATCCTCAAAGAGTCAATGAACTATACAAAGATAAAACAGCATCCGATTAATGGATGCTGTTTTATTATTTGTACTTATCAGCAGAGGCTGTTGCGAGCTGATCACATCTTTCATTGTAGGGGTGACCTGCGTGTCCTTTCACCCAAACGAAAGTGACGTCGTGCTTATCAAGCAAAACAAGTAATCTTTCCCAAAGATCGGGATTTGCCGCAGGCTCTTTATTGCTTCTCATCCAGCCTTTTTTCTTCCAAGAGTATACCCATCCTTTTGTAACCGCATCGCAAAGATACTTCGAGTCGGTCGTCAAAGTTACCTTGCAAGGGAATTTCAATTCTTCCAGCGCACGAATTGCTCCCATGAGCTCCATTCTGTTGTTGGTAGTCGATGCTTCGCCGTCTGTCAGCTCCTTTTCGTGCACGCCAAATACTAGTATTGCGCCCCACCCTCCGGGACCAGGATTACCTCTGCAGGCTCCGTCTGTATATATCTGAACTTCTTTCATTATAACCTCACATACTGTTCTTTCCATTAAAGTATATCATAAATTTCCCATTCTTTCAAGAGAAATATTAAAAAATACGAATTTGCTTAGATAATAAATCAATTATTTACAAATAAGTATTGCAATTTGTCAATAATTAAGGTATAATTTATCATCTGAAAATATCCTTGAAAGCAGGAAATTACTATGAGTAATAAAAAAGATCAGGTTCAGGCTTCCGAAGCGCAGACCGAAAACCGCCTCCAATACAAGAAGAGACGCAGAAGACTCGGTGACCGAAAGGATGGACGAAAGCTCAGAACTCTTCAGCCGATGAACAGACTCATGCCTTACATCATGAAGAAGAGAAGTGACGCACAGAACACTTTCGCCGATAAGATCGAGGTATCCAAGGCTGACGTTCTTTGCAGAAAGAAGGTCCTTGAGGGCAAGACAAATTTTTCTTTCTTGCATATCCTTTTAGCCGCATATCTCCGAGTAATTACTCAGAGGCCTGCTGTCAACAGATTCGTCAGCGGTCAGAAGATCTACGCAAGAAACGAGATCGTATTTGTTATGACGATCAAAAAGGAAATGTCTCTCAGCGCACCCGACACCGTTATAAAGATCAAATTTTCCCCCGACGATACTCTCGATGAGGTATACGAAAAGTTTAATACGGTTGCTACCGATGCAATTGCTGCACTTGATAAGCAGACTGCGTTTGACAAACTCATCAAAGTATTCAATTTCATCCCCGGATTCTTCCTCAGATTTATCGTCTGGATAGTTGAAAAGCTCGATTATATCGGATGGCTCCCCAAGGGATTTATGGATCTCCTTCCTTTCTACGGCTCTATGATCGTAACAAGTATGGGATCGCTGGGAATCAATCCAATTTACCATCATATCTACGACTTCGGCAACCTTCCTGTTTTCCTTTCTTACGGAAGAAAGCGAAGCGTGTTTGAGTATGATAAATCTGGCAATCTCAACAAGAAGAGATATATAGATATAAAAGCTGTTACAGACGAGAGAATCTGCGACGGATATTACTTTGCTTCGGCATTCAAATATTTTAAGAAGCTTGTTGAATCTCCGGAGATACTCGAAACACGAGTAACAGAACTCATAGAAGATATAGAATAAAAAATAAAACCCCAATTTGGGGTTTTATTTTTTATTGCTGTTCGATCATAATCTGAAGTGCTCTGATGGCTGTTCTGATCGCCTTGTCGGTATCGTGATCCTCTTCGGCGTCAGTATCAAGTCCAAGAGCTGCACGCTCTTGATTCCA
This sequence comes from Eubacteriales bacterium, assembly GCA_045531455.1. Classification (GTDB taxonomy): domain Bacteria; phylum Bacillota; class Clostridia; order Oscillospirales; family CAG-272; genus CAG-390. Next base: position 86,257 of record JAZSEA010000075.1, read on the forward strand.
GACAACGTGGAATACGGCTCCGCATCTTAGTCCGAGAGCGGCACCGACAACAAATAGAGTTGACGCTTCCATCTCGCTTGCAAGAACGCCAAGCCTCTTCCATGCTTCCCATTTCTCGTTAAGAGCAGATGCTATAGGCATTTTATTGGGACTGTGCTGACCGTAGAAAGAGTCCTTGCTTTGAACCACTCCGGCGTGATAAGGATAACCTATATCTTTTGCTGCTTCGATCAATGCAAAGAGAACATCCGGATCGGATACGGCAGGAAACTCGTATGGAGCGTATTCACCGCTGGTACCATCCTGTCTGACAGCTCCGGTTGCCACAACAACGTCTCCTGCACGAACCATTGTTGATATTCCTCCGCTTGTGCCGACTCGAATAAAAGTATGTGCTCCGCAAGCAGCTAGTTCTTCAACAGCAATGGCTGTTGAAGGGCCTCCGATTCCTGTAGAACAAACGCTGACTCTCTCTCCGAGGAGCGTTCCGGTAAAAATTGTGTATTCACGGTTTTGCGCAGTCAAAACGGGATCATCGAGATATGCTGCAATTTTCGGTACTCTGCCGGGATCTCCCGGAAGTATGCAATATCCTCCGACATCACCGGGGCAGCAATTGATATGATACTGAAGTCCTTCGGTTTTTAACATAATCTACCTCCTGAAAGGATTATACATATATTATTACAGAAAATCAAGCAAAAATCAAGTACTTTTGTAAAAAAATACTGATAAATATTCAATAATTTCTAAACTCAATGACAAAATATTAACAGTATTTGACATAAGTTGAAATCTCGGATGCCAAAAGTTGCATAATTCAGCATATAATTGCTTAATAATCGTTAATTTATGAAAAGTTTTGTCAAAAGGCTTGCAATTTGTACTGGTTTGTAGTATAATATTAAGAAATTATTAAAGACGGAGGAACAACAATGATTGAAATATCAAAAAAATCAAATTTACTTGAGCAGAAATCGTACAGATATCAGCTCCAGGATATTGATGAACCTAATCTCTACCGCGAGATTTACACATATACAGAGATACCCAAGGTACCCTTTAACCACCGCAGAGTTCCTCTCGGAATGCCCTCGGAAATCTGGATAACAGATACATCTTTCAGAGACGGTATGCAGTCTCAAGCCCCTTATACTCCGCAGCAGATCGTAGATCTCTATAAGCTATTAAATAAGCTCGGTGGTCCAAAGGGTATCATCAGAGCTACAGAGTTCTTTGTTTACAGTGAAAACGACAGAAAAGCTCTTCACGCTTGTCAGGAGCTCGGACTTGAATTTCCTGAGATCACCACATGGATCCGAGCAAGCCTTGAAGATTTCAAGCTTGTAAAAGATCTCGGAATCAAGGAAACAGGAATTCTTGTTTCCTGTTCCGATTACCATATTTTCAAAAAACTGGGCATGTCCCGCGGTGAAGCGATGGATCATTATCTGAGAACCATAAGTGCCGCTCTCGAAATGGGCATCAGACCGCGTTGCCACTTTGAAGATATTACAAGAGCTGATTTTTACGGTTTTGTAGTACCTTTCGTAAATGCTATTCAAGCACTCTCCCGTGAAGCAGGTATCCCCGTTAAGATCAGAGCCTGTGATACGATGGGATACGGTGTACCTTATAGCGAAGTAGCGCTTCCTCGAAGCGTCCCCGGTATTATTTACGGACTTCAGCATTATTCCGATGTTCCCAGCGAACAGCTCGAATGGCACGGTCATAACGATTTCTATAAGGGCGTTGCCAATGCAACCTGCGCTTGGCTCTTCGGTGCTTGTGCAGTAAACTGCTCGCTCCTCGGTATAGGAGAGAGAACAGGTAACGTTCCGCTTGAAGCTATGGTATTTGAATATGCATCTCTCAGAGGAACACTCGACGGTATGGATCCCACGGTTATTACCGAAATTGCAGATTATTTCTCAACAGAAATGAACTATCATATTCCGCCTATGACTCCTTTTGTAGGCGAGGATTTCAACAAGACCCGCGCGGGAATCCACGCAGATGGTATGCTTAAGGATGAAGAGATATATAACATCTTTGACACCGGTGCTATTCTTAACAGACCCGCAGGCGTCACCGTAAGCTCCACATCCGGTGCCGCAGGAATCGCTTATTGGATCAACTCTCATTACCGTCTCAGCGGAGACGATATTATCTCAAAACGCGACCCGATGGTCACAGAGATCAAAAAGTGGGTTGATGAGCAATATGCTAACGGAAGGCAGACGGTAATCTCTACCGCTGAACTTGAGAAGTTTATTGTAACATATAAAAAGGATAATGAATGATATGAAAACACCAAAAACAATTGCAGAAAAGATTCTGGCCGCACATCTTGTTTCGGGTGATATGACCCCGGGTAGTGAGATCTCAATAAAGATCGACAGAACCCTTACACAGGATGCAACGGGCACGATGGCTTACATTGAATTTGAAGCAATGGGCATCGATCGCGTAAAAACTGATCTTTCCGTCGCTTATATTGACCATAACACTCTCCAATCGGGATTTATGAATGCCGATGACCATAGGTTTATCAGAACGGCTGCGGCAAAGTACGGTATTCATTATTCCAGACCCGGCAACGGTATTTGCCATCAGGTAAACCTTGAGAGATTCGGTGTTCCGGGTAAAACTCTTATAGGTTCAGACAGCCATACGCCTACCGCCGGCGGTATCGGTATGCTTGCATTCGGTGCGGGTGGGCTTGACGTAGCCGTTGCTATGGGTGGCGGCGCATATTCTATGATTATGCCTAAGATGTATAAGGTCAATCTTACCGGAAAGCTCTCGCCCTGGGTCACCGCCAAAGACGTAAGCCTTGAGATCCTCAGAATTCTGTCTGTAAAGGGCGGAGTCGGTGCGATAATAGAATGGGGCGGTGAAGGTGTTAAGACGCTCACGGTGCCCCAGAGGGCAACCATAACCAATATGGGTGCAGAGCTTGGGGCAACCACTTCGATCTTTCCTGCAGATGAATACACAAGAGCGTTCCTGGCAGCGCAAGGCAGAGAAGAGGATTATACGCCTGTATTCTCTGACGACGATGCAGAGTATGACAAGATAATTGAAATTGATCTTTCAACTCTCGAGCCTATGGCAGCCTGCCCCCACTCTCCTGATAATATTAAGAAGATCAGTGAGCTTGCCGGAACCCCAGTGTCGCAGGTTTGCGTAGGTTCGTGTACAAACTCCTCGCTCGCTGATATGATGACCGTAGCGGCGATCCTGAAGGGTAATAACGTCGCCTCTCACGTAAGTATGTCGGTTTCTCCCGGCTCTAAGCAAGTTCTTACAATGCTCGCCGATTGCGGTGCGCTTACTGATATCATTTCGTCTGGAGCAAGATTACTCGAATGTGCTTGCGGTCCCTGCATAGGTATGGGATTCTCGCCCGAGTCGGGCGGACTTTCGCTTCGTACCTTCAACAGAAACTTTGAAGGCAGAAGCGGTACAAGAGATGCGGGGGTTTACCTTGTATCTCCTGAGGTTGCAGCCGCATCTGCAATCACGGGCGTTATAACAGACCCGAGAACTCTCGGAGACTATCCTGAAATTACTATTCCCGATGAATTCATTATTGATGACAGCGGCGTGATTCCGCCTCTGTCTGCAGAAGAAGCAAAGAACGCCGAAGTGCTCAGAGGCCCCAATATCAAGAGCTATCCCGATACGGAACCTCTTGAAGATACAATTGATCTGCGCGTATCTCTTAAAGTTGGCGACAATATCACTACCGACCACATTATGCCCGCTGGTGCAGCGGTTCTCCCTTACAGATCGAACATACCGAAGATGAGTGAGTTCTGCTTCAACGTATGCGATCCTGAATTTCCAAGCAGAGCAAAGAATTACGGTAAGAGCGTTATTATTGGCGGAGTAAACTACGGTCAGGGATCGTCCAGAGAACACGCGGCACTTGTTCCGCTATATCTTGGCGTAAAGGCGGTGATAGCAAAGAGCTTTGCAAGAATCCACAAGGATAATCTGATAAACGCAGGTATTCTTCCTTTGACCTTTACCGATCCTTTTGATTATGATTTGCTCTCCCTTGGAGATGAAATAGAAATCTACGGACTGCATTCAAGCATAAATAGCGGAAAATATACTCTGATAAATAAGACAAACGGCACAAAAATATCTCTTGAATGTGTTCTGTCCGATCGACAGATTGAAATTGTGCTTGCAGGCGGTTTGATCGCCGCGACCGCAAACAAACAGAAATGAGGATGATACGATGAGTAATAATGAACAGTATATAAAGAATTGTGTAGAGCAGTTTGAGACTCTCCTTAAAGAACAGTATGCACGTGCTGAAAAGATGAAGAACGCTCCTGCTGCAATAGATTATACTAAGCTTGACAAAATAATTATAGGATGCTGCGGTGGAGACGGTATCGGTCCGATAATCACCGCTGAGGCGAGAAGAGTTCTTGAGTTTCTTCTTAAAGACGCAGTATCTGCAGGCAAAGTAGAGCTTCGCGATATCGAAGGATTGACTATTGAGAACAGAATTGCACATGATAAGGCTATTCCCGATGACGTCCTTGCAGAGATCAAGGAGTGCCACGTGCTTCTGAAAGGTCCGACCACCACTCCAAAGGGCGGTACCGGTGCCAAAGAGCTTGAAAGTGCAAACGTGGCTATGAGACGTGAGCTTGATCTTTTCGCAAACGTACGTCCCGTTGCTATTCCCGAGGAAGGTGTTGATTGGACATTCTTCCGCGAGAACACTGAGGGCGAATACGTCCTCGGAAGCAGAGGAGTTGAGATCCCCGATTATCTTTGCTGTGATTTCAAGGTTACAACTGACGCCGGATGCGAACGTATTGCAAGAATGGCGTTTGATTTTGCAGTAAAGAACGGTAAGACCAACGTAGCAGTCGTTACCAAGGCGAATATTATGAAGAAGACAGACGGTAAATTTGCTAGAATTGCTCGTCAGATTGCCGCCGCTGACTATCCTTCGCTTACCGTAGAAGACTGGTACATCGATATTATGACCGCAAAGCTTGTTGACACGCGTGGAAGATCTGATTTCCAGGTATTCCTCCTTCCCAATCTCTATGGCGATATAATTACCGATGAGGCTGCTCAGCTCCAGGGCGGTGTAGGAACAGCAGGTAGCGCAAATATTGGTAACAGATACGCAATGTTTGAAGCTATCCACGGATCTGCTCCGCGTATGATCGAAAGAGGTGACGGAGATTACGCTAATCCTGCAAGTATGCTTCGCGCTGCTGAGTTGCTTCTCAAGCATATCGGATATACCAATGAAGCAGCAAAGCTCGGTAAGGCGCTTGATATTTGCACAGCTCCTGATGCAGAGCTTAAGATCACCGGAAGAAAAGACGGCGCAAGCTGTAAGGAATTCGGCGACTATATTATGAAGGTCTGCGAAAGCTTATAATTCATACTATAAAAGCCTTTGGCATTTGCCAAAGGCTTTTTCTTATATATCGATTTCCAGCGTATCTCCGAAAGCTAAGGAATATATATATACCTTATCGGGCTTTCTGCCAAGAATCGATTCAATTGCTTTACTGTAATAGCTAAGCTGTTGACTGTGCTTTTCGGCTAAATATCGTGTTGCGAGATCCTTATTTTTAAGCATTTCTCCGGAGAGCCTATCAGTTTTATAGTCGCATAGCACGATTTGATCGTCCGAGCTGATAAAACAAAGGTCAATAACGCCTTGCACAAGAATTTTTTCATCTCCCAAAGATCCAATCAGCGATTCTTGGGTGGTAAATTCACTTGCGGGTAAGAATATATTGAAGCGCAATTCTCTGTACATTTTCTTTGAATTGCGGATTTCAGTGAAAAGTCCGCTTTTTACAAACCCGACAATTTCATTGACTCTGATCAATTCTGCAATATCATTGGTGATAAATCTTTCTGCAAGCAGCCTTCCGATTTCTTCTCTCACGGATTCTTCGGTTGGAACAAGTCTTTCGTAATTACAGAACTGCATGAATAGATGAGTAGCAGTGCCTTTTTGCGTGGCATCATCACCGCCGCCCATAAAACGCGGCTTTCTTGATTCAAGACTTTCTACTTTGATTATCAGATCAGAGTAATCGCTTTCTTCATTCAATAGTTCCGGATAGAGCTTTGAAACAGATACCTTAGCGGGAATCATAGACGATTTATCATCGGGATAATTGAATTTAAGAGAAGGGAGGAGTTCATTGTAAACCGATTCTGCTTGCGCTTCATCAGCTCTATCATCTTTGCTTGATTCAACTATGATTTGCGAATTATCAGAAATCACAGGAGTTTCGATAACGTACGACCTGTTATCAGGAGAAGCAGCGAGCGGAATCAATATACGGTCAAGCCACCGCGATGTATCCAAAACAGTATACCTGCCGCCTATTTCGGCTTTTCTCATCGCGCTTGATATTCTTGACTCCGCGAATCCTTCTTTACCTGAGGCAACAACATATAATACGTCTCTTGCTCGTGTCAGTGCAACATAAAGAATGCGTATCTCTTCTTCTGAAGATATCTCGGTTATCTGCTTTGCAGCAATCTGTCTGTAAGGAGTATCAAGCTGAGCAAGTCCGGTTGAATCCGGTACCTTACAAGCCAATCCGATATCGTCAGAAGTCGTGAAAACTATTGATTTTCTCGAATCCTGATCGTTAAGCTGTTTATCACAGCCTACAAGAAATACGATGGGAAACTCGAGACCTTTTGATTTATGAACAGTCATTATCCTGACAGTATTTTCTGTTACCGCATCCTCATCCGTGATCTTGGTTCCGCGAGAAATAATGCCGTTTATGTATTCAACAAATTCATGCAACCCTTTGAAAGATGACGCTTCGAATTTTCTCGCGTAATCATAGAATTTTCGCAAATTTCGACGACGTTCAATAGGCGTTCTGTTTTTAGATTTGTCATCCGATCCAGCAAAAGATAATGCGTTAGTGTCCTTCCAAATATATCTCATAAAGAGATGTACGGGCATTGCCTCGGCTTCTCTACGATATTTATCAAGTGTTTCTATCGCAAATCTGCATTTGTTTTGAATTGATATGTCACGATCGGGCTCATTGGCATACTCGTTAAGAGCATCATACAGAGACATATTACTCTTACCGATTCTTATATTCACGAGTTCAGTCATAGTAAAGCCGAAAAGAGGAGACCTTAATGCGCCTGCAAGAGGAATATCTCTCTGAGGATTATCCGATGCCGTCAAAAGACAAAGCATCAAAAGCACTTCTTGGTTTTCAAAAAGATCGTTTCCTGCGCTATTGGCATGCTGGATTCCTGCATCAGCAAGTGAATCCGCTATCTTCATAGCCTCTTTGTTTGAGCGCGTCAGAATTGCGATATCTGATGGTTTGAGCGGACTACCGTCAACTCTTGATCCTTCCTTCAGCAATCTTTTTATCTCGTTAATGATGTATTCTGATTCAACGTCCGAATCTTCGTTTTCTTCATTTTTCTCAAGCAGAACGATCTTTACCTTTTCGTCACTTACGGGTGCAGATCTTGACGCGATAAGATCGTCTTCAGCAACGTATCCAATACCGTGTCCGTTGCCGTCTGTTTCTCTGAAAAGATAGGAGCATACTGCATTTGTAAACGAAATAATATTAGGTGAACATCTGAAATTCTCAGACATAAATACAGAAAGCGGAATCGAAGGAATATCTGCGCGTCCGTCTGCGGGAAGATAATCTTTTCTATATGCTGAAAAGACCGAGGGCTCAGCTCCGCGAAAAGAGTAAATACTTTGCTTGATGTCTCCTACGAAAAACAAATTCGAGCCGTTTGATATAGTTCTGAATACAAGATCCTGAATTGCGTCGGTATCCTGATATTCATCTACGAAAATATGTGAATATTTCTTCTGTTCCTCGATTGCAATCAAAGTAGGTGAACCGTTATTATCCAAAAGAAGATCAAGCGCATATTTTCTCAAGTCGGAAAATTCGCATATGTTTCTTGATGATTTTTCGTTGCTATATGCCATAAAATAATCATCAAGTATATCTTTGGTTTTCGAGCAGAATTTTCCGCTCATTTCAGCCATTTGAGCGATATCCTCGGGTATAGCGGAGAATTCACGTTTGCGGAATTCAATGATCCGATCTTTGATTTCGGTTCTTTCCGTTTTTATCTCTTCGGTGAGCTCCGACTTATTTGCAGAAGGGATTCGATCAAGACCAACAGGAGAATAATCGAACAAATGCGCTCTGATATCTTCGTATGTTGAGTGGTCAAGTATTTCGTAAAGATCCAACAGATAGTCCCTGTCAGCAGATACGGCTTTTCCGTAGGCAACGGCTTCATTATGCAGATCGATGAGTTTTATCAACCGATCCGTTCTACGGAGAAGATACTCGACTTCTTCCTTAAACGACTTTAAATAGCGCTTACCTAGAGAGGTATCAAAGAATTCCAAAGAAGAATCTTTGAAATATCTATCAGCACACGCTGCAAGATATTCCGTACCTTTGGGAATCATTATAATTTTGTTTGCAAGCTCAAGCAGAGGCTCCGCGAGTTTGCTTTCTCCCTTTGCTGTCGTAAGCTGATCTGCATAAGGTATAAATTCTTCGTCAGTTTCGTATCTGCGTTCAATTACCGCATTCATGACCTCTTCACGAAGAAGCGCAAGCTCGGTCTCATCGGCAAGTCTGAATCGAGCGGGGAGATCCAATCTTTGAAAATTAGATCTTACAAGGTCAAGATAGTAAGCATCTATAGTGCAAATAGATGCACTTCCCAATGAGGTAAGCTGATTTGCAATATGCTTATTCGTAGGATCGAGCGCAAGAGCCTTTGACAAAGCTTTTGATATTCTTGTGCGTAATTCGCCCGCCGCAGCTCTTGTAAACGTAACAATAAGCATTGAATTGATATCAGCGGGGGTTTCTTTATCCGTCAAAAGCCTTATGATGCGCTCGGTTAAGGTTGCAGTTTTGCCCGAGCCCGCAGCAGCGGAAACAAGAATATTTCTGTTTCTGAGCTCTATTGCTAAATTTTGTGATTTTGTAAATTCCATAGTAACCCTCATTATGATTTCCGAGAAGCTTTACAAATAAACGAATACTTGCAATATTTGCAATGATCGCTTCCGGACTTGGGTATAGCGTTGATATTTCCCGAAATCATTGTGTTTCCGATCTCGGTAAGTACTTCGCAAACGGTATTGTAAAGTGTATCGAGCCCTTGAGAATCAATATATGAATTCTTTCTGGCAGTCTTCATAAGCAGTCTGTCGTCTCCCGAGTGAGAAACGGCTTCAATTACAGAATCGTCGTTCAGAATCAATCCCGTACGTTTAATGTCTGCAATAGCGTTTCCTACTGCTTTATCTGTATCCGATAAACTGTCTGCCTTGACCTTAGCTGAAGTTGCCGAGAGATAGGTGATTGCACCCGCGACGGGCATTCCTCCGAATAATTTCTCAATATTTTTGTTCTTTTGCTTTGTCAATGAGAAAATGTAGAGAAGAAGCTGAAGATTGAGTCCTTCGGAAATATCGGAAACAGAGAAAGTTTTGCTTCCGGTCTTGTAGTCAACGACTCTTAGGTATACTTTCTCGCCGTCTCTGAACACGTCAACTCTGTCAATTACCCCATTCAGAGAAATCGTGCTTCCGTCCTTCAGGTTAAGTCTGATCGAAGGAATATCCTTGGAACCGATTCGGAGCTCAAAGAATTCGGGCTTGAAGCTACTATCCGAAAATTCATTCATAAGGTCGTCGATTATCAGCTTCGAAGTCTTCTTAAGTCTTGCGACAAGATGCATAAGTCTCGCGCTCTTTCTGTTCTTATCGGAAAACAGATCATTGATATATAAATCGATAATTTCATCGATGATCTCATTGATCTTATCTTCCTCTGGATAGATTCCTTTTTCAATAACAAAGACTCTGAAGAGGAATTTCTCAAGAACGTAATGAATGAACGTGCCTATGCTGTTGTACGCAAATTCAGCACGATCTGAATCATTGAGTGATAAATAATATTTACATGAATAGGCAAATTTACAATTTGTATATTGCTCTATCTTTGATTGACTGATGCGAAGATCCAAGCCAAGAACAGAACGCAGGACCTGAGGATCGACTACATCGGCTGAAGCGTCAATTGTGATATCTTGGTAAGATAATGAAGACTCTACTTCATCATTGTTATGATCATTTATAAGCCTTATGATGGCTTCGCCCTCGGGTGTACCTTTCAATACACGTGCGTATTCACGAATTGACGGAAGCGACTTAAGCCTGGGGAGCAGCAGAGAAGAAGTGTCCTTGACAATTATACGACTAAATATGTTACAAATTTTTGTGAATGCAATTGAAGGCTCGCTGTCGGCTCTTGTAAATATGATCAACTTTTCTGATGGAGCTGCAACTGCTCTGCGGAAGTAGTATAGTTCATCAGAGGCTTTGATGCTGCTGTCTCCTGATACTTGTACACCGAGAGATATTAGTTCGCTTCGTTCATTATCTGTCAGCAAACCTGCATTTTCGGTTCCTGCAGGAAATTCTCCGTCACAAGCGCCCAGAATAACTGCGCATTTGATATTATCGGTTCTCAACATATTTGCTGAACCAATAGTTATCTCGTCTTGTGAAGTGGGGATGGATCCGAGATCACTCTCCGAAAATGAGATCTTCAGAGCAGTTGCAAACGTGCTTATATCAGGTTTAACGTCATCGGGAAATGCATCGCATACGCAGTCGAGCGCTTCTAGAGTGGTATCATATAGTTTTGCACAGTCCGATGCTTCTCGGAGTTTATTATCGGCAAGATACCTGGAAGCAAGCTCGATCAAACTGCCTCTTACATCAAGAAGCTCGAGATAGTTTACGATCGCTATGCACATTTCGGAATAAGTCTGGGCGGATTTCATTTCTGAAATCAGTGATTTGAGATTACCGATAAATACTTTCTTTACTTCGTTTGCAATGCGTAGAGTTTCTGCACCACGCTCGGACCATACAGTTGTGTATCCGTCGGGATTCATACTCCATGGATCGGCGGTTGTAATGCCTTTGCCGTTAATATTCCATTTTGCGGTATAGCTCTCGAAGATATCAGCATCGTGAGGAGATATTTTACAAAGACCCGTCTTGAGATGTGCAATAACGTCTCCGCGCTTCCAACCATAATTGATTACCTTAATTGCAGAAAGAATAAGCCTTGCAACAGGAGAAAGGCTGAGATCTGTTTTCTCGGAAATGAAATATCTCAACTCCATATTATCAAGAGCGGGTTCGATTATACCCTTGTACTTATCAGCATTTCTGGCAATTATTGCAATGTCCTTGTACCTGTAACCGGATTCGACAAGCTCTCTGATCTTTGCAGCCGCAAACTCACACTCATCATAGATATCTGCCGCACGATATAGTTCAACCGAATGATCTGATTCATCGTATTCAAAATCTGTTTCAGAATCTATTGACCAAAGATCAGATGACAAATACGAAAGATCAGCTTTTTGTGTTCTGCGGTTTTCTGACAGATATACGTTTTCGGATTTGGTTCCAATGGCAGCAGTGTCTCTTCTTAACCTATCCGAGCATTGCTTGAGCGAAAGCGTATCAATTCCATTATAGCTCGGGCTCGGAAGACCGATAGTCACAGTAAGAACGTCCGCTTGTCCTATTATCTGCTTGATGATCTTATGTTCAAGCCCCGTAAAGCTTGTAAATCCATCGAGATAAACGCGATAGCCTTTGAGACACTGAGTATCCTCGAGAAGAGCAGCAAGTCTTCCGAGTTCGTTGTTGCTATCGGTGTATTTGTCACTTAACATAGCCGAGTAGACGGAACAAACAGTTGAAATATCTTTAAGCTTATTTGAAAGTAAGCTCCCTCTTTTTACTTGAGAAATATTATCAAGCGACTCGAATGATATTCCTCCTGCCGTTATCTCTTTATATGTAGTAAGCATAGCATCTGATAGCGAAGAATCATCAGAAGAAGATACTCGATATTCGGAAAGGAAGGGAAGAGCTGTATGCAAGGCTCTCCACATCAACAATTTCTGAAGTCCGCTTGAAGCATAATTATACGCAAGTCCGCCGTGGACTCTGAAAAGCTTGTTTGCCAATCTCGAAAAGTTCAATACCTCGATATTCAACTGCGAGGAAGGCGGTAACAGCTTGACTACGTCACGCTCAGCCGCGACAGTCATCTGTTCGGGAACGATGAGCAAGGCATTATTGCCTTCGGCGGCATCCTTCTCGAGATAAGAGTATACTAATTGCGTTTTTCCCGTACCGGGATTTCCGTAAATGAATCTAACCATATTATCAATCCTTATCAACTTCATTCAAGATATTGATATTTCTCAAAATCGTATTAACACCGCGCCAACTGTAAGCCCTTGATTTGTAATCTGTTACATTATTTATGCTTTCTTCATCCGGACAAGTTATTACGTTGCTTTCAAACCAATTAACATCGGTATATATTTCACCGTTTTTTATGGCTTTGATTGTATGCGGACAGACCTCCTGACAAATATCACATCCCCATACAGTTTTGTATTTACGTATTAGTTCTTTTTCTTCTTCAGAGAGCGCGCCCTTCTTTTGTGTGATAGATGACAAACAATCACAAGTACCCGAGAGGAAGCCCGGACAGGCATTTATACACCTACCGCAATTCTCGCAATACTTCATCTCTTGAGCAACAGCATTGCAATCAAGATCGGTAATTAATTCACATAGAAACACGTATGAGGAATACTTAGGAGTTATTAGCAGACTGTGAGTGCCGATTATTCCCAATCCAGCTTTTGCTGCAGCGTTCTTTTCATTAATAGGAGAATGATCGCAGAAAAAACGGAAATTATTATCGTGAAAGATCGATTTTGCAGATGCAACAATCGCTTCGCCAATATTTTGGATCAAGTTATGGTAGTCATAAGCCAGCGCATATGCCGAGACAGTTTTTTCATCGTTACAAAATTTGGTGTAATACGGAATGGTACAGATATACACACTTTGGGGCGTGAAGCCAATGTTTGAAGCAAGACGCTCGTTTATGATTTCACAGTCTTCATATTTAATTATTGCAACGTCGGCAACGCCGCATTTCTTGATTTCCGGTATAAGTCTTTCCATTGAGTTCCTCCCTTTGTTTCATATTAAAGTATATCATATTTTTTATATTAATACAATAAGAAAATCAAAAATCTTTCTATCAATATTTCAATACTTCAACTTATTTTTATTGGAACATCATAGAATCTTCACATTTCCGAGTTATAATTAGTTTGTAATAATTTAAGGAGGATTGATCATGTTAGATTATGAAGATAAAAACAATAATTCTGAAATCAATGAAGTAAAAGAATCAAATGATACTTCGGAAAGTAAGATAGAGATTGCGGAATTACACGAAAATACTGAGCAGAAGATAACGTACGGAGCAGTTTACTATCCGCAAAAGGATGGAAAGACATACACCTGCAACCAGTATTCAGCAAGCCAAGATGTTGGCGCACCCACTTCACCAGAGAACATCGATAACGCACATAGATCTTCTGAAAAGAAAAAGAAGAGATCAAGGAGTATTATTGGTGTAATAGCTTTTTCGATAGTATTGATCGTAGTATTTTCTGCATTATCGGCGATTGCGGCAGCTTATTTAACTTATAATTTCTATCTGCCCGAAGAAATACCGGGTACATCCGAAGTTCAGAATACCAGACCTACTCCGCCCGAAAAGAACGACGTGTATATTGATAAGACTCGTCCCGATTATTCAACACATACAAAAGAGCCGGGAAATCTTATGACTATGGAGGAGGCTATCCTCGCTGTCAAGGATTCTGTTGTAGAAATCACAACCGAAAGAGTTCAAAGCGGATTTGGAGGTTATTCACAGTACGTTGTCAGCGGAGCAGGAAGCGGAGTTATCATTTCGACAGGCGGGTATATCATAACCAATCACCACGTTATCGAAGGTGCAAGCAACATTATAGTCAGACTTACCGATGGCACCGAATATGATGCCACGCTTATTGCAACGGACAGTAAGACAGACGTTGCTGTCATCGCTATCACGCCCCTTGAAGGTGTTGAACTGACTACAGCGGTTATCGGAAGCAGCGAAAGCCTCACTCTCGGACAAACCGTTATAGCGATCGGTAATCCTCTCGGAAAGCTCGGAGGAACGGTTACCAACGGCATTATAAGCTCGCTTGCACGAGAAATCGCAACCGAGGGAAGCGGAACTATGACACTTCTACAGACAAATGCAGCAGTAAGCCCCGGTAATTCAGGCGGAGGACTATTTGACCTTTACGGCAGACTTATCGGAGTGGTGAATGCAAAATCCACCGGTGAAGGCGTAGAAGGAATCAGCTTTGCTATCCCGATCGATACGGCTTGGGACGTTGCAACTCAGCTTATTGACAAAGGTTACGTTTCGGGGCGTCCGACACTCGGAATCACAATAAAACAAATACAATATGGTGTAGCAATTTTCGGCGAAACCTATTATCAGCTTGTTGTTGCTGATAATAACGGAAATTCCGATTTTAAAGATAATGATATTATTCTCGGTATCGAAGGAATAGAGGTTGCCTCACTAACCGATCTCAACGATATCATCTATTCCCACAAGATCGGTGACACTATTACCGTTAACGTCTATAGAAACAGAAAGCAGGTTGACATAGAGGTTACTTTGACTGAATTTATCCCTCAGTCGTCGCAATCATAACGGAGGAAATCGGAATTGTACAAAATACTTGTTGTAGATGACGAGCTTGGAATAAGATCTATAATCAGAAAATATGCCGAATTCCAAGGACACACAGTTTATGAGGCATCGGACGGTATGGAAGCAGTAATGCTATGCAAGGACACGGCTTTGGATATCATTATTATGGACATTATGATGCCCGAGCTTGACGGCTTTTCAGCTGTTCGCGAGATTCGAAAAACAAGCAGCATTCCAATCATTATGCTTTCTGCGCGTGGGGAAGAGTATGACAAGATCAACGGTTTTAACCTCGGAATTGACGATTACGTTGTCAAGCCTTTCTCTCCTCGAGAGCTGATGTTGAGGATTGAAGCTGTAATGAAGCGAGTTTCTGTTCACGGCGAAATTGATAAAAGCGACGAGCTCGAACACGATATAGTTGAAATTGACGGCGGCGGGCTTAAAATTGATATTACCGCTAGGATCGTTTATATTGATGGCAACAGGATCGAAATGTCTCCGAAGGAATACGAGCTGTTTTTCTATATGCTTTTGAACAGAAATATTGCTCTTTCAAGGGAGAAGCTGATATGCGAAGTTTGGGGATACGATTTTTACGGCGACGCTCGTACTCTTGATACGCACATAAAACTTTTGCGCAAATCACTTGGCAGATATTCAAATCTGATCGTTACCTTACGCGGAATCGGTTACAGATTTGAAGCAAAAATCGAAAGGAAATAATTAAAATTCGATATGAACAACAAAAGGTCAAAGAAATCAAGCGGATTGGGTATTCGCAGTCAGCTTGTAATCGGGTTTACTCTGTTTGTGCTGATTGTTTTGATTATCGTTTGGATATTCCAGGTGTTGCTTCTCGATTTCTTTTACGAACAAACTAAACTATCAGACTTAAGGGCGGTTCAGCAAGGAATTGATGACGCAATAGCACTTGACAATCTTGAATCTGCTTGCAGTGATCTCGCTGTTGATTATGACGTATGCATAGCTGTCTATGAAGTAAATGAAGGCAAACTTGGGGATATAATTATCAGTAAAGAGGTATCTCCGACTTGTATGATCCATTATTCAAATTCTCAAGTGTTGAATTCTTATTATGAAAGAGCACTTGAAGGAGGTGGCGAGTACACAGAAAGATTCAGTCTGACAGCTCAAGAGACACTTCCTTCGAAGTCCGAAGGACACAAGGATAAACCGCGCCCTTCTCATAAGGAGGAGATTCAGAAAGATTCTACTGTAAACGATGTGTTCGTTATTGCCGTTTCGGTAAAATCTCTCCTTGATTCCGATGGGAACGAGTATGCGGCTTTCATTAATCTGAGATTCACACCGGTTAATGCCGTACAACATACAAGAAGCGTACAATATATATATATTGCAATCGTAGTCGTTTTTTCAGCAATTATATTTTCGTTTCTCTTCTCGTCAAAAATCGCGCGTCCGCTTGAACGAATGACTGTTTCGGCAGAAAAAATGGCAAACGGCGATTATTCAACTGTCTTTAAGGGCGAAGGGTATCGTGAAACAAGGCGTTTGGCGCAAACCCTTAATTACGCTGTAACTGAAATATCGCAAACAGAGAAGCTTCAACGAGAATTGATTGCGAATGTTTCGCACGATCTCAGAACCCCACTTACTTTGATCTCTGGATACGCTGAAATGATGAGAGACATTCCCGGAGAAAACACCCCGGAGAACAATCAAGTGATCATTGATGAAACGAAGAGACTTACTACGCTCGTCAACGATATGCTTGACTTTTCAAAATATAATTCGGGGTTTGAAGAGCCGGATCTTCGCGCGTTTAATCTAACCGAATCGGTGAGAAGCGTTATCAAAAGATACAGCGAGCTCGTTCGTCAAAAGAATTACCGATTTATCTTCTCAGCTTCTGAGGAAGTAACTGTAGTTGCAGATGAACGTATGATCCTGCAGGTCATTTACAATCTGATAAACAATGCTGTAAATTATACCGGAGATGATAAGACTGTAACAATAGAACAGACGATTATCGATGGTGAAACCGTAAAGATCTCTTTTTCTGATACAGGCAACGGAATCCCCGAAGACGTTATAACCCAGATCTGGAATCGCTATTATAAAGTCGAAAAGTCGCACAAGAGGGCTGTTACTGGGAGCGGTCTCGGTCTCTCGATAGTCAGCAAGCTTCTGCAACTACACTCTGCCGAATACGGAGTTGAATCTTCCGTTAACGCCGGATCCACCTTCTGGTTTAAACTCAAAATAAAAAAATAATTCCAACTCATATTCCCGTCAAAAGCTAAATTATTAATGCTTTTGGCGGGAATATTGTGTACTTTCTGTATAATTTTCTTAAAAAAAGAGAGATTTATCTTGTATTTTATTCAATATTGTAATATAATTTGATGTGAATATAATTATTTTGAAAGGAGGCACACGAATGTCAAACGTCACAAATAACTTCGTACCCGCCGCAAATACCCCTGATAACACAGACTTTATCGATTCTCTTAACAGTTTGAGTGTAGAGGACATTGTACCTCCTCATAAAAAGAAGAATAAAAAGAAAAGCTTTTCTTTTTTCAAGATTTCGCGTCTTCTTGTTGTTTTTCTTTGTATCGGTGTATTTGTTTACTGTATTTCCGAGCTATCATCTATTATGAATGATTATCAGCGAGGAGACAATCTTTACGGTGAAATTGAAAACGGATATCAATCCATTATCGAAGGTTGGACTCTTTCCAACGTATCTGCTATGAATATCTCGAAATCAGATATTCCGATGGCAAATTACGATGATGTCAAAACAAACGGTATTACAATTTATGAGCCTCCTGCAAACAGCATCGACCGCGTTACCTCGAGCCCGAAATTCAGAGCGTTGCTTTCCTTCATTGAAAACCTTAGAGATACGAAGAACAAGGATATGTACGGATATATTTATATCCCCAATACCCAGGTTCAATATCCTATGGTTCAAACAACCGATAATGATTATTATCTTAAACACGCTTTTGATGGAGACTATCTTGCCGTAGGTTCAATTTTCATCGATTGCAGAAACGAAAAAAAGGTTGAGGATAATAAAAATATCGTTATTTACGGTCATAATATGCTCAACGGATCGATGTTTTGCGATGCAACGAAATTCCTTGACGAGAGCTTCTTTATGAATCCCGCCAACGATATTGAGATTACTACCTTTGACGGCCTTTATACTTTCCGCGTTTTCTCGGCTTATACGACCAACAAATACGATAATTACTTCAAAACCTATTTTCCGACCAATGATTCTTTTCTTGAATTTTTGACCGAAAGAGAAGCTAAATCGCATTTTCATAAGGAAGGCATCACATTCTCTCCCGATGATGTAATTATCACTCTGTCTACCTGCATTCTTGGAGATGACGACGGAAGATACGCAATTCACGCAAAGCTTATTAAGGTTGAAAGATAACAAATAATGAAAGAAACCGATTTTCTCATTTGTCCTATCTGCCATTCAAAGCTTGAAAGAACCGAAAAAAGCCTGATTTGTACCGGTGACTCTCATAAACGTCATTGTTTTGACCTGTCGTCATCGGGATACTCCGATCTTTCATACAGGTCCGGCGGAGGAGGAGACCCCAAGGATGCTGTTACCGATAGGACAGCTTTTCTTGACAAGGGATATTATCAGCCGCTTTCTGAATGCATTAACTCTATCTGTAAAGATTATCTCCAGCACGATTTTTTCCTTGTTGACGCAGGTTGCGGGGAAGGGTATTATTCCGAAAGGATCGCGTCTGAATTCAGCCAAGCTTTTGTTTTCGGAGTTGATCTTTCTAAGCATGCAGCTCATCGAGCGAGCGTAAGAAGGAATATCAGAAATGGAAACAATAGCTTCTATTCTGTTGCATCTGTATTTCAGCTTCCTGTTGCTGACAACTCCGCAGATTGTATTCTCTCGATGTTTGCTCCTGTTGCTCAAGCCGAAGCAGAACGAGTACTCAAAAACGATGGCATTATGATCATCGGAGCCGCGGGCGAAAGACATCTTTATCAGCTCAAGGAATCTATCTATGATACTGTTCATTTAAATGACGAAAGAGCCGATCTTCCTCAAGACACGGAACTACTCGACAAAAGAAAAGTATCATATATTTGTCATATAGATAACGCAGAAGACATCCGCAGACTGTTCGGTATGACACCTTACAGATTCAGGACTTCCGAAAGCTCACTGAAATTATTGGACGAATTAACAAGTATAGATGTAGAAATTAACGTAGACTTCTATGTCTACAGATTTTCTCATAATTGAAAGGATATTTACTTTGAAAGTATCAGTTTGTATTCCTATGTACAACGAAGCTTCTGTAATTGCAGAAAATGCAAAGAGGCTTTGGGAGTATATGGAAAGCAATTTTGTAACCGAAAACGGTGAACGAGATTATGAAATTATATATTCCAACGATGGAAGCACCGACGGATGCGATAAGATTGTAAAAGATCTCGCGCTTCCCGGAATCAAGGTCGTTGGATATGAGAATAACAAAGGCAAAGGATGCGCCGTAAGAACCGCTATGCTCGCTTCTTCGGGAGATATTGCTATGTTTACCGACGCTGATCTTGCTTACGGCACAGATGTCATTTCCGCTATGGTGGATGCTTTTGACAAGAACCCTCATAGTCATCTTGTTATAGGTTCGAGAAATCTCGCCGAAGACGGATACGCAAATTATACCTTCATACGCAAGCTTGCTTCTAAAACTTACATCAAAGTACTTTCCATTGTCGGCGGTTTCAAACTTTCTGATTCGCAATGCGGATGCAAGGGCTTCAGAAGAGAAGCAGTTGATAAAATTTTTCCGCGGATGGAAGTAAACAGTTTTGCGTTTGATTTCGAGGCATTGCTTTGGGCAAATAAGTTCAATATGAAGATCACAGAAATGCCCGTCAGCGTCCTAGTTCACGGAGAATCCAAGGTACACATCGTTCGTGATACAGTTAAAATGCTTCGCGATATTCTCAAGATGAAGAAGAGAATCAATAAAACAAAAATTTAACGGAGTCAAATTTTATGCATTTGAACAAAAAATCTATTAAACGATTCACGATACTGTTCCTGGTAGCACTCATTCTGTTGCCTTGCTTCAGCTTTATGGTAGCTTCCGAGGAAGTCAAGGAGCCTTCAAATCAAGATGACGTACAGGTATCGGAAATGGTATGCAGGATCAAGAACGTTTCAACGGGACTGTATCTTGATTCCTATAAATACACTCTCAAAACGAAGGGAAAGTCATATACCGAAAAGTACAGCGAAAGCAGTCTAGGCCAGGTGTTTCATCTTTCTCCTTGTGATGACGGCACCTACAAGATAATTCCTCAGAACGACAACGCTGAATACGCATACGTTTATTCCAAGGATACAACTTCTGACAAGAAGATCAAAAAGGTCAGAACCTCATCCGCAGGTGATCTTTCAAAGTTTGATATTGTAGAATATCAAGATGATCAATTCTTGTTTGCACCTTCTAATACAAAGAACAATAAGCTTGTATTAACACAGTCTTCTACGATTTCCGAATACAAAGACAATTACATAGAGCTTCTCGAACTTGACAAGAATGCGACTAATCAGCTCTGGTCGATCGAACCGATTAAAACTGAAAAGTTGTCCGTAATTTATACGAGTACCAAAGTAAGACTTTATTCTTCGGGCACATTTTATGCCCGTAAGTATCCTTATAACGCGTATACTCATGATATCAAATGGACATCGAGTGATGACAGCGTTATTATGATCGGCGAAGACGGTACTTGGTGCGCGCTCAGTTCCGGTGAGGCAAAGATCACGGCGTCTGTTGACGGAGTTTCAAAATCATTTATAGTGAAGGTCACTGACAGAGATGCTTTCACTTGGTACAGCCAAAATAATATCTATACAAGCGATTGGGATGCAACGCAGCTTAAATTCCTTTCATTCTATTCGGGCAGAACGGGACAGACAAAGAAATTTGCCATTGACTCGAAGGAACCCGGGGGAAATAACTGCTGGCTTGATCAGGGCTGCGGAAACTGTTCGGTTGCAATGGTTCTCAACAATATGGGAGCAACCAAAACAACAGGTTTCGATTTCAGATCGGGTCAGGTTGGTGAGCTGATAGCAGACCCTTATACAGTAGCTCTCGCAAATAGCGGAAATTACGGTTCGGACACTAAGACCACTTGGCTTCGCGGCGATCCAATTTATATGGCTTGGGCTTATACAGCAGAGCAGTTCAACGTTGACGGACAGAAGGTAATACTCAACAAGATGTATAATCCTTCAACGAAGACAATTAAGAATCTTCTTGCCGACCATCCCGAAGGAGTTATCGTTCAGGTCTCCAAGGGAGTCAAAAATCATTATATAGTTTTTGCAAAATGCACCAATCCGGAAGAGAAGTACAATTCCAGACTCAAGTTTATTGTGTGTGACTCTGCTGCATACTTACCCGAAAACGGAGATTACGTTATGTTCGAACAGTCCACCTCTTACCTCTACGAAGGATACAGGTACAGCAATATCGCATCGGTAATGTATTTCACACTTGAAGAAAAAAAGGAAGGTAATTAAAATGATCGCCACTTTGGTTTATGTTGATGTCAAGCCCGAATTTGTCGAAGAATTCAAGGCTATAACTTGCTATAATCACGATAATACAAGGAAAGAGCCCGGAAACGTTAGATTTGACGTTTTGCAGGCTAACAATGATCCAACACAGTTTGTCCTCTATGAAGTTTTTGTTGACGAAAACGCTGCTGCCGCTCATAAGGAGACCGAGCATTATCTCAAATGGAGAGCTACTGTAGCTGACTTTATGGCGTCCCCCAGACACGCTACCGCAACTACTCCTATTGCTTTTGACTAAAATCAGAAAAAAATCTAAAAAAGTCAAAAAAACTTTCAAAAAACTATTGACAAACGCGTTCTCTTGTGGTATAATATTAAACGTGCTGTGAGAGACGCTGCTATGGCTCAGTTGGTAGAGCACATGCTTGGTAAGCATGAGGTCATCAGTTCGACTCTGATTAGCAGCTCCAACGCACAAGCCCTTGAATCATCAGATTCAAGGGCTTTTTCTTTTAAAACACTTGACAAAATATATCAAAATCTGTTATACTATATATAACGCAACTTCGGAGGTAGTTAATAATGAAGAAATCCATAAAGGCATTAAGCATTTTTATTGTAATCATTTGCCTGGTTTTATGCTTCGCTGCTTGCAACGCTGAAGTTCCCGGTATAGACCCCGATACAAGCGAGCCAAAAGCAGAAACTGTAGCATTGCCAATAACAGAATATACCTTGATCAGACCCGAAAAAGCTCCCACTGAGCTTATTTACGCAACGGTTTCTCTCAGAAAGCATATCAATTCATTTCTGGGCGATTTTTCTCTTCCGATCACAGACGACTGGGTGAAGGGAGGAGTCATTCCCGATGAACTTTTGAACGCAAAAGAGATACTTGTCGGTAACACAAACCGTCCCGAATCTGCGCAAGCGCTCGAGGGTGTTGATCCTACTTCTTACGTTATTAAAGTAATCGGAAACAAGATCGTTATCAACGCGGAGAAAACATCGATTCTATATGCTGCTATTGAGCATTTTATTTCCGAATACGTAAACATCACCGATAACAATCTGGTTATCCCTAACGAATTGTGCTATATCAGCGAGCCTGTTCCTCAGGTTGAATTCATCAAGAATAACGAGCAGTCTGTTAAGGTCGTATATCTTGATTCTCTCGATAATTCACAGAATTCTGCAAACGAGAATGACCGTCTCGACCTCGACGTTATCTATGCAAAGGATCTCCGAGATACCATTAATAAGTACTCGGGCGTTAAGTTTGGCCTTTCCACCGACTGGTATAAGCCAGGCACAGACATCTCGGGTAATCAGGAGATTCTTGTAGGTAATACATCAAGAGAAGAAACAATGCAGTTTCTCAAAGGTCTCAATTACAATCAATACGGTTTCACCGTAATTGGAAACAAGATTATTGTTGCGGGTTGGAATGAGACGACGACCGAGCTTGCTGTAGAACAGTTCATCGATTATTTCAAAGCAAATCTTGTAAAGAACGAAGACGGTACCTGCAGCTTCAGTATGCTTCTCAATGAAAAGATCGTTTACGATTATGAGACCTGGTACGTTGATTACCCCGAGTTTAAGGGTGGAAAGATCATAGGTACTCAAGATTCCGGTTACGGAAATCTTCAGGCTTACTTTGAGGAAGCCACGCTCGATTCTTATAACGAGTATTGCAAAACTCTTGAGGACTCCGGCTTCAAGCTTTATATGGAGAATACAATTACTGATAACGTGCATAAGTGCTATACCTCTGATAAAGGTATGCTATACGTCTACTACGTAGGTGTCGAAAAATCCGTTCGAATTGTAAGCTGTCCTAAGGGCAAATATAATCTTCCCCAGTATCCGACTCCCGAATCTGTACCTGCTTATGAGAAGATCGCAGAGTCTTCGATTACACAGATGAGCCTGAGTTATTCCGCAGGCAACTTCGGTCTTTGCCACATTATCACTCTTGAGGACGGATCCTTCATTGTTTATGACGGTGGAGGAAACTCCAACAATGACTATATTCAGCTCTATAACACGCTCAAGAGCTTAAATAAGCGCAAGGACGGCAAAATTGTTATAGCAGCCTGGATACTTACTCATGAGCATTGGGACCACTACACGAACTTCTCGACCTTCTGTAAGAACTATTCCACTCAGGTTGTTCTCGAAGGAATGTATTGTAATACTCCCTCGGGAAGCTATGCTTATAACGGATACAATCCCAACTATTATATGACCAATGACTTTGCAAATCTTTCGAGTACCCTCGGTAACGTCCCTAAATACATCGTTCACACGGGTATGAAATTCTACATCAGAAACGCTTGCGTCGAGATCATTTATACACAAGAAGATCTCTATCCCACAAAGCTCTATTACTTCAATGACTGCACAATGGTTTCAACCGTTACCATCGCGGGACAAAAGATCACTTATCTCGGCGACGTAAGATATGAGGGCTCGGATAGAATGTCCGACAAATATAAGAATTATCTCCAGTGCGATATAGTTCAGATTTCGCACCACGGTTGGGACGGTGGCACCGTAGAGCTTTACAGGTATCTAAATCCCGAAACATGCTTGTGGCCTACTTCAAAAGACAACTTTGATATGATGAATTCGGGTAAGACTTCAAGCGGATATCTCTCGGTTGACACATATATCCTCAAGACTCTTGCTGTTCCGACTAATATTTATGCAGAACCAACCACAACTATTATGCTCCCCTTTAAAACCGGTGACAAGGTAACTTATTGGGACAAATAATATAGCAAAAATGCCACGACTCAATGTCGTGGCATTTATTTTATCTTTGCGGCTTATAGAATTGATAGAGAAAGGCGGGAATTGTGCCGTTGTACAGTTTTCTTACTCTGTCAGCGCGTCTGCCGTACAGGCGTTCAAAGTACTCACAAGACGTAAGAACGTATATCTGCCAGGGTTCCATATTGGCAAAGCATTTTCCAATATTTCTATAGAGAGTTTCTGCATCCTTCATACTCATCATACGTTCTCCGTAAGGTGGATTGCAGATAAGCGTTCCCTTACAATCAAACGAAGGCTTTTCTATCTTTTGAGCATCGGCAACAAAGAATTTGATATGTTTACCGACGCCGGCACGGTCTGCGTTGGATATAGCTGTATCTATACATTCGGGATTGATATCCGAGCCGTAGCTCATATATTCCGAATCCTTAACGATCGCAGACATTGCCTCTTCTTTAGCCAAATTCCATGATGAAGTTGGAAGAAAAGCGAGTTGTTCGCCGGAGAACGCCCTATGAAGTCCGGGAGCACGCTTTGTGGCGATCAAAGCTCCTTCTATAGCGATCGTACCCGAACCGCAGAAAGGGTCCCAGAGGAAGATCTCGGGCCTTATGCGAGCTGTCATCGCCATTGCGGCTGCAAGTGTTTCTCTCAACGGTGCCGCGTTTGCTACAGGTCTGTATCCTCTCTTATGAAGTGCGATTCCTGACGTATCGATCATAAGGTAAGCCATATTCTTGAAAATAAAGAATTCGATCTTGCAGAGATCTCCGTTCTCGGGCAGATAATTAATACCGTACTTTTCGCCGAGCTTTACCGCAATAGCTTTTTTAATTATTTTCTGACAATTCGGGATCGATGTAAGTGCACTCTTTATAGAGTGACCCGATACGGGAAATGCATTATCTCGGGTAATATAATTCTGCCAATCAAGAGCTTTGCAGCCTTCAAAGAGTTCATCGAATGTCTGCGCGGAAAAAGCTTCTCCTACGAGAACGTACACTCTTTCAGCTACTCGCAGATTTACGTTTGCGCGTGCGCAGTCAAATTCGTTTCCTGTAAAGAAAACTCTGCCATCCATTGTCAGGCTTCTTTTTAGTCCTAAAGCGTCGATCTCTTCGCCGAGAAGCTTTTCGAGACCGAACATACAAGTTGCAACGTAAGTATAATTCATAATTTACAGAGCCTCAAGATTTCTTAGAGTTTCGAGAGCATATCTTGCACCTGCATCCTTTAATGCGTCGGGTGCGGAGTTGTTGATTCCGATCTCGAGATTTAGTACGCCGGGATAGTTGATCTCACGGAGCGCCTTCATAACTGTCTCCCATTTTACGTTTCCTGAGAAGGGTGCGAGATGAAGGTCATCCTTACCGAGATTGTCATTAATATGCGTGCAATGGAGTCTGTGACCAAGCTTGAGAATGGCTTCGTACTGGTCATCATATACCATATTGGCGTGACCTGTATCCAGACACGCGCCGATTCTATCATCAGCATACGAATCTATGAGATGAACGAGCTGATCAACGTAGGTGCAGTAACCTGCGCATTTACCTAATACCATATTTTCGTATGCAATACTAACGTTACGGTCAAGCGCATATTCAATATATCTGTCATTTTCTTCGTGATTGACCATACAGCATTCATCGTCTGAAAGTCCGCTGTCTCTGAGTGTTTCGGGATGAATTACACCCCACGGAATTCCGAGAAAGGACGCAACATCTATTGCACGGTAGAACATTTCGTAATAATATTCAAGGTCTTCGGGAGTATGGCACTTTACCTTTTTTCCTTTGAAAGGCAGATGACATTGAGCAAGCTCGATTCCTGTATCTTCAGCCGCAAGTGCGATCAATTCGGCTTCCTTTTTCCAATCATCGGTATGCAGACGAAGTGTTTTATTGCAAACCATTACGAGATTGATATCCGTCGCATCAAATCCCGCAGCCGCAATTCGCCTGACTGCTTCGTGTATCGCCATTTTTTCCGCAGAACCGCGAATATCTCTGTACAAGAGGGTCATTCCGCAAAGCTTCATATTAATAACCTCCAAAACAATATAACATTATTATACAATAAAAGACAACTTTTATCAAGTGGAAATCAAATAAAATCTCTCCTTGATCTTGAATTATGGCATTAATTGTGATATAATTTTCTATAATAATCTCACTTAAGGAGAATCGTAATGAAAAAAACGGTATTAAGAAAATATGCAAAGCTTATCGCAGTTAAGGGCGCCAACGTGCAGAAGGGTCAGGAGGTTATGATCAGCGCGTCTGTCGAGAACCCAGAATTTGTAAAAATGCTTGTTGAAGAATGTTACAAGGCAGGCGCAGGAAAAGTCATCGTTGAATGGTCATATCAGCCGCTTACAAAGGTCAACTACAGATACAGAAGCCTCAAGACTCTTTCGAAGATCGAGGATTGGGAGATCGCAAGGCTCGAGCACCGTGCAACCAAGCTTCCCGTAATGATCTACCTTGAGTCCGAGGATCCCGACGGACTTGCAGGCATAAATCAGATGAAAATGGCTAAGTCTCAGCAGGCAATTTACCCGATTGTAAAGCCCTACCGTGACAGAATGGAGAACAGATATCAGTGGTGCATCGCTGCTATCCCAGGAGAGAAATGGGCAAGGAAAATGTTCCCGGGTGAAAAGAAGAACGCCGCGATCGAAAAGCTTTGGGAAGCGATTCTTTATACTTCGAGAGCTGACGGCGAAGATCCCGTTCAGGCCTGGGTCGATCACAATGAGGATCTTTCAAACAGATGCAATTATCTCAACTCTCTTGTTATCAAGGAGCTTCATTATACCTCATCCAACGGAACAGATTTCAAGGTAGGAATGATGCCTAACGCGCTGTTCCTTGGTGGAAGTGAGGATGCGCTCGGCTCGGGCATTGAATTCAATCCGAATATTCCCTCCGAAGAATGCTTTACAACTCCCATGAGAGGACTCGCAGAGGGTATAGTTTATGCAACCCGTCCGCTTTCCTACAGAGGTGAGCTGATCGAAAACTTCAGCATTCGTTTTGAAGGCGGCAAAGCAGTTGAGGTAAAGGCAGAGAAGAACGAGGATCTTCTCAAGCAGATGGTTTCTATGGACGAAGGTGCCGCATATCTTGGCGAAGTTGCGCTCGTTCCTTATGACTCTCCTATCAGAAACTCCGAGCTCACCTTCTATAACACTCTGTTTGATGAAAACGCTTGCTGTCACCTTGCTCTCGGTATGGGATTTGCAAACTGCGTTAAGGATTACGGCAACTACACGCTTGAAGAGTGCAGAGAAATGGGAGTAAACGATTCTATGATCCACGTGGACTTTATGATAGGTTCCGAGGATCTTTGCATCGATGCTATTTGCGAAAACGGAACCACCGTTCCCGTATTCAGAAACGGAAATTGGGCATTTTAATGTAAAGAAAGAGGCGCAAAACGCGCCTCTTTTTAATTGAAATAATCGTCAAATATTCTTTGAAGCTCTGCATCTACCCGTTCTTGATCGATAATATACGAAATACCGTGTGCGGCTCCGGGCACTGTAATCAATTGTTTTTCACTCGCGCAGGCTGCGAAATTATCAAGAGAGTTCTGAGTTACAACAAAATAATCCGCTTCGCCGTGGATGAAAGTTACAGGTGCCGGAAGGTGCTTGACTGCCTCGAGCGTAGAAAATTCATCAAAAGAAAATCCTGCACGATCGCGGCAAATATAATCAGCGATATTTAAAATAGGGAAGGGCGGCAGATGATACCACTGCTTAAACACATCAGTAAAGATTCTTCGCGGCGTTGTATATCCGCAATCGGCAGTAATATAGTTCAGCTTTATCATATCGGGTTCAGCGGCAGCAAGAAGCACGGTGGTTGCTCCCATAGAAACACCGCTCAGAATGAACTGACACTTGTTGCCTGTATAATCATCAACGTATTTGCACCAATCGACAATATCATATCTTTCAAAAGCACCGAAAGTAATATAGTTACCTTCACTCTGACAATGAGCACGCTGATCGGGGAGAAAGAGCGAAAATCCGTTTTTATAATAGAATTTAGCGGCAGCGGAAAAATCTATTGAAGGTGTTCCTTGGTATCCGTGAACCATAACTGCTACTCTGTTTGAATCGGAATCAACATTTCTTATGAAAATACCGTGTAGCTTCAATCCGTCTCGTGAGGTTATGTAATGGTGCTCGGCTTCCTGAGATAACATCCAGGCTTTGCCGCTTCTTATAACGTCTGCATTGCCTCCTCCTTTTTCAATAAGCCTGATCGTCTTTTCGGCATTATCCTCGGGCGACTTTGCACGCGTAAAGCAAAGATTGAATACGATTAATGCAAAGAAACCACAAGCAGACAGGAGAATGAGAAAAACTCCGGCAATCAAAAGAATAACATTAATTATCATTGTTTTCTCCAGAATACATTTGATAAATGATATTTTATCACTAAATTGTCGGTTTGTCAAGTAAAAGATGTATTGACAATCCGAGAAAAGAGTGGTATACTTATCACATAATCATTAAAGGAGGACGCTATGAGTAATTATCCCGAAATTTTCATGACATATCCGTCCGTTTACGCTGTTGCGGACAGATATATTATCATCGTGCCCGTAAAGGAGCATTGCACAATGTGGGCGAAAGTCGGAGACCGCGAGTACTTTGACGATTCAAACGGTATCCTCAGAACAGCATCGCTCACTCACAAGGTGGAGGTCCCCGCAGCTGCTTTGAATGAAGCAAAATCTTATACTCTATATTTCAGAAAGGTAATCGAAAGAAAGCCTTATTTTTCCGAACTTTCCGATGTAGAGGAGTTTTCTTGCGAATTCAGACCTCTTCCCGAAGACAACATCAGAATCTTCCATATTGCCGATGCTCATAACAGAGTAGATGGCCCCGTAACTGCCGCAAAGAAAGCAGGAGAACACGACCTTCTCGTTCTCAACGGTGATATTCCCAATCATTCAGGAGATATCAAATATTTCTCAGCAATTCATTGCATAGCCGGTCAGATCACCGAGGGTAAATACCCCGTAATTTTCTCCCGTGGCAACCACGACATGCGCGGCATTTACGCTGAAAATATAGCCGATCACACCCCAACCGACAACGGTAAATCATACTATACAGTAAAGCTCGGTCCGATCTGGGCAGTCCTGCTTGATTGCGGCGAAGATAAGCCCGATGGAAACGCCGAATACGGACATACAATTTGCTGTGCAGATTTCCGTCAGCGTCAGTCCGAGTTCCTTGAAGCGTTAGTTAACGCTTCAGAAAAAGAGTATCTCGAAGAGCAGGTAAAATACCGCTTGGTAATATCTCACATACCTTTCAGTATGCATTTCAATCCTCCCTTTAATATAGAAGAGGACAGATACACCGACTGGTGCAATACAATCAAATCCGAAATCAAGCCCAATCTTATGCTTGCGGGTCATATTCACAACTGTAAGATCGTTACCCCTGAGGATGATCCGAGACACCCCTGCACGGTTGTTTCGGCCTCCAAGCCCTTTAAGGGATCCGAGAACATAGTTTGCGGTGCTATTACTTTAAATCAGGGTATCGCAAATGTAAAATTCATCGACTCGGAAGGTGAGATTTCCGGTGAGTATACTTTTTCTGTAGTAGAATAATTATTCGAAATCCATCATATCTTTGATCAAACCCAAAATCGGAGATATGGTATGAAGCTTACACAGCATAGAGAATCGTTTTGCGCATTTGACGGAAAGACTATCCTTAGGATCAATATTGACTTTCCCTATGATGTTATTGACACTGCATCCTCGTATATCGAAGAGTATTCGAATTGTTGTTTATCTTTTGCCAAGGAAATACTATTTGAACATTTCGCAAGAGAATACAATAATTACTTTTCGATATCTAAGAGATTTACTCCTTATCTCTATAGCGTTTCTGTAAGAGAAGACGCTGAAGGAGATATTATATATCTTTCTATCAGCGCCACGTTAAGCAGAAGCGGACAAACGATATCAGCGTGCAAGAAAAATGTGACAATTTGCAACAACTACATATTATTTCATAAGCATAAAAAGCATCCCGCACGTTAGTGCGGGATGCTTCATTTTATTCTTCTTCCTCGTCTTCGGAAACAATCTCTCCGACTAAAACGTGAAGTTTAGTTACAAGTATACCGTCTTCCATTTCGGTAACGGTTATGGTAAGATGTTCAAACGTAAAGCTGTCTCCTACGTGAGGATCGGAATCAAGGCTTTCGACAGCCCAACCGCCGACTGTGGAGTATTCACATTCAAAGTTCTTCGGATGGAAATCAAGCTCATAGAAGAAGTCTCCGATACTCATTTCGCCGAGGATCTCATATTCATTTGATGTCTTCTGCGTAAACTCAGATACGATTTCATCAGATTCGTCCCAAA
Organism: Eubacteriales bacterium; assembly: GCA_045531455.1. GTDB lineage: Bacteria > Bacillota > Clostridia > Oscillospirales > CAG-272 > CAG-390. The sequence continues at coordinate 116,761 of JAZSEA010000075.1, forward strand.
TATCACCAACGATCTCCTCAAGGATATCTTCGATGGTTACTACACCAAGAGTACCGCCGAATTCATCGATAACGATGGCAAGGTGGATCTGTTTTTCTCTCATCTGCTTGAGAGCAGCAGGAAGCTTGAGCGTCTTGTGCATATAGCAAGGTTCAAGAAGCATAGACTCAATGTCAATGGGCTTGCCGTCAACAGCTTCCTTATAATACTGATTGAGATGAAGCACGCCGATAATATCGTCGATACTGTCACGGTAAACGGGAAGTCTTGAGAATGTTGAGTTTTCGATCGTCTCTTTGATCTCGTCGAAATCATCATCGAGGTCAATGGTAAGCAAATCGATTCGAGGAGTCATTATCTCCTCAACGGTAGTGTCAGAGAACTCAAGCGACGACTGAAGAAGGTCGCTTTGCTCCTCATCGATTACTCCTTCCTTTTCGACGGTATCGATAATGGAAGAAAGCTCATCCTCGGTAAACTCGGGAGCGCCGTCAGAATCCTTACCCCAAAGCTTTCTGAGAAGATTCATAAGAAGCATAACAATAAATACTATGGGGTAGAGAATATAAGTAAGTATCTGCATAGGCCATGCTGTAATCTTACAGAGCAAGTTTGCATGCTGCTTTGCTACGATCTTGGGCACAATCTCTCCACAAATGAGGACGATGATCGTAAGAACAGCGGTATTAACAACGGATGCAATAGCTTCGCCGCCACTGATGTTTGCGAAAAGCTGCATAAATACTGCGGTACCGCAAGCAGACGCTGCAATATTTACTACGTTGTTGCCTATAAGAATTGTACAAAGGGTATTGGCGAAGTTTTCACTGATCATGTAAGCAAGCTTTGCCGATTTAGAGCCTTTTTCCTCTGCCTCTCTGCGCAAATGCATATTGTTGGCGGTATTAAAAGCAGCTTCGGTTCCGGAGAAGCAAGCAGAAAGAACAACCATCACAAAAATTATAACAATATATGCGCCAATCATCTCTCCACCTCCGTAACGGTAGCAGAGGCCTCGACTTCATCCTCTTCGTCCCAGATCTCGCCAACGAGCTCTTCAAGGAAGTCCTCGATAGTTACAAGTCCCTGGACCTTATTAGTGTCGTCTCGGACAATTGCTATGTATTTTCTGTGATTTCGCATATTATCAAGAAGATCCTGAATTTCATCGGTAGTTCTGACATAATGCGGTTTGATTAATATGGAACGAATATCGAAGTTCTTGTTAGCCATATACTCGCGGAGGAACGCTCTCGTAGACACAATACCGACGATGTGGTCGATACTGCCGTTTGTAACGGGCATTCTGGAATACTGACTGTTCTTCAAAACATTGATGATCTCTTTATACGAAAGATTTATATCGATAGAATCGATCTTATCACGAGGAGTCATAACATCTGCGGCTGTTTTATCGGGGAATTCAAGAACCGAAAGCAACAGATCGGACTGCTCCTCGTCAACAACACCTTGTTCTTCCGCCTTCTCAATAATCTCGATAAGGTCCTCTTCGGTAATAGAAGGAACGTTTTCTGCTTTAAATAGCTTTGTTATACCGTTTGAAATCAGAGAGAAGAGAAATACGAAGGGTTTCAGAATTGTCATAATGACACGAAGAATTGAGCCGCTGAAAAGTGCCGTGGTATCAGGTCTGTCGTTGGCAAACGTCTTGGGGATCATTTCTCCGAAAATAAAGACAATTACTGTTGTGACTAATGTTGTAATAGCGGGCAAGCTTTCGGGATCTGCATCCTTGAGTATTTTAGCCATAATCAAGGTTGCGATCGAAGATGCTCCGATATTTACGATATTGTTTCCAATTAAAATTGCGGTGAGCGCTTTATTGTGATTGTTTGAAATGTAGATTGCGTTCTTGGCTTTCTTATCGCCATCGTCGGCGCGATTCTTGATTCGGATCTTGTTCATACGGGCAAAGCCGCTCTCCGAACCCGAGAAGTAAGCGCTGAAGATTACGCAAACTACAAATAAGACTACCAACAATAATAAACTGCCATCGTCCATGATGAAATAAAAGATCTCCTTTTCTTTATTTATTTTATATTTATGTATTATACAATATTTTGCATAGAAAGTCAATAGATTTCCATTAAAATATCAAATAATTGCTTCTATTTGTCTTTTTTATTGTTCAATAATTACAGTTCGTCACTAAATCTCTTCCGAATTCGATTTATCTATTGACTTTTTTACTTTTTTGTTGTATTATAATATATTATAATATTTATTGGAACGGTGCCAAACATTGAGAAAAATTCGATTTATTATAGCAATGCTTGCGGGCAAAGCAGCTTTGTTTCTACTAAAACTTTTGAAGCGTACAGCTTCGTATACGCCGGGATACGTAGCCCTGAAGATTTATCCCGATTTTCTCGGATCACTCCAAATGCCAAAAAAAGTCATTTGCGTAACCGGAACTAACGGAAAAACAACAACGAGCAATCTTCTCGCAGACGTGCTGAGAGATTGCGGATACTCTGTTACAAACAATAGCGCGGGCTCAAACGTACAGGCAGGTGTCGCTACAGCGCTTCTTGCCGACGCAACTATATCTGGCAAGCCGACAAAGAAAATTGCCGTTCTCGAGGTCGACGAGAGAAGTTCTATCAAAGTATATTCTTATATCTCCCCCGATTATCTTGTTTGCAACAATATTATGAGAGATTCTCTCAAGAGAAACGCTCATACCGATTTTATCGTTTATATCATAAATAAGGCTCTTTCTCCAAACACTCACATCATTCTTAACGCAGACGATCTTATTTGCTGCTCTGTTGCAGAAGCTAATGTCAAAAAGACTTACTTTGGTATGGATGCAAACAAACCGCTGACATGGGATACGAACGCTCCGCGAGATATTTATTACTGTCCAATCTGCGGCAATAAGCTTGAGCCCGAGTATATCAGATATAATCACATCGGAAGATTCGAGTGTACGGGATGTGATTTCGCTTCTCCCAAACGTGATTATACCGTTACCGCAATCGACGTAGAACACAGCACATTTACCGTAGAACACAAAGGACAAGCTCACGATTACAAGCTCGTCAACGATAATATTGTTAACGTATACAACTGTTGCGGTGCAATTGCAGTCCTCTCTGAATTCGGGCTATCTTACGAACAGATCTCCGGTGCGTTGCAGAAGCAGAAGATCGTTAAATCAAGATTCGATACTCTTACCGCAGGAAAGCTCAATATCACTATGCAGCTCGCCAAAGGACAAAATCCGATCGCTTGCGCAAGAGCTTACAGCTACGTTACCGGTTGCCCTGCCGAGAAGAAGTCTCTGCTGATTATGGTCGACGATAAGTCGGACAACAACGGCAATTCCGAAAGCGTTTGCTGGATCTATGACTGTGACTACAGCGCGCTAACCAATGACAGCGTCGGAGAGATCATATTCTCGGGACCTCGCTGCAGAGACCAGAAGCTTCGTGCCTTGATGGCAGGGGTAGATCCTTCAAAAATCAAAACAGCAGACACCTTCACAGGTGGAGTTCATCTTGTCGACACAGAAAAGTATAATGATATTTTCGTTCTGTATGATCCTTATCTGCTCGCGGAAGCAAACTATACAAAGAACGAGCTCATCCGCAAAGGAGGAGAAAAGGTATGATAATCGAAGTTCTTTTTGACGAAATTTGTAATCTCTACGGAGATCCGCAAAACGTTATATATCTGCAAAAAACTTTACCCGACGCCAAGATCATACGTACCACTCTTGATTCGGAACCCTATTTTCTGAATAACAGACCCGATATTATCATAATGGGTTCTATGAGTGACAGTATGACGTCGAACGTAATAGAAAAACTAAAGCCTTATATCGATCGCATCAACGAGCTGATTGATGATAACGTAGTTTTCCTTATAACAGGAAACGCTTGCGAAGTGTTCTGCAAAACAATCGAAAACATCACTCTCGATACTAAGCTTGAAGGACTCGGCTTGTTCCCGTTCGACGTGAAGATAAATTGGTTTGACAGATATAATGGTAAGGTTCTCGGAAAAGTTGAAAATATGACAATAACGGGCTTCAGATCACAGTTTTCTATGATCTACGGTGATGATAATGCGTATCCGTTTGTCACAATAGATCGAGGAATAGGCAAAAACAGGGAAAGCAAGATTGAAGGCTTCCGTAAAAATAACTTTATCGGTACGCAAATTCTCGGACCGATACTTCCGCTCAATCCGGAATTCTGTGAGTACTTGATCTCACTTACCGGCGCAACCGCAGAAGCAGCATTCAAAGAAGAAGCTATGGATGCCTATAATCAGAGGATCAAGGAATTCTCCGATCCCAAAATCAAATTTGAATAATTTCCAAACGAGGTAAATAATATGAAACTTATCAAGACCCCCACCAAAGGTATGAACGACTATCTCCCCTCCGAGGTAGCTCTTCGCGAATACGTTAAGAACGTAATTATTAATTCCTATACCGCTGACGGATTCTGTATGATTGAAACCCCCGCAGTAGAGCACATCGAGAATCTGACAGGAAAGAACGGCGGCGAAAACGAAAAGCTCATCTTCAAGATCATGAAAAGAGGCGAAAAGCTCGCTAATGCCTCTTCGGAAGACGAGCTTTGTGACAGCGGTCTCAGATACGACCTGACTGTTCCGCTTTCGCGCTATTATGCCAACAACTCCGCAAAGCTTCCTTCCCCTTTTCTTGCAATGCAGATCGGTAACGTATGGCGAGCAGACCGCCCCCAGAAGGGAAGATACCGCCAGTTCACTCAGTGTGACATAGACATTCTCGGCGATGCAACGCAGACCGCAGAGATCACCCTCATTTCTTCAACTGCAGGTGTTCTCCGTAAGCTCGGATTTGACAATTTCACTATCCGAATTAACGACAGAAGAATGCTCAAGCTTTGCGCCGAGGCGTGTGGATTCGCACCTAAAGATCACGATAAGGTGTTTATTATCCTCGACAAAATGGATAAGATCGGTCTTGAAGGCGTCAAGAACGAACTCCTTAACGAAGGATATGCTGAAGAGAACGTTACCAAGTATATTGCGCTCTATGAAGGCTGTGACACTGTAGCCGTTGAAGATTTCGCATCTACTCTCGGTGAACAGGGCAAGCAGATCGCTTCTGATATCGCGACTATTATGAGATGCGCTTCTGCCGCTACCGTTGGAGGCTGCAAACTTGCATTTGACCCCACGCTTGTAAGAGGTATGTCATATTATACCGGTACCATCTTCGAGATCAGAATGGACGGGTACGGATACTCTGTCGGAGGCGGCGGAAGATACGATGAAATGCTCGGCAAATTTATGGGTCAGAAGGTACCCGCTTGCGGATTCTCTCTTGGATTCGAGAGAATCGTTTCTGCGCTCGCAGATTCGGGCTTTGTACCTCCCGCAGCAAGCAGATCGGTTGCATTCCTTGCATCCAAAAAGATGGATGAGGAAGCAATGCTTAAGATGTATTCGGATGCTGCCGCACTTCGCGCAGAAGGAGTCAGAGTTCTCGTTACCGCGAGAATGAAGAATGTATACTTCCAGAAGACCAAGCTTGAAGAGGAAGGATATACCGAGTTCATCGAATATTGATCGGAGGGCATTTTAAATGTATATCGTTGATTCGCATTGCGACAGTATAGCTTACGTAGACTCCGGCAAATATCCGCTCGTGAATCCTCATAATTTCAGCCAAAAATACAATCAATTGCAGTTTGTTGCAATGTTCTGTATGGCAAAAGACGGTGTTTTGGAAGAAGCCTACAAGAAAACTGTTCGCTATATTGGACACTTTGCCATTGCTATGCAAAAAGAATCCGATAAGATCATTCAAGTTAAGACTTATAATGATATCGAAACCGCTTTTTCAACGGGTAAGCATGCGGCAATACTTGCCATCGAAGGCGGATCCGGAATCAAAGGCTCGCCTGACGTACTCGAAGATTTCTACAAGATCGGCGTCCGTGTTATGGGGCTTGCGTGGCTCACAAACGAACTTGCCAAAAGCAACAGAATCACAGACGGGGAAGAGGATACAGGGCTTACAGACCTTGGAAAAGCAATAGTCGAAAAAGGTAACTCTCTAGGTATGATCTTCGACGTATCTCATCTTTCGGATAAGAGTTTTTGGGATCTTACAGAAATTTCGAAGAAGCCGATCATTGCTTCTCACTCGAATTTCAGAACTCTTTGTCCTCACAGCAGAAATCTTACCGATGATATGGCAAGGTTTATTGTCGAGCACGACGGTATGATCGGTCTGAATATGTATCCCGAATTCGTTGACAAAGACCCCAAGAAGCAGTCCGTAGACAGGTTCTTTGACCATCTTGATTATTGTATCGACAATTTTGGCTCGGATAACATAGGTTTTGGCGGTGATATTGACGGCACAAGCGGAATGTATCCCTCTCCAATAACCGAAGAAAGATCGATTCACGATCAGTTTATTGAAGCAATGTTCAAGCGCGGTTATTCCACCACAATGATAGAAAAATTCGTTGGTGGTAACTATCTCAACTACTTAAGAAAATACTTGTAAGCATAAAAGCTGCCATTACGGCAGCTTTTTGCTTTCAATTTTAACTATTTCAGAGGTTGATTTAACAATAGAATCGGGCGGTATTACACCTCTTACAGACACGAGAGGATATACTCTTGAATTCTTCATAATTACTGTTCCCGGATTCAGAACAGATCCGCATCCAACTTCAACATGATCAGAAAGGATCGCACCAAGTTTGCCGAGTCCTGTAGGAATCGTATCTGCGAATCTGATATTAATCTCGCTCTTATCTTGCTTTTGATTAGAGCAAACCGCTCCTGCACCCATATGTGAATAATTGCCGATTACCGAATCCCCTACATAATTATAATGCGGAAGCTGAGCATTATCAAAAATAATGCTGTTCTTTATCTCGGTGGAATTACCTATAACACAGTTATCGCCAATAATTACGTTTCCTCTGATATATGCTCCTGGGCGTATTTCACAATTCTTACCTATTATGCAAGGTGATACGATAACCGACGTCGGAGCAATTTCAGTCCCATCTCCGACCCACACATCCTTTGAATATTCACGATACCCCAGTAAAGTTTGATTATCAATTATTTGATAAATGAATTCATCGATATAAGGCAAAACTTCCCAGGGGAAATCAAATGAATCAAATAATTCTTTGACCAACTCGGGAATATGATCAAAGAACACTTTTGTTCTAATATTGTTCTTGTCAATCATTTGCATTCAACCCTCTCTTAATTATTGCATTCTTTATTGTTTCAATACACTTCGTGCAAATTTCATAGGATGACGCCTCAACCATAATTCTTACAACGGGTTCAGTGCCGCTTGCTCGAAGGAGAACTCGACCGTTATCCCCAAGATTCTCATCAACCTCACGCAATGAAGCAAGAACAAGAGCATCTTCCATAACCTTATCTTTATTTTTAACAGCTAAGTTTTCGGTTATCTGAGGAAAAAGCTTAACGTTCTCACATAGCTTCGAGAGATTTGTTTTGTTATCCTTCATCTCTTCGGTAAGCATTATAGCGGTAAGAATTGCGTCACCCGTTGTAGCATATTTTCCGATAATGATATGCCCCGACTGCTCTCCTCCAAGTCCGTATGCGTTTTCCTGCATCTTCTGATAAACGAATCTATCGCCTACGGATGTTATTTCATATGATATTCCGCAATTATCGAAGGCTTTCAGGAGCCCCATATTGGACATAACAGTCAGTACAACCGTATCTTTGTTAAGGTTACCGCATGATTTCAATCTTTTTGCCAAGATATACATAATCTTATCACCGTCAACTACGTTTCCGTTCTCATCAACGGCGATACACCTGTCTGCGTCACCATCGAATGCAAATCCTACATCAAGTTGATTCTCTTTAACATATTTGGTGAGATTGTCGATATGAGTAGATCCAACGCTGTCATTGATATTTACTCCGTCGGGAGATGCACCGATAACGTACGTCTGTGCCCCTAAGGCATCAAATACGGCTTTTGCTATTGTCCAAGCTGCACCGTTTGCGCAGTCGAGACCAATCTTGAGATTTTTATACGAATGTGAAGCAAGGGAAATCAAGTATCCGACGTATCTGTTTCTGCCTGCGACGTAGTCAACTATCAATCCGATATTTTCACGTGTTGCTAGCGGTAGATCATCGCCGTTGACATTAATAGTAGATAGATCTCCGTCAAGATATGATTCTATCATTGACACTATTTTGTCATCAAGCTTTTCGCCGTACCTATTTACGATCTTAATTCCGTTATCGTAATAAGGGTTATGAGAAGCGGTGATCATAATTCCGCAATCGAATTCATCCTGTCTTGTAACGTAAGAGACACTCGGAGTGGTTGTGACATGTAGCATATACGCATCCGCGCCCGAAGCTGTGATACCTGCTACTATCGAATATTCAAGCATATAGCTTGATCTTCTCGTGTCTTTTCCGATAAGAATCTTTCGGCGTGCATTTGTTTTTCCGGCATAATACCACCCCAAGAATCGTCCGACTTTATAGGCGTGTAAAGAAGTCAGGTCAACGTTTGCCTCACCTCTGAAGCCATCCGTACCAAAATACTTGCCACAGGCGTTCTTTTTATCATTATTCATCTAAACACCGTCCCTTCATTAATCAATATAATATATGCGCAGTCATAAATTATGCGACACAGAAAAGAAAACACCGTCGGAATCAAAATTGCGACACCGACGGTGAAATATTTTATGCGTAATCTTCCTCGCTTGCCTCTTCATCGAGAGGAATGTGATTAGCGGCAAGCTTTTCGTGATCGGCAGCATCCTCATTTCCGCAGAGCTCGGATTTAATTATGGATTCTGCGGGACACTCTTCATCAGGTTCAATAACATCGTAGGAATCTCCATCAAAGAGATCAAGAAGATAGCCCTTTTTGAGGTGTTTGATATACTTGATAAGTCCTGCAAAAGCAACAACTATTGCAGATGTCCATGCCAAAACCGATAGAACAATCAAAGCGTTTTTCTTGTGAAGCTCCTTCTTGCGCTTCTCAGCACGAAGCTCCAAAATATGAGTAGTAAGATTGTAGCATGTTATAACTGTTATAACAAACATACTGTATTTACCGAGTCTGTAGAGACCTCTGCGAAATTTGATTCCTACCTTTGAAATCTTTTCCTTCAAGAAAAACACCTCCCAAAAATTAATTATCGTTCTGCTTTGAAATATGCTTCAGGTAAGCATTAATGAAACCGTCTATCTCGCCGTTCATAACAGCTCCGATATTACCCGTCTCGTAACCCGTTCTCGTATCCTTTGCGAGAGTATAGGGCATAAATACGTAAGAGCGGATCTGCGATCCCCACTCAATATTCGTCTTGTTACCCTGAATTTCCTCGATTGTATCAAGTCTTTCACGGATCTTGATCTCCATAAGCTTCGACTTGAGCATCTTCATTGCGGTTTCCTTGTTCTGAAGCTGAGAACGCTCGGTCTGACATGTAACTACGATGCCAGTAGCCTTATGGATCAAACGCACAGCGGACGATACCTTGTTTACGTTCTGACCGCCTGCTCCGCTCGAGTGGAAAGCAATGAATTCGTAATCGTCATCCTTGATAACGATCTCGTCGAGCTTATCAAATTCGGGCATAACCTCAATCGAAGCAAAAGATGTGTGGCGTCTGCCCTGTGAATCGTAAGGAGAAACACGTACAAGTCTGTGAACGCCATTCTCACTCTTGAGGTAACCGTAAGCGTTGATACCCTCAACCATGATCGTTGCGCTCTTGATGCCCGCTTCTTCGCCGTCAAGCCAATCAGTAAGTTTGACCTTGAATCCCGAACGTTCAGCGTATCTTGTGATCATTCTGTAAAGCATAAGTGCCCAATCCTGCGCCTCGGTACCGCCTGCGCCGGGGTGGAAGGAGATGATCGCGTTATTTCTGTCATATTCACCTGAAAGGAGAATAGAGATTCTTTCCTTTTCTTCCTCTGCGACTATTGCAGCGAGCTCGGATTCAACTTCTTCGACACAGCTTTCGTCGTTTTCTTCTATAGCGAGCTCGGCAAGTGCAATAGCATCCTCGAGTCTTGCGCAAAGAGCTTCATAACCGGCAACCGTATCCTTGGCCTGCTTTATGGTCTGAAGTACCTTAGAGGAATTTTCCTGATTTGACCAAAAGTCAGGATCCATTGTCTGAGCCTCAAGCTCAGTGATTTTTACTTTCTGTTCGTCAATACGAAGAGCATTACCAAGTTCAACTATTACAGGTCGCATACCTGTCAGCTTATATTTAGCTTCTTCAAGTGCAACTATCAAAAAAGACCTCCCGTCCCGTATTCGGGACTATACACATATATTTTCATTATATTATATCACATTTATACACCCCTTTGCAATGGGTATTTTAAAAAATTCAAAAAAGTTATATAAATATTCAATCTTTTTTGACAACATTATATATTCCAAAGGGATCATTTTCCCTTTTTATCAAAATTATTATTGTAAGTTTTAGAAAAATGTGTTATAATATGATCGTTAAATAATTTTCTGAGCAGGTAACATGAATATGGGAAGAATTTTATTAGGCGCTGACAGATTTGATGAATTAATTAACATTATCCGCAATAAGCGTTGCGGATTACTTACCGCGGCTTCAGGGGTTGATTCATTCGGTATTCCAACCTATTACAAGCTTCATAGTCTCGGAGTATTAAGCGTATTGTTTTCACCTGAACACGGAGTTCATTCTGTGATGCAGGACGGTGGATGGAGCGGAGAATACGTCGATAAGGAAACAGGACTTCCTGTTTTTGATCTTCCATCAAAAGGTAATCCGAATATCGACCGTGCTCTTTCACTCTGTGATATCGTAATTTACGATATTCAGGATGTTGGTGCCAGATTCTATACATACGTTTATTGTCTTACATATCTTATGGAGGAATGCGCCAAACGAGCAATTCCGGTTTACGTGCTTGACAGACCTGATCCGATAAGCGGAAGTTTGGACAAAATATCGGGGGCAGTACTTGACGAAGAGCGTTATTCTTCGTTTGTCGGTAAATATGCTATGCCCGTTCGTTATTCGCTTACATGCGGCGAATTTGCTCTATATATTAACAGAACCAAGAATATTAATTGCGATCTTCATATCGTTAAGTGCGAAAATTGGCATCGTGAGCAGTATTGGGACGATACCAATCTTTTGTGGATCAATCCCTCTCCGAACATACCAACAGTTCATTCAGCGGTCAACTATATCGGTACCTGCCTCATAGAAGCGACAAACGCTTCGGAAGGAAGAGGGACTACACGTCCTTTTGATATAGTAGGTGCGCCTTTTGTTGACTCATTAAAGCTGACTGAGCATCTCAACAGCTTAAAGCTTGACGGCATCATTTTCAGCCGTGCTTTCTTTACTCCTATGTTCGGTAAATGGCAAGGCGAGTGCTGTGAAGGTGTTCAACTCAACATAATAGACAAGCGAAGCTATAATCCCCATCTCGCGGGATTGCATATACTTGCCGCACTTCGTAATTATAAGGAACTTACGATTCGTGACAACGGTCTTTGTCTGCGATACGGTAATGATGCATTGATCGATCCGCGCGGATTCGATCCGATTGAAGTATTTAAGTCGGAATCATCGGGTATCGAAAAATTCAAGACTGAGATGAATAATTATTTGTTGTACAATTAATCTTAATCATTGAGGTAAATATGAAAACTTTATTGGTCGTTGACGGAAACAGTATACTTAACAGAGCGTTTTACGGTATCAGGACACTAACCAACTCTGCGGGACTCCCCACAAACGCTGTATACGGAATGATTACTATGCTTAGTCGTCAGCTTGAAAAATACAATCCAGATTATACAGCAATAGCTTTTGACGTACACTCGCCGACGTTCCGTCACAAAATGTACGACGGTTATAAGGCAACAAGAAAAGGAATGCCCGAAGAGTTAGCTCTCCAAATGCCTTATGCCAAAAAAGCCGCTGAAGCACTTGGTTTCACAATTATTGAAAAATCCGGCTACGAAGCAGATGACATTCTCGGTACTCTCGCCAAAAAAGCAAGCACTTCCGAAGAAGAGATTTTGACACTTCTAATGACCGGAGACAGAGATTCGCTTCAGCTGATTTCCGATTCAACCGTTGTTCTGCTTGCAACCAATTCGGATTATATCTATTTTGACAGAGCTGCTTTTGTCGAAAAATACGGCGTACAGCCCGAACAATTTGTCGACGTAAAAGCGATCATGGGCGACACCTCAGATAACATCCCCGGTATCAGCGGAATTGGCGAGAAAGGTGCACTCAGCCTTATTTCAGAATTCGGAACACTTGAAAATATTTATGAAAACTATTCCTCATCCGATCTAAAGCCCTCTGTTGTCAAAAAGCTTGAAGCCGGAAAAGACTCTGCATTTCTTTCAAAAGCGCTCGCAACTATCAACTGCGACGTTCCCGATGTTTCAGATATTTCAGAAATAATTAACCGAGGCATAAATAAAAGCGACGCATTCAAATTGTTCAGGGAGTTGGAATTTTCTGCATTAATTAAGAAATTTGAACTCGAAAAGTCACATTCCGAAGAAAAGGCAGAAGTCGTCGATCGTGTTGTTTCGAAAGAAAGCAAAGATGAGCTGATCAAGCTATTAAAAGATATCAATACTGCGGTAATCATCGACAACGGTATCATTTATGCTTACAATGGTGCAACCGCATCTCATTGCTCGTACGACAGGGAATGTGCTGAATATCTAGCGGAAAACGCAAATGAACTAATTTCATATGATATCAAGAGTATTTACGAGGCATCAGATAAACTTGGCGTCAGATTCAGAACAATCAAGGACGATGTTATGTTATCTGCATACGTACTCGATTCCCAGGGCGGACACGATCTCGAAAGACTTGTATCAAAATATCTTTCGGGAACGATTAACGCTGATGAATCCAAGGCTGCTTACGTTTACAGAATTGCTGCAGTTATAACTGCGAAAAATTCCGATACACCCGAGGAAAAGCTTTATCGAGAAATCGAGCTGCCTCTTGCTGCTGTTCTTGCTGATATGGAAGAAGCAGGCTTCCTTATTGACCGAGAAGGTATTGCGGCTTACGGTGAAAAACTCAAGGAAGAGGCTGACTATCTTGCAGAAAGGATCTATTTCCTTGCGGGAGAAGAATTCAATATCAACTCTCCGAAGCAGCTTGGTGATATCTTGTTCGAAAAGCTCAAGCTTCCCAGTGGTAAAAAAACAAAGACCGGATACTCAACCAATGCTGAGATTCTCCAGAAGCTCGCACCCAAACATCCGATAGTATCCGATATTCTCGACTACCGTCAGCTGACAAAGCTTATCGGAACTTACGTAACGGGTCTTTTGAAGCTTGCCACCGAGGATGGAAGAATTCACACGAATTTCAAGCAAACAGGTACGGCAACAGGTCGTCTTTCATCCGCCGAACCCAATCTACAAAATATTCCAGTACGTACAGAAGCGGGCAGAGAATTGCGCAAATATTTCCTTCCGAGAAAGGGTTACAAGCTTATTTCTGCCGACTATTCGCAGATTGAGCTCAGACTACTTGCGTGTATTTCCGGAGACGAGAATATGTTAAATGCGTTTGCTTCCGGAGAAGATATCCATACGTCAACTGCTTCAGCTGTATTCAACGTCCCGATAGAATCGGTTACTCCTCTCCTGCGTAAGCGAGCAAAGGCTGTAAACTTCGGTATAGTCTACGGAATCGGTGATTATTCGCTTTCCCAAGACCTCGATATTTCCGTCAAACAAGCCAAGGAGTACATTGACAGCTATCTGTCATCATATCCCGGAGTTCAGGCATATCTCAAGAATATTGTCGAAATAGCCGCAGAGAACGGTTACGTAGATACACTTTACGGCAGAAAGAGATATATTCCCGAAATCAATTCCAAAAATGGTGTAATGCGTAAGTTTGGCGAACGAGTTGCTATGAACAGCCCGATTCAGGGAAGTGCCGCAGATATTATCAAGATTGCTATGCTCAACGTAAGTAAAAAGCTATCAGAGGCTAGAATCGATGCGAGAATTATCCTTCAGGTACACGATGAATTGATCATCGAAGCATCAGCAGATTGTGCCGATTCAGCAGCAGAGATACTTCGCAATGAAATGGAAAATGCCGCTCAATTGCCAATTCCTTTGAGCGTTGACCTCTCTATCGGAGACAGATGGTACGAAACTTAAACCTCAGATCCGTTGCAAATTTTGCAACGGATCATTTTTATTCAAATAATTCTTGACATCTGCTTATTTTTTTATTATAATATAGACAACAAAAAATAAAGGAGAAATTAGCATGAGACTCCGTGCACCTTCTTATCCTCTGATCACAATTGATCCTTATTTCAGCATTTGGTCCCCCGCAGACAAGCCTACCGAAATAGATACCACACATTGGACAGGCAAGCCGATAACCCTTTCAGTTATAGCAAATATCGACGGCAAGGATTTCAGACTCATCGGAAAATACGGTAGTGAAGCGATCCCTGCTGCAAACCTTGAATCTGTAGATTGCTCCGCATTTTCTACCACTTACGTATATAACGAGAACGGCGTAAAGCTGTCTTTGATTTTTACCTCACCTGTAATTCCTGATGACCTTTATATGCTCTCGAGACCTATCAGTTATCTTGAAGTTAAGAAAGAATCGGCAGACGGCGGAAGACATAACGTTTCTCTCAAAATAGAAATGTCGGAAGAGGTCTGCATGAACCTCCGCGGCGACGACACTGTAGAGATCGCAAAGATCGAGCTTGGTCAGCTTTCAAGCATTAAAATGGGCAAGACAGAGCAAAAGATCCTCGGAAGATGCGGCGACGATCTTCGCATCGAATGGGGTTACTTCTACCTTACCGGTGTTGGAAATACATATTCAAGAACTGATGCAGAAGGCATGACCTTTGTGGGAATCGAGTCCCAGATCAAGTCTTCGTCCTTGTTCACGTTTGCATATGACGACATTGAGAGTATGCAGTACTTCGGAAAGAACCTCAAGACCTATTGGAACAAGGACGGCGCAAAGATCGAAGATGAGATCCTCAAGGCTCACGGTGATTATAAGCACGTAATGCGAAAATGCTCTCAGATCGGCGAGAAGCTCTTCTGCGATGCTGTACGCGCCGGAGGAGAGAAGTATGCCGAGATCTGCGAGCTTTCCTTCAGACAGGCTATTGCGGCTCACAAGCTTGTTCTTGATGAAAACGGCGACGTCCTCTTTATATCCAAGGAGTGCTTCTCCAACGGCTGTGCCGCTACAGTTGACGTAAGCTATCCATCTATCCCGCTTTTCCTCATCTACAACCCCGAACTCGTTAAGGGTATGATGAGACCTATCTATAAATATGCTGCTTCCGAAGATTGGAAGTACGACTTTGCGCCTCACGATGCAGGCTGCTATCCCCATGTAAACGGTCAGGTTTACGGCGGTAACAGACTCGAAAAGCAGATGCCCGTTGAAGAATGCGGCAATATGCTGATTATGGAAACCGCTGTTGCTATTGCAACAAAGGATGCCTCCTTTGCCGCTTCTCATATGGGCATTCTTGATCAATGGGTAAAGTACCTCATTGACAACGGTAGAGACCCCGAGAACCAGCTTTGCACCGATGACTTTGCAGGTCACCTTGCTCATAACTGTAATCTTACCCTCAAGGCTATTATGGGTATCACGGGATACGCGATCATCAAGGGAATGCTCGGAGACAAGAGAGCCAAGAGAAAGTTTATTGCGATGGCAAGAAGTATGGCTTCCGATTGGGCAGTGAGAGCTTCTAACGGCGACGGAAGCTACAGACTTGCTTTTGACAAGCCCGGCACCTTCAGCATGAAGTACAATATAGTTTGGGATAAGCTTTTCGGTACAGAGATCATGTCCAAAACTGTAATAGAATCTGAGGTTGCAAGCTACCGCAAGCACACTGATGCCTACGGCCTTCCTCTCGATAACCGTCAGCCCTACACCAAGAGCGACTGGCTTATCTGGACCGCAACACTTGCTGAGAACAGAGACACCTTTGAGGATATGGTAGAGCCTCTTTGGAACGCTTACAACAGTATGCTTTCGAGAGTTCCTATGACGGACTGGTATTACACCGTAACAGGTCAGCACAAGAACTATCTCAGCCGCTCGGAAAACGTTGACAAGAGCTTCAGAAACAGAACTGTTGTCGGCGGTCATTTCATCAAGCTTCTTGAATACAAGGGCATTATGAAGCTCTGATGAAGATCAATTTCACCAAAATTCAATCCTGCGGAAACGATTACATATACGTCAATTGCCTCGAAGGCATAGATTTTGATCCCTCCGGGCTTGCACTCAGAATGTCACCAAGACATTTGTCCGTAGGCTCGGACGGCGTGATCCTCGCTTGTCCTTCGGATATTGCGGATTTCAAGATGCGCATTTTCAATGCCGACGGCAGTGAAGCGAAAATGTGCGGTAACGGAATCCGAGGCTTGGCGGCATTTCTTGCTGATGAAGGTCTTATCTCCGCAAGTACACCCACCCTAAAGATTGAATCCAATTCAGGCGTTCACGCTGTTAATTTCAATTCAGATGGTACAATATCAGCTGAAATGGTTAGTCATTCATTCGATCCATCTGATATTCCTATGAAAAGAAGAGCCCCTCTTCGAGGCGATTCGATATTAGTAAGTGGCGTTGAATATAAATCTTACGCCGTTTCTGTCGGAAATCCGCATCTCGTATTATTCGTCGATAACGTTAACATATTCGAACTTGAAGATACAGCAAAACCTATCAACGAATCCTGGCTCTTTCCTGATGGAGTAAACGTTGAAATCGTTTCTGTTTCGACAGACAAAAGAACTAGTATGCGGGTTTACGAGCGCGGAAGCGGAGAGACTTATTCATGCGGAACAGGTGCATGTGCAGTTGCTCTCTCACTAATCGAAGAGGGAATTGCAGATCGGGATAATGTAGTTATTCATACACGCGGCGGTATACTCAAATGTTCGATGTCAGCAAGCGGAAGAATGATTCTTTCCGGAAACTCGCAGATAGTATATAAAGGAATTTACGAGTACAATAAATAAAATGATTACTAAAGAAAGAAAAATAACATCACTTAACCCCAATATTTCTGTGACCGAGGATGACGGTCATCTCCATTTTGCTGGTTACGATACCATTAAACTTGCAGATAAGTACGGCACGCCTCTCTATCTCATAGATGAGGAACATATCCGAAAAATGTGCAGGATCTACGTAGAGTCTATGAAGGAAGCTTTTGACAACTATTCAATGCCGCTATTTGCAAGCAAATCGCTCTCCTTCAAAAAGATATATAATATCATTGATTCCGAGGGAATGGGTGCTGACGTTGCTTCTATCGGCGAACTTTTTACAGCCTTACAAGCAGATTTTCCTGCCGAAAAGCTGATGTTCCACGGCAATAACAAAACCGATTCGGATATTACTTTTGCAATCACGCACGGAGTCGGATGCTTCGTCTGCGACAACAGAGAAGAGCTTACTTCAATTGACAATATTGCTGGCCAATTCGGTATCAAGCAGAGAATCATGATAAGAGTCACTCCCGGCATTGATCCGCATACCCATGCAAAGATCAACACGGGCAGAATTGACAGCAAATTCGGTGCGGCGATCGAAACTCATCAGGCAGAAGAGCTTACAGCATATGCTTTAAGTCTTAAGAACATCGATCTTCGCGGTTTTCATTGCCATATAGGTTCTCAGATATTTGATTTCGAGCCTTTCTGCGATGCCGCAAGAATTATGCTGAAATTCATCGCTGATATCAAGAACAGCCTTGGATATAGCGCGCGTTATCTCAATCTCGGCGGAGGAATGGGAGTCAGATACGTTTCATCCGATCCAGAGATAGATTACAGAGCAAATATTCTGAAAATAGGCGAGATCGTTAAAGAAGAATGCAAAAAGCTTCATATAAACCGTCCGCACATCTTTATGGAGCCTGGTAGAAGTATCGTTGCAGCCGCAGGCATGACTCTTTATACCGTAGGCGCAATCAAAGAGATCGAAGGCTTCAAGAACTACGTTTCGATCGACGGCGGAATGACCGATAATCCTCGTTACGCTCTTTACAATTCTTCCTATACAGTCGCTCTCGCCAATAAGATGAATGAGGCCGATAATTTCACTTGCACTGTAGCGGGCAGATGCTGTGAAAGCGGTGATCTCATCCAGGAAGATGTTACGATTCCACGCCCTGTAAGAGGAGACATTCTTGCCGTTGCTACAACAGGTGCGTACAATTACTCGATGGCTTCGAATTACAACAGAATTCCGCGACCTCCCGTAGTAATTCTTAATAATCAAAAGGACTACATAGCAGTAAGACGCGAAACTCTCGATGATTTGGTTTCTTATGACAAATAAAAGCAATGGCTTCCTCGCAAGGAAGCCATTGTTTTATTTCAGTTCAAGCGTTCTTTTGTATGCCGCAACCACGGCATTCATCGCAGCTGCGCGGAATCCCGAATCTTCAAGTGCGTGAACACCGGCAATCGTCGTACCGCCGGGACTGCACACGTTATCTTTCAATGTGCCCGGATTGCCGTTTTGAAGCAGTAGCTCTGCGCTGCCTTTCAACATTTGTGCAGCGTATTTCAACGCTTTGTCACGAGGCAATCCACATTCAACTCCCGCATCCGCAAGAGCCTCCGCGAAGATAAAGGCATAAGCGGGCCCGCATCCGGAAACAGCACTTCCGGCGTCTATCAATTTCTCGGGAAGGCGGTCAAGAAGTCCCGCTCCCTCCATGATTCTCTCAAACAATTCGATGTCGGATATATTGACCGAATCATTGAAAGCATAAAGTATCATTCCAGAGCCCACACCGCAAGGGGTATTAGGCATAATTCTGATGATCGGTCTCGTGATTCCGAGAACCTCTTCATAATATGCAATTTCAAGTCCCGCTGCCATTGTGACCACAACGCATTTACTGCTGTTGATCTTTTCAACGAGAGGACGAATGGCTTCAAACATAAACTGAGGTTTGATACCAAGAAAGACAAATTTCGAATTTTCAATGAGGTCTTCAGGTTCGACGCACATAGTTTTGCATTCAGAGCAGAGAAGTGCAGTTTTTGATTCGTCCATATCGTATACTGCAACGCCGACACCGCCTACTGCGCGAGCCACCGCACGGGCGAGAGCACCGCCCATATTTCCGCATCCGATAAATCCGGCTTTAAATAACATAATAATTCCTCCTTATCGAATCTGTCCGTTTCCGCGGATCTTGTATTTGTAAGAAGTCAATTCGCAGAGTCCCATCGGACCTCTTGCGTGCATTTTTTGCGTCGATATTCCAATCTCGCATCCGAGACCGAATTCACCGCCGTCGGTAAATCTTGTAGAAGCGTTCCAATATACTGACGTGCTGTCGATCTCATTTAGGAATTTTTCAGCGATCTCAGCATTTTCGGTAATTATCGCCTCACTATGCTGAGTAGAATGCTTTGAAATATGAGAAATCGCTTCATCTACAGAATCGACTACTTTGACAGCGAGAATATAATCGAGAAACTCCGTGTCAAAATCGGTTTCCGACGCGGATTTTGCATCGATGAATTCCATAGCCTTAGCATCAACTCTTAATTCAACGGGTTTCAACCCCGAGGAAGCGCGCCGGTCAACTAAAACACTCGCGAGTGAAGGGAGAAACGTTGGCGCAATATCCTTATGAACCAAACAAACCTCTGCGGCGTTACAAACCGAAGGACGCTGAGTCTTTGCGTTCTCAATAATTCGCAGAGCTTTACAGAAATCAGCATCTTTGTCTACGTAGACATGACAAACGCCCGTGCCGGTTCTTATGCAAGGAACCTTTGCATTTTCAACGCAATAATTGATGAGTCCTGCACCTCCGCGAGGAATAAGTGCATCAAGATATTCTACCGCTTGCATCATTTCTGCGGCGGCTTCACGGGTGTTATCCTCGAGAATATTAACAGTATCGGCGGAACAGAAAGGAGTTATTGCTTGTCTTATAGCATTTATGATCGCTACAGAGGTTCTGTGAGCTTCCTTGCCGCATTTGAGAACACAAGAATTACCGCTTTTAAAGCAGAGTGCAGCGGCATCAGAGGTTACGTTCGGACGGCTCTCATAAATAATTCCGATCACCCCGAGTGGAACACCGACCTTTTCTATAACAAGACCGTTTTCAAGCGTATCGATAGATATTTGTCTTCCGACCGGGTCGGGAAGCTTGATGACGTCGCGTATACCGTTGGCCATACCCTTGATTCTGGATTCGGTTAAGATCAATCTGTCGATCATTACGTCGGATAAGACCCCTCTTGACACTTCAACATCAGCAAGATTCGCCGAAAGAATAACAGAAGCATTTGATTCTATAGCATCAGCCATTGCCGCCAGGGCTTGATTTTTTCTTTCGGTTGAAAGCAAAGCAAGCTCGGAAGAGGCTGTTTTTACTCTTTTAAGAATTTCTAAAGTAGAGTTCATATCAAATTACCTTTTTTGAGTAAAATCGCGTGCAGTTAGTATAAGTATTGGCAACAATGTCATAAAGAGCTTTTGGTTCTGCACCGTTTGCGATAACCATATCGCAACCGCCGTTCATACAGATTTCGGCAGCGGAAAGCTTAGTCCTCATGCCTCCGGTGCCCAATCCTGATGAGGTATCGCCTGCAAGAGCTCGAACACTATCGTCAATTTCATTTATTTGGTGTATTAACTTTGCATTGTGATCCTTATGAGGATCAGCAGTAAACAAGCCGTCAATATCAGAAAGGAGAATCAATAAATCAGCCGACACACTTACACTTACAAGAGCGGAAAGAGTATCATTGTCGCCAACCTTAATCTCGTCGGTTGCTATAGTATCATTTTCATTAATTATTGGTAAAGCTCTGAGTTCAAGAAGTTTGCTTATTGTATTAATGAAGTTCTGATGTCTGTCCTCGTGATTGAAATCAGCTCCGGTAAGAAGTATTTGCGCAACGGTATGGTGGTATTCTGCAAAAAGCTTATCATACCTGTACATAAGCTCGCATTGTCCTACAGCGGCAGCAGCCTGCTTTGTTGCAATATCCTGCGGTTTACCCGAAAGAGAGAGTTTGGCGGCCCCCATACCAATTGCTCCGCTTGATACTACTATAATCTCCTCGCCGGAATTCTTAATATCGCTTATGATCCGACAAAGCTCTTCGGTTCTTCTGATATTAAGTTCACCGGATTTATGAGCAAGCGTTGAAGTTCCGATTTTTATAACAATTCTCATATCAAAATCCTCATTAAATTATGGAAATATACTTCACAAGATTGAAAATGCTCGTTGCAACAATTGCCACAAGCATACAGCAGAAGAGAATATCAACGGCACGTGATGACATCTTCTTGTTGATTTTCCGTCCGACAAAACCTCCGATTACACCCGAAATTATCATTACAGCAAGTGTTAAATAATCAGTCTCGGGTATAGAAGCAGAAGCGAATGAATAAATCAAACTGGCAGACTGAGCAAAAAGAATCATATAAAGCGAATTAAGTGCCGCTGTTTTGGTATTCATAGAAAAGAAGAAATACAATACAGCGAGATTGATAGGACCGCCTCCTATTCCAAGAAAAGAAGAGAGAATACCCAAGACAAGCCCTATAGCGAGACAAACAAAAACAGAAGAGATGTTATTGGTCTTAATGTGTTTTTTATTAAGTACGTAAAGAAGTACACCTGCTGTAAGTATGATCATTATTATACTTTGAACAGTTCCGACAGCACCGTCGTTTCCTGCGCTTTTTTTAATAACATCAAATAAAAGCTTACCGACAACTCCGCCGACAGCAGATCCTATAGCAAGTGGCGTGGTTCTTAACTTATCAATTTTAGCTTCACCGCCTGTTGACGAAATCAATGAAACCACACTCATTGCAAGTACACTGCATCCCGAAAGGAAGCTGATCTGAGAGACAGAAAGAGAAGCAGTCGCATCAAGGACCGGTTTGATGATTACGCCTCCTCCAATACCCGATATTGCACCAAGAGTAGTAGCGAGCAAGCAAATCAAAGAATAAAATACGTATGTCATAAACTACCTCATAGAATTAATAAATATATTTTATCACAAACATAACAATAAATCAATACACATAATGAACATTTTTTTAGCATTTGCAAGTTTTTCGTAAAGTTCTTGCATTTTATTGAATAATTATTCAATGTTTCATACATTCAAAAATAAAAAGCAAAAGAGATACCCAAAGGCATCTCTCTTGCTGAAAATTTGGTGGAGGCGAGGGGAATCGAACCCCTGTCCGAAAACCAATCCTTACGGCTTTCTACGAGTGTATACGGTTATTTACTTTCCCATCATTCGCCGGGAACCGTCACCCTGCGAAATCAAGTATCCTTTTTTTGCGTGATCACTTCAAAGGCTAAAAGGTGATTCACGTTCATCGCTGCATGACGCTCGCATCTCGGGCCGCGATACTCCCAAGCGGAACGGGCGGCTGCTTATGAGCCGCATCACTGCCGTTTAGGCAGCGTAAGCTACGTTATTGTTAGCGTTTAATTTTTAAGTTGAGCCGTTTAAGAGTTGCTCAGCTCTACCCGCTTACCGTATATCATAATCCCCGTCGAAACCTTTACGCCCCCGTATAGATATTTGAGCAGGGAAGTGCATCAATAATCATAATGTGTTTTACGAATTCTTTCGCTGTCCCGATTTGCTTGTTTTTCAGCTTCAGCATCGCGCTTATCATAAAGCTTTTTACCTCTACACAAACCAACCTCAACTTTGACTTTCGAATCCTTGAAGTAAAGAGAAAGAGGAATCAGCGTATACCCCTTTTGAGACGTTAACGAAAACAGCTTTAGAATCTCTTTTTTATGCATCAAAAGTTTTCTGGTACGTCTTGGGTCCCTATTAAAGATATTACCTTTTTCATAAGGGCTGATATGAATACCGTTTGCAAAAAGTTCACCATCTTTAATGGAGCAGTATGAATCTTTTAAATTCACCTGACCTGCACGAAGACTTTTAACTTCGGTGCCCACAAGAGAAATACCGGCTTCGTATTTGTCATCAACAAAATAATCGTGATATGCTTTTCTGTTAGCGGCAATCTGCTTTGTGCCGCGAGCTTTAGCCATTCGCACAGCCTCCTTTCAAAGAGCTTTATTCATTATACTACAAATAAAACAAAAAATCAAGAGAATTTTGAAGAATCTTGTCATTCAATTAAAATGATCAAAAAACGGATCAAATCAGAGAGAAGAAAGGGACGGGAGTAATTCGCCCGGTTCGTACTACTTCGTAAAATCAAAGTTTTACGTAGTTTGGGGAAGAAGCTATTGATATATTCGCGTCTTTTTTCGGTATTCTTTTTATTAACTGTCTTCGTACTTTTGTTTGTTTTGAACAAAAATCATATAAAAATCTGTACATTCCTACAAATTTTATTTTTTTGCAAAAATATTTTGACTTTTCACTTGATTAATGATATAATAAATACATACAAAATTGTTTTTCATTTTGATTGTAATTTATTTTTTGGAGGTACATATAATATGGCTATCAAGATGCGTTACCTTTACGCTTCAGGCAAAAAGAAATTCGTTACCATCGGCGAGACTATTAAGCAAAAATTTTCTCTTACCGTCAACAATGCCGTTGACGTAATTCCGCCCGCGTATCCCTGCGATAAGGAAAGATTTGTTTTCATCGGTATTTCTGTTAAGGACGAACCCGAAAACAAGGTAAGACTTTTCTGTCAGCACCTTGACAAGACTAAGGCAGCTTACGTAGCACTTATCGTTGACGGAAACGAAAAAGGCGCAAATGCTGTCAAGGATCTCCTTACTTCTGCGGGAACAAACGTTTTCCCCGAGATCCTTTATATCAAGGGCGGCCTTCCTTTCCTCGGCAATCTTAACGCCGACGAAAAGAAAGCTCTCGACGAATGGCTCGATCGCGCAGTTCAGTATATGAACTAATTCACATATTATTCATAAATTCCCGCCGATATTTTCGGCGGGAATTTATTATTTCTTTCTCCTAATTATCCAGTATATACCAATTCCTACAAGCAATATCAAAACGAACGATATCACAAATACTGTTATGATCTTTTCGGTTTCAATTGGATTTATATTCTGATTCTGTGTATTATAGGGAGCGAGAACGTCGATTCCGATATCGCCGGCTCTGTCGGTAACGCGAACGTATTCCTTTTTCACACAGTCGCTCTCCATATCGTTTCTGAACGTACCGTTGTTCTTTCTTATCATATATTCAAGCCAATAGTCATTGCTGACGTATGTTTCGCCGTCAACGACTTCACTCAGAGTCTGGATATACGTGATCTTTATGTTGTAAAGCTGCTGCATTGTAAATTCCATTTTTGTTTTGCCGTCAGCTTCTATGTACTCGTCACTGAATAATGCATTCAGAGCAGCAGAATCGCCGTTAATTGCATAATTTACAAAGTCGCAAAGCAAGGAAACAAACTTATATTGATCGGTAGGAACGTCATCAAAGTTCCCGTCGACTATCGCGAACGTAATACCGTTAACAGGATTCTCAAAGTATACATTTCTGTCAAGTTCAAGGTATCCTTTATCCGTCAAGATATCAAAGTCATAATCAGCTTCGTGAAAGATCAGAGTTTCGCCGCCGCTTTCTTCGGGCTGATTAAAGTGTTCTATGGCACCAACCAAAGCAAGACACGCTACAACGATTCCGGTTATAATAGTCAAAAGTGCAATAATTATTCTTTTGGCTGCCTTTTTATTATTCCGTGCTCTCTTATTTTTGATTTTGCTCTTCTCTACCGGCTTTTGGCTGTTCATTTTGCACCTCATTTTTCTTTTATTATAGCATAAATCAAGAAAAAATCAAGTGAATTATTTGTTAATAATCAAAATAGAATTTAATCAACTCTGTAAAACAACGAATTTAGCTGTTTTTTTAATTAATATATTGAATTATTTTTTTTTTTGTGATATAATATAATGAAATATTTTTTCGAGGAATACTATAATGAAATACCTTGTTTTAATACCTGACGGTATGGCTGATTATCCTGTCGATGCTCTCGATTGCAAAACACCTATGGAAGCCGCATATAAACCGACAATGGATAAGCTTGCAAAGAACTCTTTCTACGGACTTGTACAGAACGTTCCCGAAGGAATGGTTCCTGAATCCGATACTGCCAATATGGCGATCCTGTCCTTTGATCCCAAGATATATTCCAAAGGAAGATCTCCTCTTGAAGCAGTAAGTATGGGACTCAAATTAAGCGGAAACGACGTTGCGATAAGAGCTAATACGGTTTCACTTTCTGAAGCTGAAAATTATGAAGACAGAATTATGCTTGACAATGCCGCTGATGAGATCACCACAGAGGAAGCTGCAATTCTCATTGAAGAAATCAACAAGTATCTTTCCGACGATCTTAAAAAGCTTTACGTTGGAGTATCATACAGACACTGCCTTGTATGGAACGGTGCCGATGACAAGTACAATTTCACCCGCCCGCACGATATTATCGGAAAACGCATCGGAGATTATCTTCCGAATACCGAATCAGGAAAAGCATATCTTGAGTATATGAAAGCAAGCTGTAAAATTCTTGAAAATCATCCGCTTAATATCGAAAGAAAGAAGCGCGGCAGACTGCCCGCTAACTCACTTTGGCTCTGGAGTCCCGGAAAACCTTTGACTCTTCCCTCTTTTAAAAACAAATTCGGCCTCAACGGAACCGCAATTTCTGCCGTTGATCTTATCAAGGGCATAGGAATCTGTGCTGAGATGAACACCGTAGACGTAGAAGGTGCTACAGGAACGGTCAATACCAACTACGAGGGCAAGGCTCAAACCGCAATCGATGCTTTCAAGCGCGGCGACGATCTTGTTTATCTCCATTTTGAAGGTCCCGACGAGCACGGACACGGCGGTCAGGCGGATCTCAAAACAAAGGCTATCGAATATATCGACTCAAGAGCTCTCAAGCCCATCCTTGAATATCTTGAAGGCTGCGGAGATGATTTCGGTATTATGATCCTTCCCGATCACCCCACCCCTATAAGTGTTCGTACGCATACGCGTGAGGCAGTACCGTATATTATCTATTCTTCAAAGAATCAGGGCAATGGTATTGATACCTACAGCGAAAAGAGCTGTGCCGACGGAGTTTATATTCCCGACGGTTGGAAGCTTATGGAATACTTTATTGACCTTTGCAAATAAGAGGTATTTGATAATGAATGAAAATGAAATCATAACCGAAACCACCGAAAATAACGAGCAGGTTTCGGAATCCCCCAAAAATGAAAAGAAAAAGAATTCATTTCTCGGAGAGTTTTTTGAGTACTTTGAGTTATTCATTTTTTCCGCTTGTGCCGTGCTGATCCTTTTCAGCTTTGTTACCAGGATCTGCAGAGTTGACGGACCTTCGATGCTCAACACACTCCACGACAGCGAAATGCTGATCGTATCGGATTTCCTTTATACTCCCGAACGCGGAGATATCATCGTATTCCATCAGACGGGTGATCAGCCCGGAGATCTCAACGAGCCGATCGTCAAGAGAGTCATTGCAACCGAGGGTGAATGGATGAGCATTGTCAAAAACAGCAATAACACTCTTACGGTAACTATTTACGATTCAAACAAAGAGAATCCCGTCGTTCTCGATGAACAGTATGCAAATTACGAAAACGGTCCGGGTTATTATTCCTACAACGGCGATCTGTTCGAGATACCCGAGGATTGTATATTCGTAATGGGTGATAACAGAGGCAATTCACTTGACAGCCGTGCTGACAGCATAGGATTTGTAGATACTCGCAGAGTTCTCGGAAAAGTAATCTGCAGAGTTACTCCATTTGACAAATTCGGAAAAGTAGATTAAGGAAACGGAATTATAGATATGCCATCACAAGTTATTCAATGGTTCCCGGGGCATATGGCGAAAACCCGCCGTATGATAACCGAGAATATCAAAAATGTAGACGCAATAATCGAGATGAGGGATGCGAGAATCCCGATCAGCTCGAAAAATCCCGAAATCGAAAAACTTACCCAGAACAAGCCGAGACTTATTTTGCTCAACAAAGCATCGCTTGCCAATCCGGCAGATTCTGCTAAATGGGTAAAGTTTCTATCGAAAAAGAATACCATTTGTATTCTCACAGACTGTGCGGACGGAACGGGCTTCAACGAGATCCTTCCCGCGCTCAAAAAGCTTTGTGCGGATAAGCTTGCCGCTTACGAAAGCAAGGGCATGCACGGCAGACATATACGCGCAATGGTTCTCGGTATCCCCAACGTAGGCAAATCTTCATTCATCAACAGACTTGCGGGCGGAAAGCGTGCAAAGGTCGAGGACCGCCCCGGAGTAACGAGAGATAAGCAATGGGTTCAGACGAAGTATAATATAGATCTTCTTGATATGCCCGGTGTTCTTTGGCCGAAATTCGATGATAAGGTCATCGGCGAAAATCTTGCTCTTACGGGAGCTGTTAAGGACGACGTTATTGATACCGTTGAGCTCTCCGCGGTTCTTGTAAACAGATTGCGCGAAAGCTATCCCGATCTGCTATGCTCAAGATATAAGCTGACACCCGAGGACATTTCCGAGGACGTTACCGTAGGCGAGATCTTCGATATAATCGGACAAAAACGCGGATTTCTCCTTCGCGGTGGCGAGATCAACTATGACCGTGCCGCGGCTGTAATACTCGATGAATTCAGAGCAGCAAAGATTGGAAGAATAACGCTCGATGCTTGTCCTGAAGAGGAAGGCGGTAACTGATATGCCCGACCTCAGCATTGAACTTCAAAAGCATTCTGAGGGATATAAATACGTTTGCGGAATAGATGAAGCAGGACGCGGTCCGCTTTGCGGTCCTGTAGTTGCCGCTGCTTGTATTCTGCCCGATGACGTTGAGATCCCCAAACTCAACGATTCAAAGAAGCTTTCTCCGAAAGTACGTATGGAGCTTTTTGAATTGATAAAGGAAAAAGCGATTGCTTATTCCATCGGTTACGGCACTGTTGAAGAAATCAACGAGATCAACATTCTCGAAGCGACACTCCTTGCCATGAGAAGAGCAGTTGATGGGCTCGATATTTCTCCCGACTATCTTTTGGTAGACGGAAACATTTTCCGTGGATTTGACAAACCGGGCGAGCCTGTCATTAAAGGTGATGCAAAATCATCATCTATTGCCGCTGCTTCAATTCTCGCAAAGGTAACGCGAGATATTCTTTGTGACGAGCTCGATGCTCTTTATCCCGGATACGGTATAAAGCAGCATAAGGGATACGGAACAAAGGTACATATCGAAGCTCTGAAAAATCTCGGACCTACTCCTTGCCACAGAAAACAGTTCATCAGATTTCTTGATAAGAAAACGATATGAAACTGCTTAACACAAATCAGTTAGGAAAGACAGGCAAATTCGGTGAAGATGCCGCATTTTCCTATCTTACCAATCTCGGATACGAAATCCTTGGCAGAAACGTTGTTTGTGACGGTCACGAAATCGACATCATCGCTTGCGACATAAAATATGTGGTGTTTGTCGAAGTAAAAACAAGAACAGCATATCACGGATTATCAAGATTCGGCTCCGCGGCATCAGCTGTAGACCGCAACAAGCAAAGATCGATAATCACCGCATCCAAGGCATATATGAATCAAACAAGACTCAGACGAGTACCGCGTTATGACGTCATAGAGGTTTATGTAAATAAATCCTCTGA
Source organism: Eubacteriales bacterium (assembly GCA_045531455.1). Taxonomy (GTDB): domain Bacteria; phylum Bacillota; class Clostridia; order Oscillospirales; family CAG-272; genus CAG-390. The sequence continues at coordinate 145,571 of JAZSEA010000075.1, forward strand.
TGGGTTTACTATAGAAAAAATCAATCACATACCCCGAGCATTCGGCTCGGGCAGATAAGAGGTTAAAAATGAAATTTATCAGCACACGAGATATTAAGGGAGATACACGAGTATCATCTGCTTTTGCTATTAAGCAAGGACTTGCCCCGGACGGCGGTCTTTACGTACCCGAATATATTCCCGCTATCGATCAGTCCTTTGTTTCTTCCCTTCTTGATATGTCCTATCCTGAAATGGCGGCAGAAATTCTATCCCTTTACCTCGACGATTTCAGCAAGGAAGAACTTCTTGAATACGCCAAGTCCGCATATATCAACGGAGTATTCCCGAAAGAGGTAGCACCCCTGGCTACAGTAAGCGATAACCTTTCTGTTCTCGAGCTTTGGCACGGTCCCACAGCGGCTTTCAAGGATTTTGCTCTCTGTATTATGCCCCATCTTCTCACAGCATCGCTCAGGAAGCTCGGCGAGACCAGAACCGCTCTCATACTTGTCGCAACCTCCGGTGACACAGGTAAGGCGGCTCTCGAAGGCTACAGAGACGTAAAGGGGGTCAAAATAAAAGTATTCTATCCCGTCGACGGTGTCAGCAAGGTACAGAAGCTTCAGATGATCACTCAGACAGGCACAAACGTTGACGTTTGTGCTATAAAAGGCAACTTTGATGACGCGCAAAGCGGGGTCAAAAAGATTTTCTCCGACGCGGAGATCGCTTCTGATCTCAACAGCAAGGGATATTTCCTTTCAAGCGCAAACTCCATCAACTGGGGCAGACTTGCACCGCAGATCGTCTATTATTTCGCCGCATATTGCGAGCTTCTCAGAAGAAGAAGCATTTCTTACGGCGACAAGGTTGATTTCTGCGTTCCGACAGGTAACTTCGGCAATATTCTTGCAGGTTATATTGCAAAGAAGATGGGACTTCCGATCGGTAAGCTGATCTGCGCTTCTAATGCCAACAATATCCTTACCGACTTCCTCAATACCGGAGTCTACAACAGAAACCGCAAATTCCATACAACTATTTCACCTTCGATGGACATTCTCATTTCGAGCAATCTCGAAAGACTTCTGTATTTCGCAGCCGGAAGCGGTACCGTTGTTAATTGTATGAAATCTCTCGCAGATCAGGGATCGTATTCGATAGATAAAGACATTCTCGAGCTTATCAATAAAGATTTCTGCGGCTATTACGCCGACGAGAGTGCTACGACCGATACCATCGGAAGTGTTTATGACAACTACAACTATCTCTGCGATCCTCATACTGCCGTAGGTATGTACTGTGCCGAAGAATACAAATCGGAATTCAATTCCGGAAGAAAGACCGTAGTACTTTCCACAGCAAGCCCCTTCAAATTTGCCGCAAGCGTATACAAGGCTCTCACGAACTGCATCCCTCCCGAAGGATACGAAGCACTTACAGCTCTTTCCGATCTGACAAGCATTCCGATCTCGACACCTCTCGCAGGTCTCGACAAGCGAACTGTAAGATTTGAACGCGTTATCTCTCCCGAGGAAATGGCTGACGATGTCCTCGAGCATCTTGAAGATTAAAGAATCCGACTGCTGAGCAGTCGGATCTTGGATCATTCGCAACGAGGCTTAAAGGTTGTACAAGCAGTATCTCCGCTGTTAGAGGCATTGGAGGGTCCTACAAGGATCTGCTTTGCAGTACAATGAGTTTCGCAATCGTGGTACTCGCAGTTCTTTACGTCGCAAACAATGCCCTCAATATGCTTATGACTCGATTTGCAGCAAGAGTTGATCTTCTTCTCTTCCATCGCTCTTCTCCTTTCTGTTGTTTCCTTACTATTATCCCCCGATTATTATCACTTATTCTGTTATCAAGGAGGTTTTACATGGCTCTGTTTACAATCGCAGATCTTCATCTTGCCGGCCGTGAAGGCAACAAGAAATCAATGGAGATCTTCGGCAGTCGTTGGATCGGCGGAGTAGAAAAGCTGACAAAGAACTGGAATGCCATTATATCTCCCGAGGACAGCATAATTTTACCTGGTGACTTTTCCTGGGCTATGACGCTTGAAGAAGCTACCGATGATTTTGCTTTTCTCGACTCACTACCCGGTACAAAATATATCGGCAAAGGCAACCACGACTTTTGGTGGGCAACAGCTTCAAAGATGTATAAACACTTTGAAACCAATCATTTTGATACATTAAAAATTCTCTATAATAATTCATTTGAACTTGAAAATTACGTCGTCTGCGGATCACGCGGTTGGTTTGCAGAGGAATCAAATCAGAAAACTGTCGGCGAAGTGTCTTGGCAAAGGATCACGGACAGAGAAACTCTCAGGCTGAAAATGAGTCTTGAATCAGCAAGTCACGTTTCCGATAAAGAAAAGATCGTATTTTTGCATTTTCCGCCTGTATGGAGCGGTTCAATATGCGATGACATCATCACTCTTCTCCACGATCATAACGTGAAAAGATGCTATTTCGGACATATCCACGGCATATATTCATCAGAAGCAAACTTCGATTACGATGGCATAAGATTCGAGTTGATATCCGCGGATTATCTCGATTTTTGTCCGAAAAAGATATTTTAATATCTATTAAAATGTAAATATTTTTTGCTCATATTTGATATTTTTATTAAACCTATTGACATATACTGAAAAATGAGTAAAATATATAAGAATGTATTCATTTCGAAAGGAATATAAAAATGACTATCAGAAAAACTGAAATCAACGAAAAATCTCAGGCTGTCGTAGAATTTTCCTTCGACGCAGCAGCTATCGAAGCTGAAAAAGTAAAGGTTTTTCGTAAGAAGGCTAACTCCTTCAACGTTCCCGGATTCAGACGCGGCAAGGCTCCCCGCTCTGTAATCGAAAAAATGTACGGAACCGGCATTTTCCTTGAGGATGCCATCAACGAGCTCATCAACGCAAACTGGGAAGAGATCATTGCCGCTCCCGGTAAGGAAATCGTATCCAGCCCCGAATTTGACATCGTGTCCATCGAGGACGAGGTTGTTATGACCGCAGTTATGGCAGTAAAGCCCGAAATCGAGCTTGCTGACTACAAAGGCATTGAGGTCGAAGCAGTTCTTGCTCCCGTTACCGAGGAAGAGATCGACCGTGAGATCGAAACCGTAAGACGCAGAAATGCTCGCGAGACCGAGGTTACCGATCGTGCAGCAGCTATGGGCGACATCGCAGTTATCGACTACGAGGGCTTTGTTGACGGCGTTGCTTTCGACGGCGGCAAGGACGAGGGTCACAGACTCACTCTCGGTTCCGGTCAGTTCATCCCCGGATTTGAAGAAGGCGTTGTAGGTCACAACGCAGGCGAAGAATTCGATGTTAACGTTACTTTCCCCACCGAGTACCACGCAGCAGAGCTCGCAGGCAAAGTTGCAGTATTCAAGGTTAAGCTCAACTCCATCGTATTCGAAGAGCTTCCCGAACTCGACGATGATTTTGCAGTAGAAGTTTCCAGCTTTGATACTTTTGCTGAATATCGTTCCGACGTTGCGGCTAAAATAGAAAAGCGTCATCAGACCAACGCTGACCGCGAGGTTGAGGAAAAGGTTCAGAACGCTCTCGCTGAGAAGGTTACCGCCGTAATTCCCGATGCTATGGTTGACCGCGAGGTTGAGGCTATGGTTCGTGACGGCGAGTCCAGAATGCAGATGCAGGGCATGGATTTCAAGACCTACCTTCAGTACTTCGGCATGGATCTCGACGGTTACAAGGAGCAGGTTCGTCCCGCTGCTCTTACCAGAGTAAAGACCGAGCTTGCACTCGAGAAGGTTGCTGAGCTTGAGAAGATCGAGATCTCCGAAGAGGACATCGAAAACGAATACAAGCAGATCTCTACCGATTACAACGTTGAGATCGACTACGCAAAGAGCGCACTTCCATCCGAGGAGATCGTTCGCTCGCTCACTCTGCGCCGCGCAGTTGAGGCTGTTAAATCTACCGCTAAGGTAACTTATCTTGACAAGGCTCCCGAGGAGCCTGCTGAGGACGCAGAATAATCAATAATTTATACGGAGGTATCTTTTATGGAAAACAACAATAAGGATATTATGCGAGGAGCTCTCGTTCCCATGGTTATCGAACAGAGCAGCCGCGGTGAGCGTTCCTTCGATATCTTTTCCAGACTTCTCAACGATAGGATCATCTTTCTGTCCGATGAAGTAAATGATACAACCGCATCTCTCGTTATCGCACAAATGCTCTATCTCGAATCGGTTGACCCCGATAAGGATATTTCATTCTACATCAACAGCCCCGGCGGTTCCGTAACCGCCGGTATGGCTATTTATGACACCATGCAGTTTGTCAAGTGTGACGTTTCTACGATCTGTCTCGGTATGGCAGCCAGCATGGGTGCATTTTTGCTTGCGGCAGGTGCTAAGGGCAAGCGTATCGCACTTCCCCACAGCGAGATCATGATCCATCAGCCTCTCGGCGGAAGTAAGGGTCAGGTATCCGATGTTCTTATCCACACCGAGCTCCTTCTCCGCACCCGTCAGACTCTCAACGAACTTCTCGCAGCTAACACCGGCAGAACTGTTGAAGAGATCGCTCGCGATACGGAAAGAGATAATTTCATGACTGCCAAGCAGGCTCTTGAATACGGTTTGATCGATAAAATCATTGAGCGCCACGCTTAATAGGCGCGGAAAGGCATCTTTAATTCTATGGCATCAAATCATAATAACACTCATCCCTGTTGCTCATTTTGTCAGCGCGAAGAGCACGAAGTAAATTTCCTGATCCCTTCGGGAACGGGTCTTTACATCTGCGACTTCTGCGTTGAGACCTGCCAGGAGATCATCGAGGATAGCCTCGCTCTTATGCGACAGGATCACGAAACCGAAGACGATGTTCTGACTCTTGATACTCTTCCCAAGCCTACTGAGATAAAAGCACTGCTTGACGAATACGTAATCGGTCAGGATAACGCCAAGGTTGCGCTTTCTGTTGCAGTATACAATCACTACAAAAGAATTCTCACCAAAAAACCGAAGTCTTCAAAGAACAAATCCTCAGAAGATTCCGAGGATTCTGTTGAGCTTCAGAAGAGCAACGTTCTTCTTATTGGTTCAACCGGTGTCGGAAAGACTTATCTTGCGCAGACACTTGCCAAGTCTCTCAAGGTTCCTTTTGCCATCGCAGATGCTACCACTCTTACCGAAGCGGGTTACGTTGGTGAAGACGTAGAAAATATTCTTCTCCGACTTATCCAGGCTGCAGATTTCGATATTGAAAAGGCAGAGCGCGGTATCATATACATCGACGAGATCGATAAGATCTCCAGAAAAAGCGAGAACCGTTCCATCACCCGAGATGTTTCAGGTGAAGGCGTTCAGCAGGCACTTCTCAAGATCCTTGAGGGTACTACGGCAAACGTACCTCCTCAGGGCGGTAGAAAGCATCCGAATCAGGAATTCATCCAGATCAACACCGAGAACATTCTCTTCATCTGCGGCGGCGCATTTGACGGTCTTGACAAGATCATTGATAAGCGTCACGGATCTCAGACGATCGGTTTCTCTGGTGAACTCAAAAAAAAGATATCCGATAAGCACGGAATCGATTACTCCGACGTTACTCCACACGATATTGTAAAATACGGTCTCATTCCCGAGCTCGTCGGCAGAATACCCGTGATTGTGGCTCTCGACAGCCTCGATAAGGAATCTCTCGTAAGGATCATCCGCGAACCCAAGAATGCGCTGACCCGTCAGTATATCAAGCTCTTCTCTCTTGACGGAATCGAACTCGAATTCGACGATTCTGCCGCTGATGCAGTTGCTGAGCTGGCGATTGAGAGAAATACCGGTGCGCGCGGACTTCGTTCCATCTTTGAGAACGCGATGATGAAGCTGATGTATGAGCTTCCTTCCCGCGATGACGTAAGCAAGGTAATTATTACCGGCGAATTTATCAAAGGCAAAGAAGAACCACAGATTATTCTTAAATAAATATATGGGTAGACGTTAATGCGTCTACCCATAATTATTAGTTACACTTTCCGGAGCAATTGATCAATCCCGCGGGTCCCGACGAGCAAAATTCACTCGTAGGAAACGCCATATTGTTGAATATCGCACAAGGATTCTCCTCACAAGGAGTTATGCACTCCTTATCAGGAACACAATACTCAGTTGCGTTTACAAGAAGCTGTGCAGGTCTTACGAGTCTGATGATCGAAAAAATACCGAGAGAAACCGTAAGGAACCTATCGCAGTCGTTACCGGAATCGCTTATGGGCATTTCAAGCTGACAGGTTACGTTTTCGGGGATCTCGCAGCAGCAACAACAGCAATTTGCGGGAAGCGAGTGTTTATCATAAACCTTAACGTCAAGTATGATCGGATCAGTTGCTTCTACTACGGCACGCGGTGCACTATGACTGCAATCCTTGATCTCGGGCTGCGAGCAAAAACAATAATCACCGGGATCCGACTTAAAGATGTTAACGTGCTTTTCTCCGCCGAAAAGAACTACCTTTTTATCGACAGTTGCAATTCCTTCGAATTCCTGAGGCTTATTGTTGCCAATGCAAGCCTCGAACGTGATCTTAATATAATATCTGATGTTGACGGTATAGAATCCGCGGTTGAACCTTACCCTGTCAACGCCGATATATGTCCAGGCGATATATGCGTCCTTTGCTCTGATATTTCCGGTACGTGAAATTATCTCACGTCCGTAGTCACTCAGATTTACTCTTACGTTCTCATAGCAATCTCTGTCCCTGCAGCTGTCATAGATGCGGTCTGTTTCGATACAGCACACGTCGCGTGAGCCCGGAGGACAGGAAGGATTACTTCCAAATCTGTTATCCGACATAGAATGTACCTCCTTAATTATGGATGGGAGAATACTCCTCCCTCTATCATTCTATGCAAACGTGGAAAAAGTGACATATCAAGTCGAATTTTTATCAAATTTGTCTAAATATTTGAGTCATAATTTTTTAACTTGACTTTGATGCAATAAAGTAGTATAATTATTATATTATGAGGTTTTCTCTTTTACGTGCATATTTCTGCTTTGTGGCTTCACCGCCGCGGATATGTCTCTCAGACTTATTAGCCGCCAAAAGCTCGGAAACCTGCAAGTACAGAGATTTGTTTACACCTTTGAGTGTTTTCGATACGTCCTTATGTACTGTACTTTTACTGATACCAAAATGTCGAGCGGTGCTTCTTACCGTTGCGTTATTTTCAAGCATGTAAATGGCAATCGATTCGCACCTTTCCTTACCCGGTGAAATATATATCATAGCATTACCTCTGTTTGATTTTGCTACAATATATGTTGTTTTACCGCAAAAAATTCCATTTTAACGGAGACCGACGGATGAATATATCGGATAACAAAATAATATTTGAGGGTATGACGTCCGTATCCGCGATAATCAACGCAACCAAGAACGGTACGGCAAGAAGAAAGATCTTCTCCGTATATTTTGACAAAAACAAAATCAGAAAAGAGCGCGGAAGATTTTCTTTTTTGAAAATAGCATCGGAACAGTTAGGCTTCGAATTGAAGGTTGTTACCTCTGATGAGATAGCAGAGCTATCTTCCGGAAAGACGCACGGTGGAATTCTTGCTGATGTCTCGGAGGCCGAATACAGAAATATTGAAGAACGAGATATTCCAGAATACGGCTTTTCCGCAATAATCGAAGGTGTCGAAGATCCCTACAGTCTCGGATACTCTCTCAGAGCCCTCTACGCTTCCGGCTGCACGAATGTAATTCTACCGCACCATCTTCCCGTTGCCGCTGATTCGACGCTCTGTAAGGCTTCTGCGGGTGCCTCAGAGCTACTCAACATCTTCCTCGGAGACACCGCAGAGATTGCTTCGAAATTCAAGGCTAACGGATATAAGATAGCCTGCGCTGCTATTCCTGACTCTGTTCCCTGCTACGACGCTGATCTTTCCTACCCGATACTTCTTGTAATCGGAGGAGAAAAGCGCGGTATATCTTCCAAGCTTCTGGCGATGAAAGATATCAATGTCAGAATTCCCTACGGGATTGATTTTATGGGATCACTCTCAACATCCTCCGCGGTATCAATTCTCGCATACGAGGTTCTCCGTAAAAACATTTCTTCAAAGTAATTTATTCTTTCCCGTTTTCATATATTTATAAAAAACGGAGATAGAATCTTGAATAACGAACCGATTTATCAATATCAAGGTAGTCACGGAACTTTACTGAAAATTTCCTCCGAGCGAAGCAAAATTTTATTATTTTTTCTTCTCGGTACATTTGCGTCAATTACATTTTCTTTACTATTCGAAAAATCCTATACTCCGCGTGAGATCTCATATTTTCGATCTATATTCTTCTCGGATCTCAACGCTTTAAAAAATTTATCAAGTGGATTCAGATCTGTAATTTTTCACGCGATTCCCACGATCACAGAGCTTACTTTTATATTAATAGCTTCTGTTTCATACTTTTCAAAGAAGCTGTTTCGCATCATTTCTTTGCTCGGCGGAGCAATGCTCGGCAGATCACTATCGTGTTTGATCTATTTCGCTCATTTAGATCATATTTCTACATTTTCCTGTATTATCATCGCCTTCTATTTCTTTTCGGTCAACGTCGCTTTCCTTGTTTTCGCATTCGCGTGCGAAGCTTATTCCCTTGAATTTGATTACTCATCAGACAGACTGATGACCGAAAAGAATTTCAAACATTTCTCGGAATACTTATCCTCTGTAGGTTCAGTTATTCTTTTTGCTATTATTAAAATAATCGTTCTTATTACGATACAATAGATCATTACAGAAAGGCAACAAAATGTCAAGTCAAAAGAAGTTCAAATTATTCGATATGAACAAGGACGGCCCCGGTGTTTCAAAGGACGAAAAACCATTTGTCCCCAACCTCATCAGTATGCCGAAATTCTATTTCAGAAATTTCTCAAGAATTCTTTCGTTGAATTTTCTGATGCTCCCCTTGTTGCTCATACCGCTTGCAATTGTATACATTTTCATTGTAGCACCTACTACACCTTCCGAAACGAGCATATTATATTCAACTCTCTACGGGTCGCAGGTTTTAGGTGAAAGCCCTCTTTGGTCAACGCTTCTGGGCGCTTACGGAATTCAACTTAATCTGCCCACGTTTTCACCTGCTATTATTTGGGTCATGTTGATCCTTGCAGTAATTTTTGCAGTAATCTGGGGTTGGATCAACGTAGGAGCGGCATATTGCACGAGAAATATGCTCAAGGGTGATCCCGTGTTTATGACAAGCGACTTCTTCTACGCGATCAAAAGAAATCTTTGGTCGGGTCTGCTGCTTGGCCTGATCGACGTCGGAATCCTTGAAATTCTGATCATTGACTTCGTTTACTTTTCACGCATAGGCGGAAGCTTTATGCTTGATACGTTCTACATCGTTACTTGCGGACTTTGTATCATTTATTTCTTCATGAGATTCTACATATATCTTATGCTTATAACGTTCGATATCAAGATTTCGAAGATATTCAAGAACGCGCTGATTTTCTCGGTTCTCGGAGTTGGCAGAAATCTGATGAGTCTGCTCGGTATTGCTGTTCTCATCGGAATCAACGTTGCTTTGATACTTTTACTTGCTCCCATAGGGATCGTTGTACCGATCATACTTCCGATGATCTATCTCTTGCCCAGCATCAACCTGCTTGTATCCTACGGCGCATATCCCGTAATCGAGAAATACATGATAAAGGAAGATTAATTCCCTATAAGCTCGGACACCGTAACAAAGCGGTATCCGAGCTTTTTTAGTTTGGGTATCACTTCAGTAAGAGCCTCTGCTGTATGAGATTCACCGCAAATATAATCGTGCATAAGAATAATCGAGCCGTCCTCAACGTATTCGTATATTTCTTTACAAATGTCTTTTGCCGAAGTACCTGCCCAATCACGTGTATCAATACTCCAAAGAACCACGGAATAACCTCTTTCAGCGCATACATTGGTCAAGGTGTCGTCGTAAAGTCCTCCCGGCGGGCGAAAGAGATGAGAGCTATACTCCGAGTGGTTAAAAATTACGTCGTCGCACAGGTCAATCTCGCGCTCCATAACAGATCTCCCTTTTCCTCCGAGATATTTATGAAAGAAAGTGTGATTGCCGATCTCGTGACCTTCTCTGATTATCCGTTCCACGACCTCTTCGTTTTGAGAAGCGTTTTCTCCCACAACAAAAAATGTTGCTTTGATGTCGTTTGACTTTAGAATATCAAGAATCTCAGGAGTTTTAGTCGGATGCGGACCGTCATCGAATGTTAATGCGATATAGTGTCCGTCGGGTTCACCGAATGTGTATACAGGACAATTTGCTACACCGTCGTCAATCCCGATACAGCCAACCGAAAGAGTTTTAATCACGGCAAGAGAAAACAAGCAGAATCTTTTAATTCTTCGAAATCTCATTATAAAGCTCGTCAAGCGTACCGAATTCATATCCCCTGCTCCTCATTTCATCAATTACGTCGCCGAGAATTTGCGCATTGACCGAAGACGTCGGATGCAACAACAGAACTGCACCGTTATGAATATTGTCAAGTATCTTCTTCTTTGCATATTCAGGGGATGGCTGATTTGCATTATCCCAATCTGCGTAAGCGAAACTCCAGAATACCGTTTTATAACCAAGACTGCTTGCTTGTTCAAGGTTTAATCGAGAAAATCTGCCCTCTGGCGGTCTGTAAAACCTTCGTATCTCTTCACCTGTCAATTCACGATAAGCATCATTCAGTTGATTTAACTCTTTTTCAAATTCTGTTTTGTCGGTTATTTTAGACATATCCTTGTGGTGAGCTGTGTGATTACATACATAATGACCTTCATCTGTCATTCTTTTGACAAGGTCGGGATTTGTTTTGACTAAATTGATAAGAATAAAGAAGGCTCCCGGTACATTCTTTTCCTTCAACACATTAAGGATCTTCGATACATTACCGTTTTCGTACCCCGCATCAAAAGTCAGATAGGCGACCTTGCGAGCATCCTCAACTTCACGTTTTGTATTAAGCCATATGCCGTCATAATCGTTAATAAACGAGAATTCGGAAGGCAGCGGAGGCTGCTTGTTATCGGATACTCTCTTACAGTACCACGAATAAGCTTCCTCTTTTGCAGTTGCCTCTAAATTAATTCCGCTCAATAAGATCAAAGAAGACAGAACCAAACTGATCTGTTTTAAAAATTTCATTTTTCTCTCCTCCTTTTCGTGATTATGATGCCCTATAATCAATAACACAAACGAAACAATTATTCCATACACAACCATAAAAAACACAACGTCTCGCGTGAATTGCGAGACGTTGTGTAAAAAATTATTTTTGTGTTTTTATATCGATATAAATCGGACAATGGTCCGAAGCATCAATGATATAATCGTTGATCAGAGTATTGTAGAAAAGTACCTTTGAAGAGGTCTCCTCGAGAAACGTGATGTGGTCGATCGACTCATAGGTGCTAGTTGCTACATCGCTGAATAGAGTGTGGTAGGTTTTACAAGCTCTTTTAATCGTTTTTGCATTTGTTTTTGCATCAACGAATCCGGATTCGGAGAGGAATGTCTTGTACTCGCTGGTGCTCTCAGAAGCGTTATAGTCACCGCAAGCAAAAACGTCGGCATTGTATTTAGCGCGGAATTCTGTTGCAAGCTTTGCCATTTCCTTTGCCTGGATCATTCTGTTGGAAGCTCTCTCTGCACCAACGTCCCAGTGAGTACTGAATACTATGTACCTTTCATTGGTAGCGATCGACTCGAATACGCCCCAAACAACCGAACGAAGTCTTTCGCTGTTGCCAACCGAATAGATATGAATTCCTTCTTCGATCAGCTTTGTTGTTTCCTTGTTATAGATAAGGGTTGTGTAAGTTCCCTTACCGGATGGTGTTTTCTTTCTTGTGAAGGAATAAGTGTCACCGATATATTCCTGCAGGATAGGATACCAGGCATTGGATACTTCCTGAAGAGCCGCGACATCTGGTAGATAATTCAGTATGGTTGCCGATACTCTGATATCTCTGCCACTCATAACCGCTGCCGCATCCCATTCCTCTGAAAGGATGTTGAACGACATAATTCTGGTATCTGCGCCTTCTGCAAGAACAGTACTGTCGCCTCCTCCGAATGAGTTAAAATTATACGCGATATTTACTGGAAGATTGAGCGATACGAGATTGCCCGTTCTGATAAAACGAGAGGCAAACGTATCAACCGCACTCTTGAGCGAGCCTTCCGTAGAAGCCGCAAGAAGGATCGAATCGTCGGAAGTTACGATCTCGTAACCAAGACCGTTAAGCTTGGAGTAATCGTATTTGAATCTTGATTTGTCAGAGAGTACGCCGACTATGATCTCAAAACCGCTCTTAGGCTCTGTTTCGCAAATAACTTCCGGCTTGAAGTCGTATGCCTTGTTAAAAGCCTTGGCAACACTTTCCGCGAGGCTCTTGTTCTTTCCCGCCTTGTCGTACACGATCTTGAATTCGGGAGCAACAGCAGAGTCGCCCCAGATATGCGAAGAAGAAATTTCATAGAGATAATCTCCTCCGGTATAAACGACCTCGTCAATGCCGGTCTCCTCGTTCTTTACGACAGATGTATTATCTGCGAAATAATCAAATCCTATCTTGAGGTCCTCATAGTTGGGCGCAACGATTACGATTTTATTGTTTGCGCAGACCTTGACTGCACAATCTCCGAAGCCAAGTGCTACATCAGCGATGACACCAAGAGTCGCCTCCCTGCTTGTAAGTCCGACGATGATCTCGGGAGCATCCGCAGAGGGAGCCATACTCGGCATTGTCCAGTCAGCAGAGATCGAAAAGGAAAGGTCGAATTTCTTATTGAGCACGTTTTTAAAATCAACAATAAGGTCAACCTCTTCCTTGGACGCATCGATAAAGCGAATGAAGGAATAGATCTCTTCCCCGCCGGATGCGATCACAACATCTTGGCTTTCCTCCACGGTTTCAACAGCCGAAGATTCTTCGTGAGCGGAAGTCTGTTCCTCTTCAACGTCATTAGTGCAGGACACTAAAGATAAGCAAGAGATCAGCATTATCAAAGAAATCAGTAAAGAAATAATTCTTTTCATAATCATTCTCCTAAATTATCAAATAATATCAAAAAGCGATATCTGATCGGTTTCGCTGAGACCGTCAAGAATTCCGTTAGCACGCAGAGTATCGATAACTCCCTTATTCGCCTTTCCGCGGAGCTTGAGGTCTTCTACCGAGAAGAAGGGTTCTTCATCGCGCGCAGCTGTAATATTCAGAGCTGCGCTGAGACCGAGGCCGGGAAGCGCGATCAAGGGCATACGGATATTGCCGTTTTCAGGAAGGAATTCCTTGGCGTGAGAATACTTGAGGTTAACGGGAAGGAATCTGATACCTCGGAGCATAGCTTCGTGTGCAAACTGAAGTGCACCGAAGGTGTCCTTGTCCTTCTGTGTTGCTTCCTTGCCCATCTTGTCGATCTCAAGCATCTTGCGGTAGACTGCATCTCTGCCCTGCGCTACGATCGAACCGTCAAATCCATCGGGCGCGACGGAAAGAATCGCGCAATAGAAGGCAACCGGCTGGTGAACCTTGTACCAGGCAAGTCTGATTGCAGACATAACGTATGCCGCGGCGTGAGCCTTAGGGAACATATACTTAATCTTCTTACAAGATGCTATGTACCATTCCGGAACGTTATGAGCAAGCATATCCGCTTCCCATTCGGGAGTAAGACCTTTACCCTTACGTACGCTCTCCATAATTTTAAAGGAGGTAAGGTTTTCCATACCGTATCTGATAAGGTCGAGCATAATACCGTCACGCGTTCCGATAACCTTGGAAATATCACATATTCCATCTTTAATCAGATCCTGCGCGTTACCAAGCCATACATCGGTACCGTGTGTAAGCCCCGAGATCTGCATAAGATCAGCGAAGTTTTTCGGTTTAGCATCGACAAGAACTCCTTGGATGAAGTTAGTGCCAAACTCGGGGAGTCCGAGTGTACCGACCATAAGTCCGAGCATCTTTGTCTCGTGCTTATCTCTGTCCTTCTGAGGGATTCCGAGAGGTTCCGTCGATTCAAAGAGTGCATAGATGCTTCGGTCGTTCATAGCAACCTGATCGATCATTATTCCGCTGTACTTTTCAAGATACTTGTACTTAGTCGGAATATCGTGTCCGAGCTCGTCAAGCTTAAGAATAGTATCGTGGAGATACGAGAAAGCAAAGTGAGTGGTAACTATATCTGATTTAGGATCGTCGGCGGGGTGTTGAATGGGGGTAAATTCGTACACGTCACGATCTCTCGGTACAACGATAATACCGCCCGGATGCTGACCTGTTGTTCTCTTGACTCCGACACATCCGCTGATAATTCTATCAACTTCAGCACGGCAAAGCTGCTGCCCCTTGCCCTCAAAATATTTCATTACAAAACCGAACGCAGTTTTATCTGCCAGAGTACCGATCGTTCCCGCCTTAAAGACGTTTTCGGCTCCGAAGAGTTCCTCGGTAAACTTATGTACCTTTCCCTGAACCTCGCCCGAGAAGTTCAGGTCGATATCGGGAGATTTGTCTCCCTTGAATCCAAGGAAAGTCTCGAATGGTATATCCTGACCGTCCTGTTCAAGCGGTGTTCCGCAGTTCGGGCAATTTCTTGATGGCATATCGAAGCCCGAGCCCGCCTGGAGAGGATTGGAGAAATCGTTATACTGACACTTTTTACAATAATAATGCGGAGGCAGAGGGTTAACCTCTGAAATACCCGCCATAGTTGCGACGAAAGAAGATCCAACAGAGCCTCGGGAACCTACAAGGTAGCCTTGGCTTTCGCTATAATGTACAAGACGTTCCGCGATAACGTAAAGAACCGCATAACCGTTAGAAATAATAGAATTGAGCTCTACTTCTAGTCTCTTCTTAACAAGATCGGGAAGATTCTCTCCGTACATAGATCTTGCGCGAGTCCAGCACTTTTCTCGGAGCTCTTCTTCTGCGCCTTCAAGGTGAGGAGGATATGAACCGGCGGGAATGGGCCTGATGGGCTCGATCTGATCGGCTATATCGTTTGTGTTCTTTACGACAATTTCAAAAGCTTTTTCCTCGCCGAGATATGCAAACTCCTCGAGCATCTCATCGGTAGTTCTCATATAGATTGGTGTAGGCTTATCGGCGTCCTTGAATTTGAGTCCCGCAAGAAGAATTCTTCTGTAGAGCTCGTCCTCGGGGTTGATGAAGTGTGCGTCAGAAGTTGCAACTACCGGTTTTCCGAGCTTTTCGCCGAGAGCGACAATTCTTCTGTTTATATCCCGAAGTGCTTCTTCGTCGGGAAGTTCGCCTTCTTTAATAAGATACATATCGTTTCCGATCGGTTGTACCTCGAGATAGTCGTAATAAGATGCGATCTCTTCTATCTCTGAGTCTCCCTTATTATCAAGGATCGCGCTGTAAAGCTCACCTGCAGAGCAAGCCGAACCAATGATAAGTCCCTCGCGATATTTATCGAGCTCGGACTTGGGAAGTCTCGGTGTACGATGATAATAGTTCAGATATCCCATAGAGATAAGTCTGTAAAGATTCTTGAGACCAACAAGGTTCTTGACAAGAATTATCATATGATAGGTCTTAAGCTTTAGAGGATCGGCATTGACCTGGATGTTGTTTACAAGAGTTGCAAATTCCTCGATATCGAAAAGCTGCATCTTTTTGACCATCTGGAAGTAGATCATAGTCAGCATTTCCGCATCATCTACTGCCCTATGGTGATTAAAGTTTCCGAGATTATAATACTTGGCAAGTACGTCAAGCTTATGAGATTTAAGGTCTGTATTCAGATATCTCGAAAGACCGACGGTATCAAGATACGGCGAATCAAAAGGGATATTCAGTTTCTTAGCCGCCGCACGTACAAATCCGACGTCAAAGTCCGCGTTATGCGCGATTAGTAGCGATTTCCCGCAAAATTCAAGAAATTCTGGCAGAACATCAGCGATCCTTCTTGCATCTTTTACGTCATCATTAGTGATCGAGGTCAATTCTGTGATCTCGGCAGAGATAGGATTATCGGGTTTTACAAAAGCAGAAAAGCGGTCAACGATCTCACCGTTCATAACCTTTACGGCTCCGAATTCGATTATCTCGCAAGTAGCAGAAGAAAGGCCGGTCGTCTCAAGGTCAAATATAACTAGATTATCATCGATTTTACCGTTATACTTTCCGTAGAGAGGGCTGGCACTATCGTTTACGAAATAAGCTTCAAGCCCGTAGATGACCTTGAATCTTTCCTCGCCCTCCTCGGGTTTTGTGTAACCGTACATCTTATCGAGCGCGATCATTGCTTCGGGGAATCCCTGTGCGTTTCCGTGGTCGGTAATGGCAACCGCCTTGTGGCCCCAGGAAGCCGCTGTCTTGACTGCAACGTCTGAGGGTATAAGAGCATCCATAGCGGACATATTTGTGTGCAGATGAAGCTCTACGCGCTTCTGAGGTGCTTTATCCTTGCGCTTCTCCTTCTTTATCTCAGCAACCGCATCGGGAATAACGTATAGGTCGTTCGTTTTGAACTCCTTCTTGATTATTCCGCTTACGGCTATGCACATTCCGTTAGAGACAATTCCCGCCAACTCCTTGCATTCCTCTTCACTATCGCCTTCAAGCTTAACCGATATCGAAGCGTTGCCATCGAAGAGGCCGAATGCAAAGAACCATTTCTTGTTTCCGAATTTTGCCTGCTCAAGATTGCATCCCGAGACGGTACCGATTACGCATACTTCCGAACCGGGCGTCCTGATAGTCGATATAGAAAGAGGCGTGATCGGGAAGAATTCGCCCCATTTATATTCGGGAGATGAAATATCAAATACAGCTCTGCCGATCGTGCAAACTCCATCCTCGACGATTGCCATACAATCCTCATCATATGCAGACCAGACACGCTTGAGATCGAGCTCTGGCTTGTCCGCCTTTTTGTCTTTCTCCTGAGTTTGTTCAGACTTATCTGTTTCACGAGGTCTGTGCGATGCGTTTTCATACTCCTTGAGCGACTCGCGGCAAGCATTGTTAAGATCCTCAATGAATTGCTTGTGTTCCTCGGATTCAAAATACGGAACGTAATCATCCATTTCCTTAATTACGACCTTAAGCGATATGGAAAATTCCGTACGGATAATATCTTCGATTACACGCTGAACTTTACCCGCGGTTAGAAAGTCGATTCCGTTAGAATTGAACGGGATCGAGAATGTTAATGTGTCGGATGACAGTGTATAATCGCAACCGATAAAAAAGCCCTTGGTTATCTCGCCGATCTTCTCGGTTTCAATAATTATCTGCTGAATATAGTCATAAGAAAAGAGACTTTTGTCATATTTAGGAACAAATCTTACAAAATACTTTCCGTCGTAGGCCTTTCTGATCTCTTCCTCGGCTTCATATAAAGTCAGCTTTGGAACGATTTTTTTCAGCGGAATATCTATTTCAAATATATCGTTTCTCTTTTTTAGTTTTCTTACCTGATACTCTCCTACCGAATCGAACAACTCACCGATCTCTTCGCTGGGAGTATACAGTTTAAACAATTCTCTTAAAGTTTTCATAAATTTCTACCGTATTCTTCCTTGATGTAATTTATCAAAGAAGATACAACGTCATTCTCATCAATTTTTTTGATTATTTCGCCTTTTTTGAAAAGCAAAGCTTCACCTCTGCCACCGGCAATACCAACATCAGCCTCACGCGCTTCGCCGGGGCCGTTGACTATACATCCCATAAGCGCAACCTTAATCGGAATATCGGTAAGCTTTTCTGCCTTTGCGGCCTGCTCAAAGCGGTTTACAAGCGTAAGAAGATCAATTTTTGTTCTTCCGCAAGTCGGGCAGGATACAATGTCCATTCCGCTATGACCGGGACAGCAAAGAGAACGCAGAATATCCTTTGCTGCATATACCTCGGCTTCAGGATCCTCGGTAAGAGAAATTCGGACAGTATCGCCGATTCCCATATGCACGAGAGCGGAAATTGCTTCTGCGTTTTTAATTATTCCCATCCTCGAGCTTCCCGCTTCTGTCACTCCGATGTGGAGAGGATAATCACAGTGCTCGGAAACGTATTTGCAAGCAGCAACCGCATTAGGTACTACGGATGATTTTACAGAAATCACGATATCGTCGAAGTCATACTTGTTAAGCAGTCTGATGTGCCCGAGTGCACTTTCATAGAGAGCTTCGGGGGTAGGAGAACCGTATTTTGCAAGAAGATCTTTCTCAAGAGAACCACTGTTTACTCCTATGCGGATCGGAATATTCTTTGCGGCACAAGCTCTTGCTACAGCGGCTACTCTATCCTCGTCACCGATATTACCCGGATTGATTCTGATCTTATCTACACCGCATTCGACAGAGCGCAGGGCGATCTTGTAATCAAAATGAATATCTGCCACTATCGGGATCTCGGGTCTTTGATTCTTGATATACGCAATCGTATCAGCGGCTTCCACAGTCGGAATTGCAAGTCTGATAATATCGCAACCTGCGGCATAAAGCCTTTCGACCTGTGAAAGAGTTGCAGCCTTATCAAGTGTATCGGTATTGGTCATCGACTGTATAGATATCCGCTCTCCGCCGCCTATTGTAATATTTCCAACCTTGACCGGTTTCGTATATTTTCTTTCCATTCTTCTTTACCGCCTTTGATCAGAATAATTTGAAAATGTCCTTGAAGGTAATAATCAGCATAAACGCCATAAGAATCAATAGTCCTGCGGCATTAATATACGCTTCAACTGTCTTGTTAACAGGCTTGCGGGTCACAGCCTCCCAAAGAAGGAATATCAGTCTGCCGCCGTCAAGCGCGGGAAGAGGCAGAAGATTCATCACACCAAGGTTGACCGAGATTATTACCCAAAGATAGAGTAAGCTTTCCCAGCCCGAAGCAAGCGCTGATCCGACAAGCTCGGTCATTCCGATGGGTCCGGAAACTGCGTCAAGTCCAAATCTTCCGGTTACAAGATCTGCAAGAGAATCCCATACCATCTTTGCTGTTGAATAAGTACGCCAAAATGTATGAGATATTACAACTCCGAATGTTATGTTTTCCTCATCGATGCCATAAAACTGCATATCGTAGTTACCAAGTGTTACACCACTTTCCTCAACTGTGGGAAAAACTACGTCTTCAAGAACTATTCTCTCGCCGTCTCTGATAACTGTCAAATCGAGAGGTTCATCCCCTTGGTACGTGATCTCGTAAACTACTTCATTGCCTGTATGCGTTTTGACATCATTTACAGCTACAATCTTATCGTTTACCTGTAATCCATAATCATCGCTTGTTGCATCATCAAAGAATTTTGCGACAATATTAGTTGCCGGACCTGTGAGAGCAACAAGTACAAGCATCCCGAGAAAACCTACAACGATGTTGGTTACAGGTCCTGCAAGGACAGTAGATATTCTTCGCCAAACGTTTTTATTGCAAAAAGCATTTACGTCATCGGAAGCCTCGTCTTCACCCGCCATACTGACGAATCCGCCTATCGGGAACGCACGAATAGAGTATCTGATTCCCGACTTTTTCGAGACTCGCGAAAAGATCTTCGGCCCCATACCGATAGCAAATTCATTTACGGTAATACCGTTAAGGCGCGCAAGAAGGAAATGTCCTCCCTCATGCAGAAACACGAGAACACCCAAAAGGAGCAGAGTTAATAAGAGATAAAGGATTATCATATAATATCACCTGTTATTTGCGAGATAAAAACTCCTCGGCAAGTTTTGCCGATTCGTCAACGGATTTTAAGATCATATCCAGAGTCAATTCACCCTCGGGATGCTTATACGAGCCGCACACCTCCCCGAGAGTATCGAATATGTCTGTAAAGCCTATCTTGCCGTCAAGGAATTTCATAACTGCCACCTCATTTGCAGCGTGAAGGACGGCAGATGCGGTTCCGCCTTTAGCAAGCGATTCACGCGCAAGCTTCAGCGGAATA
This sequence comes from Eubacteriales bacterium, assembly GCA_045531455.1. Taxonomy (GTDB): domain Bacteria; phylum Bacillota; class Clostridia; order Oscillospirales; family CAG-272; genus CAG-390. The sequence goes on from JAZSEA010000075.1 coordinate 165,571, forward strand.
AAGGTATCCTCATCGGGTTCAGCAAAGGTCAGCGCTCCGATTTTCGTAAGATCGAGCTGAGGTATTACAGCATCAAATCTGTTGGGAGTCTCGACGGCATACTGCACGCACAGTCTCATATCAGGCACGGACAGCTGAGCAATAACCGAGTTATCACAGAATTCTACCATTGAATGAATGATACTCTCTCTGTGAACAATGACGTCAATCTTGTCGCCGGGAATACCGAAAAGATGTGATGCTTCGATAACCTCGAAACCCTTATTCATAAGCGTAGAGCTGTCGATCGTGATCTTAGCACCCATTTTCCACGTAGGATGAGCAAGAGCCTGCTCTCTGGTAATTCCGCAAAGCTCGCTTCTCTTTCGTCCAAAGAAGGGTCCGCCCGAAGCAGTAACGATCAAACGCTTGACTTCCTCTGGTGTGCCGCTTCTGAGGCACTGGGCAATAGCACAATGTTCGCTATCGACGGGAGTTATCTCTACTCTCTTTTCACGAGCGCGCGACATAACAAGCTCGCCTGCCATGACAAGAGATTCCTTATTGGCAAGAGCAAGATTCATTCCCGATTCGATTACCGCAAGAGTCGGCTTCAAGCCCGGGGTACCGATTATTGAGTTCACAGCAATATCAGCCTCGGTATCTGCGATCATCTGACAGATGCCTTCGTGGCCTGCGTAGATCTTTACCGGCAGGTCCCTTGTTCTTAACTTGAGCTCGGCAGCGGCGGCAATATTCGTCATTGCAGCGGCTTTAGCTCCGAATTCACGGATCTGCTCTTCAACTTTATTAAAATTATTATTTGCACAAAGTGCACGGACATCATAATTCTGTGCCCGTGCAACATCTGCTGCCTGCAGTCCGACAGAACCAGTCGAACCAAGCAAAATGATAGATTTTTTCATTTGTATTCTCTGTTATTTAGAATATATTGGTTGCCGAAATAAACATCAGCAGAACTATGGAAATGGAAATCAGCGAATCGAATCTGTCAAGAACACCGCCGTGTCCCGGCATAAGTCTACCGAAATCCTTAATATTGGATGCACGCTTTACGGCTGAGAATAGCAGGTCACCAATGATGGCAACAACAGCACAGACCAAGCCGCAAATACCTATCATAATGTAAGAATCAATCTGATAGTCAAATACGTTTTCAAGCAAAACCGCATAGAGCACAAAAGCTGCTACACAAAATACTGTACCGCCGACAGCTCCCTCGATAGTCTTCTTTGGGCTTACAGAAGGAAGCAGTTTATGCTTTCCGAAAAGCATACCGGTAATCAGTGCACAGGAATCCGTAACCCACGCGGCAATAAAGCTGAAGAACATAATATGCCATTCACCGCCTCTTATGTCGGCAAGCAATACCAATGCTGTAAAGCCTGCTGTCGCATACAGTGAGAAGAACCACGAAGAGATAACTTTGCCAATCTCGGGCTTATTCTTCAAAAAAGTATAAACACTGAGGACAAGGAACGAACAGAAAAAAATGATAGGAAATATCAGGCGGTAAAAGACTTCCGATTCGAGATATCTCGCAAGGATAGGCATTGCAGAAATCAGATACATCGGTACCGACAATGCTACGTTCTTATGAAGATTGTTACATCTGAGCATTTCATACACAGCACGGACAGACAGAAATACCGTAAACGCAACAAACAAAGGTGTTCCGGAAAAATAAATACACGGCAGAACAACCAGCAAAAATACTATAGAAGATAATAATCTAACTAACATAGCCTCATACCTTTCCGTATCTTCTCTGACGACGGTAAAATTCCTCGACAGCCTTGTCGATATCATCAGAAGTCATATCCGGCCATAACGTATCGGTAAAGTAAAATTCAGAATAAGCCGACTGCCACATAAGGAAGTTGGAAAGTCTCTGCTCGCCTGCTGTGCGAACGATAAGATCGGGATCGGGAGTCCCCGCAGTATAAAGCTCGGATGCAATATCTTCAGCCGAAACCGCAGTCTTTCCCTTAGCGATCAACGAATTGACAGCGTGGACAAGCTCATCCTTACCACCGTAATTGAGTGCAATACTCAAAGTAAGCGAATTGTCTTTGGTAATTTCCTCAAGTCGTGCGGCTTTTGCGGCAAGAGAAGGATCAAGTCGTGAAATATCACCGATAAATCTCATTCGGATATCATACTCGCGGAATGATTTTTCACATTCGTCGAGATATGTATCGAGCAATTTCATTATTGACTTGACTTCTTTTTCGGGCCTTGCCCAATTCTCCGTAGAAAATGCGTAGACTGTTACATATTTGATTCCGATATCGCCGCAATATCTTACGACCTTTCTGAACGCTTCCGCACCATAGCGGTGACCGTAGCGTCGAGGCATTCCACGACGCTCCGCCCACCTGCCATTGCCATCCATTATGAAAGCGATATGCTGCAGTCTGCTATCTACTTTAATATTGTCAGACATTTATCTACCAACTACCGTCAGATAGACATTACTTCCTTAGTCTTCTTAGCGGTAACGTCATCAACAAGCTTGATGTACTTATCGGTGAGATCCTGAACAGACTTTTCGGAAGCCTTCTGCTCATCCTCGGTCATCTCGCCGTCCTTCTTCAGCTTCTTGCACTTATCAATAGCATCACGGCGAATATTTCTAACAGCAACCTTTGCATTTTCGCCTTCCTTCTGAACCTGCTTTACAAGTTCCTTACGGCGCTCCTCGGTAGGCTGGGGGAATACGAGTCTGATTACACGGCCGTCGTTCGCGGGAGTAATTCCGATGTCGGAAGCAAGGATAGCCTTCTCAATCGCCTTGAGAGTGGACATATCATAGGGGGTGATTGTTACAGTCTTGGAGTCGGTTGCCTTAACGTCAGCCATCGAGTTGATGGGTGTGGGCGATCCGTAGTACTCAAAGTTGATTCCGTTAAGGAGCATAGGGTTAGCTCTGCCCGCTCTGATCAGAGAAAGTGCGTTCTCATAGGAATCAATAGATTTCTTCATTTTTTCTTCGTAAGATTTGCAATCGAGTTTCATTTTGTTGATCCTCCGTTTTATGTAATATTTATAATTTACTTTGTGATTCTTGTGCCGCGGGATTCACCCTTAACGGCTTTTACTATATCTTCGGTATTTGAAAGTTGGAAAGCAAACGCATCGGGGCCGAACTCTGAACCGAGAGCAGATGCCGCAAGATCAATTCCCTTGAGGCCTCTGGAGATCATTTCCGCATAACTGATCTCATCAAAGAATACAGCGTTCGGATCCTTCTTGGGATCTCTGTCGTAGATACCGTCAATGTTTTTTGCGAGAAGGAAGACATCGGCATTGATTTCATTTGCTCTCAAAATACCTGCGGTATCGGTTGAGAAATAAGGATTGCCTGTTCCACCGCCAAAGAATACGATATTTCCTTCATCAAGAGCTTCGCGTGCTACGTCTGCAGAGTATCTTCTTGCATAAGGCTCCATAAATGTGGAAGTCATAACGATCGCCTTACCGCCCGCCTTGATAACTGCATCCTTTGCCGCGAGAGCATTTATGATTGTACCGAGCATTCCCATGCTGTCTGCGGTAGAGCGATCCATATCACCGCTACTTCTGCCGCGCCAGATATTGCCCGCACCGATAATTACGCCAATTTCAACCCCGTCATTTGCAAGCTTGACGAGTGTTGAAGCAATGTCTTCAAGGAAATCAAAATCAATTATCGATCCCTGACCCGAAATAGCCTCACCTGAAAGCTTGAGTAAAACGCGTTTGTACTTATAATCAGACATTTCAAATTCCCCTTATATTCGCAATATATATTATTTTATCTTATTTTATGCGATTTGTAAATAGTTATTTGTAAATTTCTATGAAAAATAGCAAAAAAATTTCCCGCTTGCATTTATAACAATGCAAGCAGGAATAGAAATTAGTTATTTCCGGTGAGCTTAGCAATCTCTTCTGCGAAATTGTCTTCTCTCTTCTCAAGGCCTTCGCCCTTTTCATAAAGTACAAAGTCAACGACCTTGATCTCGCCGCCAAGTCTCTTGCCCTCGGTCTCGAGGTACTTGCCAACGGTCATATCGTCTTCCTTGAAGAAGGACTGATCGAGGAGACATACGTTCTCGTAGAACTTGCCCATCTTACCGATAACGATCTTCTCGAGGATCGCGTCGGGCTTGTTAGCGTTCTTGGGATCGTTCTTAAGAGCTGCAACCTGGATGTTCTTCTCTTCCTCGATTACGTTTGCGGGAACTTCCTCGCGGCAAACGTAGGTAGGAGGGGAACCTGCAGCGATCTGGAGAGCAATGTTCTTAGCAACTGCTGCGAACTCGTCATTGTTAGTAACTGCCTCGTCAGCGGTGAAGCGAACGATTACGCCTGCAACACCTGCACCGTGAATGTAAGTGCTGGTGATACCCTCGCGGATAACGAAACGACGGATAGTGATCTTCTCACCGATGGTGAAGATCATTTCCTTGAGCTTAGCGTCAACGGTAATATCGGAACCGTCGAAGTTAGCAGTGATAAGCTCCTCCGCGTTAGCGGGCTTGATAGCGATGATGGTACGGAGAAGACCCTTAACGAACTCCTTGAAGGTGTCGTTCTTTGCAACAAAGTCGGTCTCTGCGTTAACCTCGATCATAGCGGATACGTTGCCATCCTTAAGAATGTCAACAACGCCCTCAGCAGCGATTCTGCCTTCCTTCTTAGCAGCTACAGCAAGGCCTCTCTCGCGGAGAACCTTCATAGCCTTTTCCATATCGCCCTCAGCCTCAACAAGTGCCTTCTTGCACTCCATCATACCGATACCGGTCTTAGCGCGGAGAGCTGCAACGTCTTTTGCGTTAATAGTAGCCATTTTATTACTCCTTAAAATTTAAATTATTGAGTTATAAATTACTCAGCGTCTGCGGTCTCGGTAGCCTCTTCAGCCTCAGGAGCGTTCTGCTCACCCTGCTTGCCTTCGATAACTGCGTCAGCGAGTACGGAAGAAATGAGCTTGATAGCGCGGATAGCGTCATCGTTACCGGGAATGATGTAGTCTGCATCATCGGGGTCACAGTTGGTGTCAACGATTGCGATTACGGGAATGCCAAGCTTCTTAGCTTCCTTAACAGCGTTAGCTTCCTTCTTGGTATCAACAATGAATACTGCAGCGGGAAGCTCGGTCATGGTCTTGATACCGCCGTAGTTCTTCTCGAGGTCGATCATTTCCTTGTTGAGAGCAGCAGCTTCCTTCTTGGGGAGCATATCAAAGGTGCCGTCCTCGCTCATCTTGGTGAGGGTGTTGAGTCTGTTGATGGACTTCTTGATGGTCTTGAAGTTGGTCATCATACCGCCGGGCCAACGAACGTTAACGTAGTACATACCGCATCTCTCTGCCTCTTCCTTGATGGCATCGGCAGCCTGCTTCTTGGTACCTACGAAGAGGATGTTCTTACCGGAAGCTGCAACTTCCTTAACGTAAGCGTATGCCTCGTCGATCTTGTCAACGGTCTTTGCAAGATGGATGATGTAAAGGCCGTTACGCTCGGTGTAGATGTACTCAGACATCTTAGGGTTCCATCTTCTGGTGTGATGTCCGAAATGGACGCCTGCTTCAAGCAGCTGTTTCATGGTGATTACTGACATTTTAATGTCCTCCTTAATTTGGTTTTTTCCACCGCAATTCCTGTGCTCCGTCCGACCTTTAAACATATAAAGGCACCGGGACGGCAACTTAGAAATGCGTGTGTTTTATGTTAAACGCCGCTTCACCGTGAAAGCGCGGCGCAAACATTGGCATTATATCACATTTTAATTAAATAAGCAACAGTTTTTTTACGAGTTTACATATTATTTACAATCGCGGTAGCTTCAAGAACGCTTTTTCCTCTCGCAACACAGCGAATCAAGCTCTGATTCCGATATCTTGACAAGTACTGCATCATCTCCTATGCATTCGATCCTGCTCCAGGGAATGATGAGCGGAGCCTCCTTTGAAAAACCAAGAAATCCTCCTGTTCTGCATAAGATCACTGAACAAATCTGACCGTTGCAGGAATCAAACTCGATCTCGCTGATATAACCAAGCCTTGAACCGCTGCATAGATTTATTACATCCTTTTCTCTAAGTTGAGAGCACGTTAAACGGGACATATCTTTCCTCCTGCGTGTGATAGACTATTATATGCCCCAAATGATCAATTATTCCGAGATGAAGAAAATGCAGAAAGCAATGCGGATATTATCAATACGGTTAAAACTCCCGCGGAAGCAGATATCAAAATGTACGATAGTTGATTAAAACTCAGTTTATAAAAACCGAGAAGATTAAAGAACGAGTACACTTTATCCGACAAGCGACTTTGGAGAATCAGCAATGCCGAAGAAACTGCGGTACACAGAAGATAGCACCAATTGATCTTCTTTCGTTTGGAACGCTTGTTGAGAATCAGGAGAAAAGCTCCTGTTGCAAAAATCTGAGCCGCATTTATACTATGCATCACAAAGCCGGGCGCAACCAAAGAGGTAAGCTTTCCGGTAGCTAAAAGAACGTCGGTAATCAGTAACACAACACTCGCGGTAATAGCGCCTGCTATCGCAAATGAAATGAATAGCGCAGATGAAAAGAGTTTGTTGGCATCGGATGCGGCGTTTTTCGGCTTAACGGGAATTCCGCTTGCCATCATAATCGAAACATGAGCTACTGCGTCAAAGATGAATCCCGAAAGAAGGATCATAAGTGTAGACATCATAAGCGCAGATTTACCGAGAATCAACGGAACACATACCGCAACGATGCGAACAAACATCGAAAACGATAGATAATTCCTATAGATTCCAAGCTTAAGTCGAGCGATCGATGACCCACGAACCATTTTTAAAGCGTCATATAAACCGCCCTCACGCGTGACTGAGTCCGCCTCACGAAGTGAAAGAGATGAAGATATTCGTATTGAATCGTACGAATTTCCACTCGTAGCATAAACGTTAAGCGGCGAAACAGCTTTTCTGTCTGATGAGTCCTTGATGATCGGCAAAATTTTTCTGCCGTTTTTTATTAATCTTGTGGTCAATTCGGATACCGCCGATGCGCCAAAGCCGATATATACCTTGGTAGTCAGCGGAGCATCAGTTATACTTAAACCGTTACGTACGTATTCGGAGGCAACAGCAATATCGCGCGAGCCGTCTGTCAATCCTGAGAGCTTTGCAAGATTTACATTTGCAGACGATTCTTCGTTCAGTACCAATATCGGATTAATACCGCTGACCGCAAGCTCTTCCGCTAATTCTCCGTTAGCAAAAGGATATTCGTTTCCGACAGCAAGCAAGCCTTCAAAGACAGCGCCTTTTTCACCGGGAAGCAATGATACAAATATAAAAGTTTTAAGACCTATGGTCATATACTTGTTATACTGTTCAATAATGCTGTCATAGCTCGAGCGCTCGAGCTTCCATAATCCTCCGCCTTCGGTTCTGATAGATTTGCACTTATCAAGAATAGAAGGATCTGTCACGCAAGCTGTATAATGAATCGGACGACCTTCCGTGTCAAGTTTGAAGACACAAGCGCGTGAGCCCATCAAAGGAAAATTCTTTACGATCCGAGGTTTTTCCTTTGCAGTAATCTCTTCACGAGCAAAGCTTATATCATTCAGAAAATTCAATATAGCTTTATGATCTGAAGGTAATCCGCTGATGCGTGTAAACCGAAATAAGGGAACGATAACTGAATAAAAAGCATCCAGATCCTTTGATCTGAGAGAATCAAATCTGTATTGCTTATCTGCGAACCAGACACGTCTGACTGTATTTTCACGATCAATAAGAACTTCGGGATTAAGAATCAGCATTGTATCAGCATCCGCCAGAGATTCCGCCGAAGAAAGTTTCGTGATCCTGCTATCAACGTTTGATTTTGCTTTCTTTGCACGCGATGATAACAGTATTTCTTTCGTCACAAGCGTTTCAGCCGGGGCTACGGCAATCTCGCTCATACAAGTAACAGCGAGCGAAAGCATTGTCAAAAATAAATACAGCAGATCAATAGGTGCCGTTTCTGTTTTTGTCAAAGTCTGTAACAATATTGAAACAAGTGTAAAAGGTACAACGGCGAAAAATACAGCAAGAGAGACTTTCTTCGATGAAGAATAAAACTTGCGTAGGTAAACAGGAGTATCGTTCGAGGGAACGAGTTTGATACCTGAATGAATTGAACCGATGACGGTGTCCTCTCCAGTTTCGGTAACTATTGCACTTCCCTTGCCCGATATAACCATCGAGCCAGCATAAACCATATTGGTATATGAATCCAAGACAGCATCAGCGTCGGTCATAACAGCAGAGTCCTTGTTGGTGCGCTTATACTCAAGCTTACCGGACTTTTCATCAATTTTCCGCTCTGCGACAACAAGCCCGTCAGCGGAGACGATACGCGCGTCTGCGGGAATAATATCGCCTTTGGAAAAAGATATCAAATCGCCGATATCCACGTCAAACACGCTAAGTCTGATGTTGTTGCCGTTTTCGGTAATTTTTGATACAGGCAGGAGCATTCTGTATGAATTCGATATACGCTTTGACGAGCTGTACTTAACAAAGAATGCAAACAAAAATACCGAAACGATTAATACTATTCCTGCAACTGATTCATGTAAATGACCCATAAACGACGCAAGAATATAAGTAACCGCAAGCAGCATAAAAGAGGCATCCGACAGCAGCTGCTTGATAACACTTCCCGCGTCCGCAGACGGAAGCAAAAAAATATTGTTCTTTCCGCGACGGCGTTTGTCATCGGAATCAACGGTTCGTCCGTTGCGAATATCAGTTCCGAATTCCATTGCAACGTCGGAAATATCATATTCGTGCCAGCGTGCCATGTCGTGCCTCCTTTCAAAAGCATTAATTACAACTTACAGTCAACTTACCGTCTTCAGTATCAATTTTTACGGAAGTGATTTTACCGCAAACATCGGATACTATCGCTTCGGCAATAGGATCCTCTATATTGCGCTGAATATATCTTCGCATATTCCGCGCTCCGTACTTTGCGGAATACGACTCCTCCGCGATAAATCTCGCCGCTTCTTCTGTGTAGTTCAGAGCGATTCCTCTTTCCGCAAGAACAGAAGAAAGATCTCCGAGCATTATCTTGACGATCTCGCAAAAATCTGCTGAGCTCAGCGAATTGAATACGATAACTTCATCAACACGATTAATGAATTCGGGTCTCAAGAACTCAAGAAGTGCCTTTTCAACTCTGCTCTTCTCCGCCTCAATTTGAGAGGAAGTAAAGCCGAGAGCGGAGGCAGATCTGCCCGAGCCTGCATTTGTTGTCATAACAACCACTACGTTTTCGAAGTTAACGGAACGTCCCTGTGCATCGGTCACTCTGCCGTCATCAAGGATCTGAAGCAGTACGTTCAAAACATCGGGATGCGCCTTTTCAATCTCGTCGAACAGAACGACCGAGTAAGGTCTGCGTCTGATCTTTTCGGTGAGCTGACCTGCCTCTTCATATCCAACGTAGCCAGGAGGAGATCCGATAAGTCTCGAAACCGAATGCTTCTCCATAAATTCGGACATGTCAAATCTGATGAGTGTTTCGGGTGTATTGAAGAGATCCGCCGCCAATACTTTAACAAGCTCGGTTTTTCCGACACCGGTAGGTCCTGCAAAAATGAATGATACAGGTTTTCTCTTATATGTGATACCAGCACGATTTCTCTTGATCGCTCTGGCAACAGCAGAAACAGCCTCGTCCTGACCTATAATGCGGGATTTCAGTCTGTCTTCCAATTTATCTATAAGAACAAATTCATTTTCCTTTATAGTGGTCGCCGGCACACCGGTCCAGATCTCGATAACAGATGCAATATCCTCGAGCGTCAAAACTACCTGTGCGCACTCAGCTTCAAGAGATTCAAGTTTCTCGGATAGAGCAAGCTCTCTTGCCTTGATCTTTGCGATCCTTTCGTACTTTTTCTCTTCGTTCTTTTCGGTAGCCGCTTCCTCTTCTTCACGTTCCTCCTTGAGCTTAAGGAGTTCTTCTCGGATAGAATAGGATTCATTAATAGCAGAGCTTGAGAGAGAAAGAGATGCCGCAGCTTCGTCAAGCAAGTCTATTGCTTTGTCGGGAAGAAATCTGTCTGTGATGTAACGCTCGGAAAGCATAACCGTGCGAAGAATAACGGAATCCGGTACCTTGATACGGTGGTATTCCTCATAGTAATGCTTGATTCCCTCGAGCATTTTGGCTGCTTCTTCTACAGACGGTTCATTAACCGTTACAGGCTGAAAACGTCTTTCAAGTGCAGAATCCTTCTCAATGTACTTGCGGTACTCATTTAGAGTAGTGGCACCGATAACTCTTATCTCGCCTCTCGAAAGTGCGGGCTTCATAATATTTGCGGCATTGGTGCTTCCTTCGCCTCCGCCGGTTCCGACAATGCTGTGAACTTCGTCGATGACGAGAATGATATTGCCCGCAGCCTTGACTTCATTGATCAAACCGAGCATTCTCTGCTCAAATTGACCTCTGAACTGCGTTCCTGCAACAAGCGCGGTAAGATCAACGAGATAGAGCTCGGTGTTTTTAAGTCTGTAAGGAACGTCCCCCGATGCAATTCTTTGAGCTAGAGCTTCGGCGATAGCAGTCTTGCCTACTCCGGGTTCTCCTATGAGGCAGGGATTATTCTTTTGCCTTCTGCAAAGGATCTGGATCACTCTTGCGAGTTCATTCTGTCTGCCGACAATATGATCAAGTCGGCCTTTCCTAGCCATATCGGTAAGATTTTTGCAATATCTGTCAAGAATCTCGCGCTTGGGCTTCGAGTCTTCTTTTTTCTTTTTACCTTTATCCTTGCCTGATTTTTCCGCATCGGAGGCATCAACTTCTTTACCTCCGAAAGCCTCGTTAATGATCTTCTGGATATTAATCGAAGGCGCACCGCCATCATCGGGAAGAGCGGGATTTTCGTCATCTTCAAGACCTTCGATAAGGTCGTTTGACTCTGCGAGCTCAGCCATATTCTTTTCAAGCTCATCGAGCTGATCCTCAGAAATACCTAATTTTTTGAGTTGATCGCCCATAATATCGTCTACGGGAACTCCCATTTCACGGGCGCACTGGAGACAAAGCCCTTCGGTTTTCTTTTCGCCGTTTTCAAGTTTTGTCACAAACACTACGGCGTATCTTTTTTTACATTTTGCACATTTAACCATTGATTTAACCTCTATAATAACGAAAGAACTACTGTACCTTGATATTGATAAAATCTATCGGAGACAGTTCACAGAAGAAATTGAATATTCTCGAGCCTTCCGTAAGACTGTACAATACTTCGTTTGAAGAGCTGCTCATAAAGCTATGCTCAACGAATATTCCGACAAGCAAGCACAGTATCCATACTATAACGAATCCCTCACCGATTCCGAACAGGAAACCTAAAAGCGAATCAAGCGAGTGAATGATCGGCAATTTAACAACAAGCTTCAATACGAGTCCTACTAACACAAACGCGAGTATCGATGCAAGGAAAATCGCGATTATGCCCACAGCATTTGAAAGCGTGTGAGAAATCGGCATTGCAATCGCCTCAGCCATCGAATACAATTCTTCTTCGCTTACCGTAAGAGAAACAGAAAATTTAGAAGAAAGCTCTTCAACGCTTGTTCCGCAATGAGAAAGAAGCTGTAAAAATTCATCGGGGAGAGTTTCAAAGAGTTCGGATACGTTATACTCTCCTCCATTATTATCAACAAGCTGAGCAACCACATCATAAGCGTACGAAGTAACGTGCTCAAGCACAAAATTATCGTAAATCCATTCGCCGATAATCGGACCGAATAAATAAGCTACAACGAAGGAACCGATCACCGTGACCGTCCTCCAAATAGATTTGACAAATCCCTTTTGTGTAGCTAGAACAACGATCAAAAGGAATATCAGGACAAACAAAATGTCCAAAAGCCAATTAATTATCATAATATACATAAACCTAAAATCAGTTTTTTACCAGTTGCATTTGATCAATTCCGCGGCGGTATCAGAACAATAATAAAACGATCTGCTGTCAAGCGCAAGAAGCTTGCATCCGTAATGTGCAGAATCGATCTTAACACGCTCTTCTAACGATCCGTTCAAGCAAAGTACGTACTTACTTGTAAGAATGTAAGATGAAGATTCGTATAGCTCAATATCAAAAGCAGTATCTGCAAGCTCGTACTTATACGCAATATTACCTCTTTTATCAATACACACGGCAGTATACGAAATGTCAAAACCTTTGTTTTTAAAAAGAAGCAAAACATGAGACATACTGATTCTGAAATCATTGAGGCTCGCACCCTCGTATTTATAGCATAAGCTCTCGTTAGCGTTATTATCATAAAGCCATACGGAATCGCTGCATACCAAAGCGTATCCATAGTCAGTTATTCTGCATCCAAGAGGAAAGCCCGAGCTTTGTTCCGACTTCGATACTACATCTCCGCTTTCGGGATCGGCGATAAGAATTTCGGTATCAAATGACGTTTTCGATTCATCTGCATCAACCGAAACAATCATAATCGTATCATTTGTAAGATCGACCGAAACAATATGACTATTCTTATTAAACCTCGTAATAAGATTAAAGTCATCATTATAGACTTCAACAACACTTGCGAATTCATCGGACGAAGTAACAAATGCGTAACAACCATTGTCCGCCACGGCGCATGCCTTTATAGTTTTGTCGCATTCGGAAGAATATACTTTTGAAAAAGCATTGTAGACGGAATATCTCCCGCTTCCCTGCTCATAAACGACAACGTACTTTTCGGATGCAGAAATTACGGGTTCGCTGTAATCAATATACTCCGAGCAGTTCTGTCTGCCTGTGCCTGAAAAGACCGAAATCCCCGAGGCTCTGCAAACTGCAAGACCGTTTCCGTATACGGCAAAACCTTTTAAAGAATCAGGAGAATAACGTATAGGTTGGCGCGTAGAATCCTTATTTTCCTCCAAAGTAAGCGCAAAATTCCTCATAATGTAATCAAGATTGTCATAGCTGAAGCTTCTTGCGCTGATAAAAGCCGACGAAACGATAAATACCAGCAAACTTGCGAAGACAGCAAAGGAAATCATTCTGAAGATCACCGCAGCCGTATCATAAAATGAATTATAAGGATCGTTTTCGCTCAAGCCTGCGGAAAGCTTTTCAATATCAATGCTATTGTCATTCTCGGCTTTCTTAGCTGTTCTAACAAGTTTCTTCATAATGCTACCTCCTTTGCAAAATATATTTATTCGTATTTGACGTCAACAAGGTATAATCCGTCGGGCGGAAGAGTTGCGCCTGCCAGTCGTCTGTCCCCGGATTCAATAATTTTAATGATATCATCGGGTGAAATATCACCTTTAGCTACGTCAAGCAGAGTGCCGCATATGATTCTTACCATATTGTATAAGAATCCGTTTGCGGAAATTCTGATCAGTATTTCGTCTTTGCATTTGTTGACTTCGCAAGAATAGACGTTGCGAACAGTATCCGTAACCTTAGACCCCGAAGCCATAAATGCTGCAAAATTATGCTCACCGCAAATATTCGCGGCAGCTTTTTGCATTAACGAGACACCTTCCTCGTCAATATATTTGGCGTAATGAAATGACTTTTTGACCAAGAAAGGATCTCTGTGCTTCGCGTTCAGAATACGGTATTCGTAAGTCTTACTGACGACGGAATATCTTGCGTGAAAATCTTCCGAAACGAATTCGGCATAATAAACCGAAATATCCTCGGGTAAACGAACGTTAAGCGCTTGAGGGATTCTTTCGGCGGGGATTGTTGAATTGAGCCCATTTTCACCGTGTACCTGAACTGTAGCACAGAAGCATCTTGCGTGAACGCCCGCGTCAGTTCTGCTGCATCCCGTAACGTCGCATTTCACTCCGAAAAGATCAGCAGTCGCTTTATTCAGTTCGTTCTGAATCGTCGGTGCGTTTTTCTGAACCTGATAGCCCGCGTAAGCAGAGCCGTCATATTTGAGTTTGATAAACAGCTTCATCGCATCACGAATCCGAAGGCAACGAAGTTCAAAGCGATCATTCCGGCTACTGCGGCAAGCATTATCGCCAAAGCGAGATAATCCTTGAATTTCATCTTTGTAACGGTCATTCTCGTTCTTCCCGATCCGCCGTGATAGCAACGGCATTCCATTGCCGTAGCCAGTTCATCCGAACGTCTGAAAGCAGAGACAAATAATGGTATCAGCACGGGAATCAACGCCTTTGCTCTTTGAATAAGAGAGCCGTTCGTGAAATCTGCGCCTCTTGCCTTCTGAGCGGTCATAATTTTTTCCGTTTCCTCGGAAAGTGCGGGAATAAATCGCAGTACAATCGACATCATCATTGCAAAATCATGCACGGGTACCTTGATCTTCTTGAGAGGAGAAAGCAGGGATTCGATTGAATATGTCAGCTGAATAGGTGTCGTAGTAAAGGAGATAAGAACGCTCGAGGTCAAGATCAAGCATAAGATTCTGATAGCGATAAAGAGTGCATGCCAAAGACCCTCGGGATATAGCTCGATTATCCACCATTTAAAAAGTGGCTCTCCTTCGCCTTTAGTCAAAAAAATATTGATGATAAAGGTAAAGATCAATATGAAAATGATCGCGCGCAAAGATCGAAGAACGATTCTGAGCGGAATCTTAGATAGAAGCACTACGCTAATGGTGGCTACAAACAGGAAGGCGAAGGACGCAAGACTCTTGCAGAAAAATACGGCAACGATAAAAATTGTTGCAAGAAGAATTTTTGTTCTTCCGTCGAGTCTGTGAATTATTGAATCGGACGGATAATACTGACCGAGAGAAATGCTTTTCATTTGCAACCTCCTCCGATCAATTTGCAGAGAAAATCTGCAGCTTGATCAACTGTATATATCGCTCCGTCGGCCTTATATCCTCTGTCAGCAAGCATCATTGCGATCCTTGTGATTTCGGGTACGTCGAGACCAGCATCCAGAAGGATATGAGGCTCCGAAAAGACTGAAGCAGTATCTCCTTCTGCCAGGAGCGCGCCGTTTCTGAGAACAGCGATGCGGTCACATCTTTCAGCCATATCTTCCATACTGTGAGATACTATGATCACGGTTGCATTTTCTGTCCTGCGATACTCTTCTATAGCGTCAAAAATATTTTTTCTGCCTTCGGGATCCAGTCCTGCCGCAGGCTCGTCAAGGACAAGGATCTCAGGCTTCATAGCCATGATTCCCGCAATTACAACTCTTCTCTTTTGACCGCCCGAAAGTTCAAATGGCGATTTCTCAAGCACGGAAGGATCGAGACCGACCAGCGCAGAATATCTTACAACGCGCTCGTTGATCTCTTCGGCATCAAGCCCCATATTCATAGGTCCGAATGCAATATCGGCAGAAACTGTTTCTTCAAAAAGCTGATACTCGGGATACTGCATTACTAGTCCGACACGGAATCTGATCTTTCCGATCTCTTTCGGAACCGACCAGATGTCTTTTCCGTCGAGAAAAACAGTTCCCGACGAAGGGCGTTCGAGACCGTTGAGCAAGCGCACAAGCGTTGATTTGCCCGAGCCGGTATGTCCGATTATACCCGTCACCGAGCCTTCTTCAATTGCCAGGTTAATGTTATTCAAGGCATGAGCCTCAAACGGTGTTTTTGCACCGTACACGTAGCTCACGTCTTTAAGTTCAAGTTTATACTTCATTGTATTCCACGTTTCAAAACACTAAAAGTGCCTAATTTGTTAATTTGCTTCAATTAAAGCGCATATGCTTTCGACTGCATCCTCCGAGGTTATCGGAATATCTTTGACATTGATACCGCATGCAGCAAGCTTATGCAGAAGGAGTGCGCTCTGCGGTAGTTCAAGACCCGCTTTTTTGATAAGAGCGGCGTCTGCGAAAATCTCCTTCGGAGTTGCATCGGCAATGATCTTACCGTTATCCATTACGATGATCCTGTCGGCACGTACCGCCTCGCTCATATGGTGGGTAATGTTCAAGACTGTAATTCCGCGGTCGCGAACCATATGCTCCATCGTATCAAGAACTTCAGCGCGACCGATGGGATCGAGCATTGCAGTAGATTCATCAAATATCATACAATCGGGCATCATAGCGATTATTCCCGCGATAGCAACTCTTTGCTTTTGTCCGCCCGAAAGTCTGTGCGGCTCGTGATGAGCAAATTCTGACATACCTACTGCAGCCAACGCATCGTCAACGCGCTTTCTAATCTCGGCAGAAGGTACCCCGATATTCTCGGGACCGAAAGCAACGTCCTCTTCAACTATAGTAGCAACGATCTGGTTATCAGGATTCTGAAACACCATGCCGATACTTCTGCGAAGTTCGATAATCTCTTCGTCGGTAAGATCACCGCAAACCGATTTGCCATCGATGAGTATATCGCCGCCGCTTGGTTCAAGAACGAGATTCAACAGTTTCGCAAAGGTAGATTTTCCTGATCCGTTTCTGCCAACAACCGCTACGTATTCTCCGCGTTCAATTGCAGTACTTACGCCGCGAAGGGCGAAGTTCTGTTCACTGTCTTCGGTGGCGGGATCATCATAGCTGAAGGTGAGATCCTTGGTTTCTATGAAATGAGCGCTCATTTTCCATCTCCTCCAATGGAGGTCCATCTTGCACTCGCGCCCGCGGGCAAAGCGGTTCCTCTCGAAGCAACCGGGAGAGCAATCTCGCCCGCTTCGCATTTTCCACCGTATCTCGAAGTAATTTCAAGGTCGATCATATACTTCATAGTTAAAGGTGAAAGTCCGGTTGTATATGAATTGACGAGGAAAAATAAGGGTCTGTCGGAAAGAAGCTGAGCACAAAGCTTTATGAGCTCATCGATAGCTTCTTCGATCTTCCACACTTCACCGGAAGGACCTCTGCCGTACGAAGGAGGATCCATAATGATAGCTTCATATTTATGACCGCGTCGGATCTCGCGCTCGACGAATTTCTTGCAGTCATCGACAATGTATCTGATAGGAGCGTCGGCGAGTCCCGAAAGAGCAGCGTTTTCCTTTGCCTGCGCTACCATACCCTTTGCAGCATCAACATGGCAAACGGACGCGCCTGCGGCGGCAGCGGCGACTGTCGCGCCTCCTGTATACGCAAAGAGATTTAGGACTTTTACGGGATAGGGACAAGCCTTGATAAGAGAAGAAAACCAATCCCAGTTCACAGCCTGCTCCGGGAAAAGTCCCGTATGCTTAAATCCCATAGGTCTCAGAACAAAATTCAAGTTACCGTATGAGATATTCCATTCCTTGGGAAGTCTATTCACCTTCCATCCGCCGCCTCCCGATGAAGAACGGTTATAAACGCCGTGCGCCTTTCTCCATTCGGGAAGGGTCTTTTCGGTCTTCCATATTACCTGAGGGTCGGGACGTACAAGAATATAGTCTCCCCACTTTTCAAGTCGTTCTCCATCGGAAGTATCAAGCAATTTGTAATCTTTCCAATTTTCAGCAATCCACATATCAATCAAACCTGTCCGTTAAAGTATTTTGCAATTCTTGAACCTCCGCAATGGGCATGGCATATCGCAATTGCAAGAGCGTCAGCCGTATCATCGGGTTTTGGCGGTGCAGGAAGCGACAAAAGCAGAGTAACCATTGTAATCACCTGTTTTTTATCCGCTCTTCCGTAACCAACAACCGATTGTTTAACCTGCAGAGGCGTGTATTCATTGATATCAAGCTTATGATGCTCCGCGCACAAAAGGATCACTCCGCGAGCTTCGGCAACCCTGATACCCGTAGTAATATTCGTATTGAAGAAAAGCTCCTCGATTGCTACTGCTTCCGGATAATATTTTTCGATTATCTCCGACAGATCCTTGTAGATCTTATCAAGTCGCTTCTCTACCGTAAGCTTTGTCGGGGTCTGTATCGAACCGTAAGCAACGGGTACATGTTTAAAGCCGTTTGTCTCAATAACCCCCCATCCTATTGTTGCAAGTCCGGGGTCAATTCCTAAAATTCTCATATATATCCCTACTACTCAAAAATTAACCATTATAGATTATACCACAATTCCGTTAGAATGTCAAATAGGATTATGAATATTTTTATTTATTATTTGTATCTTTTATTTGTTTCTTTAAAAAAATCTCACAAACTTGTTTACTTATTTCTTTTTTTATGTTATAATTAACATTAACAATGTTTAACGGAGAATTACTATGTTCAGCTTTCGTAAGGCAAAATCAAATATAAACGACACCACCGCTCTTGCACAAACAAAACGTAAGGGCTTATTTGGAATTGATAAAAAATATTCCTATCTCGCTTACTGCTTTGGCATTCCCGCGATCTTGTATTTTCTTATATATCTCTCGATGGGGCTTCATCCCTTCGGCAACGGATCGGTGCTTGTTCTTGACCTCAACGGACAGTACGTGTATTTCTACGAGGCTCTCAGGAATGCGGTAGTAGGCGATACGTCTCTGCTTTATTCCTTCGCAAGACAGCTTGGAGGTGAGTTCCTCGGAATATACGCATATTACGTTGCAAGTCCTTTCTCATATATAGTTTGTCTCTTCCCGCAGGACAGAATGCTCGAAGCGCTTCTCTGCATCTTCCTCATCAAAGCAGGTATTTCGGGTCTCACAATGGGATATTATCTCCACAAAACTGCCGAGAGATTGAACAAGACCAATGTCATTATCTGTTCGGTTTTATATTCAATGTGCTCTTATGCTGTTGTTCAGCAGCATAACTCAATGTGGATCGACGCACTTATGTGGCTGCCTCTTCTCACTCTCGGCATTGAGGAGCTGATCAAGAACGGAAAGTACAAGCTCTTTGTTTCGATGCTTGCATTGACACTTATGAGTAACTTCTACATCGGTTATATGGCTTGTATTTATACCGCGGCATATTTCTTTTACTACTACTTTGCCAACAACGAAGGCGACCGCAATAACCCCAACTTTGAAAAGAATCACTTCCTCAAATCTTTCTTGAGGATCGGTGTATTCTCTGTACTTGCCATAGGCATTTCTATGGTGATCGTTGCCTCGGCGTATTACTCGCTCCAGTTTGGTAAGAACGAGTTCTCAAATCCGAATTTTTCGTTCTCGGTACGTTTTGACATAATTGATTTTCTGACGAAATTCTTCCCCGGTTCCTACGATACCGTAAGACCCGAAGGTCTCCCGTTTGTTTACTGCGGAGTACTCACTCTTTTCTGCGTCCCTCTTTATTTTCTTTCAAAGAAATTCACAACAAGAGAAAAGGTATTCTCTGCCGGTCTGATCGCATTCTTCGTATTATCCTTCTCGATCAATACCTTAGATATGATCTGGCACGGCTTCCAGAAGCCCAACTGGCTTAACTACCGCTATTCCTTTATGCTTTGCTTCATTCTTGTAGTGATAGCATACAAGGGAATGGGACAGATAAGACGCGCATCATCCAGAACCGTAGGATTTATGGGCGCAATGATGATCCTATTCCTCGCGATCGCACAAAAATTCACCTATCACGCTGTCGTTGAAAGAATAAGCGGCAAGGTTGAATTTGATCAGCCCCTCAAGGAGCTTGAGATGATCTGGCTCTCGATTCTGTGCGTAATTATGGTAGGCATCATTCTCTGCGTCATGATAAGAACCAAGAGACGGCAGACTGCATCACTTATGCTGCTCGTTTTCGTATGTATTGAAGCGTTTGGAAGCGGAATCGTTAATTGCGTTGAATTCGGCGATGACGTTATTTATTCATCCTACAGCAGTTACAACGATTTCGTCGGTTCGCTGAGACCTCTTACCGAAGATATACTTGAGAGCGACCCATCGTTCTACAGATACGAAAAGAACGTTCACCGTAAATATTGCGACAATATGGCTCTTAACATCCGTGGTCTGACGAACTCCACGTCGACCCTTAACAAAGAGACCATAAAGTTCCTCAATAATCTCGGTTATGCTTCAAAATCTCATTGGTCGAAGTACCTTGGCGGAAATCTGATATCCGATTCTCTGCTTGGAATTAAATATATCATTGATTCCGAGACCTCCGATATTTCAGCATACTATGACCTTACCGAGCTCGATCCGATAACTTACAACAAAACAGATTATTATGCTTATATCAACGATCACGCTTTGTCCCTCGCTTACAGCGTTGACCCTGCCGTTATCGATTTTGAGTTTGAAGGAAAAACACCTTTCGAGAAGCTCAACTCTCTTCTGAGCACTATGATCGGTTCGGAAGACATTCTCAATTATTTCATTCCTGTTGAAGTTGAAGAATCGACGAGCAATCTTTCAACAAAAAAGAATTCGTCTTATCACGAGTATCGCCCCGAGGTCACGGGAAGCTCTGCTACTTTGACTTACACGTTTACCACAGTTAATGCGGGGGAGTATTTCTTCTACCTGCCTTCCGATTACCCCAGAGAGGTTGATCTTAAGGTAAACAACAAATCGCACGGTACGTTCTACGCCAGCGAAACCACCAGAATCGTTTCTCTCGGATTCTTCGATGAAGGTGAAACTGTAAACGTCGGTATGACGCTGAAGGCTGACGTTCTTTACGTTACTCCTAACGTAAGCTCGGTTTATTATATGGATATCGAGCTTGCAGAAACAGCACTTAATCAGCTTGCAACAGAGCAGATGGAGATCTCCGAAGACTGGTCCGAGGATCATATCACGGGAACCTATACGACTTCTGCAGAAAACACGACCGTCTTCACGACTCTGCCCTACGATGAGGGCTGGAAGGTTTTCGTTGACGGCGAGCAGATCGAGTACGTCAAGGCACTCGAAGCCGTGATCGCATTCGAGATAAACGGTGCAGGCGAACACAAAGTTGAATTCAAATATGCTCCCAAGACCTTTACTCTCGGACTAACGATTTCTCTGCTTTCTCTAGTTCTGTTTATTCTGATAATCATATTTGAAAAACCTCTTGCAATCGTATGGAACAGGATAGCCGAAGAAATCGATACCAAAAAGGAGTCCAAGAAGAACCTGCAAACGGCGGAAGTTGAAGTAGAAATTACCGAAAGCGAAGAATCTCAGGATAATCCTTCGGAGGAATAAAATGTTTTACTATATAAAAGGAAAGCTCGTCCTCAACGAGGATTCAAAAGTCGCTATTGATGCTGGCGGAGTTGCTTACTTGATGACAGTCAGCGCAAACACGCAGACTGCTATTTCAACCAAATCTTTCAACGGAGAGAACGAAATCATTCTCTATACGCACCTTTCCGTACGTGAAGACGGAATTGAGCTCTTTGGCTTCAAGGATACCGCAGAGCTCAATATGTTCAAGCTTCTTACCTCGGTGTCCGGAGTTGGCCCCAAGGCTGCTATGGCAATTCTGTCCTTTATGACTCCCGACGGTATCGCAATAGCGATATGCACGGAAGATAAAAAATCCATTTCTAAAGCTCCCAGTATCGGTCCAAAAACAGCCGCACGAATCATTCTGGAGCTAAAGGACAAAATGAATGTCAAATCCTCCGAGATTTCGGTCGTTGACACTCCCGCTTTTGTTGTTCCGCAAGGCTCGGGCAAATACAATGAAGCGATCGATGCTCTCACCGTACTCGGCTTCAACCGCAACGTTGCCACAGACGCATTGAAATCTATCGACATTGCCAATCTCGAGTTAGAGGACATTATACGTGAAGCTTTAAAAAAATTAATGAAATGATCTGTTAAGGAATTAAAATGAACGAAGAATTTGATTTTGAAAACCGAATTATGAATTCCTCATACATTCCTACCGAAGATGAGCTCGATACCTCTCTTCGTCCTCACAGACTTGAGGATTATATCGGTCAGGAAAAGGTTAAGGAAAATCTCAAGGTTTATATTGAAGCCGCAAAAATACGTAAGGACACGCTCGACCACGTGCTTCTTTACGGACCTCCCGGTCTCGGCAAGACTACTCTCGCTGCAATCATAGCCGCAGAAATGGGTGTAAATTTCAGAGTTACATCGGGACCCGCAATAGAAAAGCAAGGTGATCTTGCCGCTTTACTGACCAATCTGCAGCCCGGAGACGTACTCTTCATCGATGAGATACACCGAATGCAAAGAGCAGTTGAAGAGATCCTTTATCCCGCGATGGAGGATCACGTAATTGATATTATCATAGGAAAAGGTCCTGCTGCACGAAGCATCAGAATTGATCTCGCACCATTTACTCTGATCGGAGCAACGACCCGCGCAGGTCAGTTGTCAACACCTCTGCGCGACAGATTCGGTGTCATATCGCGTCTCGAACTTTATACCCCCGACGAACTTGCTTCCATTGTTACAAGAAGCGCTGGCATTCTCGGATTACCTATCAGTCACGACGGCGCACTCGAGATTGCTTCGAGATCTCGTGGTACCCCCCGAATAGCAAACAGGCTTTTGAAACGAGTCCGTGACTTTGCTCAAGTCAAGGGACGCGACATCATTGATGCTGACATAGCATCCTTTGCATTGACTAAACTTGAAATCGATGCGCTCGGTCTCGATAACACCGATAGAAGAATGCTCGAAACAATAATTAAATTTTATAACGGAGGGCCTGTTGGTCTTGACACGCTTGCCGCTACCGTGGGTGAGGAAGCAATTACCATAGAGGATGTTTATGAGCCTTATCTGATTCAGCTCGGCTTCATTTCAAGAACACCTCGAGGCAGATGCGCAACATTCCGCGCCTATGAGCATCTCGGACTGCAACCGCCTGTTTCAAACGCACAATCCATCCTCGAGCAAATGAAGATCGACGACGAGATTACTACAGAAAAGGAGAATAACCATGAATAAATCAAACAGCATTTTCAGTTCTCCTCAATTTCCGATCTATCTTTTGTCTTTGATCGTTGCTGTATTTAACTCTTGCCTGCTTTCACCGATATATATTCAGATAGAAAACAATATAACTTTTGAGTACACGCCTCTGCCGATTATATTAAACTACGTAATCCTGCTTTTTGACGTACTATATATTGCGCTCCTCTTTTCCTCGGTATCATTTTCTGTTTATTCAGTCCATAAGGGAATTGGAAAGAAAAGCAGCGCGATTATTCCGACTATTGCTATAGTCTTTCTCAAGCACGTTCTTAACCTGGCGGCATCCTCCATCATTGACAGCTATATAGACGTCTCGTTTGATATCCCGATGACCTTGTATCTGATAGTTATAGACCTGCTTATGATTTTGGTAGTTGCGATCGTTGCAAATCATTATTCGAGGAAGCATTTCGCTCATGCTAAAGCTATGGCAAAAGCTTCAAAGTATCTTGAAGCTGTGGAATACAATGAGATCGACGACGTTTTTCCATTCAAGGGATTCTGGAAATTCAAAAGCCATCCCGTATTGTTGCCCGTTTTTATCGGAGCTGTAATTTCTGCGGGATTATTCGTAATTCAAAGATTATATGCAGACATAGTCGTCCTCGGCGCCCCTTCTACTTTTGCGGAAATTATTGATATTACAATTTCTTACACAACCGACATTCTTTACGGGATTATTGCTTATGCAACTTCATATTTTGCATCTGCATATATTTTCTTAAAACACACAGAAAATAACTAATACTAATTAAAGGTAGGTATTTATTATGAATCCCACTTGGCTCAATCTCGAAGGAAAGACTGTTATCGTAACCGGAGGCGCTTCCGGAATCGGATATGCAACAGTAACCGAATTTCTCGCTGACGGCGCAAACGTCGTTGTTGCCGATATGAATCCCAACGCTCCCGAATTTGACAAAGGCGCAGGAGACTACATATACGTTCCCTGCGATGTTACCAATAAAGCCAATATAGATAACGTAGTTGCAAAGGCTATTGAAAAGTACGGCAAGATCGACGTTCTTGTTAATAACGCGGGTATCAACATTCCCCGTCTTCTTGTTGATCCCGGTCAGCAGTATGAGCTTGATGAGGCTGTATGGGACAAGGTTATGAACGTTAACGTGAAAGGTCTTTTCCTTATGACACAGGCTGCAGCGCGCATTATGGTTGCGCAGGGCGCAGGCGTTATCATAAACGTATCCTCAGAATGCGGACTTGAGGGTTCAGAAGGACAGAGCGTTTACGCCGCTTCGAAGAATGCGGTTAACTCTCTTACCCGTTCCTGGGCGAAGGAGCTCGGCAGACTCGGTGTAAAGGTCGTCGGCATCGCCCCCGGTATCCTCGAAGCAACCGGCCTCCGCACAATTTCTTACGAAACTGCACTCGCATACACTCGCGGTATCAGCGTTGAGCAGCTTCGCGCAGGTTACTCCAAAACAAGCACAACTCCTCTCGGTCGTTCCGGTAAACTTTCGGAAGTTGCATCTTCTATTGCATTCCTTGCTTCCGAACGTTCCGCTTATATTCACGGAACTACCATCAATATTGCTGGCGGAAAGACCAGAGGTTAATTTTTCATAAACAGCGGGAGATATTCTTCCGCTCTTTCTTTTTTGCAAACTCCGACTTTTTTCGCATTTTTACGTTTTTCTCTTGACCGCGGGAAAAATATGTTGTATAATATATGGGAGTATAAACTTAATTATTATTTGCCCTCGTGGCTTAAACGGAGTATTTTATGAGAAACATTGATTTTAAGAAGATATTGTTAATTGCGCTCGGTCTTATCGTGCTGTTTATCCCTACTTACATTGCAATCGCTAACTACAACAGTCAGAAGCCCGATGACGTGGTCTCTTCCGTTACAACAGTTACGATCCGTGACCCCGAAGGACGCTCCTCCTCCGTAACCTCTGAAACGGATCCCAACGGTGTTATAACTATGTTCAATAATATCAACAAGAGTGGTACTCCCGTATCTTCTCTTCCCGATTCTATGGTGGGCACCGGATTTCTCCTTGTAACATATTCTACTGATGAGACAGAGCTTTCTTACAAGTATTATTTCACAACAGATTCGGCAGAATGTTACTTTGCCGATCCCGATGGTAAGATCTATAAGATCGCAGTGCAGCAGGCTAAGGAATTCCTCGGTTCTTCTTACTCTGTATATCTTTACAAGACCGCTACACCTCCTGTGCTTACTGCATCGGGCGAAACCGTCATCTCCGCATCCGAGCTTCAGTGGTTCTATCTTGTATCCGGAGGGACTTATCAGCAGTACGAGTATACTCCCGAAGAAAATGAAGTTCTTACTTATGACGTCGGAAACAATTTCTCTTTCAATTTCAGCATTGAGCCCTCGTATGCCAACGTTAAAGTTTTCAACGGCGAAGATCTCTTGTTCGATGATACGATCGGAAACCTTGGCGCACTTCAGAATCTTGAGATAAAGAGACACACGTCCCTTGATTTCGTTATTACAGCAAATTGGGATCAGACTTCTGAATGTGAATTCTACGGTACAGCAACCTACAGCTTTAACACAATGATCCTCGCTCCGGCTGAATTCAAGCTTGGAGAAGCAGAAATCGAACACGGTGACGTCGTTGTTCTTTCCGGCGTAAACGTAAATGATCCCTCTGCCGTACAGATCACCTTTGAACCTGCTTTGGCAAACGATTACAAACCCGTATTCTTCGCTGACGGAGAGTTCGTACACACGCTCATTCCCTTCAGCTATGACGTTTCCAACGGCGAGTACAAGATCACTGTTTCATACGGTATAACCAAGCAGAGCTTTACTCTCAACGTCAAGGAGTCGAGATACGGCTTTGATAAGGCGCCTACCAAGCACAGCGCAGCAGAGCATGTTGTTTCGACCTATTACAGCGAAGAAGACGTCAAGGACTACGAAAAACTATATTCCGAGATCTGTGCTACAACAGAACCCTTGATGTACTTCTCAGGTGCGTTTATCAATTATGAAAACGCCGGAACTCTGACATCCAAAAAATCCACAATTAAACTCGGGTTCTCTCGTGAGCAGACCTTGGCAGACGGCAGAACTATTAAGCACGACGGTATTGATTTTGAAGTAAAGGCAGGCATCGACGTGCCCGCAATGGCAAGCGGCAAGGTTGTCTACAAGGGCAACTGCGACGTACTCGGCAACTTTGTAGTCGTTGACCACGGATACGGTCTCAAAACCTGGTACGCGCATCTCAGCGAAATCTCCGTTTCGGTAGGTGACGTTGTCAAGACATCGCAGACACTCGGTAAGACCGGAAATACTGGATTCACCCTTGAGAACAGGTTGCATATCGAGTTCACAGTTTACGACATTCCCGTTGCTCCCTTCTCTATCTGGGATGAAGGATTGATCGTTGCAAATTTCAATTAATTTAATAAAAAATACCCCGATTTTTCGGGGTGTTTTTTTTGAAAAACTATTGACAAACCGTGAATGAAGGTGTATAATATACACAATTTAATAAAAGGCTTTGACGAAGACGGCAAGAAAGAATGTTTTCAGAGAGTTGGCGGTAGGTGCGAGACCAACATCAGGCTTTCGATAGCCCATCACTTCCGAGCCGGGGGACCGAAAGTTCAACGAGTAGACTCCTCCCGTGATTACTGCGTTAAGGTATAGGGCTTGCCGGAGCCTGAAGTGCCGTCATATGACGGAATTTGAGTGGTACCGCGAATTTGATTCGTCTCAAAGATTATTCTTTGAGACGATTTTTGTTTTATTACTCAACAATCAAAATTACAAGCACCCGGAATTGTGTTATGCCTTTGCGGCAAGAAAGGATCCATTATGCAAAAGGACACACTTCAGAATCAAAAGCTTCTTGAGATCGCCAACAGAATCAAGGATATGCGCGAAATATCCGGATTTTCCGAGGAGGAAATGGCGAATCTTACACGAATCGATCTCGACGAGTACAAGAGGTACGAGGCGGGTGCAGAAGATTTCCCCTTCTCTTTTATTCACCGTTGCTCACAGGTATTCGGAATTGAGATGAACGATCTCCTCGAGGGTCGTTCCCCGAGACTCTCCTCTTATACCATTACAAGAAAAGGTATGGGTCGTGAGACTGCACGTGAGGACGGCATAGAGATCTGTAACCTCGCGCCGAACTTTTACGGTAAAATCGCAGAGCCTTATTGGGTAAAATATGAATATTCGGAGAAGCTCCAGAATCAGCCTATAAATCTCACCACACACAGCGGACAAGAATTCGATATAGTACTCGAGGGATCTCTGAAGATCCAGGTTGGCGAGCACATAGAAGTTCTCAATGAAGGTGACAGTATCTTCTATAACAGCTCTACCCCGCACGGTATGATCGCTGTCGGCGGACGCGACTGTCTCTTCTGCGCAGTCGTTCTCCCCGGTGAAGAAACTGCTGAGCCCGAGGTTCGCAAGAGCATCGTTTCCGCCAGACAGACAGATAATCTTCTTATCAATAAATTTATCAAGACAACAGAAAACGCTGTCGGCACACTCACCGCTATAGATTTTGTTGACGAAAACAAATATAATTTCGCTTTTGATACGGTCGATGCTATTGCTGATAAGTACCCCGACAAGCTCGCAATGATCCATCTCGACCGCGATGAAAATGAAAGAAGATTCACTTTCGCGGAGATCAAGCGCGGTTCGGCTCAGGTCGCCAACTATTTCAAGTCTCTCGGAATCAAGCGCGGCGACAGAGTAATCGTCGTTCTCAAGAGACACTATCAGTTCTGGCTTACTATGCTTGCACTCCACAAGCTCGGAGCGATCGCAATTCCCGCCACCAATCAGCTAGTGTGTCACGACTTCGAGTACAGATTCAAGGCTGCCGGCGTAAGCGCAATAGTTTGCACAACCGACGGCGAAACTGCTGCTCACGCCGATGAAGCTGCTCGCGACTTCCCCGAGATCAAGAAGATCGCCGTTGGAGTCGAGCGCAAGGGTTGGCATAACTTCAATGAAGAATATCCTCTCTTCAGCAGTAAATTCCCCAGAACCGAGGACGCCCCCTGCGGAGACGATCCTATGGTTATGTTCTTCACCTCGGGAACAACCGGATATCCCAAGATCGCAACACATTCTTATAAATATGCGCTTGGACATTTTGTTACAGCTAAATACTGGCACAATATCTCCCCCGATGGACTTCATCTTACCATTTCCGACACCGGATGGGGCAAGGCTCTTTGGGGCAAGCTTTACGGGCAGTGGATGTGTGAGGCTGCTGTATTCGTTTACGACTTCGACAGATTCGATGCTTCAAAGATCCTTCCTATGTTCGCTAAATACAACATCACTACATTCTGCGCGCCTCCTACAATGTACAGAATGTTCATCAAGGAAGATCTCTCAAAATACGACCTTTCCTCGATCAAGCACGCTACGATAGCCGGAGAAGCCCTCAACCCCGAGGTCTTCAAGCAATTTGAGAACGCCACGGGACTCAAGCTTATGGAAGGCTTTGGTCAGACAGAGACAACTCTTACCGTTGCAAACCTTGTCGGTATGAATCCCAAACCCGGTTCAATGGGTAAGCCTGTTCCCCTCTACGACGTTGATATTGTGTCTCCGGAAGGCGACAGCGTTCCGGTCGGTGAAGTTGGCGAAATCGTTGTACACACCGACAAGAAGGTTCCTTGCGGTCTCTTCCTCGGTTACTACAGAGACGAGGAACAGACAAAAGAAGCTTGGCACGATGGAGTTTACCACACGGGCGACCTCGCTTGGCGAGATGAAGACGGACATTTCTGGTACGTCGGTAGAAAGGATGACGTCATCAAATCCTCCGGATACCGTATCGGCCCGTTTGAGATCGAAAACGTCATCATGGAACTTCCATACGTTCTCGAGTGCGGTGTATCCGCAGAGCCCGATGAGATTCGCGGACAGATCGTTAAGGCAAGCATAGTTCTTACCAAGGGAACCGAGCCAACAGAAGAACTCAAGAAGGCAATTCAGTCCTACGTCAAGAGCCACACCGCTCCTTACAAGTACCCGAGAAAGATAGTATTCAGAAACGAGCTTCCCAAAACTATCAGCGGAAAGATCCAGCGTAACAAGCTCTGATTCACTATATTTGTGAACACTTTGTGAATTATCCAAAAACTCCTTGACAACACAAGTAATTTGTGATATTATTTATTTATATTTTTTAATAAAAGGCAATGATAGGGATGTCTCGATAATAGCCTGCTTCAGAGAGCCGTCGTTTGGTGCGAGACGGTGCAAAAAAATCGAGTTCGTCGCCCTGGAGCCGAGGAAAGGAAAGCTGATCTTTCAGTCGTAGAGTTCCTCCGTAAAGACTGCGTTAATGTCATAACAAGCGGCGCACACGCGCAATTTGAGTGGTACCGCGGGTATAGAATTCAAGTTCTGCTCGTCTCAAGATCTATTCTTGGGACGAGCCTGTTTTTTTGGAGGTAAATCATGGATAACATTTTTGAAATAGATAAACAGATAAAAGCCATGGCGGGAAGAATTTCTGCTTTGCGTGAGATCGAAGGCTATTCTCCCGAATATATGGCTGAGCAGACAGGAGTTTCTGTTTCTGAATATCTCGACTGCGAGTCGGGAAGATCTGATTTGACGTTTGCATTTCTGTTCAGATGTGCATCCGCGCTCGGCATCGACGTTACAGAGATCATTGAAGGTACCGCTCCCCGACTAAAATCCTATACGCTCACTCGAAAAGGTAAAGGACAGAGGATCGAGCAAGCACATGGAATGACGTACTACAACATCGCACATTCCTTCGCAAACAGGACCTCGAACCCTCTGTACGTTCATTGCGAATATTCTGCTAAAGCAGAAAATTCACCTATCGCCGTAACAACACACGAGGGTCAGGAATGCGATATCGTTATTAAGGGTCGCCTGAAGGTTCAGGTGGGCGAGCACACAGAGATACTTGAAGAAGGCGACAGCATTTACTATGATAGCTCAACCCCCCACGGTATGATCGCCATTGGCGGTGAAGATTGCTATTTCTACGCAATAGTGCTTCTTCCCGATGAAAATTCGGAAAAGGCCGCCAACGTCACTCTTGCCGCTACCCCCGCGAAGGTCAGAGACACCGAGACACGAGTATACAGCAAGTTTATTACTACCGAAGAAGATGAAAACGGCGCGCCCGTTTCGATCACATATAAGGGTGAAAACAGCTTCAACTTTGCTTTCGACGTAGTTGACACTCTCGGCAGATCAAAACCTGATAAGCTGGCAATTATGCACATAGCCGAAGACGGAACCGAAAAACGCATTACATTCTCACAAGTAAAGCGTGCTTCCGCTCAATGTGCAAATTACTTTAAATCTCTCGGCATCAAGCGCGGTGACCGTGTAATGCTCGTTCTCAAGCGCAGATATCAGTTCTGGTACGCTATGATCGGACTTCACAAGCTTGGAGCCATTGCAATTCCCGCAACTAATCAGCTTAAAGAGCATGATTACGAATACAGATTCAACACCGCAGGCGTTAAGGCAATAATTTGCGTTGATGACGATTACGTTATCGAGCAAGCGGAAGCTGCCCTTGCAAAATGCCCCGATGTATCAGTAAGAATTCTGGTTGGTAAAGAGCGCGAAGGTTGGAAAAATTTCAACGAGGAATACACACTCTTCAGCAGTCACTTTGACAGAAACGACGATTCTCCCTGCGGCGACGATCCTATGCTTATGTATTTCACATCGGGCACATCGGGATATCCCAAGATCGCGCTTCACAATTACAAATACCCCCTCGGTCATTTCCATACCGCGAAATATTGGCATTGCGTAAATCCCGACGGTCTGCATCTTACAATATCCGACACCGGATGGGCTAAGGCAATGTGGGGTAAGCTTTACGGTGCTTGGCTCTGCGAGGCGGCAATATTCGTATATGACTTCGACAGATTTGATGCATCCAAGATACTTCCCCTTTTCCGCAAGTACAATATTACCACATTCTGTGCTCCTCCTACGATGTACAGAATGATAATCAAGGAAGACCTTTCGAAATACGATCTCAGCTCTATCGAACACGCTACGATCGCGGGCGAGGCTCTCAACCCCGAAGTATTCCGTCAGTTTGAGAAGCAAACAGGACTCAAGATCATGGAAGGCTTCGGTCAGAGTGAGACTACTCTTGTCATCGGTAACCTTGTAGGTAAAGCTCACAAGATCGGTTCGATGGGTAAACCCGTTCCTACTTTTGACGTTGATCTTGTTGATGCAGACGGCAATTCGGTTGGCATCGGTGACCCCGGCGAGATCGTTATCAATACTAAGAACGGTGCACCTTGCGGACTCTTCTGCCAGTACTACAACGCCCCCGAAAAGACCGCAGAGGTCTGGCACGACGGTGTTTATCACACAGGCGACCTTGCTTGGCGAGACGAAGATGGCTTCTTCTGGTACGTTGGCAGAGTTGACGACGTTATCAAGTCTTCCGGATACCGCATCGGTCCGTTCGAGATCGAAAGTGTCATTATGGAACTCCCCTACGTTCTCGAATGCGGCGTTTCTGCTGCCCCCGACGAGATTCGCGGACAGATCGTCAAGGCAAGCATAGTTCTTACAAAAGACACAGAGCCAACCGAAGAGCTCAAGAAAGATATTCAGAGCTACGTTAAAAAGCGTACAGCTCCGTATAAATATCCGAGACTCGTCGAGTTCAAGACTGAATTACCCAAAACAACAAGCGGAAAGATCATCCGCAGCAAACTATAATTTAACATGGAAAACAAACGATTAACACTATTTGCAGGTCATTACGGAAGCGGCAAGACCAACGTCGCTCTCAATTTCGCATATCGAGTGCGTTCTATGGGATACGAAACCGTTATCGCGGATATTGACACCGTTAACCCATATTTCAGAACCAAAGACAGCGAGGCAGAATTGAAAGCAGCGGGTATCGAGCTTATCGCATCCGAATTTGCGGGCTCAAACGTTGATCTTCCCGCCCTTCCTGCCGCGATGTACGATATAATCTTTGATTCCGATAAGCACGCTGTCATAGATATAGGCGGCGATGACCGTGGAGCTTTTGCACTAGGACGTTACACCCCGGAAATCCTGCGAGAAAACAATTACAATATGCTGATGGTAATCAACATGTACCGTCCGCTGACGAAGACACCCGAAGATACTATTGAGATCCTTCACGAGATCGAAGCGGCGTCGGGAATCCCGTTTACGGGACTTGTCAACAATTCAAATCTCGGACCGTTTACCGATATGGGAACTTTGACTGATTCATTTGAATATGCCAGAACTGTCTCTGAAATGTCTGGATTACCAATCGTTGCAACTACTTGTCCCGATTCCAATAAGTTTGAAGGTACTATTGATTTCGGTCCCGAAAACGGCACCGTTATTAAACTCAAACTACAAAAGAAAATTATATAAAGGAGAAAAACTATGGCTAAATTAACCTTTAATATTGAAAAATGCAAGGGTTGCGGACTATGCGTTTCTGCTTGTCCCAAGCACCTGCTTATTGTATCCAAAACAAAGATCAATCAGAAGGGCCACTACGTTGCGGAGATCACAGATATGAGCTCCTGCATCGGATGCGCATTTTGTGCTACAATGTGTCCCGATTGCATAATTAAGGTTGAAAAGTAAGGAGGAAACGATTATGTCCGAGAAAGTATTAATGAAGGGCAACGAAGCCATCGCAGAAGCCGCTATAATGGCGGGATGCCGTCACTATTTCGGCTACCCAATCACCCCCCAGACTGAAATTGCCGCTTATATGGCCAAGAGAATGCCCAAGATAGGCGGAACCTTCCTCCAGGCTGAAAGTGAAGTTGCCGCTATCAATATGGTAATCGGTGTTGCAGCCGCAGGAAAAAGAGTAATGACCTCGAGCTCCAGCCCCGGAATCTCGCTCAAGGCAGAAGGAATATCCTATCTCGCCGGTTGCGATCTTCCCGCACTCGTTATCAACGTACAGCGCGGAGGACCCGGTCTCGGCGGAATTCAGCCTTCGCAGTCGGATTATTTCCAGGCTACAAAGGGCGGCGGTCACGGTGACTACAGAAATATCGTTCTCGCTCCCGCTTCTGTTCAGGAAATGGCTACACTCACGGTAAAAGGCTTTGATCTTGCCGATAAATACCGTATGGTAGCGATGATCCTTGCAGACGGTACAATGGGTCAGATGATGGAGCCGGTTTCTCTCGACGTTTCGGAAATTGCTCAGTATGAAAAGCCTTGGGCGGTTACCGGTACAAAACTCGAAAGAAATCACAACATCATCAACTCACTTTCTCTCGTATCCGAAGAGCTTGAAAGATTCAACATCGAAAGATATAACAAGTACAAGACCGTTGAAGAAAAAGAGGTTCTTGTAGAAGAGTACATGACCGAGGATGCAGACATCGTTCTCGTTGCTTACGGTATTGCTGCACGCGTATCAAAGAACGCTATTGCTGCTGCCCGCGCGGAAGGCATCAAGGTAGGTCTCGTTCGTCCCATTACTCTCTGGCCCTTCCCGAAGGCAACACTTGAGAAGCTTTCTCACACTGCAAAAGCATTTATCACGGTTGAGATGTCTATGGGTCAGATGATCGAGGACGTTGAGCTTGCAACGCGTTGCCGCAAGCCCGTACTCCTTTGCAACCGCTCGGGCGGTATGATCCCCACCCCCGAAGCAGTTCTTGCAAAAATCAAAGAAGCAGGAGGAATTGAATAATGGTAGTATTTGATAAGCCGCACGCTCTGACAGATGCACCTCTGCATTACTGTCCCGGCTGTACCCACGGTATAATCCACAGGCTCGTTGCAGAAGCTATTGACGAGTTCGGAATTGAAGGAAAAACGATCGGCATCGCTCCCGTAGGATGCTCGGTTATGGCATATAATTATTTTGCTTGCGATATGGTTCAGGCTGCTCACGGTAGAGCTCCCGCTGTTGCTACTGGTGTAAAGCGCGCAAATCCCGATAATATCGTATTTACATATCAAGGTGACGGCGACCTCGCGTCGATCGGTATGGCAGAAACAGTACACGCCGCTACAAGAGGCGAAAACATCACAATAATATTTGTTAACAATGCGATTTACGGAATGACAGGCGGTCAGATGGCTCCTACTTCTCTTCCCGGCCAGGTCACACAGACCTCTCCCTACGGCAGAGATATTTCCACCGCAGGATATCCTATCCGTGTTTGCGAGATGCTCGCACAGCTTGACGGTGCCGCATATCTTGAAAGAGTTGCTGTCAACAACGTAAAGAACGTCCGTAAGGCGAAAGCGGCTATCAAAAAAGCTTTCGAGAACCAGATAAACGGCGTTGGCTTCTCGCTAATCGAGGTTGTTTCCACCTGCCCCACGAACTGGGGACTTACTCCAGAGGCGGCACTTCAGTTCGTTGAAGAAAAGATGATTCCTTACTATCCGCTCGGCGTATACAAGGACAAGACAAAGGAGGCGTAAATCATGAAAACAAATCAGATTTTGATTGCAGGTTTTGGCGGTCAGGGCGTCCTCTTCACAGGTAAAATGCTTGCTTATAAGGGTATGTATGAGGGTAAGGAGGTCAGTTGGCTTCCTTCCTACGGTCCTGAAATGAGAGGCGGTACCGCAAACTGCAGCGTTATCCTCAGCGATACTCCCGTCGGATCTCCCATCGTATCCAATCCCGACATACTCCTTGTAATGAATCTTCCTTCGCTCGACAAATACGAAAACTCTGTTCCTGCAGGCGGAAAGATCTTCGTTGACTCTACCTTCATCGACAGAAAGGTAAACCGCAACGACGTAGACGTTTACTATATTCCCGCAACAAAGATGGCTTCCGATGCGGGAGTTCCCACTCTCGCAAATATGATCCTTTTAGGAAAGGTCATTAAGGAAACCGGTGTTGTCAGTCTTGACGGAATGAGAGCTATGTTTGAAAAAATCATCTCTGCAAAAAGACAGAATCTTATCGACGTAAATCTCCAGACTATCGAGCTCGGCTACAATTTTCAATAATACAGAAAGGAACTATCAAAAATGGATATCAGAATAGAAAAGATCGCAACACCCAAGCAGAAGCCCGATGAGTCCTCCTTGGGATTCGGTCAGTATTTTACAGATCATATGTTTATCATGGATTACACACGCGCAAAGGGATGGCATGATGCAAGAATCGTTCCTTTCGGCAACCTTTCGCTACATCCCGCGTGTACAGTATTCCATTACGGTGCTGAAATTTTCGAGGGTATGAAGGCTTACAGAACCGCTGACGGCTCCATTCAGCTTTTCAGACCCGAGCAGAACTTTGCCCGTATGAATTCCTCCGCAGAAAGAATGAGACTGCCTCTTATCGACGAGGAATTTGCTCTTAAGGCACTTACGGAGCTTATCAAGATCGATGCTGATTGGGTTCCTCACGCTCCCGGAACCTCTCTCTACATCAGACCTTTCCTCTTTGGTGCAGACCCCAAGCTCGGAGTTCACTCGATCGACCGTTCCGTATTTATCATCATTCTCTCCCCTGTAGGATCTTACTACAAGGAGGGCATTAACCCCGTCAAGATCATGATCGAAACCGAGGATGTTCGCGCCGTAAGAGGCGGAACAGGTTACACCAAGTGCGGCGGTAACTACGGTGCCTCCAACAGAGCAGGTGAAAAGGCCGAGCAGGCAGGATACTCGCAGGTCCTTTGGCTCGACGGTGTTGAGAGAAAGTATATCGAAGAAGTCGGCGCGATGAACGTAATGTTCAAGATCGGCGACGAGATCGTTACTCCTGCCCTTACCGGCTCGATCCTTCCCGGTATCACCAGAAACTCTATTCTCCAGATTCTTCGTGATGAGGGGGCTAAGGTTTCCGAAAGACTTCTTTCCATCGACGAGCTTATCGAAGCACTTGACAACGGCACTCTCGAAGAAGGATGGGGATGCGGAACTGCCGCTGTAGTTTCCCCCATCGGTCAGCTTTTCTACAATGGCAAAACTTATACAATCAATAACGGCAAGATAGGTGCTACAACTCAG
Organism: Eubacteriales bacterium; assembly: GCA_045531455.1. Taxonomy (GTDB): domain Bacteria; phylum Bacillota; class Clostridia; order Oscillospirales; family CAG-272; genus CAG-390. Next base: position 201,371 of record JAZSEA010000075.1, read on the forward strand.
AAGCTTTACGACACACTCACAGGAATTCAGTGGGGCAAGATTGAAGATACAAGAAATTGGGTATATCCTATCAAATAAATTCCCCGGAGAATCCAAATGAAAAAAATATTCGTCTCTGACTCAACCCTCAGAAATAATTCAGGAGTTTCCGAAACTCCTCTGTCATTCAAGCAACGAATGGAAATTGCCCGTATGCTTGACAGAATGAAGGTTGACGTAATCGAATTGGCTCCGATCGAGAACGAAAAGATCGACGTTCTTCTCGCAAGAACGATAATCTCATTTCTCAATCATGCCAAAATCGCCATACCCGTAGGATTTGACGAAAACGCAATAGATACTGCAGCAAACGCTATAAGTGACGCATCCAAAGCACGTATTCAGATCAGAGTACCTACCTCCCCTGTACAAATGGAGTATTTTTGCAGAAGAAAACCTCCGGTTGTACTCGAACTCATCGGAAATCTTGTTAAAAAAGCAGCGCTTACGGGTGCGGAAGTAGAATTCGTGGCAGAAGATGCTACACGTGCTGAAATGCCTTTCCTCGCAGATGCAATAAATGCTGCTATGATAAACGGCGCAACTGTAATAACTCTTTCCGACGTAGCTGCAAAAATGATCCCCGATGAATTCTCTTCTTTCGTAAACGAAGTATTCACCGCCGTTCCCGCACTCTCTAACGTCAGAACCGGCGTTGAATGTTCAAACGAGTTGGCGCTTGCACTCGCAAACATTGCGGCTGTTCTTAACTCTGATATTTCCGAGGTTAAATGCGCCGCTTGCGCAGACCATATGCTTTCTGTAACGGATTTCACTAAATTCGTTTCTACACGCGGACTTGAGCTTAACATCGAATCTTCTATAAGAACCACAGAATGCAGAAGGATCATCTCTCAGATCGATTGGATACTCAACTCCAAGAAAGAGATTGTTAAAACCGCAGATGACGTTTCCCCCGAAAGCGGTATCATTCTTCGTGCAGGTGATGACATCGGCACGGTTACTGCCGCTGTTGCAAAGCTTGGATACGAATTATCCGAAGAAGATGCTTCCCGCGTATACGAGGAATTCTGCCGAGTTGCAGAAAAGAAGACAGTAGAAGCTGCGGAGCTTGACGCCATTGTCGCAAGTGCCGCGCTCCAGGTAGCTCCCACCTATATCCTCAAGAGCTACGTAATCAACAGCGGAAACGTGATTAACGCAACCGCGCAGGTCACGCTTGAGAAGAATGGCGAGATCATAAACGGTGTCAGCGTAGGCGACGGTCCTATCGATGCCGCGTTCATCGCGATCGAGCAGATACTCGGACACCACTATGAGCTTGATGATTTTCAGATCAAAGCAGTTACCGAAGGACGCCAGGCCCTCGGATCTGCTCTCGTTAAGCTTCGCGCAGGTAACAAGATCTATTCAGGAAACGGTATTTCAACCGATATTATCGGAGCCAGCATACGTGCATACATCAGTGCGCTCAACAAGATCGTATATGAGGAGAATCAGATATGAAGCTTTCCTTTTCGGTCAAAGGCTGGAACGATTATTCCTGGCTCGATTATTGCAATATAGCAAAGGAGCTTGGTTTTGAAGGAATCGAACTGCATAACAATAAGACAGGCGCATTCAAAAGTGCGGACGATCCATTCGATCCTCAAGCAGCCTTTTCGGTAAATCGTACTCTTTATTCTATGGGACTTGCAATCCCTTGTCTCGACGTTTCTTGCAATATTGCCGCTACAGATGACAATGAAATAGCTGACAATATTGCTGAAATTGAGAATTCTATCAAGACTGCAGCAAATCTTAAGATTCCTTACGTAAGACTTCACGCCGCAGCAATCCCCGGCAATTCCGATAAGAAAAACGCTATAGCTTTCCTCGAAAAGATTCTTCCATCTGCAGAAAGAGCGGGAATCACTATCCTCCTCGAAACGATGGGTGTATTCGCCGACACCGAAGCACTCCGTGACGTTCTTAATTATTTCGCATCCGACAGTCTCGGTGCGCTATGGGATATGTATCACACATATTTTTCAGCAGGAGAATCTCCTTCTTCCACCATCACCAATCTCGGTGCGTACGTCAAGCACGTTCATATCAAGGATTCGCTTCACGTAGGCGATACACTTGAGTATTGTCTTATCGGTGACGGTGAGCTTCCGATCAAGGATATGATGAACAGCCTCCGTTCCGTAAATTACGACGGATTCATAACTCTTGAGTGGGAGCCCGCATGGTTTGCAGATATAGATGACATAGAGGTTATCTACGCTCATTTCGTTAACTATATGCAGCGTATTGATAACCCTGCAAAGGCTAAAAAAGCCCTCTACAGAAACAAAGCCGGCACCGGTAAGTTCATTTGGAAGAAGGAAGCTCTCATCGACCTCACCTTCCCGAAGGTTCTCGACGCAATGGTAGAAGAATTTCCCGACCAATATGCGTTCAAGTATACCACGCTTGATTATACAAGAACCTACTCAGAATTCAGAGACGACGTTGATAATTTCGCAAGAGCTCTTGTTGCTCTCGGCGTAAGACCCGGACATCACGTTGCTGTCTGGGCAACCAACGTTCCTCAATGGTACATCGCTTTCTGGGCAACCACAAAGATCGGAGCGGTTCTCGTGACGATGAATACAGCATACAAGATCCACGAAGCAGAATATCTGCTCCGTCAGTCCGATACACACACCCTTATTATGATCGACGGTTGGCGTGATTCGGATTACAGCGGAATCATCAGCGAGCTTTGCCCTGAGCATATGAACACGCGCTCAGGCGATCCTCTGCACTGTAAGAGGCTGCCTTTCCTCCGTAATATCATAACCGTAGGATTCAAAAAGCCGGGATGTCTCACCTGGGAAGAAGCTCTTCTCCGCGCATCGCGCACACCTATTGAAGAAATCAATCGTCTTGCTGCCGCAGTTTCGCCTCACGACGTCTGCAATATGCAGTACACTTCGGGCACCACAGGCTTCCCCAAGGGCGTTATGCTGACTCACTATAACGTAGTCAACAACGGCAAGTGCATCGGTGACAGAATGGATCTTTCTACGGCAGACCGAATGATGATCCAGGTTCCGATGTTCCATTGCTTCGGAATGGTACTTTCCATGACCGCATCAATGACTCACGGTGTAACTATCTGTCCGCTTCCCTACTTCTCACCAAAGCCTGCACTCTCCTGCATAAACAGCGAGCACATTACCTGCTTCCACGGTGTTCCAACTATGTTTATCGCTCTCCTTCAGCATCCCGATTTTGAAAAGACCGATTTTTCGTATATGAGAACCGGTATTATGGCGGGAAGTCCGTGCCCGATCTCTGTAATGCAGGACGTTGTTGACAAGATGCATATGCCGGAGATCACGATCGTTTATGGTCAGACTGAAGCTTCTCCCGGATGCACAATGAGTTCAACGGACGATCCGCTTGAGGTTCGAGTCGGCACTGTCGGTCGCGCACTCCCCGAGATCGAATGTAAGGTCATTGATCCCGACACGGGTGATGAGCTACCTGACGGAGTAAACGGTGAATTTGTTGCGCGCGGATATAATATTATGAAGGGATATTACAAAATGCCCCTCGCTACCGAATCCGCGATCGACGCAGACGGTTGGCTGCACACCGGAGACCTTGCTTGCCGCACACCTGAGGGTAATTATCGCATTACGGGACGCCTCAAGGATATGATCATCCGCGGAGGTGAAAATATCTATCCCAAGGAAATCGAGGAATTTATTTATACTCACCCCAAGGTTCAGGACGTTCAGGTTATAGGAGTGCCGGATGAGCAATACGGCGAAGAGATTATGGCTTGTGTTATCCTCAAGGAAAACGAAGAAATGACAGTTGAGGAAATGAGGGCTTACGTCAGAGATCATATGGCTCGCCACAAGGTTCCGAGATATATCGACTTTGTCGATTCCTTCCCGATGAATGCCGCGGGAAAGATCCTCAAGTATAAGATGCGCGAAGAAGCCGTTGAAAAGCTCGGTCTGCAGAAGGCATCAAAGATTATAACCGCATAATTTTAAGGCTGTCACTTTTGTGACAGCCTTAACTATTGCATTTAGATAAAAAATATGCTATAATAATAAAAAAGCCATAGAGGTAGATATGAACGTCAGGCTTGCTCAAATAGATGACCTTAACAAAATACTTGAAATATACGAAAGCGCACGAAGATTTATGCGCGAAGCCGGAAACCCCAATCAGTGGGGAGTTGCCAATCCTCCCAGATCACGTACGTTAGAAGATATTGCAACACAAAAGCTTCACGTCGTTACCGAAAACGAAGATATTCTCGCTGTTTTCTTTTTTGACATTGCCGATGATCCGACTTACGCAAAGATCTATGACGGACAATGGATGAATGAAAAACCTTACGCGGTTATTCACAGAATCGCCGTTTCGGATGCCGCGAGAGGCAAGGGGGTTGCGGGATTCTGCTTCGGCTATGCTTACAGTAAATGCAAAAATATAAAAATTGATACGCATATAGATAATATACCGATGCAAAAGGCTCTTGCAAAACACGGTTTCACTAAATGCGGAACGATATTTCTTGCAAACGGCGATGCGAGAATTGCTTTTCAAAAAACGGAGGAATAACAATGAGTACCAAGAGACCGAACGTCCTGTTCATTCTGACTGATGATCAAAGATATGACACTATTCACGCTTTAGGCAACAATGAGATATCCACACCTAATATTGATAGACTTGTTGAGCGCGGAGCTGCTTTTACAAACGCACATATCCCCGGTGGAACAGCTTCCGCAGTATGCATGCCGAGCCGCGCAATGATCAATTCATCCCGTACGCTTTTCAATCTTGAACAAAACGGTAAAGAGATTCCTGAATGTGACGTGACAATGTGTCAGGCTTTCAGAGGTGCCGGGTATTCCTGCCACGGCATAGGTAAATGGCATAACGGTACTGATAGCTACACAAGATCATTCACAAGCGGTGAAAATATCTTCTTTGGTGGAATGTGGGATCATTGGAACGTCCCTGTATGTGACTACAGAGCAGACGGAAATTACGATTGCGAGGTTCCGTTTGTCCCGAACTTCTCTGGAAATCAGATCCCCGTTCACGTTCTCGCCGACAAGATCCATCCCGGTGTCCACTCTACCGAGCTGTTTACAGCAAGTGCCGTTGATTTTATCAATAGCTATGAATCGGAAGAGCCCTTCTTCGTTTATCTTTCCTATCTTGCGCCGCACGACCCCCGTACGATGCCCGAGAAGTACCGTACAATGTACAAAGCCGAAGACATTACTCTTCCCCAAAACTTTATGGAAATGCCCGCATTCAGCTTTGGTTGGGCTGACAGAGGTCGTGACGAAGCAGTAGCCTCCTTCCCTCGCAATCCCGATGAGATAAAGCAACATATTGCAGACTACTACGCAATGATCAGCCATATTGATGACAACGTCGGAAGGCTTATTGATGCGCTTGAATCAAAGGGCATCCTGGATGACACAATAATTGTCTTCTGCGGAGATAACGGTCTTGCAATCGGTCAGCACGGACTGATGGGCAAACAGAACGTATATGAGCACAGCGTACATATCCCGCTCCTTGTCAGCGGCCCCCGCATTCCCGCGGGACTCAAGCTTGATCAATACGTTTATCTGCTTGACGTATATCCCACGCTCTGCGATCTCTGTAACGTCGAAATTCCTTCCACAGTCGAAGGAAAGAGTTTCTCCGAAATGTTTACTGACAATGAACTTGTGACGCGTGAGGACCTTTATTTCGCCTTCCAGGCAAGGATACGCGGTATATCTGACGGAAAATACAAGCTCATCGAGTATCGAACCGACAGACTGAAAATGACCCAGCTTTTCGATCTTGAAAAAGATCCTTGGGAAACCCATAATTTCTATGACTTCAACGGCTATGATGAGATCGTGGCAAGACTCCGCAAGCGTATGCTTGAGTACCGAGAGGAATGGAACGAGGACTGTCATATTTACGGCAGACAATTCTGGGAACAGTACGAAAAGTATGAAGCCGCAGAGGTTCACGGTGTTGACAAGCCTAAAGGAACCTCTATGCTCAATCAGACCAAGGAATGGTCCAAATCTAAGAAGAACTAAAAACAAAGATCCGCAGCCAAAAGCCGCGGATCTTTATTATTAGTATTTTCTTTCAAATGACAAATATCTTGTTCCTTGAAAAGTTAGCTTTCCTATATCGCCTTCGACAAGGAGTCCATATTCGTGACTCGGGACACGGAGTTCCATTCTGTCACCGCTTTCAAATTGAAAGGTTACGTAATAGGAACAGGAGCGATGGGAATGCCCGTTGCTTGATCTGTGTCTGTGCACCTGGTCTCTCTTGGTAACGACGGCTGCGTCAACCGTCAGACGCGGTGAATTACTGTTGCTTATCCATTCGCCGATCATACGGACGAATGTCACAACAAAGACGCTGATGACAAGAAAGAACAAAATGAAAAACATAAATTCCATATCGTTTAAGCTTTCTTTTCCTGAAGAGACTTTTCGTACTGAAGCATATAGAGCTTGTGATAACGGCCTCTCTGCTGAAGAAGCTCGTTATGCGTTCCCTGCTCCATTATCTTTCCGTGCGAGAGAAGAATGATATTGTCAGCGTGCTGAATAGTCGAAAGTCTGTGTGCAACAACAAGCATAGTACCGATCTTCATCATTCTTGTAAGCGAATCCTGAATCAGTATTTCGGTTTCGGTATCGATATTTGCAGTTGCCTCATCGAGGATCATTACCGACGGCTTATGAAGAATGGTTCTTGCGAAGGAAAGAAGCTGTCTCTGACCCGCGGAGAAATTGTTTCCGCGCTCGCGCACCTCTTCATCAAGTCCGTTTTCGAGTTTATTGATAAAGGTATCGGCGTTGACGTACTTGCAGGCATCGATAATATCCTGCTCTTCAACATCATCCATCTTGAGCACGATATTGCTTCTGATCGTACCCGAGAAAAGGAATACGTCCTGAAGCATCTGACCGAAATGTCTGCGTAAAGAGGATATCTTGATCTTATTGATATTAATACCGTCGATGAGGATCTCACCCTTTTGTATATCGTAATTTCTGCAAATCAGCGACAGAATCGTTGTTTTTCCGGAGCCTGTCGATCCGACGAACGCAACAGTCTGTCCCGCCTCGACCTTGAAGCTTACACCTTGAAGTACCCATTCGCCCGGATTATATGCAAACCAAACGTCACGGAACTCGATCTCACCCCGAACTGTGTCAAGTTCAATCGCATCGGGTTCATCAACAACAACGGGCTCCATATCGAGAATGGAAAATATCTTCTCAGCCGACGCAAATGCCGATTGAAGTGCATTGAACTGCTCGGCAAGGCTCTGGATCGGGTTGAAGAACTTCGAAATATACATATAAAACGTAACTAGAGTCTTGACCGTTATGACCTGTCCGAGAAATTCAGTATTCTGAATATACCCCTTGCCGCCCAAATAGAAAAGGCAAAGAACAGACGAGATATAAAGCGCGTAAACCATCGGTCTGAAAATACCGAAGACAAACATCTGCTTTGATTTTGCCTTACCGAGGTTACGGCTTCTGCTTACGAAATCCTTCATCTTTCGCTCTTCTCTGTTAAAGATCTGAGTTATCTTCATTCCCGAAAGATTTTCGGACAGATAAGTGTTAATCTCGGTGGTTCCGTCTTTTACTTCTCTGTAAGCCTTTCTCGAGAATTTACGGAAAATAACCGTAAATAGAACGACAAAAGGAACAAAGCATAGAACCATCAGCGTCAGCTGAATATTAATGCAGAGCATTGCAATAAATATTCCGATAACAACAAATGCGTTTTTGATGAGATTTACAAGAATATTTGTAAACATCATCGAGATAGCGTTGGTATCGTTGGTAACTCTTGTAACGAGCTTACCTACGGGAATATGGTGCAGCTGCTCGTGAGAAAGGCTTTCTATATGAGTAAATACCTTTTCACGGAGAGCGGAAAGGATACGCTGACCGATCTTTTGCAGTATGATCGCCTGAAAATAGGTACAAACGACAGAAACGATCAGAATGCCAACGTAAGCTGCAACGTAAAGGAAAAGTCTGTTCAGCTCAAAATCCTCGGCAACCATTTCGGTTATGGTACCGATTACAACCGGAGAAATGATATCGTATGCGATAGTCAATGCCATAATAACAAGAACTATGGCAAAAAGACCGATATGGGGCTTTGCGTATATAATGAGTCTGCGGACGATCTCGCCGTCCTTCATATTTCGGTCAAAGCCGATCGCCTCATTCTTATTCTTCATCAAGGCATACGCGATGATGAAAGCGATCGAAACCAGAGAGATAAATCCCGCGACAGCGAGGATAGGAAAATATTCGTACATCAGATATCTCCTCCTTCGTCCTCTAGTTTCTGAAGCTTGACCATCTTTGCGTACTCTTCGCAATTCTCGCAAAGCTCCTCATGAGTACCGACAGCGGTAACCTCGCCATCCTCAACAAGAATGATCTTGTCCATATTTTCTACTGTTGAAATTCTGTGAGCAATAAGGATAGTGGTCTTCCCCGCTCTTTCTCTCTTAAGATTATCAAGAATCGTGCGTTCGGTCTTTGTGTCAACTGCGGAAACAGAGTCGTCAAGAATCAGAATCGGTGCATCCTTTAGAAGCGCTCTCGCAATTGAAATACGTTGCTTCTGACCGCCCGAAACGGTTACACCGCGCTCGCCAAGCATTGTATTATATCCTTCGGCAAACTCAGAAATATTTCCGTCAACGTCTGCAAGAGCGGCGACTCTTCTGATATCGTCGATATTCTCTTCATCGGTATAGAAGGAAATATTGCTCTTGATCGTATCGCTGAAGAGGAAATTATCCTGCGGAACGTATGCAGCAGCACCGCGCACCTGCTTGATCGGCATCGTATTAACGTCCTTGCCATCAATGAAAAGCATATCGTCGCCGATATTATATATTCGTAAGATAAGATCAACGATAGTCGTTTTACCCGATCCGGTCTTACCTACAATACCTACGTTTTCGCCTGCGTTGATCTTGAAGGATACATTTTTAAGAGCATCTCTGTCACCGTCAGGAAAGGTAAAGGAAAGGTTTCTGAACTCGATGTTGCCTTTAATCTCATCTGTATGAATAACGCCTTCTCTGTCCTTAACGTCAACAGGAGCATCAAGCAGTTCTCCGATCCTCTTGAGCGAAGCACGACCTCTCGAGGTCATATCTATAAGCTCGGATACAGCCATAACGGGCCAGATAACCGATGTAAAATAGCCGATAAACTCAACAAGCTGACCGGCATCAAAACGGTCGAGGTATACAAGATATCCACCGTAGCCGAGAATAACGCATACAACGGACTCGACAAACAGAGTTACGAAAATACGCAGAAGAACACTTGCCCTTGTATATTCAAGGTTTGCCTCTTCGTTCTCGACGTTGAGCTTTTTGAACGCAAGAAGCTCCTTGGCTTCCTTTACGTATGCCTTGATAACTGCGATTCCCGAAAAGCTCTCCTGCGAAAAATCCGAAAGATTCGAATATGCCTCCTGACGCTTGTCCCATTTTTTCATCAGCGATCTACCAATGATAGCAGATACGACAAGAAGACAGATCAACGGCAGACAGGAAAGCAACGTAAGCGAATTGCTCATTCTCCACATCTTTATGATTGCGAGCACACCAAGAAGAAGCGCATCGCAAAGCATCATAATACCCCACCCGAAGCACTCCTGAACGGTATCAAGATCATTGGTATAGAGCGACATCAGATTGCCTACTTTGTTAACCTGATAATACTGATGCGACAAATCTTTTGAACGCTCAAACATCTTATTCCTGAGATCGGTTTCAAGCTTGATAGCTGCGCCAAAGAAACATACGCGCCAAAGAAAACGTCCGAGAAGCATTATCGCAATAACGCCGATCATAGGCAAGCATATCCTGTCAAGCAGGAAATTCATATCAAACGGAAGGACCTCTCCGTTAACAGTAACGCATCCGTCGTTAAATCCGTTAACGATCATCTGGTAAAGCTCGGGAATTTCAAGCTGAAAATAGTCAACACCTATCAATGCTATCAATCCGAGCAAAAGCATCCAGCCGTATTTAAGATAATATTTATTAATGTGTCTGCCGAAAATCATCTTAGGCTCCTTATTGCATTTTTCGCATATTGTACTTATTATACTACATATGAAAATGATTGTCAACCTTTATTGCAATTAAATTGAACAACTGTTTGTTGCTTTTTCCAAAAATGCTATATACTCATAGTTGACATAATAAAACAGCCACCTTAAAGCGGCTGTTTATTATGTATTAGAATATGGGATATCCGGCATTTGTATGAGCTGCAACAAGTTCATCTACAAGAGAAATGATCTCGTCCGTCGATAAATGCATACCGGTTCTGGGATCCATCATTGCAGCCTGATAGAGAGTCTCGATCTTTCCTGTGTGAGCTGCCTCGATCGTGAGAAGCTGCGGATAGATATTCGATGAGTTCATAGCCGCAAGCTGTGTGGGCAGGGGACCTACGTATGTAGGAGTGATACCACTCTTATCAACAAAGCAAGGCACCTCTACGCAAGCTTCAGCCGGAAGATTGGGGATAAGTCCATTATTGATAACGTTTCCGCCAATCTTATAAGGTACACCTGTAACGATAGCTTCCATAATTCTTGATGCATATTCATGCGAGCGTGTATGCTCGGGAGTAATACCTTTGAGAAGATCCTCTCTCTGCTGAGCCCACTTAACTATATGCTTTTCGCATCTGCGGGGATACTCATCAAGCGGAATATTGAATTTCTCGACAAGATCTTCGCGGCCTGGCTTGATATAGAAATTGTTATACTCTGCATTATGCTCGCTCGACTCGGTGCAATAGTAACCGAACTTATCAATGTAATCGAAGCGAACCATATCCTTATGCTTTTCACCCGCGTTCATTTCTTTTGCATGTTGCTTGATCTCCGGATACAGGTCATTGCCGTTCTTATCTCTGATCTCAAGGAGCCAAGCCATATGGTTAATTCCCGCGATCTTCTCCTGACGTCCTTCAAGATATTCTTCCATACCGAGGCTCTTGAGAAGCTTCTCAGAGCAGACCTGAACGCTATGACAAAGACCGATGGATTTGATGGGAGTATGCCTTTCCATATATCCTGCCAGAATCGCCATAGGGTTTGTGTAGTTTAAGAAATACGCATCGGGACATACCTTGGCCATATCAGCGGCAAAATCCTTAAGCACGTGAATGGTACGCATACCTCTCATAATACCGCCAATACCGAGGGTATCACCGATCGTCTGTCTGATACCGTATTTCTTCGGAATCTCAAAATCAATCTTTGTGCAAGGATCGTAAAGCCCTACCTGGATTGCGTTGATAACAAAGTTTGCACCCTTAAGAGCCTTTTTGCGGTTTTCAACGCCGAGATACTTTCTGATCTTAGCCTTATTACCGTTGATGATCTTATTAAGCTGCGAGATCAGCATATAAGAGTCTTCAAGTCTCTCTCCGTCAATGTCATAAAGCGCAATCTCCGCGTCCTTGAAGCAATCACACATAAGTGTATCGCCAAGCACCTTTTTTACGAACACACTGCTTCCTGCGCCCATAAACGTAATTTTCATAACTACATCGCCTCCGTTGAATTTCTTTTTAAAAGTAAATATATTATATCATATTTTGAGTGGATTTACAATATATTTTAGGAAATTAAATGCTTTCAAGAACTATTTATATACATTAGCAAAAACAGGCGAAACGTTTAGCTTGAATTACAGAATTTGATAATCTATAATTAAAAAAGTAATAAAGAACTAATTTTTCTCAAGTTTTTTTACAAAACCCCTTGAAATCCTCTTTGAAATGTGCTATAATATTGCAAGTTGAGTGGAGCTCGACAATAATATAATACGGAGCGGTATCGAAGAGGTCATAACTGTTGCCTTGGCAACTATGATGACATCGAAATCATTGTTCCCAACGGGAACAACTTTTGAGGTAGTGCTCCATAATTAAATACGGAGCGGTATCGAAGAGGTCATAACGGGGCTGACTCGAAAGGTAGCCGAGCTTATCACTCTGCAACTTGCGAAAGCTCGTGAATTCTTCGTTTATCTCGCAAATGCTTCATTTTTCTTGAATTTTGGATGACAGCATTTCACTATCGGCCTTGCAAAAGCCGTGCAAAATTCAAACTTAACTTAATACGGAGAGATATCGAAGTGGTCATAACGGGGCTGACTCGAAATCAGTTTGAGAGCAATCTCACGTGGGTTCGAATCCCACTCTCTCCGCCACATTGAGCCTAAAATCTCCGATTTTAGGCTCTTTTTCTTTCAATTTTGCCCGATTTTCAACTTTCATTCCCCACTTTCAAGGAAAACCCCTTTTGCAGTCTTTGGGTTGTCTATCAGTTTTTTGCAAGGCTGTGCAAGGCAACTGCAAGGCTGGTCAAAAACACCCCATTTTTAGGGACGGATAGATACGGATAGGTACGCAAATAAACTGAGTAGGTATCATCTTGTCCGTAACTACGAGAGAGTTCGAATTGAATAAAGAAAATCGACCGCCTCGATTGCTCGAAGCGGTCTTGATTTATTTGTGGTTTACCCCAACGCCTTACTCATCGCCGCGCCGGTGTCAGCTTTTGTTACCGCGTCGAGGTGGCTATAGATATTCGCTGTGGTGCTCATATCGCTATGTCCAAGCCATTCCTGGATCTGCTTCATTGGAACGCCTTGCGCAAGGAGCACCGAGGCGCAGGAGTGGCGAAGATCGTGGAAGCGGATCTTCTTCAGATTGTGCTTTTTCAGAAGCTGTCCGAAGTGTCCGGTGACGAAGACAGGATCGTAGAGCTTGCCGAGTGCGTCCACACAGACGTAGACGGTGTATTCCTTAGAGTACGCTGAGCGCATTACCTTTTTCATCTGCTCCTGCTTCTCGCGGTGACGGATGAGCTCACCTCTGACGAAGGGCTCCAGCGTCAGCGTGCGGTAAGAGGATTTTGTTTTCAGTCTGTCCTTAGCGACGATACCTTCCTCGGTGGAGTGGACGGTGTGGCGAACGGTGAGCGTGTTTTCCGTGAAGTCGATGGCAGACCACTTCAGCCCGATCACCTCGCTTCGTCTGAGCCCATAGTAAGCGGCAAGGAGGATGGGAATATAGATCTCGTCATCCTTGACCAGTTCGAGCAGCTGCTTTACTTCTTCGGCGTTGTAGTAGGCGGCAATGAACTGCTCCTTCCTCGGTCGGTTGGCTTGGTCAACAGGGTTGCTCGGTATGATCCGCCGCTTCACCGCGTCCTTAAATGCCTTGTGAAGAACGCCGTGATAGCGTTGACCGGTGGAGCCCTTCAGCCCTACGTTACGAAGGTAGGTGTAAAACTCGTTGATCTCATCCCCCGACAAATCTTTGACGGTGAGGTCGAGGGGCGTGAAGAACTCTCGGATGCGCCCGTCGATATAGCGCTTGTATTTGTGGTAGGTCTCTCGCTCGATGTCGTGCTGATGTCCCTCCAGCCACTCATCAAGGTAGTCCAGCATCTTGGTGTTGGCAAGTCGGTTGCGCTCACGGTCTGCGTGTGTCATCGTCTCTGCGAGATGCACGTCGCCCGCGTTGTACTTATCGAGAATTTGGTTGCGGCGATACTGCGCCTCTTTTTTGTTGCCCTTCTTGGCTTCAAGGTTCAGCGTGTGCCACTTCGTCTTGCGCTTGCCGTCCACTGCCGGCAGATTGATCACCGCATAGTATTTGCCCTTGTCCTCGGCGAGCCGTCCTGTGATTCTTTTCATAATATTTACGCTCCTTTCGTTTTGGAATTCTTATTCGAAGCAATGATACGCGAACGCTCCTTCATAGTCCAGAGAGAATCGGGGTTATAGGGATAAATAATTTGATAATACCGTTCGTTCACCATCATTTCCACCAGCGCGGTCTTGGGGATCAGAATGTTCCGACCGATCTTGATGCTGTCGATGCGCCCCTCGTGGATCAGCTTGTACACGGTGTTCTTGCTGCAGTGGAGCAACCGCACCACGTCCTTCACCTGCATCACGTCGGGCTCTTTCTTGAAATATTCGAAAACGTCTCTCTTGATCATACGCATATTACCTCCTGCAATTTGTAATCTGAAACGAATGTCTGTCATTTTACTCATAGATTTCTCCTTTTTAATCGTCGTAGTATTCACCGTGCACCTCGCAGATTAGCTCATCCACGTTGATCTTACCGCGCATCTGCGCTACGTACTTGTTAGCTTCCTTACGCATACCGATGATCTCTTCGTAGCGGAAGTCGTGTTGATAAGCTACCATCTGCGCGAGCATATCAAGCTCGATGGCATACCTGTAAAGTCCTTTGGAGATGCGCGTGTTGGTGGGGTTGATCTCTTCGTGGATCGCCTTGCGGATCTCTTTGGAGAGGAGATCTCCGTTCTTGTCTATGACAAGCTTGGTGATATAATTCTCAATCGCTTTGGTCACGAATGCAGAAAAGGACTCTACCTCCGCTTCTCCGAAGAGAATTTCTGCTTGTCTGACAAGCTTTTCTTCAAGATATACCGTCTTTCTGATCGGTTCATTTGTCTTTGTCATTGATACCTTCCTTTTAAATAATCGATAATTTTTCTCTCTTTCACACCCAAAAAACGCGGGACGTACCGCCATAATCGGGTGTTTGCTCACACTTTTCGAGTGTGATTTTGAAATTAGCCAGCCACCAGAGAAAAATCGGTCGGAGGCGGAAAAGCCTTTATTTACGCCACTTTTTGCGGTCGGCTGTTGCCGTTCGCTGTGAATGTGCGGGTGTGAGTCGCCTGCACTTTAACCTGCCCTAAAATAAGTTTAGGGAAATTCGCGTAAATTCTCGAAAACAATGCAACAATGCAAGTGACACTGTACGTGATCTTCCCAAAGGTTGCAATCTTCAACCTTGCACCGGAGACACTCTGCAATGTTACAATCTTCATGCCGTTTCTTCGGGGCTATCGGGGATCGCCCAAAACCAACGCTTGCCGATCTTCTTCGTAACGATGCTTTTGTTCTTCAGCTTGGCCTCGTTAACTGTGCGCTGTGAAATGTTGCGCTCCTTTGCTTTTTCGAAAATCTTTTCGGCGGGAACGAACTCACCCGAGGAAAGCATATCGAGAATCAAGTCCTCTGCCTGGTCGGTTTTCGTTTCAGTTTCACCGCCGCCGAGAAGCTCATCCGCCGTGATCTTGTCGTAACCGTCGAGCCACTTGAAG
>JAZSEA010000056.1:0-2315 GCA_045531455.1 Eubacteriales bacterium
AGAAGCTGACATTTTTTCTCGGTATCGATTATGCGAAGTGCGGGGTGGATCTTTTCGCCGAAGCCCTCGACCGAATAGATCTTGCCCTCGCGGCAGACCGCGCCTTGCACGTAATTGTGATATGGCGTGTCGAAGTATTCCTTGATCATATCTGCCGTGAGGGTGACCTCACGAACGCCCGAAGCACCGATCCCGCCGTCCGCAAGCTTGGGAAGATCAAAGGCAAAATATCTTGTTTGCATCGCGCCGTCACGCATAACGAACGCCCAAAGCTGATCTTTGTCGGTGTCAACGACAAAGTTGCCGTAGGGGCGTTTGTCCTCGACGTCACCCGAGGATCTCCAAAGACTGCGATCATCGGTAAAGCCTATTCTGATAAGCTGAACGAGCTTGGTCGAAAAAGCGTTACCCTCGCGCAAAAGGCGGTAAACGCAGCATATGCCGACGCGCTTGTCCTCGGTTTTGGCGTAATTATTGTATACGTTGCTGTAAAGCAGCGGAAATTCATCCCCGGGCGCGAAAAATTCGTTGCCGAAGGTGACGGAATTGCTGTGCGGTACTATAAGTTCAGAACCGTCAAGCTTAACTCCGCAATGGGCGCAGGCTCTGCACAGAGGGCGGAAAGATCGTAAACCGTGCACCCGCCCTTTGAAGAAAAGCGGAATAAATAATTCTTATAAATGGCGCCGTCCTGCCCGCCGACGATTTTTGAAAGTGCTTTGATTTCCATTTTATTTACTTCCTTTCAAAGCTTAAAACTCAATCTCCATCCCGTCATACGCTACTATCATACCGTATTCCGCCGCTTCTGCGGTGAGTTCGTCGTGGGTGCGGTCGACGAGGTGGCCGATGTGGCTGAGGGCGAATTTTGTGCTTTCGTCCGCGTTGCCGTTTTCGCGGAGCATATTTGCCGTTTCGATGCACCAATCAAGGTCCATATGCGATTTGGTAATCTGCGCGCCGCGCTTCAGTGTGCAGTCCATTGAAACAAAATCAAATACGATTCCCGAATTCTTTATCCACTCGATCGCGTCGGAGTGGAAAAGCCCCGTGTCGTGCGCCCAGAGGATGCTTTTGCCGTCCTTTTCGATGACGAACATCATCGGATCGAGTGCGGCGACGTGGCGCGCGCGGAGGGGAGTGACCTTATAGCCAAGGATGTTGACGGTCTTGTAGTATTCAAGCGTGTGGACTTCTGCGAGAGTCCACGCCTTCGGGTCGCGCGTGCCCGCGGCAAAATCCGCCTTGTGCTTTTCAACGGTGGCGCGGACACCCTTTCCCGAAGCCTCGCTAAGATAGAAATTGACGGGTTCTTCCATACCGCGCACGCGGCTGAAAAGATCGCTGGTGAAGAAGTGATCGTGGTGGTTGTGTGTGATGAGCACGTGCTTCACCTTTCGCATATCAAGCCCCGCGAATGCACAATGATGAAAGGTATCGACCGAGAGATCGATGGCAAGGCAACCGTCAAGCAGAGCCATTGAGCGCGTTCTTATGTTTTTGCCGCCGTTTTCTCTTGCGTGGCGGCAGATGCGACAGTCGCAAAATACCTCGGGGAGCCCATAGCCCGCGCCGGTTCCGTAATATTTAAGCTTCATTTCTTAATTCCTTTCAGCGAAAAATTCTGCCGTGTGACGGCAATTGAGTATCTTTTCGACGATCTGTCCCTTTGAGAAATAATAGTGATTTGCCGCTTCGTAGCCGATGGCGGCATTTTTGTTCATCTGCGCGAGCATCAGACGGGCGATCTGCTCCTCATCCTCTGCGATCTTCTTCGCATCTGTGAAGCGGCCTTCGTCGCGGGCGCGGATGAATCTGATCTGATTATAGGATGACTTGAAGATGCAATAAGCCGCGCGAGCCATAACGGCGACCTCGCTTTCGTCACCTTCATCGATCAAGGCAAGACCCTTTTCCCAACCCTCGCAGAGCTTGCGGAACTGATCCTCGAATATATCAACGGGGTAGATCGAGCGCCACGCCTCGAGATCGTCGTAGGCAAAGCCCGTCATCGTTGCAGTATATCCCGAGGGAGTCGGGAAGAGAAGACTCGACGGCCCCGCGTTCTGCGGACCTTTGTAGAGCGTTTGAATGTGGAAAGGAAATTCGCGGAATGCCTCGGCAAAGAGCTTTTCGGCTTCGCGGGTCGGGGAATTGACATCCGCATTCCCATAGAAGTATTTTGCGGCAGTTGCAATATTGTTGCAGGGGTAGCCGCCGAGTGTCCAGCTTAAGAGAAGATGTTCGACACCTTCATCGCGCAGAGCTCGGATGTGATCGTCTATCAAGGGCGAAACGGGAATCGCGGGGACGGT
>JAZSEA010000118.1:0-8697 GCA_045531455.1 Eubacteriales bacterium
GGCGGATTGTCAAGTCAAGTGCAACATTTTTTAGAAATAAAGTCCAAAGGAGAAAGGAAATCAAGACATTTACGAGGACGAGAGTTAATAAGATGAACAACACGAAGAAGCTCCTCTTCAGAAATCAAAGAGAAATCAGTACCTTTAGGAAAGAAAAAACGAAGCATATCATTTGTATTCTCATTTAAGCCGCGTTGCCAAGGAGAATGAGGATCTGCGAAGTATACAGTAGTATCCAGATCTTCTTCAATGCCTTTGAAATCCGCAAACTCGGATCCATTGTCCAAAGTAATGGTGTATATCGGCATAGGGAGTTCAAGAAGCTCAAAAGCATGTTTTGTAGCTTTACGCACAGCATCCATTGTATGGTTCGGAGAGATAGCAGCAACCAAAAGCTTGCTTCTTCTGTCCACTTGAGTTACAAGACAACTTTTGTTTTTGGCTCCACAAACAGTATCGCCTTCCCAATCACCTAATCGTAATCGTTCATCTACAATACCGGGACGATCATGAATTGTGTGTTCCGGGTGAATAGTAGCATGTTTACCGTACTTGGAATGCTTTTTCTTACCTTTTCTGCGAAAATGAGTCTTGGGTTTAATATCCGAGAACATACCTGATTTAACAGCTCTATAGATTGTTGTAAAAGCAATGTTATAACCATTTTTCTTGCAATATACAGCGATTATTTCAGGCGACCAATATTTTTCCAGACACTCTTTTATTAATTTATACAGATCGGTTCCTTCTTTAATTGCGAGATGGCGTTTACATCTTTTTCTACGTTCAAGATAAAGAATGGTCGCTCTCCACGCATTGTATCTTTTCTTCTTTTTACTGAAATTTCTTTTAACTTCTCGACTGATCGTTGATGGACTTCTTTTCATCAAACGTGCGATTTCTCGAAAACTTTTCCCTTCATTCAAAAATTGTTGTAGAATATTTCTCTCTGTTAGTGTAAAATGTGTGTATGACAATATTCTTTCCTCCTTGGAAAATGTTTGTGTGGTAACTACATTTTACACCTTGGCGAGAATATTGTCTATTCTTTTTTGAAAACTTTTTGTGTTGCACTTGATATTATAACTTACCGTCCCCCTCCCTCCCGGAGGGAGGTAAAGGGTTTGTGCAAATCTCGATATTTCTACAGCGAATATCGTTTGTATCTATAATTTTGCTTATTTAAATAGGAATATTTTATTCAAAAGATTTGCAAAAACTCTGTTATGAGTGCAAAATAATTTAAATAAAATATTCCTATTTGCTTTTTTAGATTAAGTTAAAACGATGCTCGCTGAATATCCGAAGGAGTTTGCGCTAACCACTCAGCCTCCCTCCGGGAGGGAGGGGGACCGTCGCTTGACGACGGTGGAAGGAGAACGCGATTGCGTCTTTTCAGATCTTGAAGTAAAACTTTGGGCTGAAGGTGATGGTATATGTTTTCCGCAAAAAATTACTCTAATTTACTTACTAAATGAGCCAACCCCTTCCAAGCGGTCACCGGGGACGGCGACCGCTTGAAGCACGGAGAGTATTCCGTCCTCTGCGGAGGACGGCAAAGGCTTTGCCCTTGACCCGTGCGGCTCTGTCGATTTTTTGTAAGAAAACGGCGGTGTTCAGCCGCCGAGACAGAGTCGTAGCTTGCCGTAGGCAAGCATGAGCTTCTTGAAAAAGCTTGACCAAAACTTTACCGCTACTGAAAAAGGATGCCTCAGCATCCTTTTTTATATTGAGCAGATGAGCTGTTCGATTGGGACGTAGCCACGGCCGTAGCCTTTGGTCTGCGCGTCGGCGGCGACGCAAAGGTCGAGCGTAGTTCGGAGTGCATCGGCGGTGATATTCTTCATCGCGGCGATATACTTTCCGAGCGGATAGGGCTTGATCCCCGTGGCGGCGGCGATATCGTTCTGGCTCATTCCCGCAGTCTGACAGGCGAGAATGGCGTTCATATCGCAGATGACACGGATCAGCTCCGCCATAATTCTGACGGGCTCCGCCTTTTCCGCCTTCATTTTCGAGAGAACCGCGAGTGCCGTCGGTACGTTTCGCGCAAGGATCGCGTTTGCAAGCGCAAACGAGTCGAATTCCTCGTTCGAGCACGCCGCCTCGCGGATATCCTCGAGCATAACCGCCTTCCGTCCCCTTGCGAGAACGAGATAGGAGATCTTGTCGATCTCGGAGGCGAGAGTAAACATATCGGTGCCGCAGAAATCGACCGTCGCGGCGCATACGCGCTCGTCGGCTTCGACTCCGTTTTCCTTAAAATGACGCGCGCACCAGCCCGCGAGTCTGCCCGCGGTGACACGGTCAAAGCGGACTCCCTGCGCAAGGTCGCAGAGCTTTTTCAGCTCGGGCGAGATACGCTTGGGTGTTCCCGCGTTGATGCCTCCCGATGGGATCGAGATGATCAGCACGTTGCCCGATTCCTCGTCGAGCGTGCCGAGTATCTCGCAGATCGCATTGATCTCGGCGGCGCGGAGGTCGGTAAACGCGAGCGACGCGGTCACGAGCTTATATTCCCCGAGCATCGGAGGAGCGGCGAGTGCCGCGCCTATGGCTTCGGGCGAAAAATCCGCCTGCTCGATCCTGATGAAATCGAACGTCTCTGCCTCGGGCGCGACGAGCTCGCTTTTTGCCACCGCAAGCGCGTTCTGCTTGAGGTAATCCTCGTCGCCGAAGAATATGTAAGCCGCATCGGGCGTTTTGATATTTCGGCGGAACTGCGCCTCGGTGATGATTTCCTTCATTTATCGGTACGGCTCTTAGTCGGTAAGACCGTAAACCTCGCGGATGAGGTCGGGCTTGTTGGTGATCACAGCGTCACAGCCGACGTCGGAGAGCCACTTTGCAACCTCGGGATCGTCAACGGTCCAGGGATGAACGCGGATGCCCTTCTCGTGGCACTTCTCTACGTAGTTCGGGTAGAGCTTGAGCTGAGTGTGCTTGGGATGGGATGCGAGCGCGCCCATATTTTCAGCATAGTCCCAAGCCTTGACCATATTGAAGCTGTAGAGGGGAGCTACGAATGCCTTGGGGTTTACCTCGAGCATACGCTCAAGCTGAGCGTGGTCGAAGGAGGAGTAGATAACGAGGTCGAGCATATCGGTCTTTACTGCGAGCTCGTGGAGAGCGGCGGGCATTCTGGGGTCAGCCGACTTGATCTCTACGTTGCAGACCATATTGTTCTCGCGGCAGAGGTTGAAGAGGTCTTCCATAAGGGGAAGCTTGGTGCCCTTGAACTCGGGAGAGAACTTGCGGCCGAAATCGAAGTGGAGGAGCTCCTCGTAGGTGTACTCGGTTACGAGACCCTGACCGTTGGAGGTGCGGTCGATCTTTTCATCATGGAGGGTTACGATCTTGCCGTCAGCAGTGAAGTGTACGTCGGTCTCGATGCCGTCAGCCTTCATCTTTGCAGCGAGCTCGTAAGCGGGCATGGTGTTTTCGGGCGCATATGCGGATGCACCGCGATGCGCGATAACGAGGGTACGTTCTGTGAGTGTCTTTGCCATTTTCTTTGTTCCTTTCGGATGTATTTTATAATTTAATTTTGTTTTCTTGATTTTGTTTGATATAACAGTGCAGAGTGCAGAATGCAGAGTGCAGAGTTACGGTAATTTTTCGCTGTTGGCGAAAAATAATTTTATTTAAAACGGGGTTTTGTTTGAGAAGTAATAATAAACGCAGGATTTTCTTACAATTTATAATTATAATCGAAAATTTCCGAGCGTAGCAAGGAAATTCACCTTAACTTTTCACTTTTCACTCTTCACTTTTCACTTGCTTGAGCTCCGCGAGCTCAAGCTTCAGTTCAGCGATCTTCGCCTCGAGCTCGGAAAGCTGAAGCGCAACGGGGTCGGTGATGTGGATCTGGTCGAGCTGATCGGCTACCTTCTCGCCATCCTGACGGACGACCTTCGCGGGGATGCCGACTGCAGTTGCGCCCGCGGGAACCTCCTTGAGGACGACCGCGCCCGCCGCGATCTTGGCTCCGTCGCCGATGCGGAAGGGTCCGAGGACCTTTGCGCCCGCGCCGACCATTACGTTGTTGCCGAGTGTCGGATGACGCTTGCCCGTGTCCTTACCCGTACCGCCGAGGGTCACGCCCTGATAAAGCGTACAATCGTCGCCGATGATGCAGGTCTCGCCGATAACGACGCCCGAGCCGTGGTCAATCATCAGTCTCTTACCGATCTGCGCGCCGGGATGGATCTCGATTCCCGTCAGGAATCTTGCAAGCTGAGATACCGCTCTCGCGGGGAGGAATTTCTTGTTGACGTAAAGCTTGTGCGCCACGCGGTAAGCAAGCATTGCGTGGACGCCCGAATAGAGCAGCATGACCTCGATATCGCTTCTTGCGGCGGGGTCGCGCTCGCGGACCGCGGCAACGTCCTCCATTATCTCCTCTTTTATCTCGGAGAAGAAGCATCTGCCGTCAAAGATCTTGTCTTCGATCACCGAATAGAGTCTGCCCGAAGCGACACGGAGCTTTCCGTATCCGGCTTTTACAGCCTTCTTGATCTTTTCCTTCTGCTCTGGGGTCAGCTTTTTCTTCTTTTCGGTGTTGATCTCTTTTTCATTCGTTCCGATATTGATATAAATATGCATATTATCTCCTTATTTCTCGCCCTCGATCACGGCGAGGTCCTTCTTATCGAGCTGATAATCGCGCGTTCCGAGCGCGAGATCGTAAATATCGATCACGGAATAGGGCGTTTTTGCGTAATCGACGTCGCCCTTATAGTATATTTCCACGTTCATATCGGTGATACTCTCGAACGTCGGCATTCCTTCAAAGGAATACTGCCAAAACGAGTAGAGCGCGGTGGTGTCGGACGAGCAGGGCTCCGCCTTGAGCCTCGTCGACATAACCGCCGAGTCCGCACTCGGTCTGAAATAAACGACGAGAGTCACGTCGAAGACCTCCTCCGACTTTGACGGTGCGCCCGAAAGCTCATAGTCCTTCGCAAGCACGCCGAGCGCGCTTCTGTTATAGCGCAGAACGATCTGCGACTGATCGGCATAGGGGAAGAAAACAACGTCGGTCAGGAAAAACTGCGCGTAATCGTTGTCCTTGAGCTGACCTACGGGCGGCTCGGTAGGATAACGCCACTTCTCGTTGGTGCCGATATTGTCCTTTCCCGCCTGATAGAGCGCGAAATTCAGCTTTTCGGGGTCGGTGTTCGCAAGAAATTCCTCATACGCCGAGGAAAGCGCATCATTTCCCGCGACCGTCTTGATCGCCGTGGGCTCGCTCGTCGAGAAGAAAACGCGCCAGAGAAGGAATGCGTTTATGAGAATTATAAGTCCGATCGCGGTATATTTTATACATTTTCCGAGGATCTTCCAGAATCGCGGCACGGGTGGGCCTTCGTATTCCTCTTCATCTTCGTAGAATTCGTCTGCCATGATAAGTTTCCTTTCAAAAAATATTTATTATCGAATATAAAAGTAAGCAAATATAATAGAATTCGTTTTTTCGGTGGCTTTGCTGCCGAAAAAACACCTTTTTGACGAGCAAAGCAAGTCCGCGCGCCGAGGGGAGCTGCCAAAATCAAAGATTTTGGCAAGCGGAGATAAGCGCGCGTCTCAATTGTAAAACGTAGTTTTACAATTGGCTATAACCTCATATCGCCGTCTTTGATCAGTCCCGTCTTTTTCAGAGGAAGATAGACAAGGTATGAGATCAATGCTGGGAGAATGAAGCAAATGAGCGCGAGTCCGAGCCAATCGGTGAATCCGACGGGATCGGGATATCCGTTTGCGGGGTCAAGCCAACCGAGGATGATACCGACGGGTCCGAGCAGACCGCAGGTTCCCATACCCGAATTGATCGCCGCGCCGTACATCCTCATAGAGAAAACGCAGGTCGCAAGCGGTCCCGTCACAGCCGATGCTATGATCGGCGGGAGCCATATGATCGGTTTTTTTATGATGTTCGGCATCTGGAGCATACTCGTTCCGATACCCTGTGAAAGCAGGCCGCCTACGCCGTTATCACGGAACGAGATGACGGCAAAGCCCACCATCTGCGCACAGCATCCCGCGACAGCCGCGCCGCCCGCTATGGCAAGTCCCGCGGACGAGCCCTCGGCAAGCGCGCTTCCCGTAAGCACAAGTCCCGCGCAGATCGCCGCCGAGGAGATCGGCAGAGTCAGCGCGATTCCCATAACGACCGAAACGGCAAGTCCCGTGACGAGGGGTGCCTGCGTAGCCGCCCAGCCGATAAAATAACTAACGTATCCGACGAGCTTACCGATAAATGGCGCGGCAAAAACGCTGAGAAGTCCGCCAACGAGCAGGGTCACGAAGGGCGTGACGATGATATCGACCTTGGTCTTTTTCGAGACGAGCTGACCGAGCTCTGCCGCAATGATCGCGATAAAGAAGACCGCAAGAGGTCCGCCCGCGCCGCCTTCAGCGTTTGCGGCATATCCGACAGCCGCCGCGCTGAACACAACAAGCGGGTCGCATCCCAGCGAATACGCGATCGCCGCCGCCATTGCGGGTCCCGCAACAGCCTGCGCGAAGCCTCCGATCTCGGCTAAGACCCCGAGATGAGGTATCATTCCGAGCGCCTTGAAGATCGTTCCGATCAGAAGCGACGCAAAAAGTCCCTGCGCCATCGCCGACATCGCGGTGATGAAATAGCGGGAGAGGTATTTTTTGATGGTGTTCATTGTTTGTGCTCCTGGATATAGTTTGGAGAGCATAACAGTGCAGAGTGCAGAGTGCAGAATGCAGAGTTATGGTAATTTTTCGCTGAAGCGAAAAATATTATATTTTTAATATATGAAAATTTCCGAGCAAAGCGAGGCAATTCACCTAAACTCTGCACTCTGCACTCTTAACTCTGCACTCAAATTTCGCCCTGCGAAATTTTCAGCAGCCTCTTCATCACATCATTCCCGCCTCTGCCGAAATAGTCGTGGAGGGTGAGATATTCGCGATAGAGCGCGGAATAGACCTTTTCGTTCTCCTTGTTGGGAGAATAACTGCTGTAGATGGGACTCTTCATCGCATCGGAGGCGGCAAAGACGTCGGGGTATTCGCCCGCGGCAACTGCGGCGTAGATCGCGGATCCGAGCGCGGGTGCCTGCTTCGAGGCGATGACGTTGATCGGGATGCCGAGCACGTCCGAGTAGACCTGCATCGTAAAGGCATCCTTGCGCGCGATTCCGCCCGCGGCGATGAGGCTCGTGATCTTGATTCCGCACTCGCCCATACGGTCGATGATGACCTTGGTTGCAAAGGCGGTCGCCTCGATGAGAGCGCGGAGGATATCGGCGGTGTCGGTGCGGAGGGTCATACCGATCAAGAGACCCGTAAGGTCGCCGTCAACGAGGATATTGCGGTTTCCGTTCCACCAATCGAGTGCGATAAGACCCGTCTCGCCCGGTCTCTTCTCTGCCGCACGGCGAACGAGAAGCTGAATTACGGGGATGCCGAGCTTCTCAGCCTCGGCGTGGTCCGCGGGAGTCGCAAGATTCTCGACTACCCAAGCAAAGTGATCACCGACTGCGCAAAGTCCCGCCTCGATGCCAAAATAGCCGGGCATAACTCCGTCGGGAACGTATCCGCAGATGCCCTTGACGTCGCGGAATTCATCCGCCATAGTGAAATAACAGTTTGAAGTACCGAAAATGCCGTAGATGTCGCCGGGTGCGGTGAGTCCGACCGCGGGCGCGGCAACGTGCGCATCGGGAATTCCCGCGGCAACCGCAGTTCCCTCGGCAAGTCCGAAGCGCGCGGACGCCTCCTTTGTGACACGTCCGACAAGCTCGCCCATACCGATGACGGGCGCATCGAGAAGTCTCTTTGCAAGCGCGGGGAGCTCGGGATCGACGGCGGCGAGGTATTCGTCCGAGGAATAACCCACGCCCGGCAGATACTCCGCCTTATATGCCGCGAAAAGATATCCGCGCTTCTGCTCACCCGTGAGCAGGAAATTGAGCCAGTCGCCCGCCTCGATATAGTAATCCGCCGCCTCGATGACCTCGGGAGCCTCGTGCGCGGTCTGAAGGAGCTTCGGAAATAACCACTCGCTCGAAATTTTTCCGCCAAAATAGTTCGGGAAAGTCTCACCTCTCTCGGCGGCGATCTCGTTCATACGGTCAGCCCACTTCTGCGATGCGTGATGCTTCCAGAGTTTAACGTACGCGTGTTTGTTCTTATCAAACTCGGGCAGACACACAAGCGGTGTGCCGTCCTTCTTGATGGGGAGAACGGTACAGCAGGTGAAATCTATTCCGACGCCTATGATCTGCTCGGGTAGGATATCCGCCTCGCGGCAGAGCGCGGGGATGAGGTATTCGAGCACCGCGAGATAATCGCGCGGGTCCTCGAGAGCCCAGTTGACGGGGAGCACCTCTCCGCTTGAGGGGAGAACGCTGTCGATGACAGCGTGGGGGTAGTCCATCACCACGCTGCCGCATTCCTCGCCGTTTTTTACGTCAACGAGCACAGCCCTGCCCGAAAGCGTTCCAAAATCTATTCCAACCGTATATTTTCGCATTTTCAATTACCTCAAAAGAGTATATTAGAGTGACAAGAATAATACGAACTAGTTTTTTGGCGACAAATATTCGCCATCAGTTCGTTAAACGCCTCGATAGTATTAATATACAATCATCGGCGTTTGCCTGCTGCTGACAAATATTTGTCAGCCAAAAAATCTCCGACCCGCGAGCCTTAATTTTT
>JAZSEA010000121.1:0-24115 GCA_045531455.1 Eubacteriales bacterium
ACCCGTTCCCATTCCGAACACGGAAGTTAAGCTCTGCAGTGCCGAAAATACTTATCTGGCGACGGATCGGGAAAATAGGTCATTGCCGACATATTATGAGGGAAACAGAATATGTTTCCCTTGTAATCTTTAAACTCAATAATCCTCCTTAGCTCAGTCGGGAGAGCACCTGACTGTTAATCAGGTTGTCGCTGGTTCGAGCCCAGCAGGGGGAGCCAACAGAAAAGCCCGAGGCATACGCCTCGGGCTTTCTGTTGGCTCTTCATGTTGAGATTGGACCACCGATGACCTATACTTAGCAGGCAGCTCGAGGCTTTAGCCGAGAGCCTGACCCGCGATTTTCGGTTTCTCGTAGAGAAATGCGGTCGTTCAGACCGCAAGAAAACGCGGCTACAAGTCGCCTCTGCGACTTGTGGGTTAATCCAGGTTGTCTTCGATATCTTACCCACTTTTTTCGTTCATTCTAAATGGCGCTGAACCACTGATGTTTGCTCCGCAAACATCAAAAGTTTGCGGTAGTACAAATTATATTATCCCGCAAATTCCATCCGCAAACAGTGGTTCTGAGCCCGGCTGATCAATCCCTTCCTATCCTTCCCGCATCCCCCACCCACTCCCCCTACCCCCTCGCCGTCCCCCGAGGGGCAACTATAAGTTGACTGATGCTAAGCAAAACATTGTTGACAAGAAAACTAATCTGTGTTATAATAATTTCATATTATTGTATAAACGAGGCGCGATATGATGCAAGAAATAAATAAGAGCAGCAACGATATTTGGAAATCTTGGCAGAATTATTCGGGATTTGAAAATCGATCCTTCAGATTTACCGATGATATGCGTCCGCTTTTTTACAAATGGCTCGGAATTACGCCCGAAAGTTTCGTTTTGGATGCCGGATGCGGTACGGGAGTGTTTGCACGATACCTGGCTGCCGATCTGAACGGCGGTCATATCGACGGTTTTGATATCAATGAGGGATTCATTGAATATGGCAAGAAAAAGCTTGACGAATTGTCGCTTACAGATAAGGTTACACTGATACTGGACGACGGATTTAATCTTTCTTTCAAGGACAATACGTACGATGCGGTGACGAATTATACTTATATCGGAGTCCTTTCCGATCCGGTTGCGGGACTGAGAGAAATGATCCGAGTGTGTAAACCCGGCGGAGTTGTTTCTTGTGTTGTCGCTACGACTGCTATTCCGCGTATTGTATGGCAGGGCGACTATCCGTTTGACGGTGCCGATGAACTCCAGCGACTTTCTAATGAGGAAGCGGGTATTTTTGCAAAATACGCAAGACAGAACACAGATTTCAATCAGAGCGAAGAATGGCATGCACTTCGTTACCCGAAGATGTTTGATCTGTGCGGATTGAAAGATATAAAAATTCATCCGTTCGGTTATACGTTCAATTACAACGACACAAGTTATCCGATCGAATACCGCAAACAGCTTTTGATTAAAGAGATCGAGGGAGATATCGGATGGATCGAGTCACGCTACGAAGAAAAACGAGAAATATATATCGAACACGGCTTCGATGTCATCAAATTGAGTCGTCTGATAGAGCTGATGAACCGCAAGCTTGAATATGTAAGGAATAATTTTGAAAATGACAACAGCTTTGAGTGGACCGGAGGTTTCAACTTTATTGTAACCGGTATCAAATAATGAGATTGCATTGAGGTTGACAATATTTATGATTTCAAGCCCCGATTTTCGGGGCTTTTAATTTTCTTACTAAATCATAATTCTTGTTCTGTACCTTATTACTCATCAGTCCCCTCGCCGTCCCCCGAGGGGATATCACACATCTTCAACCTTGGGTTGAATTAACTCGACGCTTGGTATATTGTTTTTATGCTTTAGTTGTGATATAATATATCTAACGAAACGTAAGGAGATATGTCAAATGGAAACAATTAATGAAATCTTGGCTCACAATATAACTAAATACAGAAAGAGAAGCGGGCTGAGTCAAGTGGCGCTTGCTGAAAAGCTTGGTGTGTCATTTCAGGCAGTATCAAAATGGGAGACAGCTAAATGTGCCCCGGATATTGCGCTTTTGCCAATGATGGCAGATCTCTTTGTGTGTCACATTGACGAATTGTTTTCAAGAGAGGTACAGACGGAGATACATTTTGACCATTGCGCGGAATTTCCTTGGCCGGATGATAACGTTGTGAGAGTGTTTCAAACTATCGGATAGAAAATTATCAAGAAGCAAGAGGGCAATAACTCAATCGAAGTGATTTTCCCGAGAGATTGCAATGAAACCACAAAGCAGTATTTTAAGGTTGAGGTTTTTGGTAACATTGTGTCGGACGGTTGCATAAACGGTGACGTTGTTTGCCACGGCAGGATAGACTGCCACGAGATCAACGGCGATATTACGGCAAGCGGAGATGTGAGTGCGTATCAGATCAACAGTTGCGGCAAATTGAGTTGTAATGAGTTTGTAAATAAGAAATGATTTTCAGCCTCGATTTTCGGGGCTTTTCTTTTATTCCCGCATTGCCGGCTCACTCCACCGACGAGTCTTACTTGACATTCATTTCCATTTATGATATAATTGATTCAAGAAAGGCGGTGCTATTATGGAAGAAATAATGAAAAATATGTACGTTGTAGTCACGGACTACGTAAAGCCTGACACGGGCGAGGACGTTTCGGATGCGTTGCAGGAGCTGATCTTGTCTAATCCTCAAAGGACGATATTCTTCCCCGACGGTGAATATCTTCTCTCAAAGCCGATCTGCACTCCCGCGAATCCCGAGCACGCGGTTTCGCTCAAGCTTGCGACCTTTGCAAAGCTCAAGGCGATGGATTCCTGGACTGAGAAGGAAGCCGTGGTACGCATCGGTGCGGCGGAGCCCTTTAACACCATCTATATCCCCGGCTCGAACTACTATTTCGAGGGCGGCATCATTGACGGAAACGGACGCGCGAACGGTATTTCGATCGATTCGGGGCGCGAGACCTCGATCCATCACGTGTCGATAAAGAATACCGAGATCGGCATCCACATCAAGTGGGGCGCAAACAACCGCTCGTCCGACGCCGATGTCTTCAACGTAAATATCGTCGGCAATCATTCGGCAACGTCGGTCGGTGTGCTTCTTGAGGGACACGACAACACGCTCACGAATATGCGTATCGCGGGTGTGCACGTTGGTATTCAGGCGGACAGCGGCGGAAATATTTTCCGCAATCTCCATCCGCTTTACACCTACGGCGGCGAAAACGCGAAGGATGAGAATTACCTTACAAGCGTCGCGTTTATGGACAGATGGAACGATAATTACTACGATATTTGCTACAGCGACCAGTTCTGCACGGCGTTTTCGATGCAGTCGAGCTCGCGGAATATCTATACAAACTCCTACATTATGTGGTATACAAGCCGCGGCGGCGTCGAGACGGCATTCAAGGTGGACGGAAAGTTCAATTCCGTTGTCAGAACTCCGCGCGTGAATTTCCACGGCGACACAGTAAACACTCTCCTCAGCGTAACCGAGGAGAACGGCTCGGGCATCATCGAGAATCCGATGATAAATCACGAGGAGTATATTTCCGATAAGACCTATAAAGAATATCTGACGGGAGCGGTTATTTCTCCGAAGAAATAATACCGTATTTGTTTTTTGTGTTTCCTCGCATTTGAAAACTTCAATAATTTGACTTAAGGAGAAAAGACTATGTTACTTTCGGCGAATATGATAAAAATTCACGACACTTTTGGGATCCGCAAGATGTTTGACGCGCTGGCAGAGGCGGGATTTGAGGGAATAGATTTCAACAACGACGTCCCCGAGTATTGTACCGATGAGCACGATGAGGCGTTTTACGCCGACCTTGGAAAATATGCGCGCGAGCGCGGGATCGCGATCTGTCAGGCGCACGCGCCCTTCCCGTCGAGCTATACCGACGAGGAGAGAAGCGAGAAGAGATTTTCCGAGATAGTTCAAGCAATGAAAAACGCGGCGGCACTCGGCGCGCCGATGATAGTCGTGCATCCCTGCACGCATCTCGATTATGCGACCGAGGGCAATCCCGAGATCCTTTTTGAGTACAATCTGAGCTTTTACAGAAGACTTATCCCCTATGCGCGCGAATTCGGGATCAGGATCGCCATTGAAAACATCGGCAGAGTATCGGTCACGTCAACTCCCGAAAGGCTGAATCGGCTTTACGACACGCTCGATGATCCCGTGTTCACCGTCTGCTTTGACGTCGGACATTGTCTGCTCGAGGGCGTTGACCCTGCCGAGGCTATAGTCAAGCTCGGTGACCGACTCGTTCACGGCTGCACGCACGTCCACGATAATTTCGGCGAGAAGGACTCGCACACTCTGCCTTTTTACGGCAACGTCAAGTGGGATGAGGTTATGAAGTCGTTTGCGGAGATCGGCTACGCGGGAGATCTCAATTACGAGGCGTCGGCGTTTATCAAGAACGTGCCGACCGACCTCTACCTCGACGGCTTGACCTATATGGCAAAGGTCGGGCGTTATTTAATAGGAAGGTTTGAGTATTATAAAGCAGAGAATTAAAGAATAAACTGAAACGGACAGGATCCTGCCCGTTTCCTTTTTTATTATAAATGGAAGACAAGTCTTGAAAAAACCTCGTTTCTGTGATATAATTATCCCAATGAATATCTATCAGAGGAGATTTCTTATGCCTATCAGTTTCAATCAGGAGAGCAAAACCTTTAAGCTCGATACAAATTCTACGAGTTACGTCATTCAGATAAACCGTTACGGTTATCTGATGCACCACTATTACGGCGCGAAGATCAGCGACGACGGTCTCGCGTATCTGAATTACGCGCAGCGCCACGCCTCGCATTTCCCGCGCGTTGAGATGGAGGGTGGAGAAATACCGTTCTTCAGCAAATCCGTCCACAGAATGGAATATTCTTGTAACGGTTGCGGCGATTTCAGAGGGAGCGCGCTCTCGATCCTTCGCGATAGCGGAACCTCTGATACCGATATCAAGTACGTTTCGCATAAAATTTACGCAGGCAAGCCCGCGATCGAGGGTCAGCCCGCAACTTACGCGAACGATGACGAGGCAACGACGCTTGAGATCGTCAGCATAGACTCGGTCAGCCTCGCGGAAGTGACTTTATTCTATACGGTTTTTGAAGATCTCGCGGTTATGACCCGCCACGCGATCGTTAAGAATACGTCCGACAAGGTGATGAATATCGAACGAGTGCTCAGCGCGTGCGTTGATTTCCACGACGCGAGAGATATGGATTTCATCCACCTTTACGGAAGCTGGGCGAAGGAGCGCAGATTCGAGAGAGTTCCGCTGATCCACGGCTCGCAGAGCGTGGCAAGCAAGCGCGGATGCTCCTCGCACATTCACAACCCCTTCATCGCGCTCTGCTCACACGACGCGACTGAGGATTTTGGTGAAGTATACGGCTTCAATCTCGTTTACACGGGCAATTTCCTTGCATCCGCAGAGATGGATCCCGACGGCGCCGCGCGCGTTCTGATCGGTATCAATCCCGAGGGCTTCAACTGGCGTCTTGAGCCGGGCGAGTATTTCGTCGCGCCCGAGGCTGTTATGGTCTATTCGAATTCGGGTCTCGGCTCAATGAGCCGCACCTTCCATAAGCTCTACCGCAACAATCTCTGCCGCGGTGAGTGGAAGCTGAAGCGCCGCCCGATCCTCGTCAATAACTGGGAGGCTACTTACTTCGATTTCGACGAGGAGAAGCTTTACGATATCGCAAAGACGGCGTCCGATCTCGGAATCGAGATGCTTGTTATGGATGACGGCTGGTTCGGCGACAGAAATTCTTCGCGTTCTGCGCTCGGCGACTGGTTTGTTAACGAGGAAAAGCTTAAGGGCGGACTCGGCAAGCTCGTCGAGCGCGTCAACGGTCTCGGACTCAAGTTCGGTATCTGGTTCGAGCCCGAAATGGTTTCGAGAGACAGCGAGCTCTTCCGCGCGCATCCCGATTGGGCTCTGCAGACTCCGGGACGTGAAATGAGCATTGCAAGACATCAGTACGTTCTCGATATGTCCCGCGCCGACGTAAGGGAGTATCTCTTCGGTTGCATCAAGAAGGTTATGGACAACGCGAACATCGCGTATATCAAGTGGGACTTCAACCGAAGCCTTACCGAGGTCGGAAGCGCGACGGTTGGCGCGGAGCGTCAGGGAGAGGTCTTCCACCGCTACGTTCTCGGACTTTACGAGCTCCTTGAGCGCATTCTCACCGCGTATCCGCATCTTCTTCTCGAGGGTTGCGCGAGCGGCGGCGGTCGATTCGATCCCGCGTGGCTCTATTATTCGCCTCAGTTCTGGACGAGTGACGACACCGACGCGATCGAGAGAGTCGAGATCCAGTACGGCACCTCGATGTGCTATCCCACCTCTTCGGTCGGTGCGCACGTTTCTGCTTGCCCGAACCATCAGACGGGCAGAATTTCGCCGCTCAAGACCCGCGGAAACGTCGCAATGGCGGGTACCTTCGGCTACGAGCTCGATCTGACCGAGCTTTCCGACGAGGAAAAGGAGATCGTTCGCAATCAGTGCGACGAGTACCGCAAATATTATGACGTTATCAATTACGGCGAGCTCTACCGTCTCATCTCTCCCTGGGCAGATAGAACAAGATGCGCCTGGAGCTACGTTTCGGAGGATAAGAGCGAGGCTCTCGTCACTTACGTTGTTATGAGAAGCAGTATTTACGATCTTCATTACGTCCGCCTCAAGGGACTTGCTCCCGAAAAGCGTTATCTCTGCGAGCAGACGGGCGTTGTCCTTTCGGGCGACACGCTTATGAACGCGGGAATCTGCATCAATAAAAAGCTTTGCGACTTTGATTCCTGCGTATTCCATTTCGTTGCAGTTGAATAAAAAAACTTATTGACATTTCCTCCGTTTTGTGGTATGATTATTGCAACATAGAGTGACAAGAATAATCCGAGTTCGGATTATTCTTGTCACTCTAAACAAACGGAGGACTTTTTTATGGATATTAAAGGTTTCAAGGTAAATTTCCTCGGCGACAGCATTACCGAGGGCGTCGGCGTCGTTGACAGAGCTAATTGCAGATACGACAAGAGACTCGAGAAGATGTGCTCTCTTTCCGCGACCAAGAATTACGGCATCGGCGGAACCCGTCTGGCTCACCAACAGACAGCGAGCGAAAAGCCGCGCCACGACCTCTGCTTCTGCGGCAGAGTTTACAATATGGACAAGACTGCCGATATGGTCGTTGTTTACGGCGGCGTAAACGATTACATCCACGGCGACGCTCCCTTCGGAGAGATCGGCGACAAGACCCCCGCGACTTTTTGCGGCGGCGTTTACTTCCTTATGAACTTCCTGCGCGAGAACTATGCGGGCAAGCCCGTTGTCTTTATGACTCCCGCGCGCTGCTGCTACGGCAACGTTGACGACCTCAAGCCCTCGCCCAGAGCGAACAAGCGTCCCGACGCGAAACCACTCATCGCGTACGTCGAGGTCATCGAGGAGACCGCAAAGCAGTTCGATATTCCCGTACTTAACCTCTACTACAAGCTCGGACTCGACCCACACGACCCCGAGATCGCGGCGAAATACACCTCGGACGGCCTCCACTTCAACGATGCCGGCCACGAGTTCCTCGCAAAGCGACTCTGCGAGTTTATTGAGAGTCTGTAACCGAATAAACGACCGGGAGCCTATCAACTCCCGGTTGTTTTCATATATCCGAAAAGTTACTTGAAATTGATCCGCGGATGTGATATAATACATTTAAGAAAAGCAAGGAGCAGATTTAAAAAAAGCTGTGATAATTGCTTAAATTATCCCTAAAAATATACTATTTATCCCAAAAATCGTTTTGGGGTAAAAATTATGCTATAATGTAAGCGAACGTGTTGTATAAGGAGCACAAAAATGCAAGGAAAATCAATCGGCGAAAAGATTCGCGAGTATAGACAAAAGCAGGGGTTGACGCAGGATGCCCTCGCGGCGGAGCTTCATATCTCGTCTCAGGCGATCTCGAAATGGGAAAACGGACAGACGATGCCCGATATATCCCTTCTTGTGCCGTTGTCCAAAGTGCTCAAAACCTCGGTAAACGACCTTCTCGGTGGTGACCGCCGCCGCGAGCTTGAAAAAAGATGGCACGAGGCTGAGGATCTCGACGAGGAAATGGCACTTCTCGCGATCGACGATGCGTTGATCGAGTTCCCCGACGACGAGGAATTCCTCTATCACCGCGCGAAATACGAACTTGTTCTCGGTTTGCGCGATAAAGAACTAAGTTCGTACAATGGCTTTCTTGCCGAAGCCGCTATGCATCTCGAGGAGCTTGTCGAGCGATTCCCCGATAACGACGAATACAAAAACCTGCTCGCGCGGACGTATTTTTACTCGGATCAGAAGGATCGCGCTATGAAGGCGGCGTATTCGATGAGGAGCGGCAGAGATTCCCTTATCGAGGAGTTCAGCGAGGGAGATGACAAAAGGCGTCTTCGTCAGAGACGGATGAAGAATATGACCTCGGGACTCCTTACGCAACTGAAAAAATACAATACCCGCGAGTCGCTTGAGGCGGCTTACGGGCTGATCGGGACGATGATGGGCGATGATATTCTTCTGCGCTCGCATCATCTTTGGACTCTTTGCGTAAGCGACGCGCTCCTCAGCCTCGAGGAGGGTGATCCTGACCGATACGTGTCGAAGCTTACCGAGGCTTACGAGATCGCGAAGTCGTACGACTGTCTGCCCTGGCGAAAGCTTGACTATACCGCGCCGCTTTTCGATATGATGTCGGTCGATACCTGCAACAGATATCCTCCCCAAACGCAGGGTCTGATCGAGCGTTTCTTGTCCGAGCCGAAGCTTTGTCTTCCCGAGTCGCTTCCGCTCAGACGCCGCATAGCAGATGAGTGCTTCGGCTATCCGCGCCTTGCGGAGTTCAGATGGAAGAATTACTACCGCTTCTGCAGAAAATATATATGCAAGGGCGACTTTTTCAATTTCGGAACCGCGTGGCACGTACCGGAAGACGAGGAGCGCGAAAAATACAACAGCCTCAAAGGCATCAGACGCCGCGGCTCGGTCGCACTGCACGAAATTCATAAGGACGAGATCGAAAAGTACGTGCGCTCGGGCATAATGGGCGGATTTACCGCAATGTACCACGAGATGATGATCGGCTTCTGCCATTGCGGACGCAAGGAAAAATTCGCAAGAATCGCGCTTCCCAAGGAAGAAAGGGCAATTCCGACAGCTCCAGAGGGCTCGAGAGTCCTCTCGATAGTCGAGCTCATGATCGCGGACGCGTTCAAGGGTTGCGGAGTTGAGGAAAAGATGATCCGCGCCGCCCTTGATGACGCAAAGAATCGCGGTTACACCCACGCGGAGACCTACCTTATGGAGTGGATGTTCGCGGATTCCGAGAAAAAGCATTTTTATGAATTGTTCGCCGTCTATCAGAAGCTCGGATTTAAGATCATCCGCGATCTCTCGGGCGAGCGTCAGGGGCATTATTTCGTAATGCAAAAGGTACTGCTCGAGCCGAAGGAGCCGAAAAAATACGAAAACCCGCAGGAGGAGTATAAATCGATCCTCCAAGAGCTTGAAACGCGTGGCTATGAGATCGAACACGCCTTGAGCGATAGGGAAGAGATCGGGAAGATGTACGGGATCACCTTCCCGCGCGCGCTTTCCGACTTATTTGCTTGCGGAATGCCCGTGGGTAAGGATCTAAGATCTGATTTTCCAATCTGGAGAGATATGAGTGACGAAAATATTTCGATCATAAAGAGACGGCTCCTGGCACCGCTCAAAAATCTGAAGGATTCCGTGAAGGACGGCTTCTGGATCGAGGAATGGGGCGAGCGTCCGAAGAACGAGGACGAGGCGGTGGCGAAATTTTCCGAGATCGCGGGGAATGCCCCGATGCTGATCCCCGTATACGGGCACAGATACGTACCCGTGATCGAGGGCGTGGACGATCCGCCCATAATATCGGTTGCGGGCAGCGACATAATATATTACGGTTGCAATCTCGTCGATTATCTCCGCCGCGAATTTCTCGGCAAAAAGGGCGCGATCGAGCGGGAAAACATCACCCGCATACCCTTCTGGAGCGACATTATTGATCAGAATTGGTAAGTTTTTTATTTGATTTTCGCGAGGCTCTATGCCCCGAAAAAATATATTTTTACGTGCTGACCGTTATGTCAGAAAAAGCATGAAAGAAAAAGTATTCGACAAAGAACACAGATGCCGCATAGCGGCAATGTCGCTCGGACTCATCGACGCGCTCGAAAATGGCGCAATTACGACAGATGCCGCGCAAAAACTGCTTTTCCGCCCCGGTATCTTCTTCAAATATGAGGACGATGTCGAAATTTTCCGACTGCTCAATCTCGGCGAGGAGCTTTGCTGGACCGTGTGGGATACCTGCCCCGAAATCAGGGACGTGTCGGTGAAGGATATCAAAGATCTATGCTATCGGATACTCTCCGATGCACCGAAAGTTAAGGTGATAAGAATAAAATGATCGGTATTAGTCCCGAATCAAACGAATTACTGTTAAAGATACTCGAAAAGCACGCTCCGCATCTGATCGAGCATACTTTTGACAAGTCTCTCTTGCAATATACCGACTACAGCAAAGAGGATTATATCGCGCTGACGTTGGCGGTTGCGAATGAGTGTCACGCCGAGGGTCTGCGCGAGGATCTGGAACCAAACAAGTACGGCTTGCGCTGTGAGGAGCTTATTGACGAGATAATGGCGTATGTCTTTCTTCTCGAACGCCCGCCGATCAAGGGCGTGCAAAAGATCAAGGATCGCGTCGATATCCTTGCGTTTTACGTAACTACTAACGGTCTTCACGACGGAAAGTACGCGTACACCGATATCTGCGGCGACACTCTGCGAGTCGGAGTGGAGGTTACGAGCATAATCGGCAACCCGATCGTTGAAATGACCTTCCGCGGAGTGAAGGATTGGCAGATCGAGACTATCGGGGAATTCAGTTATATCTTCTATTCCAATATTGCATTTATGGACGGTGGGATTATCTGGACGGACGCCTGCCGATTGGACAGAGATCTTTTGGAAAAATGCGCTTACATCCACGCCGACTCGATGGAGTGGTCAATGTGAATTTATGGCGGCAAAATCTTTGATTTTGCCGCCTTTCCTATTGAAAAATCGCGAAAATATGATATAATTATATAAACCAACGCAGAAAAGTCAAAAAGGTTCCCTTCCGGAGCAATTTGATCGAGAGAAGATAAAAATGATCTACGTAAAAAAACTGCATCTACCAAGCGAGTTCGCCGAGATCAAGGTGATCGAGGATGAAAAGCGCACCTGCTTCAACACCTTTTACCCATTCAAAATATTCCCCGAAATGCGCCTTGGAAGTCTTGATTTTGACGGGATCACTATGCTCTACGGCGGAAATGGCTCGGGTAAGAGTACGATTATCAACGTTTTGGCGCACAAAATGCGGGCGAATCGCTATTCCGAATTCAACGACGCGCCTCTTTTCGATAAATTTGTCGGGATGTGCTCGCTCGAATATGCCCGCGAGCCTCGAAGAAGCTGCGTGCTGACAAGCGACGACGTTTTCGATTACGTTCTCAAGGCGCGCACGGTCAACGAGAATATCAATTATGAGAGAAACGAGCTTTTCGACAAATACGTTTCGGTTCACAGCGCAGCGGAGCGAAATCCCGATATTCTCCGCCTTCACGGACTTGACGACTACGAGCGTTGGAGCGAAACGATGGAGATCCTTTCGCCGAGAAAATCGCAGTCGAGTTACGTCAGAAAGCGCACCGCGCGTGATATTGATCTCTATTCAAACGGTCAAACGGCGATGAAGTATTTCCTCGAACGCATCGAGGATGATGCCATCTATCTCCTCGATGAGCCCGAAAACAGCCTTTCGATCGAGTTTCAGATCGAGCTCGCCGACTATATTTCCGCAACCGCGCGTGTAGGGCGCAGTCAGTTTATAATTGCAACGCATTCGCCTGTCTTTCTCGCTATGAGAGAGGCGAAAATATACAACCTCGACTCCTATCCCGCCTCGGTCTGCAAGTGGACGGAGCTGCCCAACGTGCGCAGGTATTTTGATTTCTTTATGGAACATAAGGACGAATTTTAATGATTTAAGGCGGCAAAATCTTTGATTTTGCCGCTTTTCCTATTGAAAAATCGCGAAAATATGATATAATAATAAAAAACGGCGAGGTGAAATGATGCTTAAAAGAGAAGATATCCGCGTACGCGATCCCTTCATCGTCCTCGAGGACGGCGTTTACTATCTTTACGCCACTACGGGCGAGCGGACTTATTCATATTACACAAGCCGCGACCTTGAAAATTGGGAGGAGGGCGGCGTAGCTTTCGAGATCCCCGAGGATTTTTGGGCGGTTAAAGACGTCTGGGCGGGCGAGGTACATAAATACCGTGGCAAATTCTATCTTTTCGTCTCGCTTCTCGGCAAAAACGGTTTGCGCGGAACGCAGATCGCAGTCAGCGACACGCCTTGCGGTCCGTTTGCTCCTCTCGTGCCCCGAGCCGTGACACCGCAGAATCAAAGCTGTATCGACGGCACGCTCTACGTTCACGAGGGCAAACCCTATATTTTCTATTCGCACGATTGGCCCGATAATTACGTCGCGGAAAAGTCCGCCTACGTCGGCGAGCTTTGGGCGGCGGAGCTGACCGAGGATCTTACCGAGCTCCGGGGCGAACCTTGGCTTGTTTTCGGCTCGGATGAGTCTCCGATCTCGAAAGCAACTCCCCACCACATTACATGGGAGGGCAAAAAGTCGATGCGCTATGGCTCGGACGCGCCATTTTTGCAGAAGCTGTCCGACGGATCGCTCCTTCTGACCTGGTCGCCGTATCTTCAGAATAATTACGTCGTTTTGTCGGTGGTATCGAAAAGCGGAAGCGTTTTCGGTCCGTGGGAGCATCTACCGGAGCCTCTTTTCGATAAAAACGGCGGTCACGCGATGTTCTTCCGAGACCTTGAGGGCAGAAATATTATGTGCCTCCACGCCCCCGAAAAGGGCCCGCTCGAGCGCGCCTGCCTGTTTGAGGTCGCAGAGACTGACGGCGTTATGAAAATAGTGAAAGAAATAAAGGAGGAATAATTATGATAACAAACACCTTTGATCCCGCTACTACAGCCAAGCTGAATCCCTTTATAAATCCCGATGCCGTGAAGGTTGACGCCTGCATCATCACCTTTTCCTACGTTATTGA
The DNA here is from genome assembly GCA_045531455.1 of Eubacteriales bacterium. Taxonomy (GTDB): domain Bacteria; phylum Bacillota; class Clostridia; order Oscillospirales; family CAG-272; genus CAG-390. The sequence goes on from JAZSEA010000121.1 coordinate 13,270, forward strand.
GAAATTTGTGACCGATACCTACGATTGCGAGCAGATCGGCGAATCGAAGTCGGTCACGGGCAACACCCCGATCTACCTTATCAGATATAAGAACAAAAAATTCGCGTTTTACAAGTCATTTGTCGGCGCGCCTGCGGCTGCGGCATCGGTCGAGGACACCCGCGCTGTCTTTTCGACCGACAAATATATCCTTTTCGGCGGTTGCGGCTGTCTTGACCGCGAGATCGCGCGCGGACGAGTTATGATCCCGACGGCGGCATACCGCGATGAGGGAACTTCATATCATTACGTCCCCGCTTCCGACTACATCGACGTCCCCGGATGCGACACCGTCGAGGCGTTTATGAAGGAAAACGAGATCGCGTACGTCCGCGGCAAGACCTGGACGACCGACGCCATCTTCCGCGAGACCGAGCAGAATTTCGCCAAACACAAGGCGGATGGCTGTATTTCGGTCGAGATGGAGTGCGCGGGAGTGCAGGCTGTTTGCAGTTTCAGAGGGCTCAAGCTTTTCGTTTTCTTCACGAGCGGCGACCTTCTCGATTCGCCCAAGTGGACTATGAGGGCAAAAGAGGGTCAGATCAAGGACACACAGCACGATTCGGGGCATTTTGATATTGCCATTGCCCTGGCGCATTACGTTTCGGAGGTATAAAAATGCAACCGCTTTATCAGAGTATCCGCGCGTCCTTCTCGAAGGATATTTATATGCCCGTCTGCCCGGTGGTTGCCGCGCCGACGGTCGTTCTTGAGGTCAAAAATGCCTCCGATCTCGCGCTTCTGACGTCGGAGATGCCTCCGCAGAACGTGATCTTACGTATTTCGTCCGACCTGACAGTTGAAGGCAAGCCGCTTTACGACGTTCTCGCGCTCTGCTCGCGTAGTATTCCGATCCTTTACATTGACGATGAAGAAACCGTTGCTCCGCTTGCGGGATTTTGCGACCTCAACCACGTCGGAGACGCGATCCTTTGCGCCCGTTTTGAAAAGAAAGAGATACTTTCCGCGGCGTACAATGCTATGCCTATGCTCCGCGGAATGCTCGATTGCAGAGGAATGACTCCCGAAATCGAGAAACTGCCCGGAATGGCGGTCTCCTGCGGCGCAACTTCGGTCATTCTCGATCCCGAGGTTGCCACATCCGATGCCGTCCATTCGCTTCAGCAGAGATTTATCCATATTCTGACCTACGGATCGTTTTCTCGCGCGGCAACCCGCGGAGTCAACGGAATTATCACCGAAGACATTGCGGGCGCGTATGATTTTCTCGCGTCCTTCCCCGAGGGAACGACCTTCCGCCGCCGTCAGCTTATCGCGCACAAGGGCTTCCAGAACAACGGAAAGTATTCGGAAAATACGATAACCTCGGTCGTTGCGGCGGCAGAGAATTATTTTGAGGGCGCGGAGATCGACGTCAAGCTGACGGTCGATAACGTCCCCGTCGTAATGCACAACACGAATACAAAGGGACTTTTCGATTGCGACGTTGCCGTGACCGAGGAGAGCACGTACGAGTTCCTCGCATCTTTGCGCCGCATCGAGCATCCGAATGAGACGATCGACAAGTTCTCCGACCTGATGCACAAAATGAAAAAGCATCCCGACACGCCCGTGCTGATCGAGATCAAGCCCTCGGCGAAGTATTTCAAGGTCGAGTTGCTGACTGCAATGACGGATGAGATATTGCACGACGGACTCTCGCAGGAAAACTGTATTTGCATTATGGGCGGAACGCTCGACCCGGGACTCCGCTATATTCACAAGCGCATTCCCAATCTGCCCCTCGGCTGGTGTGAGAGCGGAAGCGGTGTGCCGGCAACGAAAGAGGAATCGGAAGATCTTCTTTATCGCGTTGCCCGCCTCTCCGAAGGATGTGCCGCGAGCTATAACTGCGAGGACGTGCACTGCAGCCGCATTTTCAACGAATATGCAAAGTTCCGTATGCTCCACGTCTTCGTATGGTCGCGCTCCTGGACACTCTCGCCGAGTAAGTGGGAGGAAAACGGTCCCTCGAACGATAACACCTATCTTTCGGGCTTCGATGCCTGGACCACCGACCACGGCGAGTACTTCCTCGGCTATCCTGTAGCGATCGAGGTTTGTGATGGCGAGCCCGTCCTTGTCTACCGCGACGGCAGCCGCGAGAGCGCAATTTGCGAGAAATTGACAGTCGGAGATGAAGTTTTCTTCCTATATAATATAGAGCTCCATTTCGGCGGCAGATATATTATTTGCTCCGAGCCGACAAAGCTCTTGACAAATTGAAGTTAAAAGGTTATAATATATCTAACGACAATAACAATTGGAGGTATTCTATGAAATCGTTCAAGAAAATACTGATTGCAATCATTTGCATTCTCTGTCTGACCCTTTGCGCCTGCAACGGCGGCGAGGGCGAGGTTACGACCGAGGCTCCCGCTCCCGATGTGACGACGGCGCCCGAGGTTGAACAGACCGAACCCGAGACAGAGCCCGAAACCGAGGCTCCTCTCACACTTTCTCTTTCCTACGACGATTATCTTACCGAGATCGACGGCGTTCTTCCGACGGCTGAGGGCGTTTCGGTTGACGGCACCGTGATCGAGATCATCGAGGTCAGCGGTACGTCCTATTTCCACGCAAAGGAAGTTGGCTCCGCAACCGTAAATCTCGGCACAAAGACCGCAGAGGTCACGGTCGGCAAGGCGAAGCTCAATCTCATCGTTGTTATGGGACAGAGTAACTCCGGCAACCATTTTGATAATGCGACCTCCGATATCAGATGTCCGCTCGGCACCGCATATTGGTGGGGCGGCGGCAAGGGTATCGCCGCGCGTAAGCCTACAGATTTCACTCAGGCAACAAAGGGCTTCCATAGCCCCCTGCTTGCAGAGCTCTATGCGCAGAGCGTAGCCGCAGGCAATCCCGAGAAGAACGTTCTCGTATGGCATGAGGGCGGAAATCAGGAAGGCAACGGTACAAGTAAGAACGGCTCCTCGATCTACGGCTGGGCAAAGAGCGCGACCGATGCATCGGGCACCGATTATACCGTAAAGATGGTACAGAAGTGCGTTGAGTACTATGAGGGTATGAGCGACAAGTACGAGATCGTCAGCCGCGGAGTTTATTGGCTCCAGGGCGAGGGCGACGGCGTTCGCGGAATCGAGCCCTCCGAGTACATCGGATGCTTTATGGCAATGTGGAACAAGCTGAAGACAGAGGCGGGTCTCGAGTACATGGCAATTATGCGTGTACGCCGCGGCGGTGACGGCAACACCCAGAATGCCGATATCTACTATTCCTCCACAAGTGCTTCGCAGTACGCGCTTGCAAATAGCAATACCGATATCTTTATGGCAACCACTCTTACCGAGAATTTCACTGGTGCGCCCACGGTCAACAGAACCGTAGATATCTCGAATTACATCACTCTGATGAACGAGTATTCCTCCGAGGCATCGCATAGCGACTCCTACGGCAACACCGCAACCTACAAGAACGGCAAGCTGACAATGCCGATGAAGACACTCTTCGGCTCGAACAACAAGAACCATTACGGTAAGTTCGGTTACGCCCTTATAGCGGCGGATGCGGCTTACAATATGTATCGCGCGCTCCATTCCGAGGGCTATTCGATCACACTTGCGAACAGCTCGGGCAGACCCGAGGATCAGAAGATCTCGGCAAAGGGCGACGTCGTTAAGCTCGACATCACCGAGATGGGAGACGATCTCTCCTTCTATGCAACTCCCGGAAGCCAGCCGGGCTGTATTTCGATCAAGGTTATGAGCGGAAGCAATGACGTTACCGCCGCCGAGGGTCTGATCAATACAACCGGCGCAAACTACGCCTGCGTCAACATCAAGGCACTCAAGGGCTACGACGACGTAAAGATCACAGCCACCTACACCGTTGCGGGCAACGCTTCGGGCAGCGTGACCTATGAGATCACCGACAACAGCGTCGATCTTCCCGACAATATGCCCGCTGAATACAGCTGGGAGTTCGAGAGCGACCTTCTCGCACGTGACAAGGACGGCAACGTAGTTAATGCCTTCAACGCAAAGGCACTCAACGGCTCCTACACCATCGAAAACGGTATCCTCAAGTGCTCGAAGCTTCAGCTCGAGATCATGAAGGAGATCAAGCTCGAACGCACCAAGAACTGGAGCTTTGAGATCGGATTCGGCGATATCACGGGAGCTAACGGCTTCATCATCGCATCCGAGAGGGACAACGTCAAGGGCAATAAGGCTCTCTCCTTCAGAGGCGGCAAACTGAACATCTCGGATTACGACGTCAAGTCCTATACCGATAAGGCAGGCTACTACAACTATTCTGCAGAGGGCTCTCGCCTTACCTCGGGCTGTGTTATGAAGCTCGTCAACACCTATGATCCCGCAACGGGCAAGAGCGTTATGAGTATGTATAAGGACGGCGTTCTCGTTATCGAGAATATGCAGAACGTAACCGGCGACTTCAACGGAAGCACCACTCTCGATCTCACTCCTTATGAAGTAACGGCAGATTTCGTCTTCCGCTACCTTGGTTGCTCCAACTCCTCCGGCTCCTTCCTCCTGATAAATCAGATCGACTTTATCAGAGTTAATACCGCAAATTAATAATAAATGAGGGGACTGAATCATTGACTGTAATGATTCAGTCCCTTTTAATTTTCTCAATGTTGACAAAACCTCATTTGCGTGATATAATTATTATACGTACGGAGGTGTTTTTGAATGAACAATAATAAGGAAATGCTCGGGCAGGCGCCGGTTGGCAGATTGCTTTTTAAATTGGCTCTGCCCACGGTCGTGGCTCAGCTCATAAATATGCTTTATAATATCGTTGACAGGATCTTTATCGGGCATATTCCCGATATCGGCGATCTTGCGCTGACAGGTGTCGGCGTTTGTATGCCGCTTATTATGATCGTTTCGGCTTTTGCTGCGCTTGTGAGCTCGGGCGGTGCACCGCGCGCATCGATCTTTATGGGGCAGCGTGAGCAGGAAAAGGCGGAGAAAACTCTCGGCGGATGCTTCGGATTGCAGATCGTCATATCCATGATACTGACCGCCGTTCTGCTGATATGGAACCGTCCGCTTCTGCTTGCATTCGGTGCGAGTGAAAATACCATCGAATACGCTTCGGATTATATGAGCATTTACGCGCTCGGAACGATCTTCGTGCAGCTAACCCTCGGAATGAACGCATTTGTCACGGCTCAGGGATTTACGAAGATATCGATGTTCTCGGTCGTTATCGGAGCTGCCGCAAACATCGCGCTCGACCTGCTCTTTATCCACGGATTCGGAATGGGAGTCAAGGGCGCGGCACTTGCGACGATCATTTCGCAGGCACTTTCTGCAGTCTGGGTCGTCTCATTTCTTCTCGGGAAGAAGACGATGCTCCGCATCAAGCGCGAAAATCTCGTGGTTTCGCCGAGGATCATCCTTCCTTGTCTCGCGCTCGGTCTTGCGACCTTTATGATGCAGGCAAGCGAGAGCGTTATCTCGGTCTGCTTCAATTCCTCGCTTCTTGAATACGGCGGAGATATTGCCGTCGGCGCGATGACGATACTGACGAGCGTTATGCAGTTTGCGATGCTCCCCCTGCAGGGAATTGCGCAGGGCTCGCAGCCGATACTCAGCTATAATTACGGCGCGAAAAACGCCGACAGAGTAAAAAAGACCTTCCGTCTGCTTCTTGTCTCTTGTCTGATCTATTCGGTGTCGCTTTGGGCGGTCATTATGCTGTTCCCGCGCGTTTTCCCCTCGATCTTTACACCCGACGCCGATCTGATCGCGTACACGGCAGACGTTATAAGGGTCTATTTCGGCGGACTGATAATTTTCGGCGCGCAGATCGCGTGTCAGATGACCTTTGTTTCGCTCGGCGAGGCGGCGTGCTCGGTCACGGTTGCCGTCGTGAGAAAATTCGTCCTCCTTCTGCCGCTCATCTATATCGTTCCGCAATTTATGGCGAATAAGACTCTCGGTGTTTACACCGCAGAGCCGATCGCGGATCTCATCGCCGTCACCTTTACCGTCATCCTATTTGCTTTCCGCTTCAAGCGCGCAATAAGGAAGATTGAGAAATAATGTATTTGTCTGCTTGGATTTTTGCCAAGCAGACAAATTTTTTTAAAAAGGCTATTGACAAATCTGTCTATTTGTGATAGACTATATATGCAGTCTATTGATGATAGACAGATATGGAGGTCAAGATGGAAGAATTGAGACTTGGCGCGGTTGAAGCGCGATTTGCTGATATCGTATGGAAGAATGCTCCGATCATAACGCGCGATCTTGTCGCGCTTTGCGAGGAGGAGCTGAACTGGAAGAGAACAACGACCTACACGGTGCTCAAGAAGCTTTGCGAGCGCGGACTTTTCAAGACCGAGCAAAGTACGGTCAGCGTGCTGATCGCAAGAGATGATTTTTACGCGATGCAGAGCGAGAAATTCGTAGAGGATACCTTCGCGGGCTCGCTTCCCGCCTTTATCGCGGCGTTTGCATCGAGAAAGAGACCGACGGAGAAGGAGCTTGAGGAGATCCGACGTATGATCGACGGATTCGGAAAGGAGCGGAAATGAGCGAGCTATTCATTAAGATATTCAATCTCGCGGTAACGGCGGGGTGGATAGTGCTTGCCGTTCTCCTTCTGCGCCCCTTGATGAGAAAGGCACCGAAATGGATAAGCTGTCTCCTTTGGGGTATTGTCGGCTTGAGACTTGTTTTTCCGTTTTCACTCGAAAGTGTTTTCAGCCTGATCCCCTCTGCTGAACCGCTTCCGCAGAATATCACGGTGACGACCGCGCCCGCGATCCACAGCGGGATCGGCGTGATGAACAGTATCGTTAACCCCGTGATATCAGATTCACTCGCACCGCAGGTCGGCGCAAGCGTCAATCCGATGCAGATCGTCATCGAGGTGGCGGCATATATCTGGCTTGTCGGCGTTGCGCTGATGCTTGGCTACGGTATTTTGTCATATATTTTGCTCAGACGGAAGGTCAGAGCCTCGGTCAAGGGTGATGGAAAGCTCTATTTCTGCGACGAAGTTGATTCTCCCTTCATCCTCGGCGTGCTGTTTCCGCGCATTTATCTTCCCTCGGGAATGAGCGGCGAGGCACTCGAGCACGTGCTCGCGCACGAAAGAGCGCATCTGCGCCGCGGCGACCACGTATGGAAGCCGCTCGGATTCTTGCTTTTGTCGGTCTATTGGTTCAATCCGCTGATCTGGATCGCGTACGCGCTGCTTTGCCGTGATATCGAGGCGGCTTGCGACGAAAAGGTCATCGGAATGATGGACGACGAGGCGAAAAAGGACTATTCGCGCACGCTTCTTGCCTGCAGTATGCACCGCAAGAGGATAATGGCTTGCCCGCTCGCATTCGGCGAGGTAGGCGTCAAGCAGAGGATCAAATCGGTTCTGAACTACAAAAAGCCCGCGTTCTGGATAATCATAATTGCGCTCGTTGCGACCGTGATCGTCTCGGTCTGCTTCCTGACCAACCCGAAAAATGACGTCCGCGAGCTTCTCGAGCCGGGAAGCGAATGGCTCTGCGAGGACGGCGCGAGGATCAGTCTTACCGTTGATAATAGTGTCAGAATGTCGGGTATACTATTATTCGACCATCGGTATGACGACGTTGTGATCCGCTATGGGGACGGTTATGCCGAGGTCTTCAGATCGGGCATCGACGATGCCGATTATGACATCAACGAGGACGGATTGGTTTCTCCCGATGAATATTCGGATGCGTCAACAGAGCATCTGATCCTTGCGGGATCTCTCAAGGCTCGCGGAGATGATTTTGTGCTGAAGATCGAGGAGGATCTCCTCGGAATCGGTATAGAGGAGCTCGTTTTCAAGAAGACGAAGGACTCGGGCAACAGAGCAGTCAAGCTCCCCTCGGAGGAGATCTACGTCAAGGTCACCGACTGCGGAAGCGACGATCGCGGAGCCGATATCTCCTTCATCCAGGCAAAGGTCGAGGGCGGAGACATCATTTTCACGTTGAAATGGAAGAATAAGAGCTTCAAAACGCAGATCTACGGTGAATCTTTTGAGGTCTACCGCTACGAGGGCGACGAGCTTATCCCGCTTGAATTCATCGGTTATTGGAAAGAAAGAGCTATGGGCGTCGGTGCGTTTTCAATGACCTATCCCTCGTTTAATATCACCGAGCATTTTGATATTTCCTCGCTCGGTAAATACCGCCTTGTTGCGGGCGAGGCGTGGGTGGAGTTCGAGGTCACCGACTCGCTCGGCTCGGCTTTCCCGTATGATATCAAATCTATCGGTAACGGGCTTTTTGCCGCGATCCTTGATTTCGGTTGTGATGCCGAGGGTATCAAGGTCGATTTCAGAGCGATTCAGTATCGCAACGGCATCGGCAGAAGCTTCCTTATCGAATGGACGAACGATACCGACCGCGCGCACGTGATCGGGCCCGCGTTCGAGGTCTACCGATATGAAGGAAGCAAGCTGATCCCGCTTGAAAACAAGCTCGCGCACGAAAGCGGCGAGGTGGTGATCGAATCGAATTTTGAAACCTCGTATAGCTATATGGTCACCGATCACTATGATATTTCGGCGGAGGGAAAATACCGATTTGAATCGAACGGCGCGTGGGTGGTCTTCGAGGTAAAGCCCTTGTACGATATTTATACGAGCTTTGATGCGTCGAACGGACTCGACGTTTACGTCTGGCAGATGGCACCCGGTAGCTATGACTTTGCCGTGATGCCTCATACTGATGCGGAAAAACCTGATATAATGCTTTGGAGTATGCCGGGCGTCAATGCTGCAGAAATGCGCAAGATCCTCGCCGCTTACGATATTGACGATGATGACGTTTATATCGTTCCGTGGCAGAATCCTCTTTCAAGCTATATAGGCGATTTTTGGATTATACGCGAGGGCGATGACGTAGCGGCAAAGCGGGCGGCGTATGAAGCGATAATTCGCGATATGCTTCTCGGCGACACAGTTCGCGAAAAGTATCCGAGCTTGAATGAAACCGAGTATTTTGATATGAACGGCGACGGAATAACCGATGCGTGTTCGGTAGGAATTGGTCTTGATGACGGACAGTTCTTCTTTACCGTAAGGATCAGATACCTAAAAAGCGACGAAAAAGAGCTCTTCCAAAGGTTCGATAGCGTCCCGATGCTTCTTGAATTTGACGGAGGAAGCGACAAGGCATTCCGCTTGGTAGGAACCAAAGAGGATGGCAGCGTATGTCATTATTCGGTTTCGGTCGAAAAAGGGCAGATCAAGCTGACAGAGCTTGATTAATACGACAAAAATAAAGAATATATTGATTTTCCTCCCGATTTGTGCTAAAATTTTAGTATCGAAGTCGGGAGGATATTTTTATGGAAATAAAAAAGTACCGAAACGGAATGATAATACACCCGGGTGAGCTTTCGCGGAAGTGGATCGACCGTCTTGCCGACGCGGGGATCAACACTCTCGGTATCCATCCCGAGGGAGGTAAGGATGCGCCGAGGACGCTTGAGCGTCTGCTTTCATTACTTGAAACATCCGAACACCGTGCGCTTATCGACTACGCGCGGGCGAGAGGGCTAGAAATCGAGTATGAGTGCCACGCGGCGGGATATCTTATGGACCGATCGCTTTTCGCGGAGCATCCCGAGTATTTCAGAATGAACGAGTCGGGCGAGAGGGTTCCCGATTGGAATTTCTGCGTCTCAAACGCAGATGCGCTCTCGCTTTTTGCAAAACGCTCGGCTGAGCTTGCGCTCAAGCTCTATGGCAGCGGTAAGAAGTTCTATTTCTGGATGGATGACGGACGTTCTATCCATTGCCAATGCCCGAAATGCCGCCGGCTGTCGCCGTCGGATCAGCAGTATATCGCGCTCAGCGCCGCACTTGACGAGATAAAACGCCATATCCCCGATGCGCGGATGGCGTATCTCGCCTACATCGACACGATCGCGCCGCCGACTCTTTCCCACAGCAACCGAGGACTCTTCCTCGAGTACGCTCCTTTTGAGAAATACACCGCAAAGGGAGAGGATTCTGCCGTGCGGATCGAGCGTGAACGCGGAATGCTCGTGCCGCTTCTCGATTATTTCGGCAGGGAGGACGCGAAGGTGCTTGAATATTGGTACGATAACTCGCTCTTTTCACGATGGAAAAAGCCGCCCGCACGCTTCCGGCTGAACGAAAGAGCGATGGCAGAGGACATCCGCGACTACAGGTTGATCGGCTTCGATGACATAACCACCTTCGCCTGCTTCCTCGGCGACGATTACGAAGCCCTCTACGGCGAGCCGGATATCACCCCCTACGCCAAGGCTTTTGAATAATAAAAAAGGGGCTGACTCATTTAAGTTTTCTATGAGGAATGTATACGGTAAGATTTTCGGAAAGCCGTACATCATCACTCTCCGCCCGAATCTTGCACGAAAAACACATAGAAGTTCAATCGCGTTCTCCTTCCACCGCTCCCCCGCGGTCCCCCTCCCTCCCGGAGGGAGGTAAAGGGTTTGTGCAAATCTCGATATTTCTACAGCGAATATCGTTTGTATATATAATTATGCATAATAAAATAGGAATATTTTATTTAAATCAGTTTGCACTCACAATGGAGTTTTGGCAAACCTTTTCAATAAAATATTCCTATTTGCTTTTTATAGGTTAATTTATAACGATATTCGCTGAATATCCAAAGGAGTTTACGCTACCACTCAGCCTCCCTCCGGGAGGGAGGGGGACCGTCGCTTGACGACGGTGGAAGGAGAACGCGATTGCGTCTTTTCAGAACTTGAAGTAAAACTTTGGGCTGAAGGTGATGGTGTATGTTTTCCGCAAAAAACTACTCTAATTTACT
>JAZSEA010000055.1:0-33476 GCA_045531455.1 Eubacteriales bacterium
CGTCTTTCGGCGTGATATATCTCGCAAGGTTAATACCTTGCTTCGCTACATCCCACCAAAATCCATCAAAAATTTATTCGCCGCAGAGTGCGAAGCAGTTTTCATCGAGCAAATATTCGGATAGACAAAGAAAAAATTCGAAGTAATATGTCATCTTACGAGGATTTTTTCTGCAGTATATGCGGATATTTGCCGATGAAAACCTTATGTGTTCGGCTCTCTTCGGCTATAATAACAATTGTATTTCATTTTTTTTGAATTCTGAAAAAATCATCCTGCGTAAGGTATTGCTTGTTACGCAACGTAATATGATATAATTACGGCGAATGGAGGTGAAAGCTATGTCAAAATACACAACGGGAGAGATCGCAAAGCTTTGCGGAGTTTCCGTGCGGACGGTTCAATATTACGATACGCGCGGCATACTCATTCCGAGCGAGCTTTCCGAGGGCGGAAGACGTCTTTATTCCGAGGACGATCTCGCGAAGATGAAGACGGTCTGTTTTCTCCGCGAGATGGGCCTGCCGATCAATACGATAGGTGAGCTATTCTCCGAGGACGACCCCGAGAGCGTGATCTCGATCATTCTCGATCAGCACGAGGCTGAGCTTCGGGCAGAATCCGAATCTCTGCAAAAACAGCTCGAAATGGTTGAAGATCTTCGCCGCGGACTTAAGAAAACGAACTCATTCTCGATCGAATCTTTAGGCGACATAGCAAATCAAATGGAAAACAAAAAGAAGCTTTACCGTATGAGATGGACTATGGTCATCATAGGCATCATCGCCGAGATCGCCGAGGTCGGCACGCTTATGCTCGGTATCCTCGAGGGTATCTGGTGGCCCTTTTTTGCCATCGGTCTGCCCATCGTAATTGCTATCGGGATCTGGATGAGTATATTCTACTACAAGCGCGTGGAATACATCTGCCCGAAGTGCAATCACGTCTTCAAGCCGAGCTTCAAGGAAATGTTCTGGGCGAATCACACGCCCACGACCCGCAAGCTCACCTGCCCCGAATGCGGACACAAGGGCTTTTGCGTTGAGGTCTACGGACGCGGGGGAAAACAGGAATGAGCAGATTCAAAAAGCCGCTGATATTCTCGCTCGCTTTTCTGCCGATCACGGTCGTTGCAATAATCTTCGTTTGCCTTTATCAGTTTGAGATGTTCCCGCCCGAGATTCTCGAGGAGGCTGTGGCACAGGTCGGAAGCATCGGGATCGTTTGGGCGATCACGATCGTGCAGAACGTCGGACTAATTATGTTCTGCTGCTTCTTCGGATATATTCTCGCAGGAAAGCTCGGACTGCTCAAGCCCCTCAGGCTTGAAAAGCGCGCGCTTGCCGTTACGATGATCTCCTCGCTGATCGGCGGAATCATTTTCAGCCTCGACCCGTGGACGTTCGGCAGAGTGATCGAGGGTGTCAAAGACAGCACAGCCGCGGGAATGACTCTCTACGGCGTTATTGCCTCGATCCTTTACGGAGGGATCGTTGAGGAACTGCTGATGCGGCTCTTCTTTATGTCGCTTATCGCGTTTCTGATCTTCAAGATCTTTTGTAAGGGCAGAGAAGAGGTTCCGGGGAAGGTCCTTGTCATAGCGAATATCGTTGCCGCTCTGCTCTTTGCCGCAGGTCATCTGCCCGCGACGTTCACGGCGTTCGGCGAGCTTACCCCTATGATCCTCGTCCGTTGTTTCCTGCTCAACGGCGCGTTCGGACTCCTTTTCGGTCGTCTCTACCGCAAGTACGGTCTTCAATACGCTATGCTCAGCCACGCGACTCTGCATATCGTAAGCAAGATTATTTGGTTTATTTTTATCTAACCTCTTGAAAAACGTACATAATTATGCTATAATAATGTACAGAAGGAGGACAATGATATGCCGCAGATAAAACCTATTACAGAATTACGTAATACAACCGAGATATCAGAGCTTTGCCACGCGAAAAAGGAACCGATTTTTATAACCAAAAACGGTTACGGCGATCTTGTTGTTATGAGTATTGAAGCTTACGAAGAATTGATTGAAGCAATTAAGACTGATTCGGCAATTTTTGAGGCTGAAAAGGAATACGAGAGCGACGGAGTTCTTCTTGATGCAAAAAGTACTATTGACGGATTACGGAGAAAGTATTTTGGATAATTATTCAGTAAAGCTTTATGCTCGCGCAAGCCGTGATCTGGAAGAAATATTCAAGTACATTGCAAACAATCTTTCCGAGCCTCTTGCAGCGGAAAAACTGATTGATGATTTGGAAAATGCAATAATTAATTTGGAGTTTTTTCCCGAACGTGGCGCGATAAGACAAATAGGACTCTATGCCAATAAGGGGTACCGCCAATTATTCGTAAAGAATTACGTCATAATTTATAAGGTATTGAACGAGCAAAGGGAAGTTCACGTTGTTACAATACGCTATGCTCCAAGCAATTTTTGAAAGCACCGCATTTTTTGCGGTGCTTTTTTAAAAATTTTTCAAAAACCTATTGACAAATATATCGAAGTGCGATATAATATAGGTACGATATATCGAGGTGCGATGTATCGAAGTGAAATACAAGGAGGAAATGATGGATCAGCATATAAAAAAGGTCTACGTTCCTATGACCGAGACGGCGTTCTACATTCTTCTTTGCCTGCGAGAGGCGAATCACGGCTACGGGATCGTCCAGACGGTCGAGAAACTGACGGACGGCGCGATCAGACTTGCGCCGGGAACTATGTACGGCAGTCTCTCTAAGATGGAGAAGGACGGCGTTATCCGATTTATCCGCGAGGAAGAGAAGAGAAAGATCTATAGGATCACGGATCTCGGCGAGGAAGTGCTTGAGATTGAGATCAAGCGTATCGAGCGGCTTTATAAGATCGCAAAGGGGGAGACGGAATGAAAAACGAAGATTACAAGAAGCAGTTCAAGTATTTTACCATATTTGAATATGAAAAAGAGGAAGAATACCTCCGTGAGATGCATAAATCGGGCTGGAAATTCATAAAAGTCACGGGTTTAGGCAGGTATCATTTCGAGAAATGTACGCCCGAGGACGTCGTATATCAGCTTGACTACAATCAGGATGGCATCAAAAACAAGGATGAATACCTGCAGATGTTTTCCGATTGCGGATGGGAGCATCTTCAGGAATATGCGGGATATTCATATTTCCGCAAGCCCGCATCCGATATGCAGGACGACGAGGGTATCTTCTGCGACGAGGAATCGAAGCTTCGGATGATGGAGCGTGTACTCCGCGGCAGAATGACGCCGCTTGTAATCATCTTCTTCTGCTTCCTTCTGCCTCAGCTTTGTATGAATACCGCAAACGGGAACTACGTTCTTGCGGCATTTATGGGAGGAATTATGGCGGTCTACCTTGCAGTATTCCTTATTTCCGCAAGGGGATACCTCAAAATGAAGAACGGAAGGAGATAAAATGAATTCTGCATATTTCCCAATATTTTATCTTTGGCTGATCCTTTGTATTACTTCGAGCCGCCAAAAGCTCAGAAAAACAGTAATAATGAGAAACATAATTCAAAAAAACAGAACGGAGAATAATGAAATGTTTGAACTTGCAAAGAAATTTATCGAAAAAGAATGTGTGATCTATACCTTTGAGGGCAACCAGTACAGCGGTACCGTCAAGGAGGTCAGCGACGGTGCGCTCCTCGTTGAGAGAAAGGGCATGACCGAGGCGATCAATCTGAACTTCGTCGTAAGGATCAGAGAGACCAAGAAAAAATAAAAATGGCAAAGGTATATCTCGATCTGCCTCCCGTTTATGAGTACGCAACGCTCAGACGGTGGGGGTATCCGAACACGGACAACAAGGCGATCGAATCGCCCGACGGAAAGTATTTTTGCGCGATTGTCTCGATAATCGAGTCGTCAATGGGAGTTTACCAGGGCTTTTTCGCGCTTTTTGAAAACAAACCGAGACTCAAGCTGATCGTGGAATTAACTCGCCGCTCGATCTTTGCCGAGCCTCCGATCTTTGCGCCCGACGGAAAAATGCTGATCCATACGCTGCTGAAGCATAAGTTTTCCGACGCGCCCATCAGCTCATTTATTGTTATCGACCCCGAAGAACGCACCTTCGCGCTCATTCCTTACCGCGACGGAAAGGGAAGAGCCTTTCATTGCGATAAGGTCGAGCATATCAAGGATGGGAAATACCGCACTTTGCCGGGCGGGGTGAAATTCGATCTGAATAAGCTGACCTATTATCCGCTCGAGAAGATCAATGATTTTTCCGAGGTCGATATTCCGCGTTTTCGCCTCGGTGCGGTCGAGCCGATCCCCTATTTCCCGACGAGAAAGCCGAGCATCGTCGGCTACCTTTCCTGGCAGCACAGGCGTCATCAATCGACCACCGTGACCGATCTCCTCAAGCAATGCTATCAGGCGGCATACGGCGCGGAGCATCTGCTGACAGACAAGGACGCGGCAAGGCGTTATCTTGAGCGCGAATTTGATGCGACTCCGGCAAAGGATATTCCAATCTGCGAGTATATCTCGGACGACATCTGCCGTGTTAATATTGCCGCGTGGAAGTACAGAGATCTGCCCGTCGGCGACCTTTTTGATCTCTTTGCGGCGTCGGCTTATCCGAGAGAAAACGGACGCGAGCTTCTTGAAGGCTTTTTGCGTGAGGCGGAGGAGTATATCGACGCTCACGAGGTGACCGAGGTGAGGGAAGATCCCGAAAAGAACCGCAGCTTCAAGCGAGTCAACATTTTTTGCGAAAACGGCTCCGAGATCATCGAGGAATACCGCCGCTCGGGAATGCCCGCGATCCATCACAGCGACGCCTACCGCGAGGCTGAACACCCCGCTTACAGAGTCGTTGATGCCAAGCTTTTGCGGGAGTATTTTGAAAAAATAAAGTAACTATCAAAAAAAGACAGCTTCGCTGTCTTTTTTTGATCCTCCTATTGACAACCTCTTCCTTTTGTGCTATACTATGTATAGCGTAGTATTATGCAAAAGGAGGTATATGATGGATATTCAAATGAAGCGCGGGCTTCTTGACGTCTGCGTGCTTGCGGCGATCAAGGAGGAGGATTCCTACGGCTATCAGATCATCAAGGACATCAAGCCATTCGTCGAAATATCCGAGTCGACTCTTTATCCCATCCTGCGACGTCTCGAGGCGGCTGAATTGCTTACCGTCCGTACAGCCGAGCATAACGGCAGACTCCGCAAATATTATCATATTACAAAGGCGGGACTCGGGCGCATCGAGGATTTCAAGGAAGAATGGAAAGAGATCATGTCTATATACAAATTTGTGACCAAGGGGGATGGGGACGATGACTAAAGCGGAATTTTTAGCGGAGCTTCGCGCGGCTATATCGGGACTTCCCGAAGCCGATATAGAAAAGAGTCTGGATTTTTATTCCGAAATGATTGACGACAGAGTTGAGGACGGTATTCCCGAGGAAGAAGCGGTCTCGGCACTCGGAAGCGTAGAGGATATCAAAACGCAGATTTTGAAGGATATTCCGATAACGAAGATAATTAAGGAGAAGGTAAAGCCCAAACGGTCATTCCGAGGATGGGAGATCGCGGTCATAATTATCGGATTCCCGCTTTGGTTTCCGCTTTTGATTGCGGCGGGGGCGATACTTTTCTCTATTTGGGTCTCGCTCTGGGCGGTAGTGATCTCGTTCTACGCAGCGGAGGCGGCTTTTATGGGCTCGGCTTTCGGAGGAATTATTGCTTCTGCGGTTATGCTCGCCTGCGTTAACAGCCTTTCGGGACTTTTTCTGCTCGGTTGTTCGCTTGCTTGCGTCGGTCTCGGAATTTTGTGGATATTCGTCTGCAAGTATTCGACCAAGGGACTCTTGTGGCTTACGGGTACGTTCGTCAAATCACTTTTTATGAAGAAGGGCGGCAAATAAGATGAAAAAGAATATTGTAACGATCGTGGTTGCACTCTGCCTTATCATCGCGGGTGCGGCTCTTGCGGGTGCGGCACTGGTTGCTGTAGATTTTGACTTCGGCGGTTTTTCGAATGTTAATTACGAAAGAAACAGCTACGTTATTGAAGGCGATATCGGGGTGATCAGCGTTATCGCTCAGGATCATAACATCATCATTCTTCCTTCCGAAGACGGAATTTGTAAGATCGAAGTTGACGAGAGCGACAATTCTAAACTTGAATATCGCTTTGAAGGCAAGCATCTTGTGATCAAAATGACGGATGATCGCAAATGGTACGATCATATCAGCTTCTTTGGCAATGAAGCAGATCTTGTGCTTTATCTGCCTGCAGGAGAATATGATAGGTTATCGGTGGAAACGGACACCGGTGACGTAAAGGTTTCTGAAAAGTTTTCCTTCACATTTGTGCTTGCCTCCGCAGGCACGGGCGATATTGAATTTTTAGCAAAGACCCATAAAGAGCTTTCGCTTTCCTGCAGTACTGGAGATATTACTGTACGGGATGTCGAGCCCGAAGATCTTTGCGCAAGCGTTTCCACGGGAAATATTGTTGTTGAAAATATAAAGGCATCGGACAAAATTTCACTTTCCTGCAACACCGGAAAAATTGAAGTCCACGGCTCCGAGGCGAAAAATATTGAATCCTGGGGCAGTACAGGCGATATTCTGCTCAAATATGTGACAGTTGAAGCTCAGGTGAATGTCAGACGCTCGACGGGCGACGTTACCTTGACAAGCGTACTTGCCGATTCGTTCGTCATTAAGACCTCAACGGGTGACGTGAAGCTCAACCTTTCGGATGCGGAAGAAATCAATATTGAAACCGATACGGGCAGAGTTGAAGGAAGTCTTTTGAGCGAAAAGATATTCAAATGTGAATCGTCAAGCGGAAGCATCAAGGTTCCCGAAACCCATTCGGGCGGAGTTTGTAAAATAAAGACTTCGACAGGAAATATTCATATTACGGTAAGCGAGGACAAAAAATGATTACTGTAAGAGAACCCGCAAGGGATATTAAAGTCATAAACGATGTTGATATAGTCGTACTCGGCGGTAGCTGTACGGGTGTTTTTGCCGCGGTCAGAGCCGCACGCCTCGGTGCGAGGGTTGCAATAGTCGAGCAAGCGGGTGCTTTCGGCGGCACCGCGACGAACAGCTTTGTCTGCATCTGGCATTCGCTGACCGACGATACCTACAAAAAACAAATAATCTCGGGTCTGACCGAGGAGATGATCGAGCGGCTCAAGGCAGTCCCGAACGGTCTGCGCATCCGCCTGCCGAAGGAAAATAAATGGCGCGCGCCATATTACAGCACATACGTCCTCAACACCGAGGAGATGAAGATCGAGCTCGACCGTATGATCCTCGATGCGGCTATCACGCCCTATCTACACACGCGCTATTCCGCGCCATATATCGAGGACGGTGAGCTGAAGGCTGTCATCGTCGAAAACCGCTCGGGACGCTTTGCCATCCGCGCAAAATACTTCATCGACGCGACTGCCGACGGATTTCTCGGCGCGGATGTCGGAATGGAGGTCTACTATCACGAAGGCTTTCAGCCTGCAACGACCGGTGCGCGTGTAGCGGGTTGGGAAAAGCTGACCAAGCCGAACAACGTCCTCCGCACAGATGAAAACCGTCTCCGCATCGGCGGCAGAGCGGGTTGGGAGATCAACGTTCCGGGCACGAAGAACGTTTCGAACTGGTGCAAGGCGCAGTTCGTCGGCGACTGCTCGGATGCCGATATTCTTACGCAAGCCGAGATCGAAGGCAGACGTCAGGTGCGCGAAATGATGAATATTCTTCGCGAATCCGATCCTTGCGGACGTGAGCTTTCGCTTGTCGGTCTCTCGACAATGACGGGTATCCGCGAAACGCGTCAGCTAAGATGTTCATATCAGGTTACGGGCGAGGATATCTGCTGCGGCAGGCATTTTGACGATGCCATCGGTTATTGTGCCTACCCCGTTGACGTTCATATCCCGCAGATGCCGACGACCTTCCGCTATCTTGACGGATTCGAGCGTCACAGTATGCCGAGCGGCGAGATCGAGGAGGTGCGTTGGCGTGAGGACAAGGGTGAGTATCCGCACTACTGGCAGATACCATACCGCGCGATCCTTCCCGAAAAGATCCCGAATCTCATGGTCTGCGGCAGATGCATCGACTCGGACAAGGACGCGCACGGCGCACTCCGCGTTATGATCTCGCTCAATCAGACGGGCGAAGCTGCCGGAGTCGCCTGCTATGAGGCACTGACGTCGGGGAAAACTGTGCAGACGATCGATTTCACTGCATTCCGCGGGAAGATGAAGTCGGGCGGGTCGATAGTTTTGTAAACAGAAAACGGCAGGTTTCGGCTTGCCGTTTTTCATTTATCTATTGATTTACCAATATAATTGTGCTATAATTATTATATATTGTTTGAAATCGGGTACAAGAAGATGAAACTTACCGAACTGTTTAATGATGAAAAGCTGTCTCTCTCCTTCGAGGTATTCCCCCCCAAGACGGATACCGTTTTTGAGAGCGTCAAGCACGCAACAGAGGAGATCGCAAAGCTCCGCCCCGCCTTTATGAGCGTCACCTACGGCGCGGGCGGCGGTACGAGCAAATATACCCTCGAGATCGCAAAGAATATCAAGGCAAATTACGGCGTGCCGACTCTGGCTCACCTTACCTGCGTTTCCTCGACCCGCGAGACCGTTCGCGAGAGGATAGAGGATATGAAGGCGGCGGGAATCGAGAACGTAATGGCTCTGCGCGGTGATATTCCCTCGGGACTTGAGAACGCAGACCGTTCGCATTGGGATTACAAGCACGCGATCGAGCTTGTGCGCGATCTGCGCGAATCGGGAGCCGATTTCTGCATTGGCGGCGCTTGTTACCCCGAGATCCATCCCGAAAGTGCCACTCAAAAGGATGATATCCGATATCTCAAGGAAAAGGTCGACGCGGGATGTGAATTCCTGACAACTCAGATGTTCTTCGACAACAATCTGCTCTACAATTTCCTCTATAAGATCCGCGAGGCGGGCATTACCGTGCCGATCATCCCCGGAATTATGCCGATCACGAACGGCAATCAGGTCGATCGCGCCATCAAGCTTTCGGGCTCCTTTATGCCGCAGAGGTTCAAGTCTCTCGTCGATAAATTCGGTACGACACCCGCGGCAATGAAGCAGGCGGGAATCGCATACGCGACCGATCAGATCATCGACCTCTTCGCAAACGGCATCAAGAACGTCCACGTTTACTCGATGAACAAGCCCGATGTCGCCGAGGCGATCCTTCGCAATCTCTCCGATATCCTCGGATGATGATCTACACTAAAACATACGATGCGCCGCCGATCGACCGCCGCGAGATACTGCGATATGCGGGCGTACGTGGGGATGCACCCGAAATCGAGGCACTTCTCGACGAATGCTTCAAGGAAGCTGAGGGCAAGCTGACTTATAAGCTTTGCTACAGCGGATTTCCCGTATCATTCTTCGATTCGGTTGATTCCAAGGATCTGAAAAAGCATCTCGAGGGCTGTGACAAGGTCATTCTCTTTGCCGCGACCGTCGGTATCGGGATCGACAGACTTATTGCGCGATATGCAAGCGTTACGCCTACGAAGTCGCTCCTTTTTCAGGCGATAGGAGCCGAGAGAATAGAGGCACTTTGCGATGAGTTCAATTCGGAATTCGGTGGCTCGCGGTTCAGTCCGGGATACGGCGACCTTCCGCTTGAATTCCAAAAGGAAATATTCAAAGCTCTCGATTGCCCGAAGCGCATCGGGCTGACGCTGAACGAAAGTATGCTTATGTCGCCCACGAAATCGGTAACGGCGATTATAGGAGTAAAATTATAATGAATATCACGGAATTTTTGAAAAATAACATTGTCTTCCTCGATGGCGGAATGGGTACTCTGCTTCAAGAGCGCGGTCTCGCGGCAGGCGAGCTTCCCGAAAGGTGGAATATTGAGCACCCCGAGGTCATAGTCGACATCCATCGCGCCTATTTCGATGCGGGAAGTAATATCGTAAATACAAATACCTTCGGCGCGAATATTCTGAAGTTTTCCGCCGAGGAGCTTGATTCCATCGTCAAAGCCGCCATCGAAAACGCACGCGAAGCGGCGGGATCGAGTGTCGGAGCACAGGAAAAGTTCGTCGCGCTCGATATCGGACCTACGGGCAGAATGCTCAAGCCTTACGGTGATCTCGACTTTGAGGATGCCGTCCGAATCTTTGCCGAGACCGTCAAGCTCGGCGTGAAGTACAGCGCAGACCTCATCGTGATCGAGACGATGAACGACAGCTATGAAACCAAGGCTGCTCTGCTGGCGGCAAAGGAAAACTCCGCTCTCCCCGTTTTCGTGTCGAACGCTTATTCCGAGGATGGCAAGCTGATGACGGGCGCATCGCCCGCCGCGATGGTGGCTATGCTCGAGGGTATGGGTGCCGATGCAATCGGCGTGAATTGCTCGCTCGGACCGAAGGCTCTTGCGCCCGTGGTCGAGGAATATCTCAAATATGCTTCAGTCCCCGTAATTCTGAAGCCGAATGCGGGTCTGCCCTGTTCTGTCTGCGGAAAGACGCATTACGACGTCAGCGCGGATGAATTTGCCGCGGAGGTTGCCGCGCTTGTCAAAAAAGGCGTGCGCATAGCGGGCGGCTGCTGCGGAACGACTCCCGAATATATTAAAGCTACGGTTGAAGCTTGCAAAGGCATCGAGGCGACCGCAATTCAAAAGAAGAACATCACCTGCGTTTCGTCCTACACTCACGCGGTGATATTTGATGAAGCACCGATCCTAATCGGCGAGCGCATCAATCCGACGGGCAAAAAACGCTTCAAGGAAGCTCTCAAGGCGCACGATATCGGTTATATATTAAAGGAAGGAATATCCGAACAGGAAAAGGGAGTTCACATTCTTGACGTCAACGTCGGTCTGCCCGATATCGACGAGGTTTCAATGCTCACCGAAGCTGTCTGCGAACTTCAGGCGATAATCGATCTTCCGCTCCAGATCGACACCTCAAACGCCGCCGCAATGGAGTCGGCACTCCGCCGATACAACGGCAAGGCGATGATAAATTCGGTAAACGGCAAGCAGGAGAGTATGGACGCGGTCTTTCCGCTTGCAAAAAAGTACGGCGGTTTAATCGTTGCTCTGACGCTTGACGACAGCGGCATCCCCTCGACCGCAGAGGAACGCTTTGAGATCGCCAAGCGCATCCTCGCAGAAGCCGAAAAATACGGCATCGAGAAGAAGGATCTCATCTTCGATCCGCTGGCTATGACGATCAGCGCGGATAATAACGCCGCACGCGAGACTTTGCGCGCGGTGGGTATGATCAAGCGTGAGCTTGGATGCCATACCTCGCTCGGCGTTTCGAACGTATCCTTCGGGCTTCCGAACAGGGACGTGATCAACTCGAGCTTCTTCGCTCTCGCGCTCGGACGCGGACTTTCGGCGGCTATAATGAATCCCTATTCCGCCGAGATGATGAACACCTATTATTCATATCGCGCGCTTGCGGGACTCGACGAGAATTGCTCGGATTTCATTTCGTCGGTTCAGTCGGTCGGCACGGTCGCGCAGACGGTCACCGAGGTCAAGGAGGATTTTGCCTCCGAGCTTCAAAAGGCGATCGTTAAGGGACTCAAGGATCGTGCGGCGGTTCTTACCGAGTCGATGATCGCGGAAAACGAGCCTCTTTCGATCGTTCAGAATGAAATAATCCCCGCTCTTGATACGGTCGGCATCGGATTCGAGAAAAAGACGGTCTATCTTCCCCAGCTCCTTATGAGCGCGGAGGCGGCAAAGTCGGCTTTCGATGTAATTAAAGCCCATATGCCGAGCGGAGGTGCAACCGACAAACCGCCCTTCGTGATCGCAACCGTCAAGGGCGACATCCACGATATCGGCAAGAATATCGTAAAGCTGATACTTGAAAACTACGGTTATCCTGTGTGCGATCTCGGACGCGACGTACCGCCCGAAAGGATCGTCGAGGAGACTGTCCGTCTGCACGCTCCGATAGTCGGTCTGAGTGCGCTGATGACAACCACCGTTCCCGCTATGGAGGAGACGATCAAGCAGCTTCGTAAAAAAGCTCCTTGGGCGAAGATCATCGTAGGCGGCGCGGTACTCAACCGCGAATATGCAGAACGCATTGGCGCGGATAAGTACGCGAAGGACGCGATGGAGGCGGTCCGATATGCGGAAGTGCAAAGGGCAAAGTGCAAAGGGCAAAGTTAAAAATATTTATAAGAGGTAAAAAAATGAAATTACTTATCGACGACGCGAATATTGCGAAAATCAAGGAAATATCCGAATTTTACCCCGTTGACGGCGTAACGACCAACCCCTCGATTCTTGCCAAGAGCGGACGCCCGCCATTCGAGGTCCTCTCCGAGATCAGAGAATTCCTCGGCAAGAAGGAGCTCCACGTTCAGGTCATCTCGGATAATGCCGAGGGAATGATCAGGGAAGCCGAGAAGATCACCGAGGTTCTCGGCAAGGACACGTATATCAAAGTTCCCGTCACACGCGAGGGTCTGAAAGCGATCAGGGCTCTCTCCGAGGACGGCTACAAGATTACGGCAACCGCGATCTACACTCCGATGCAGGCGTATCTTGCGGCAAAAGCCGGCGCGGACTATGCCGCTCCCTACGTCAACCGCATCGACAATCTCGGTGCGAACGGTATCGAATCGGCTATGACTATGCACGACATTTTCGTGAACGGCGGATATAAGACAGAGATCCTTGCCGCAAGCTTCAAGAACAGCCAGCAGGTGCAGGCTCTCGCGGCTTACGGCTGCGGATGCGCGACCTGCGCTCCCGACATCATCGAAGGACTTATCGCCAATCCCACCGTCACCTACGCCGTAGAAGCCTTCAAGAAGGATTTCGAAGGACTCGTCGGTGAAGGAAAAACTATGCTTGATTGCTGAAATTTCATTCGGGGTTCAAGAAACAATCACATTGAATTGGTATAATTAGACAACCTAAAAGGAGGTACCGAACCATGAGAACGAGAATCATCGCATTTCTTCTTACCATGGCGCTTGCCGCTTCGTTTGTCATTTCAATAGGCGCGGTAGAGGAAGTCGAGCCCGAGACCGCCGTGGGCAAGACCGAGGAGGTCGCTCCCGAGGTATCCGTCGAGGACGAGGCTCCCGCCGAAAAGCCCGAATGCGGAAAGCACGCAAAGCGCGCAAAGAAGCTCGAGCGCAAGGAAAAGCCCGTATGCGAAGCTTGCGAGACCGCAGGTGTCGAGTGCGAGGAGTGTGCCGCACGCAGAGCGGAGCGCGAAGCTAAAAAGGCTGAGCGCGAAGCAGAGCGTGAAGCGGAGAAAGCTGAGCGCAAGGCTGAACGCGAGGCTGAAAAGGCTGAACGCAAGGCAGAACGCGAAGCAAAGAAGGCTGAACGCAAGGCAAACAAGCCCGATCGCAAGCCGAACCGCAAGTGCCAAAAGCCCGCAGAGCCCGAGACCGAGCCCGCCGCTTGACGCTAAAAACCAAAGCACGGATAATCTGTGCTTTGGTTTTTTATTTCAACAAATTTTCGGTTTACTATTGACAATCGTACCTTTTTGTGTTATAATAAGCGAAATTTTACAGAAAGGTCTACGGCAATGACTACTATTAAGTTTGTTCTTAATAATAACGTCCCTATGCACGGAGAATACTCCTGGTATTCGTCGGGCTTGTATTGTCGTACCCAAATTTCATCATAATCATATTGCAGGATTATTATTTTTTGGATATAGACGGTGCAAGTCGAAGTTTTATTTCGGTTTGCACCGTCTTTTCTGTTTAAGAAAGGAGAAATACAATGAACAGACTCGAAGCACTTACCGCTTACTACTCACGAGGAAAGGAGGACGGACGCCTACTCTCGCGCTACGGAAGCGTGGAGTTCATCACGACGGTCAATTATATCGAAAAATACCTTCGCCCGGGGATGAGGATCCTTGAGATCGGAGCGGGGACGGGCAGGTACTCGCATTATTTCGCGCAGAACGGATTTGAGGTCGATGCCGTGGAGCTGATGAAATGTAATATCGAGGTTTTCAATACGCATACTCTGCCGGGGGAGAAAATCACGGTCACGCAGGGCGACGCGCTTGATCTCAGAATCGATGACGAAAAATACGATATCACTCTACTTCTCGGACCTATGTACCATCTTTTCACGGTCGAGGATCAGAAAAAGGCACTCTCGGAGGCGATCAGAGTGACGAAAAAGGGCGGAATCATTTTCGCCGCATATTGCAACAGCGATATGACTATGTATCAGTACTGTATGGGTAAGAATATGTTAAAGCCCACCCGCGCGGAAAAGAAGATAAATGAAGAGACCTTCAAGCTCTATTCGTTGCCGCAGGACGTTTTTCAGCTTTATCGCAAGGAGGATGTCGATTTGCTTATGTCGGATTTCAACATCACCCGTTTGCACTACGTCGGCACAGATATGCTCGTCAACTTCCTGCGCGGACGCTTTTCCGAGCTTGACGACGAGGATTTTGAGTTTTATATGAAATACCATATGAACATCTGTGAACGCCCCGATATGGTCGGCGCGACGAACCACATGCTTGATATTTTCAGAAAGGAATAGATATGGAAATCACAATAAGAGAAACACATCACTCGGAAGCCGAGAAATTGATAGAAATACAAAAGGCGGCATTTTTGCCCCTTTACGAAAAATATCACGATCCCGGCAACCCGTGTTTGCGCGGTGTCGAGGATATACTGATCAGACTAAATGAAAACTACCGCCATTTCACCATCCTTGCTGACGGAAAGATCGTCGGCGCGATATTTTACCGCATTCACGGCAAGTGGTTTCCCGATACCTTCCTTAAAGAGGGCGAATACTACCTCGGAAGACTATACATCCACCCCGACTTCCAAGGCACAGGCATCGCACCGAAAGCCATAGAGCTTGCGGAAAAAGAATTCCCCGAAGCAAAAAGATTCTACGTCGATTTCCCCGCCGATATGGATAAAAACCGCCGTTGCTACGAAAAAGCGGGCTATAAGGATATGCACTTAACTATAAAACCGGACGAAAACATAACGCTTGCATACTATAAAAAAGATATTATAAATTAACGAGACTGTTATAGCAGGTTATTACTATCTACATTACGAGTCCGTTATCCCGAGGAATGGGAAGGCGTAACGGTCGAAAAGAAGGACACTATATGCAATACAGAGCGAAAACCTAAAAATTATCGTAAAATCCGAATAATTGAATCAAATTATAAAGTTTTTTCGGGAATATTCTTGCAATTTGTTTCTGTTTGTGATATAATAGTTCAGCAAGTAAAATATTTTACAAAAAATGTTTAGGAGGTTGTAATGAATAACTCAAAATACGACTGCCTTAAGCTGAACGGACAACTTTGTTTTCCTCTTTACGCGGCATCCCGCGAAACCATCAAAAGATACCGTCCGCATCTTGACAAGATCGGTCTGACATATACCCAGTACATAGTTATGATGGTGTTCTGGGAAGAGAAGAAGCAAAACGTGAAGCAGCTTGGCGAGAAGCTCTATCTCGATTCGGGAACTCTCACTCCCGTACTGAAGACCCTTGAGACGAAGGGCTATCTCAAGCGTTACCGTTCCACGGAGGACGAGCGCGTTCTGACCGTTGAGCTCACTCCCGCAGGTGCCGCGCTCAAGGATGAAGCTCTCTTTATCCCCGAGGAGATGACAAAGCACGTTGCTCTCACAAAGGAAGAAGCGTATACCCTCTATAAGCTCCTCTATAAGCTTATCGACAACGCACCCGATTTTAACTGATAAAAATGACCCGTAATATTCGGGTCATTTTTCTTTGGAAAATTATTAATAAATATTGACCGCGGGTAATAAATATGGTATAATTGATTCATAAAATAATTCAAGGAGGCAAAACTCAATGAAACGCTTGATTTCCATGCTTATTATTCTTTCCATGACCTGCGCGCTCTTCCCCTTTGCGATCCCCGCATCGGCGAATCCGCTGCCCGGCGATACCGTCGTTGTTGACGCTTCGCTTACCGGAGAGGAGGGAACACCCGTTGAGCTCGTTCTCGGCGACAACGTGTGGTCCGTTATCATCGGTGTGACCGGCTTCTCCAAGGTCAGCGCCGCTCTTGAGGCAGTTCCCGCAGGCGGAACCATTATGCTCGCTCCCGGTACCTACAGCGAGGGCGTCACTATCAAGAAGGACGTAACCATTCTCGGCCCGAAGGCGGGCATCAACCCGAACGTAAAGGGCGCGAATCCCACCGACGATTGGACTCTCAATCCTCTCCGCGGAGAGGGCGAGGCTGTGCTTACCACAAGCTGGCACGTCGGTATCAACGCAAACAACAAGGAGGTCTACGATTGCCATAACGTAACCTTCGACGGACTTGCAGTTTCGGGCGCGGGCATGTTCCGCTCGAACTACGGTAAGGCGGGTAACATCACGCTTACGTACAAGAATATGTACGTTTACGGTTACACGACCAACAATAACGGCCCCTTCTACTGCTATTCCTACTATCCCGATAAGGCGACCAACGAATATTCCCGTAAGCTCATCTGCGAGAATATCCGCTTCGAGGCTATGACCACCGCTCCCGGCTTCAACCTCGACGTTGACTATATGGATGCTTCGGGTATCTACTTCGACTCTGCAAGTAAGAAGCAGATGTTCACTCTCCTGACCGCTTCCAATCCTGCGCAGGAGGGCGGTGAGCTCACCTACACCATCCGCGATTCGATGTTCAGACAGCAGTGTAACCAGGTGCTCAACTGCAATCTGACTCCCACATCGGGCGGTCACAATTTCCTGAAGAACGTTGCGAACTGCTCCAAGGTTACCGTAAACATCTCGAACAACTACTTCATCGACAACGACTCGGGTGTTGCTGCTAACAACAACATCATCGTTCCGCAGATCAAGTCTGATAACGTATATTTCAACATTACCGATAACGTATTCAAGGTTTCGGGCGTAGCATCCGAGAACTTTATCGCTATCCACGGTGCGACCGACTCGCGCGATCTCGCTTCGAGATTCGTTGTAACAGGCAACACCTTCGATAATATTCCCACGGCGATCTCGCTTCCCAACTCGACAACAGAGGTCGATATGTCGAACAATACCTACAGAAGCCCCAAGGATGACCCCACAAAGTCTGTCATCGACGGTGTTCCCTCCGTAGGTACTGTAGATAAGTCGGCAAAGACGCTCACCGACAGCGTCAAGGCTGATGAATACAAGGTCGCGATCACCACAAACGAGCACAATACCTTCAAGATCTATTCGGATAAGGAGCTGACAAAGGAGCTATCCAATCCCGTTAAGCTCTATAAGGAAACCAATACCTTCTATATCAAGATTATGTCTGCAAACGGAGTGAATGAAGAAGTGTATACCGCTACCGTCACAACTACAAATCCCGCAAAGCTTTTCTTTGACATTGAAAACGAAGTTCATTGGCTCGGAAGAACCTACTCGAAGGAAGGAAAGCATTTCTTCAACTGGTCCGCATCCGGCTTTGAGTTCACCTTCAAGGGCAGCGGAGTCCGCGCCGAGATCGTATCGAATGCTCCCGGCGGAGGCAACAACGCATATATCAAGGTGTTTATCAACGGCGTTGAGCAGCCCGATATCGTACTGACCAAGGCTAAGCAGACCGTTACCCTCGCCGAGGGTCTCGATCCCAACAATATCTATACCATCAGAGTGGTAAAGCGTTCTAACGCACGTTCCTCGACTGCCGCGCTCGTTTCTCTTAAGCTGAACGACGGCGAGAAGCTTGCTCCTCCCACCGATAAGGACAGACTCATCGAATTCGTCGGCGACTCGATCACCGTCGGTTATTCCGCATCCGCTGAGGCAAGCTCGATCACATCCTGGAGCACCGCTACCGAGGACGGTACCAAGACCTATTCCGAGTATATCGCAAAGGCATTCGGCGCAGATTACCACGTTATCGCGGTTTCGGGACGCGGTATTGCCCGCAACTACGGCAACACCACCGAACGTCTCATTCCTCTGCTTTATGCATCTCTCGATGACTATAACCTCGAGGGTGTGAAGTATGACTTCAAGCGT
This sequence comes from Eubacteriales bacterium, assembly GCA_045531455.1. Taxonomy (GTDB): domain Bacteria; phylum Bacillota; class Clostridia; order Oscillospirales; family CAG-272; genus CAG-390. The sequence goes on from JAZSEA010000055.1 coordinate 18,060, forward strand.
CAGGCAGACGTTATAGTTATCAATGCGGGCACAAACGATGCTTCGGGTACCGTTCAGGGACTCACTGCCAATGAGTTCAAGTCGACTCTCAAGGCATTCCTTCTTGACGTACGCGCAAAGAACCCGAACGCCGAGATCATTTATGCATACGGTATGATGAGCGGCGGATGGATCACCCAGATCAAGCAGGTCGTTGAGGAGCTCCGTACCGCAGGCGACACTCACATCACATTCCTCAAGCTCGATCAGTGTAAGGGCAAGGAATTGGGAATTGCAAGCCATCCTACCGCTGATGCTTACGTCAGCCGCGGTGACGCTATCATCGAGCTGATCGAAAGTCTTACCGGCTGGAAGGCAGGCGAGGCACCCGAGACCACAACTCCTCCCGAGACCACAGTTGAGCCCACTCCCGAAGATACATCTGCTCCCGAGGCAACCGATGAAGTAACCGAGCCCGCAGTTGTCGAGCCCGACGTTACCGAGCCCGAGGAAAAGGGCGGATGCGGCGCATCTGCTATGTCCGCGGCAGCAGTTATCTGCGCGGCGGCAGCGGCAGTTGCTCTCAAGAAGAAGAAAGAAGACTAAATGATACAAAAATTCAACGTCAGCCGCGACGATTCTATCTACGAGGCGTGGCCCGACGTCGTTCTGACCAATGGCGGTAAGCTGATCTGCGTTTTCTCGGAATGTGAGCATCACAAGAACCGCGAGGGTGCGCGGATAATGATCACGGAAAGCCTTGACCGAGGCAGAACTTGGTCTGAAAAGCGACCGCTTACCGAAAAGGGTCACGCGGGTGAGTATTTCAACTGCGCGCGCATATCGAAGCTGGGTGACGGCAGTCTTGCCATTATCTGCGACAAGGTCTACGGCAACGAAAATAAAGGTGCCGATATATGGCTCTGGCGCGGTGACGCGGAGGGCAGAGAATGGGGTGAACCCACAGTTTACCCTTTCTGCGGTATCGTTCCCGACAAGTTCCTTCAGCTCGGCAGCGGCAGGCTTATCATCGCCGCGCATTTCAAAAGTCCCGAGACGGGCAAGCTCGAGCAGTATCTGTGGTACAGCGATGACGGCGAAAATTGGTCGGATCGTGTGACCGTTGCCGCCGACGGGAAATACAATCTCTGCGAGGTTTCGATCCTCGAATACGAGGATAACAAACTTGTCGCATACCTTCGTGAAAATTCAGTAAAGGGATATCCTATCCTCAAGGTCCTCTCCGCCGACGGCGGAGAGACCTGGTCGGAGATATATAATACTTCGATGGACAGCGGCCACAGACCCGTTGCGGGATTCCTCGCGGACGGCAGTATTATGGTGACCTACCGCTATATTCCGAGCGGAACGCAGAATATGTTTGCCGCGTTTATGAGCCGAGAGACTATCGAGGCTACGGGCAGGCGCGATCAGCGCGTCCGCGTAATGCCGCTCGACTATGACCGCAATCCGAGTCCCGATATCGGATACACGGGTTGGGTGCAGTTTGAGGACGGCGAGATCTACGTTGTAAACTACATCAAGGATGATGCCGACAAGGCGTATATCCGCGGCTACAGCTTCTATCCTCTCGACGTCGTTCTCCCCGCAAACGAAAACACAACAAAAAACGTCTTTTAAAATCACTTGAAAAACTGCGTTTTTCAAGTGAATCTTGCGCGCTTATCGCCGCTTGTCAAAATCGCAGATTTTGACAGCTCCCCTCGGCGCGCGGACTCGCCCGGCTCGTCAAAAAGGTGTTTTTTCGTCGGCAAAGCCACCGAAAAAACGGAATTTATTATAATTAAAGTATTTTTACATTTAATTGCAGAGGTTAATTATGCAGGAAAAATTCAAGGGTATTTTTACCGCGCTTCTGACCCCCTTTGATGAAAATAACAAGATCAATGAGAAGGCTCTCGAGGCGCTTGTCAAGCATAACGTGAATATGGGCGCGGACGGTTTTTACGTCTGCGGAAGCACGGCTGAGGCGTTTCTTCTCACGACCGAGGAGCGCAAGCAGGTCATGGAGATCGTCAAGGCGACAGCTCCCGAAAAGACGCTGATCGCTCATATCGGGTCGATCTCGGAGGACGAGGCGCACACTCTCGCCGATTTCGCAAACAGCCTCGGCTACGACGCGATCTCGTCGGTTGCACCATTCTATTACAAATTCGGCTTTAACGAGATCAAGGATTATTATTTCAGACTCGCCGAGTCTTCCTCGATCCCGATGCTCGTCTATCATTTCCCCGCGTTTTCGGGCGTAAATATGGGCGTTCCCGAGATCGGAAAATTCCTTTCGGACGATAAGTTCATCGGTATGAAATTTACCTCGAACGATTTCTTTATGCTTGAAAGATGCAAGGCGGCGTATCCCGATAAGGTCATCTATAACGGCTACGACGAGATGTTCCTCTGCGGACTCTCGATGGGCGCGGACGGCGGCGTCGGAAGCACCTATAACTTCATGGCGGATAAGTTCGTCAAGATCAGAGCACTCTTTGCGGAGAACAAGATCGCCGAGGCGCAGGCTATCCAGACCGAGGTCAACCGCATCATAGCGGTCCTCTGCAAGGTCGGCGTAATGCAGGCGGAGAAGGAAGTTCTCAATCAGATCGGAATGGACTTCGGCAACTGCCGCAAGCCTTTCTCGGTTCCCACCGACGAGGAAAAGGCACTTATTGCCAAGGAAATCGTGCCTTATATTTATCAAGGATAAAAACAAAGGGCTGATTCATCAGCCCTTTGCTATTTTTACTTGATCGGTGAAGAGAAGAGCTTTACCATATCGTCTACGCTTTCGGCAAAATCGCGCTCTATCCATTGCCGAGTAACTCCCGCGCAAGAGCCGGAAAACATAGCGCGAATGTATGGTGAATCTGAATTATGTCCGCAAAGCATTGTGACGATATCATTTTCCGTGCTGATGAAAAAATTATATAGCATATTCTGTTTGTGCAGAGTTTTGAAGATATCGCCATGTTCCTTGATGAAAACAAACCGAGGCTTGAGAAATTGCTCGGTATAGTTTTCGCCATTAATTCGAACGGGTATTGCCGCACTTTCAAATCTTTCGCTGTAAAGGTTTATTATGTAACTGCATACGAGCTCTTCCTTGCTTGAAAAGTTGCGATAGAAGCTGCTTCTGCCGACGCCTGCGACTTTTACGATGTCGCTTACAGTGATCCTTGAAAAATTCTGGGTTTTCATAAGCTTCAGTAGTGCGATTGCAAGTGCTTCGCGCACGGTTTCATTAACGCTCATTTCTTTTTTCATGATACAATCTCCCGCAATTTGTTTCACCAAATGGCAAATCACTTTATTTTTTTCTTGATTTATGGTATTATATTAATGAATGTTAGGGATAACTAACTATATTATATCATAAAAAGGAGAAAAAGTAAATGCAACTTGAAAACAAAAGAATTATTGTAACTGGCGGTACCAGAGGTATTGGTGCTGCAACCGTTAAGCTTTACGTAAAGGAAGGTGCTCAGGTCGTATTCTGCGGCACCAATTCTGTTCGCGGTAAGCAGACAGAGGAAAATGTAAATTCTCTCGGCTTCCCCGGCAAGGCAACCTACCTTAACTGCAATATTTCTTCCAAGGAGGCTGTTGACGAATTCTTTGCAAAGGCTGTTGAAATTCTCGGAGGTCTCGATGTTCTTGCCAATGTAGCGGGTGTTGAGGCTAATATGGCGGCTACCGATTATACCAAAGAAAACACCGAATTCTTGATGGACGTTAATGTATACGGTACTGTTTATACCAACCAGGCAGCATACAAGATCTTCAAGGAAAACGGCGTTGAGGGCTCGATCATCAACTACGCATCCGACGTCGCTCTTTCGGGTATGCCCAACGGCGCAATGTATGCGGCTTCCAAGGGCGCGGTAGCAAGCTGGACTCGCTCGATTGCTATGGAGTGGGGCATTGAATCCAACGTTCGCGCAAATTGCGTAAACCCTACTATCAGAACCGAGATGTACGATCAGTGGCTCGCAACTGTTGATCCCGCAGTTAAAGCAATGCACCTTGAGGGTTTGAAGCGCCGTTATCCCATTGACGGTATGATGGGTGATGCAGAACGTGACTGCGCACCTATCATGGTATTCCTCGCTTCCGAGGGATCGCGCTACATCAACGGTCAGATTTTCTGTGTAAACGGCGGATCTACTTTCGTTAGATAATTCCATTTTTAATATAAAAGCAGAGGCTGAGCCTCTGCTTTTTCTATTAAAACATCTTATTTATCTCTGCAAGTGTTTTTCTCACAAGCAGATCGCCGCCTGCGTGGCCTGCGGTACCGCTCGAGACGTATGCGGAGTAGTGACCGCCCTTTTCTGCCTTTTCCGTGGGAAGATAGCCTTTACTTCCGCAGCAGAGCTGAATAAGGAAGGTTTGCTTTGCTTTACTGCGCGCGCGGATCTGATTGCCGTAGTTGAGGAAAAGCTCGTAGGGGTTGGTGGCGATCGCAACGTCACCGAGGCGGAGGACGTGGATCTCGATCGGATCGGTCTCAACGCTCTGTTGGACCTCGTATCTCGCAACTGTACCCGCGTGGACGTGCATCGCGGCGTTGTCCTTGAAGGTGATCGAACCGGTATGCTTCTCGAAAAACTCCTTGATCGCGGCGAGTGCGCGGTCGCGCTCTTCAATAGTTACGCGGCGCAGAGGTATATCGAGTTCGATTACCTTATGCGTGAAATCGGCTTCGTCGGTGTATGATGCGATATCCTCGTAAGCGTAAAGGATCTCGTCGGAAATTCTGCGCGCGGCACGGATGCATCCCGCCTCGTCGAACATCGAGGGGTCGGCTCGGCGTGCGGGCACGTTTTCGCGGACGATATTCGGGTCGTTGATCGGGCTTTCGGGCTCGACCCAACGGATCATATCGCGCGGACACTGATCTCCCGCGGGAGAGCAGAGAGGAAGAAGGAAGATATCCTCGCCGAATCTCGCGCGGAGCTTCTTTTTGACGTCGCCCCAAAAATCGGCGGAGATAATATTTCTGTGCTCAAGAACCTGCGCGGGGCAGGCAAGATTGGCAACGACACCCGTAAGCTTTTCGTCACAGTCGGTGATGAAAAGCATCTCGATGCCGCTGTCGCTTCCGCCTTCAAGCTCGGTGAAATTGGCAAAATTAGTGTCACCCCACATCTTCGCGCTGCCGTCATCGTAGCAGACACGGCGGCACATTCCGATAGCCGCGCGTCCGAATCCCGCGGCAAATTTGCCTTCCTTCAGATTACCGTAAGCGAGAAGAGCCGCCTCGGCTATCTTCTCGGCAAGAAAAGCGTGAGCCTCCTCGCCGTCGAGCAGATCGCCCGAGCTGTCGCTTACGAATTCATCGTAGGTCACGCCATCGGGAGTGTATTTCGAGAGCACACCGAGCGTGCTTCCGTAGGAATCGTCTGCGCGTGCGTATGAAAGAGAGGTGTGGCTGTGGATTGCGCTGACGATCACCTTATCATATGGAAAGCCCTCGGCCTTTTTCAGTATTTCTCTTGTCGATTCAAGTAAAGCGTAGCTTGTGCTGACAAGATCGCAGGCGCAGAAGATTGCGATATCATCGCCCTCGACGGCAAGCGCGGTGACCGATATTTCGTCGCGTACCTCATTCGTGATGCGCTCGTAGAACTGACCCGCTAAATTTATATTTTTTCCTTCGGGAACGAGGGAGACCTCGCTCCAGCCGAATCTGAGTTTTGACATGGCATTACCTCTTTGGGGTGGTTTTTTTCTATTATAACATAATAATGATTGTTTTGCAAGGAAAATCGAATTTTCTATTGATTTTTCTCTTAAATTAGTATATAATTAATTTATTAAAGTTTTTTAAGGAGAACAGATATGCAGATTTTACGAGATATTTCCGAGAACCTTCAGAACGGTAAGGCGAAAATCGTTAAGGCACTTGTTGAGCAGGCTGTAGCCGAGGGTATCAGCCCCGAGAAGATCCTCAACGAGGGTCTGCTTGACGGTATGAGCGTAGTCGGCGAAAAGTTCAAGAATAACGAGATCTACGTTCCCGAGGTGCTTGTTGCCGCGAGAGCGATGAATATGGGCTCGCAGATTTTAAAGCCCCTGCTTGCGGCAGAGGGCGTCAAGGCTACGGGTAAGGTTTGCATCGGTACCGTTCAGGGTGACTTGCACGATATCGGAAAGAATCTTGTCAAGATGATGATGGAGGGCAAGGGACTTGAGGTCGTTGACCTCGGTACCGACGTTCCCGCAGAGACCTTCGTTCAGACCGCGATCGAGCAGAACTGTCAGGTCATCTGTTGCTCGGCTCTTCTTACCACAACGATGAGCGTTATGGATGAGGTCGTTAAGGCTGCCGAGGCTGCGGGGATCCGCGATAAGGTAAAGATCATGATCGGCGGCGCGCCCGTAAGCGAGGAATATCGCCTCAAGATCGGCGCCGATTGCTATACCGTTGATGCGGCAAGTGCTGCCGACGCGGCTGTTGAATTCTGCAAATAAACCCATCTGAAGCTATGACCGAAAAAGACAGATCTGTTGTCAGGGAGCTTGCAAAGCGATATATGGAGCTGGTCTGTACCGAAAAGCAGGAGAAAATGGTTCGCCGTTTCCGAGACACCAATGACTTGAAACCCGGAAGACCGCCCGTCATTCTCGACGAGATCCCTTGGTATCAGATGAACGCGCACGGCGAGCTCACCTGCATCTGCGAGGACAAGGGCGCGCGAAATACCGAGCTCTATTTCAGAAAAGCCATCTACTATATGGAGCATTTCAAGGCGGATAACCTCTATGAGCCCGTCTTTCGCGTAAAACGCGCGGTTGAAACAACGGGGATCGGACTTGAACCCGTTACCACCGATCTTAAGCGTACCGATGAGATCAACAACATCGTCTCGCGCGAGTTTGAGGATATCCTCGAGGATGAGTCCGCGCTCGATCTGCTTCACGATCCTGTTCTCACTCTCCGTCCCGATAAGGACGAGGCGAGAATGGAGTTTTATACCGACCTGCTTGGCGACACAATCCCGGTCAAGCTTTATGGCTATGCTTATTTTTACTTTGCCCCGTGGGATAAGATCACTCGCCTGCGCGGAGTTGAGCCGATCCTGATGGATATGTACGACCGCCCCGAGTATCTGCACAAGATCATCGGGAAATATATTTCCGCCGCGCACGCAGAGCTTGATTTTGTGGAAAAGAATCTCGATGTTTGCCCCACCCCGTCGCTTCATTGCACACCGGGCGAAGTATCGGGTCTGGATGACGAGGGCTTGGGGGCAACCTGGTGCCGCAGTATGGCGCAGACTTTTGGCGTCATCTCGCCCGCAATGTTCGAGGAATTCGAGGTTGATTATCTGCTTTCGGTAGCAAAGAGATTTAAATATACCTATTACGGCTGTTGCGAGCCGCTTGACGATAAGATCAGCGTGCTCAAAAAGATACCAAATCTGCGAAAGATCGGTTGCTCGCCTTGGGCGAACGTTGAAAGATGTGCCGAGCAGATCGGCGGCGACTACGTGCTTTCAAGAAAGCCGAACCCCGCGCACGTGGCGATCAGCACCGACCCCGACGTCATAAGACGCGAGGTGGAGGAAACCGTCAAGGCTTGTACTAAATACGGTTGTGCTTATGACTATGTGCTCAAGGACATCAGCACGGTTTCGGGCAGACCCGAAAATCTGATCGTCTGGGCGCAAACGGTCAGCGACGTGCTCGACAAATATTATGATCAGAGGTAAATGATATGACAACACGCGAGCGTTGTATGAATCTTTTGCATTATAAGCAGGTTGACCGCGTACCCGCCGTTCATTTCGGCTATTGGGGAGAATTGCTTTCCGAATGGGCAGAGCAAGGACATATTTCCAAGGAAATGGCAAAGGGTGCCGTCCGCGACGGCTCACCCGTACAGGCGGGGCTCGACAAGATCATCGGCTGGGATTGCACCTGGCATAATTGCGTGTACCCGAAATTGGGTCTTTATCCCGCTTTTAAAAGAGAGGTCATCGTGACCCTTCCCGACGGCTCTCAAAGAGTGCTCACCGACAAGGGCGTAATTGAAAAATTCAAGCCCGGAATCGTTTCGATTCCCTCCGAGGACGATTATCTTCTGAAGGACCGCAAAGCCTTCGAGGAGCTTTTTCTGCCCAAAATGCAGTATTCGGAGGATCGCGCAAGGAGCGAGGATATTACCCGACAGTATAACGAAAAGCTCGAATACGATGCTCCGATAGGACTGAGGATCGGAAGCGTTCTCGGCGATATCCGCGATATTACGACTGTTATGGGCATGAGCTACCTTATGTACGATGAGGACGAGGATCTTCTTGCCGACATCGTGGATACCTATGCGGAAATGCAGTATAAATGCGTTGAAGCGGCGCTGAAGACGGGTCTGAAATTCGATTTCGGTCACTATTGGGAGGATATCTGCTTCAAGAGCGGACCTCTGCTTTCGCCCGGGAAGTTCGATGAGCTTTGCGCGAAGCATTACAAAAAGAGAAACGATCTGCTTCACGAGTACGGAATTGACATCATTTCGCTCGACTGCGACGGCGTTATTGATAAGCTTATTCCGACGTGGATCGAGAACGGCGTAAACGTCCTCTTCCCGATCGAAGTCGGCGTATGGGGGGATCAGTTCGAGCCCGCAAGAAAGCTTTACGGTGAAAAGATCCTCGGAGTTGGCGGAATGGACAAGACGGCGTTCAGAAAGGACCGTGCCGCCGTTGACCGCGAGATCGAGCGTATGGCGCGCCTTGTGTCGCTCGGGGGATTCATTCCTTGCCCAGACCACAGACTAATGCCCGGCTCGAAATTCGAGCTTGTGCAGTACTATGCCGAAGAGATCAAGAAGATCAGAGTATAGTACCGATTGGAGGATCATTATGTTTGAAAAATGGAAGTTAGCCAAGGAGCTTGAGCGTGCCGCGATCGATCTCGGCGCAGATAAGGCGAAGGTCATATCGATCGATAAGGTCGAGCTTGACCGCTCGTTCCGCGCTATGTGCGAGTCGAATGCCTGCGGCGTTTACGGAAAATGTCATATGTGTCCTCCCGACGTCGGTAATATCGACGAGATGATGGCGGAGGTGCGGAAACACAAATACGCGCTCGTTTATCAAAGGGTCTCGGAGCTTGAGGACAGCTATGATTTCGAGGGTATGACCGAGGCAAAGAGAAGCTTCCGTCCGATCTCACAGGATCTGCGCGAGTTCTTCCGTGAAAAGGGGCTATCGAATGCTCTGCATCTGAGCGTCGGCGGTTGTGGGTATTGTACGATCTGCGCAAAGCGGCTCGACTCTCCCTGCCGTTATCCCGATAAAGCTATGGCGTCTCTCGAGGCTTACGGCGTCAACGTTTCGCGCCTTGCCGCCGTTTCGGGGATGAAGTACATAAACGGTCAGAATACAGTTACCTATTTCGGTGCGGTGTTCTTCACGCCCGACGGCGAAAACGAATGATATGATAGAGATTATTGTCAACGGTGAGTCCCGAAAAGTTCCCTCGGGGCTCACCCTTTCGGAAATTACAAGCGGCGAGAAGCCCTGCGGCGGTCACGGCAAATGCGGCAAATGCAAGGTCATTGCCCGAGGAGAGCTTTCCTTGCCGAGCGAAGCCGAAATGCGCCTTCTTACCGAAGAGGAATTGAAAAACGGCGTCCGCCTTGCGTGCACCACACGCGCTTTGGGCGATTGCGAGGTTGAAACTCTCGGGTCGTCCGCCGATGCGCAGATAGTCACGGGCGGCGCGAGCGTGGGCTTTGAGGTGAAGCCCACATTTAAAAAATACGGTATCTCGATTGATATCGGAACGACCACTCTCGCGGCTCGGCTTTATGATGTGAATGGAAACATCGTCGCCGAATACTCGCGGCTGAATCCGCAATCCGAATTCGGCGCGGACGTTATCTCGAGGATCGAGGCTTCGATGAAGGGAAGTGCGGACGAGCTTGCGGAGTCGATCCTTTCGGCTCTGGATGAGATGATCGTACGCCTGGCATCGGAAGCGAAGGTCGCTCAGAGCGAGATCGACGGCGTAGTGATCACGGGGAATACCGTTATGCTTTCTCTGCTGACGCGCGAGGACGTCGAGCCCTTTTCGCACGCTCCTTTTGAGGCTAAAAGGCTCTTTGGCGAGGCTGTTTCGGCAAAGGAGATGGGTCTTGATTCACTTGCACCCGACACGCAGGTCTACCTGCCGCCCTGCATTTCGGCTTTTGTCGGTGCCGATACTGTCTGCGCTCTGATCGCTACCGATCTCTGCTCGAAGGATTGCGCTATGCTTGCCGATATCGGAACGAACGGCGAGATGGCTCTGTGGTATAAGGATACGCTGACGGTCTGTTCGACCGCCGCAGGTCCCGCTTTTGAAGGAGTCGGGATCTCGATGGGAATGCGCGGCGCGGTCGGTGCGATCGACAGGGTGACCTTTGCGGACGGTAAGCTTGAGGCGCACGTGATCGGCGGCGGCGAGGCTGTCGGGATCTGCGGAAGCGGACTTGTTGATGCCGCGGCTGTGATGCTTGAAGCCGAGATCATTGACGAGACGGGCGCGCTTGATGATGATCCCTTTCCGCTAAAGGACTCGGTCTCGCTCAGCGGCAAGGACGTCAGAATGCTTCAGCTTGCCAAGAGCGCGATCTGCGCGGGGCTGCAGACTCTCGCGGAGGATTCGGGACTCGATACCGATGACGTGCCCCTGCTTTATATAGCGGGCGGATTCGGAAATTATCTCAATAAAGAGAGTGCAGCGATGATAGGTATGCTGCCGCGAAGCCTTGCGGAATGCTCCGTGACCGTCGGAAACGCCGCGCTTACGGGCGCATCGATGATGCTTTTGAATATTGACTCGCGTGAGAGAGCAACCGCTCTGTCGCGAATTGCAAAAACGCTTGATCTCTCAAAAAATAAAGGATTTTCCGAAAAGTTTATGATGGGAATGATCTTTGAGGAGACATAATAAAATGACCGACGCCGCTTTAAGCGGCGTCGGTCATTTTTTTAGTTCCCGCCGGACTCCTCGCCGAAGACGTAGAGGTAATAATCCTCAAGCGTGGGAGCAACGGTCGTTGCGTTCTTTTCACCGGACGCTACGGGTTCTTCATCCGAAAGAACGCGGAGGATGGCGTCGCCCGTCTTGTCGTCGCGGGTGATGTTGGTCACGCGGTATTTCTGCTGAAGCTCGACGACCTCGCTTTCGGGTGCGGGGAGATTCCATACCTTGCCCTCGATCTTGCGGACAAGCTCTGCGGGCGGTGCGTTGTCAACGATCACGCCCTTTTTCAGCATTATTACGTCGCGCGCGACGAATTCAACGTCGGAAACGACGTGTGTTGCAATGATTACGATCTTATCGAACGCGATTCGTGAAATGAAGTTTCGAATTGCGATTCGCTGCTTCGGGTCGAGTCCCGCTGTAGGCTCATCGAGGATGAGAACGGATGGATTGCCGAGTACGGCTTGTGCAAGCGCGAGTCTCTGCTTCATACCGCCCGAAAGCGCACCGATGCGTCTGCGGGGAATGTCGTCAAGCTCGACGGCTTTGAGGATGTTTTCGATCTCGGATTTGATATATTTTCTCTTTTCTCTGCCTTTGAGATGCGATCCGACGTCCTTGAGAGCCGCCATATACCACATAAAGCGTTCGACGGTAAAATTCGGGTACATTCCGGGGTACTGCGGCATAAAACCGAGCTTTTCGCGGAAACGGACGCCCATCTTGAAGATGCTTTCGGGCTCGCCGCCGTCCGAAAAGAGGATCTCGCCCTCGTCGGATTTGAGGTTGTCGGTGATGATGTTCATTAATGTACTTTTACCGCTTCCGTTCGGTCCGAGAAGCGCGTAGATTCCCGGCTCGAGGTCTGCGGTGAAGTGTTGGAGTGCCTTGTTACTTCCGTATGCCTTTGAGACGTTGTTTATGCTTAGTTTCATGATTTTTACCTCTCTTTCCGAATCAATGAGATTTTTTACCGCACCACTTGAGCGCGCTGAAGGTTGTTAAAATAATGACAGATAGGAGGACGGCGGAGGTCGCAAAAATTGCAATGCCGACGCCTCCGAGGAGCTCGGGCTTCGCCAAAGAAGCGTTTACTAGTTTGCCCGCTCCGTAAAGCGAGAGAAAATTGAGTTTTTCTGCCGCATCAACGCCGATGTATTCGGCTACTGCGGGAAGAAGAGTGATCGCGGCGGCTGTACCGATGATGGCAAGCTGCTTTTTCATCAGAGCCGAGAGTGCGGTGACGAAAAGCGCAAGTGCCGCGCACGAGATGATACGGAGGGAAGAGCAGAATGCGAGATACTCGCCGAGCGAGATCTCATACGGAACGAATTTGAATGCGGCTACCGAGCAAGCGGGCGCGTCCGCAAAATCAAGAGGGAAGGTATTGGCAACGTAGCGGATGTCAACGAATTCGCAGACAGCTGCGAGGGCGATCGAAATGAAGAGCACAGTGAGCGTCTTTGAACGCCAGACAAATCCCCTGCCCTTCTTTGATGCTCTGATGATATCGGCGACGGGACGTCCCGCGTATTCACGGGCATATACGCCGACGCAGATCAGGATTATCGCGGAGAAGGTGAAGAGATTCGCGCCTCTTGCGATGATCGCTTCCCATCCCTTTTCTTCAAGGAAGATGCCGCGCAGACCCGTTTCATCGTACATTGTTTTGAGAACGTCGGATTGCTCCTTGAGAAGCTTCAGTCCCTCCGAATGTCTTCCGATCCTCGAGTTTTCCTTGCGGTAATACTCGAGCTCGGAGGCGTCTATCTTGTCCGCCTTATAGTCCTCGAGGGCTTGGTTGTAATCGGCTGTTGCCTTGAGAGATTCGTTATATTTGTCGGTGATCGCCTGATGCTTTTCCTCGGTCCATTCTCCGTCAAAGCCCGAGCGGTAGTATTGGCATACCTGCTCCTCGTATGTCATTGCGAAGAAGGATGCGCTTTCCTTTTCGATGCTGTAGCTTGTAAGTATGACGGCGGCTACGAGAAGCAGAGCGAGCAGACCGCCGTGGAGGATCTTATAGAGCTCGACTCCTCTGCCCGAGGACGGATATCTGATCGGGATCTTTGCGGTCAGATCTGAGAGAAGCCTTTTGATCCTGCCGATAATATCTGTGAAGGTCGCCGTGACGCTGCCGATGCCCTTGATCTTTTTGTTGCCGAGCGTGCTTCGGCAATAGAGCGGAACTGTCAGGACCGCGGCTATGACGGCAAAGGTGAGCGCGGTCGGGAGGACAAGGTAGAGGCATTCGCTGACCTCGCCGAAGAAAACTATCGCGGAATACCGCGCGGCGGGTCTGACTCCCTCGAAGGGAATGAAGAGATTGAGGTAGCGGAGAGGCGTCTGTACGAGGTCGCTGCCCGTTAGGTAGGCGACAAAGTTGAGTCCGAAAAATACGGCGCTTATTGCGAAAACGACGATGTATTTGCTGACGATGACAGATGCGAGCATTGCTACCGCGCAGAGAGCCATCGATCCCGCAAGCTTGAAGAGAGTGAAGATCCCCGTGTATTCTATGACGCTGACGCAGAAGGTAGATGCTCTGAATGCGGAAACCGATTGAAGCGGATCAAATGCGCCCGTAAGTCCGTCGCGGATCGCGAAAATCAGAAGCGATTCCGCGGTCAGTATGAGGGACACCGCGGCGGATGCTGTGAGAGCGGCGATGACCTTTGCGATCGCCGTTGTGAACCTTCCGTTTTTCGAGGGACGGAGGATCATGAACATTCCCGTTTCGCGTTCGCGGATAAAAACGACCGATCCGATCAGCATTGCCGCGACGGCGCAAAAGACGCCGCCCATAGTGTAGGTGAAGAAATTCTGCCAGCCGCCCGTATAGGTGCTGTCGAGAGTCACCGTGTTGAGAACTTCGGTGTAACGCTCGCCTGCGAGCTCCTGATAGCGGTAGACGACGGTTGATTCGTCATAGCCGTAATAAAGGTATTCCTTGCGGTTGACCTCGGTGTTACTTATGTACTTTTTGACCTCATCGGGGAACCGTTTGTTCTGGTTTATATGAGCCTTTGCAAGCTCGACAAGCTTGAGGTCCTCCGAGTAGAGACCGTCGCAGTAGAGAGCGGTGCGTGTCTCAACGAATTCAATACCGAGTGCTTTATATTCGCGCTTGAGCTTATTTTGCGCCTTGCGGTATTCCTTGAGCTCGGCAACGTAGTTCTCGACCGCCTCGGGATCGGCAACGTAAAGCTCGACTACGTGCGATATTTCCTTACCGTTGAATCCGTTTTCCTTTTCGGCACTGACCGAATGCCAGTAGGCAAGAAGGCCGTTCGCGGTGATCAATATCGCCATCATCCATAAAAGCAGCTTGATACTTAAAAGCTTTTTCAGTTCGGGAATAAGCAGTTTCATGACAGAGATGCCTCCTTTTGTTCGCTAGAGTGACAAGAATAATTCGAACTAGTTCGTATTATTTTTGTCACTCTACATATATATACCGTCGTTTTTCGAAAAATTCGACAAAAAAATCGAAAAAAAGTTGAAAAAATTTTTTTGGGTCCGATTTTTGGTGTTTTTTGAACTGAAAAATGCGCAAAATGGGAAATAATGTAAAAAATATTGAAAACGGCAGTTCTTTACGTCTTTATTTTATCACAAGACAATTGCGTTGTCAAGGAGAAAGGTGTAGGAAGAAAAAGTTTGGAGGATTGCACATTAGCGATGTAACTTGATTGTGGAAAATGCACAATGGGGATGGGAGGAGGTAAAGTTGACCCTACGAAACGGGTCACCAATACAAAAAGCCTCTCGCTTTGCGAGGTGGATAAGCAAGCCGTACGAGAATCTGAACTCCTGTGTGCGGTGGAAAAGCCGACCCGTACGAGAGTTCGAAATATTTGTCGCGCGGTCAGGTATAAATATATAATTTGTGCGTTAATTATTATTTGATAGATAATAAAAGTCAGGCTTTCTGTTTTTGCGCGCCAAATGCAAATTGATGTTATATGGGTGTTCTGTCTTTACTTGGATTATAAATATAAATATTCGTTGGTCTTTAGATATTTACAATTTGCAGATTTCGATCCTACGAAACGGGTCACCAATACAAAAAGCCTCTCGCAAAGCGAGAGGATATAGAAGCCGTACGAGAATCTGAACTCCCGTGTGCGGATTGGATTTGTATTTGAGTGAAATGCAGATTACCGCACACTATGGCGAGCTAAAGCTCGCGGAGTTCTGAGTCTTTAGAGTTAGCAATAAGAAAACGCCTCGCAAAGCGAGGCGTATGTAGCAAAAGAGCCATCGGAGCTTTGAAACGATAATTCTAACAGCGGGTCTTGCGGTTTACGAAAGAAAACGGCGGTGTTCAGCCGCCGAGGAAGACCCGGCTTTCGCCGCAGGCGAATATGGAGACTCAGAACTCATGTGTGCGGATTGAATTTGTACTTGAGTGACATTGGTACTGCCGCACACTATGGCGAGCTAAAG
>JAZSEA010000009.1:0-4713 GCA_045531455.1 Eubacteriales bacterium
AACCACAATATTCGCATATATCGTAATTGCATTCTTCTTGGAATTCGGTTTTTCCACAAACTGGACAAATCACTGTATTGGACATCAATTTAGCCCCCTTTCTTAACTATATTATACCACAGAATTGTAAATATTTCAACCATTTCGCCGGTTCGAATCTGTCTACAGCCCGGAATGAATGAAATCGTGCTACGCACGATGAAATCCGAGCAATTTGCTTCGCAAATATCTGCTCGGATGAAATCTTCGGCGTTCCGCCTCAGATGAAATTAAATCCGTCCTACCTCTCCCCGCGAAGCGGGATTTCATCACGAAGTGATTTCATCCACCGCAGGTGGATTTCTTCCGCCATCGGCGGATTTAGTTGCAAAAAGCACCTGCTTGCGCAGGTGCTTTTTGCTGGCTGGGATGGCCGGATTCGGACCGACGAATGCGGGAGTCAAAGTCCCGTGCCTTACCGCTTGGCGACATCCCATTGCGGTCTCCCGATCGTACCCGATCGGGAGAAAAATTGTTTTTTAATCAGTTACTGACCTTGAAATTCAGCTCGACGGACGAAGTGCCCTTCAGCGACGAATTTACAATTGAGATAAAGGTCTTACCGCGGTTGATCGTGAGGCTTTCGCCTCCCATACCCGTGATAACAAGCTCCGAGGTATCGCTCGCGCGGCTCCATCTGATCGGCGCGTATCTGCCGTCCGAAATGTAGTAGCCCTCGCCAACGCCCGTAACTCCGACGTTGAGTCTGCCCTCGGTGTCGCCCTCGATATTGCTCGTCTGCGCAAAGAGGATGATCACGTTCTTGAAGTTCAGCTGCTCGCCGTTTTCTGCATCAAGATGCGGAACGTCGCCGTGCTGATAGCGGTAATATGTTCCCGTCTTGTTGCTGTAAACGAGCTGTACCTGCTGATAGAGCGAGTACTTGAGGATAACGTGCTTCGCCTGACCGCCCGCGAGATACATCGACTTGCCTTCCTCGATAAAGTTGAAGGCGTCGGTAGTATTCCCCGTAAGAGAATAGGAATTGATCTCTGCAAGCTTCTCGATTCCTCTTCCATAGACCATAAGCGAATGCTCGTAGCCGTCGTTCTTGTTACGGTCAACGTCGCGGAAGAAATTCGGAAGCGCGTGTCGGTCGTTTACGCCGTCAACGTACTGCAGTCCGAGTCTCTTGAGCATCTCATAAGCCTGCGGGCTTCCGCCTGCGCCGACCATTAAGCTGTCGAACGCCTGCGAGATGCTGATCATATAGGGTCTGGTCGAACGGATGGGTCCGAAGACGTCAAGCGTTCCCTTTCCGTCGGCATCGACGTAATCGTTCGTGATTCCGATAAGTCTCGAGATACCGTACTCGACCATCGTCTCGACGAGGATATCCATCTTCGAGATACCGCTCTGCGGTGCGGCAACGCTTACGTTGTCAAAGATCATCGCAGCGGGGCGGACGTTCGAGACGTCATAAAGCTGACGCAGACCCGTCAGCGGATCGACGTAAGTAATGATCTGTCCCTGCTCATCGGTCTCGGGAGCTCTTGTCGTCTCCTCGGGGGGATCGGTCTCGGTCACACCCGGCTCGAGGGTCACGTCGGGCTCGGTCACATCGGGCGCAGGCACCGTGGTTGCCTCTTCGGGGCTCGAGATATCCTCGCCGACATCATCGGGAGAGGTCGTATCCGACGTCAGCCCGAAAACGTAATCACATCCGACCGTCGTGAAAAGCATCATAAGGATCATGGCAAGTGCCAGAATCCGCAAAAGGTTATGCTCCTTCATTTGCGATCAATCCTTTTCAGGCTCTGTTTGCTCTCTCAAGCCAGATCATACCCATTGTGAGGGCGTTATGCAGACCGCTCTTGTCTCCCTGCTTGATGATCTTGCCCGGGTCCTTCGAATCAACAACCTGGATGAGGATGTTGTCGGGAATATCGCGGCCATGCTCTTTCTTGTAAGACATTATCTCAAGGATCAGGAAGCACTTTTCGCTCTTGTCACCGTAACAGATCGTATGACCTTCGCGTACGAGGGGCTGATCGAGATATGTCAGATACTTACCCTCGACGGGGGCAAATTTTACTTCGTTTGCCATGGCTTACCTCCAAATTGAGTTTTTGCCGACATTGCGGCATATTATATTATATTGTACCACATTTTGATTATAAAGTCAATCTAATTTTTAATTTTATTTGTAAGATTAACCTTTTGATCAAAATTTTTTATCATTTTTTGACGATCTGCGGGCTTTGTCTGAGAAAGATGCCGCTTTCACGGGGTGCTTCCATCGCAAGCGTATAGAGCGATTCGAGCCGCTGACCGAGCGTGAACTGTCTGATAGACCTGACGCTGTCGGGGATGCGCGATGGCTTCGAGAGCACTTCGATATCCTTGAGGTCGGACAAGAATTCGAGTCCTTTTTCGTTCGCCGCAAGAAGATTGACGTATGCCGCGCGCTCGCGCAGATCGCCGCGCTTTACGCCCGTCATACCGAAGATCAATGCTCTGCGCAGCCGGGAATCGGTATATCTCTTCGTTGCCATCAGCGAGGTCATATGCCCGAGACTTCCCGAGGCACGCGCCGCGCTCATAATTCTCTGCGCCACTCCGCCGCCGCATTCGGCACATTCGGAGACCTTTTCGGCATCGCAGAGCCTCCAGAAGGAGAGTATCGCGCCCTCGATATTCTTCAGATACGCGATCTCGCCCTCTGCGGCTGCCGATTCGATCGCGCGTCTCGATTCGGGCGGAATCTGACTCTCATTGTATTTATCAAGCTCGCCGTCAGCTATTGCGCGTCTCAGCTCGGTTGCCGAGGGATACGTGCCGTCCACGGAATCACCGTGATACCCCGCGCCCTCTCGCTTGACCGTGACAAAACCGAGCTTCGGCGCAAGCTTCTTGCCTGCCTTGAGGTATTCGATGCCGAGGATGTCGTTCGGATCGCAATCCTTCCCGAGCGCGGCAAAATATTCCTCTGCCGTGCCGATGCTTTTATTCCCCGAAGGGATGAGCAGTTCGCTTCTCTCCGCAATCTCGCGGAGTTTACCGACGTCGCCCGTCTCAGAGCCGAATGCAACCGTATCGACGCCGAGTCTGTTCAGTATATCAACTCCCGCCGATGCAAAAAACTCCGCGCTTCCCATCGAATATGGAAACGGAAGCTCGAATACGGCATCAGCGCCCGCCTCTATCGCAGACATCGCGCGGCGGTTCTTCGGTATAACGGCGAGGTCACCTCTCTGCACCGAGTTTCCGCTCATAATGCAGATGATCCTCTCTGCGCCCATCGCACGGAGGGTCTCGATCATATACTTGTGTCCGCCGTGAAGCGGATTATATTCGCAAATTATTCCTACGTTCTTCATTTTAATGGGTAAATCTCCCTATTTTTTATACTATTTTTGCCGTTTGGACTTGAAATCGCGTGAGTTTTGTTGTATAATATATAAGTTAGTATATTATTTCTTATTTTACGGAGGAAAATTCCAAATGAAATTACTCGTTGTAAACGCGGGCTCCAGCTCGCTCAAGTATCAGCTCTTCGATACCTCTGACTATTCCGTTAAGGCAAAGGGTATCTGCGAGCGTATCGGTGAAAAGATCGGCGTTCTTGACCACAAGAACCTCGTTAAGGACACCCGCACCAAGAAGGAACTCGCTATCCCCACTCATACCGACGCTGTACGTATCGTTATCGACGCTCTCACCGATAAGGAGGTCGGCGTTATCGAGGCTATGTCCGAGATCGAGGCTGTAGGCCACAGAATCGTCCACGGCGGCTACTACTTCTCCGAGTCCACGCTCCTCACAGACGAGGTCCTCGAAAAGCTCAAGCTCTGCTATGACTATGCACCTCTCCACACCGGCGCACACATCCAGGGTATCCAGGGATGTCTCGCAGTTATGGAAAACGTACCCCAGGTGCTCGTATTTGACACCGCATTCCATCAGTCGATGGCTCCCGAGGCTTATATGTACGGTCTTTCCTACGATATGTACGAAAAGCACGGTATCCGCCGCTACGGCGCACACGGCACCTCTCACCGCTACGTTGCGGGCGAGATGATCAAGCTTCTCGGAGGCAAGGCTGAGGGCACCAAGATAGTAACCTGCCATATCGGTAACGGTTCCTCGATCTCCGCTGTCAAGGACGGCAAGGTTATGGACACCTCAATGGGCTTCACTCCCCTCGCAGGCGTGCTTATGGGCACACGTTGCGGCGATATCGACCCCGCTATCGTTCCCTATATTATGCAGAAGGAAAATATGACCGCTGACGAGGTTTCCACCTATATGAACAAGAAATGCGGATACATCGGCCTTACCAAGGGCTTCTCCTCCGACTCGCGTGACCTCGAGCAGGCTATCGCAAACGGTCCCTCCGATCCCAACTACGAGACCTCCAAGCTTGCAGTTGATATGCTCAAGCATCAGATCAAGAAGTTCATCGGTTCTTACACCGCTATCATGAACGGCCTTGACGCTGTTGTATTCACAGCAGGTATGGGTGAAAACAACACCGAGCTTCGTGAAAGAGTTTGCGCAGATATGGAGTATCTTGGCATTAAGATTGATAGTGAGCTCAATGCTAAGACCTTACGTCAGCCAAATACAGTTGAGCTTTCAACTCCTGATTCAAAGGTTAAGGTTTACGTTCTTCCTACAAACGAAGAATTAATGATTGCTATTGACACTGAAAAGGTTGTTACATCAAAATAA
>JAZSEA010000003.1:0-18594 GCA_045531455.1 Eubacteriales bacterium
TGGCTCACAGAACGACATGGCTACGATCCGACTTCGAGGTCCCGACCGAACCCGAAGTCACGACCGAGCCCGAGGTCACGACTGAACCCGAAGTTACGACCGAACCCGAGGTCACGACCGAGCCCGAAGTCACGACCGAACCCGAAGTCACGACCGAACCCGAGGTCACGACCGAACCCGAAGTCACGACCGAGCCCGAACCGGGTCAGAGCGACTACGAACCGGCTCCGGATTTCACGGTTTTCGATGCTTTGGGCAATCCCGTCAGCCTTTCGGATATGAGGGGAAAACCGGTAGTTCTCAATTTCTGGGCAAGCTGGTGCCCTCCGTGTAAGGCAGAAATGCCGGATTTCGACAAGGTCTACCGAGAACTCGGAGACGAAGTGGTATTTATGATGGTAAACGTCTGGGATACCAAGGATGCCGCCGAGGCTGTGATCAACTCGATGGGATATTCCTTCCCCGTATACTACGATCTTGCGGAAAGTGCCGCATCGGCTTACGGTGTTGAATCGATCCCGCAGACCCACTTCATCGATAAATGGGGAGGTTTAGTTGCATACGGAATCGGTGCTTTGACGGAGGAAGATCTCAGGTACGGAATTTCGATGATATATGACCGATAAACATAAGCCGGAAGCCTCCCTGTAAAACGGGAGGCTATCGGAGTATATGAGTTGTTTTAGTTTACAAAAAATCTGAATATACGGAGAAACAAGATGAAAAACATTATTGAAAAGCAGGGCTTTATCTGCGATATGGACGGCGTTATCTACCACGGCGACAAGATCCTTGACGGAGTGAGCGAGTTTGTGAACTGGATGATCGAAAACAACAAGAAGTTCGTTTTCCTCACCAACTCTCCCGAAAGAACACCCCACGAGCTTTCGATGAAGCTTGAGAGAATGGGTCTTTCGGTCACCCCGGACCATTTTTATACCAGCGCAATGGCGACTGCGGAGTTTCTTCACAGCCAGGCACCCGGATGCACCGCATACGTTATCGGCGAGGCTTCGCTCTCGAAGGCTATGTACGATCAGGGCATCTATATGAATGACGTCAACCCCGATTACGTCGTTGTCGGCGAGACGAGGACCTATTGCTTCGAGAAGATCGAGAAGGCTATCGCGCTTGTCAACGCGGGCGCAAAGCTGATCGGCACAAATCCCGACACCGTCGGAGTTACCGACCGCGGAATTATGCCCGCGACCGGCTCTCTCGTTGCGCCCATCGAGATCGCAACGGGAAAGAAGGCGTACTTCGTCGGCAAGCCCAACCCCGTAATGATCCGTCACGGACTCAAGAGACTCGGCTGTCATTCCGAGGATATTGCCTTCATCGGCGACAGAATGGACACCGACATCATCGCGGGCATCGAATCGAACGTTGATACCATCCTCGTTCTCAGCGGAGTGACCGCGCGCGAGGACATCGGCAACTTCCCCTACAGACCTAAATATATCTTTGGCGGCATCGGAGACATTCTGGAGGCGGCTGAATGACAAAGCTCTTAAGGCTTACAGCTCTCGCACTGCTCATTATTACGGCGATCGGCGCGCTTTCGTCCTGTATGTTTCTCGGAGAGGGCGGCGGAGATATAGTTCTGACCGACCCGCCCGAGGATATAACTACGGCTGAGCCCGAAACCACGGCTCCCTCCGAGGACGTCACCACCGAGGAGGAGACTTCTCCCGAGACTACAGAAGAGGCGACCGAGCCCGAGACCACCGAAGAGGAGACGACTCTTCCCGTGACCGAGCCCGAAACCACCCCCGAGATCACGACCGAGCCCGAGACAACTCCCGAGCCCGAGGTGACCGAGACTCCCTGGAATCTCGTCCTCGTCAACCCCTGGTATCCGCTCCCCGAGGATTATTCCTTCGAGCTTGAGACGGTTACGGGCAAGTATAAGATGGATTCGAGATGCGTGCCTGCGCTCAAGCAGATGCTTGCGGACTGCAAGGCGGCGGGTCTTACCCCATATATCTGCTCGGCGTACCGCACCTGGGACGATCAGACCTACCTCTTTGATAAAAAGGTGAATTCCTTTATCTCGAAGGGCTATTCCGAGGCGGATGCCAAAATCCTTGCGGCAAAGGAGACGGCTGTTCCCGGAACGAGCGAGCATCAGCTCGGTCTTGCGGTCGATATCCTCTGCGTCTCGCGCCCCTGGCTCGATGACGGTCAGGCTGACACGGCAACACAGCAATGGCTGATGGCAAATTGCCACAAATACGGATTTATCCTGCGTTATCCCAAGGGAACGACGCCCATCACGGGTATAATCTATGAGCCCTGGCATTACAGATATGTCGGCGTCGAGATCGCGACCGAAATCATGACAAAGGGCATTACTTTTGAAGAATATCTCGGAAAGATCGGTGCGCCCGAAGCTGCGCCCGTTGAGACTACTGTAAATGGATAACAGAATGAAGAAATTCGGTATACGAATGGCGGCGCTTATGCTCTGCCTCGTTACCGTTGCGCTTTCGCTCTCCTCCTGCGGATTTTTCGTTGAGACCTTCCTCTCGGAATACACGGCTGTCAGAACGCAGGAGCGCGATGACGATGAAGAAACAAGGAAAAGAGATCCCGCAACCGAGGCTCTTGATATCGAGACCGACCCTCCCTATCGCACGGAGGCTCCCGAGAGCACGGTTAGAGCTCCCGAGACCACGGTATATATTGAGACGGTTCCCGTTACGACAGTTCCCGAGACCACCGACAATATCCCCGATGAATTTGAAAGCCACGTTTACCTTACAAACGTCAATAACGGACGCTGTAAGACGCTCGTCGGTCACGTCAACGTGACGGTCCTGATAACAAGCGATTCAGAGACGAATTGGGACAGCGCGACCCGCTCGGCACTCATCTCCTCGCTTGAAGAGCAGGAGAAGAGGCTCGAGAAGGATGCCGCGGTCTACGGCAAGGAGCTTGACGTGACCTTCAGCTTCGTCGACGTCAAAATCGAGGGCAAGACCGCGATAACGACCTTCAATCTCTGGGAGGATGACGTCATCAAGGCGGCGGGCTTTACGAGCAAGGATAATGCGCAGAAGGAGCTCGACGATCAGAACGATGCCGATTCCAATCCCATCGTGATCGCGCTCAACCGCGCGGGCAGAGCCTACGCGAGACAGCAGACCTCGGATAGAAGGACCGAGATGCTCGTCCTCTATTCCTCGGATACCACCGCGTTCCGCCACGAGCTTTATCATCTCTACGGAGCCGAGGACTTCTATTATCCGAAGGAGGTCAAGGAGCTCGCCGAGTCCAAGCTTCCCGAAAGCATTATGAATTCGGGCGAGGCTACCGATGCTCTGACCGCATTCATTATCGGCTGGGACGATGAGATCGATCAAAATGCGTATGAATTCCTGAGCGGAACCTCGCATCTCACCGCCGAGTACCTCAAGGAGGAGAACTCGAAGGAGATGTTCACGGGTCTTGTCACCGATCATCAGCTCTCCTACGGTGTCTACTCGGGCTATCTCGAGCACGGTACTCCGAGCGGCTACGGCAAGCTTATCTATACCGAGGGCGGCTCGTATGAGGGCTATTTCGTGAACGGAAGCTTCCACGGCGAGGGCACCCGTATTTGGAAGGAAGGCGACACATACAGCGGAAGCTGGGATATGGGTAACCTGCACGGCAAGGGCACGTATACCTGGCCGAGCGGAGACAAATACTCGGGCGATTGGGTCAATAACAAGCGCACGGGCTACGGCACGTACACCTGGGCGAGCGGTGCGGTATATAACGGCTACTTCGTTGAAGGCGCGCGTACCGGAAACGGAACGATGACCTGGCCGGACGGCACGAAATACGTCGGCGGCTTCCTCAACAACGAGTTTGACGGTCAGGGCACGTATACCGATAAGGGCGGCTTCAAGTACGAGGGCGCGTTCAAGTCGGGTAAGTACAACGGCTACGCCAAGGTCCATTACTCGAACGGCGCGGTTTACGAGGGATATTTCGTGAACGGCTACCGCGAGGGTCAGGGAAAGATGGTCTATAGCGGCGGCGCAACCTATCAGGGCTCCTGGAAGGCTGACCTCTGGAACGGTAAGGGACGCTATACATACGCGAACGGCGCATATTATGACGGCGACTTCAAGGATCATAAATTCCACGGTCAGGGCACCTATGAGACCGGCTCGGGCTACAAATACGTCGGCGCGTGGGAAAACGACGTCCGCACAGGCTACGGCAAGGCATATTGGGGCAACGGCGCATCCTACGAGGGCTATTGGCTCAATAATAAATTCCACGGCTACGGCAAGTACGTAAATCAGTACGGACAGGTGATCGAGGGACCGTGGGAGAATGATGTTTTTGTTGGATGAGGATGAGACTGTAAAATGCAAAATGCAGAATGCAAAATGCAAAATTGAGGTAGCTTTTCGAGCGTTGATCGAAAAGCATACTGCAATAATTCTGTTTTGACTTAATAATCCTTTGTTAGACTTAAACCTATAACAACTTAAAAAATCGAGATGTAATGAAGATCAAGCTTCAAAACATCTCGATTTTGTTATTTATTTTTTTGCAAAACTTCAGATTATATCAATGCAATAAGCTATCACGCAGAAACAAAATTATCAGTATAATAATTTCCTAGCAAAGCAACGGCAATTTTCCTTAATTTTGCATTTTGCATTCTGCATTTTGCATTTTACAGTCTGCGTTTTGCATTTTTTTGTCCTTAATCCTCAATCTCCTCCGCCTTCGCCAGTGCTTCAAGTGCGGATTTGGAGAAATATTCGAGGGGATCGACGTCCGCGCCCTTGACCTTCATCTCGAAATGGAGGTGGGGCTCGTCGGCAAGCTCGAGGACTCCGCCCTCGCCGACCGCGCCGAGGAGGGTGTCCTCGTTGACCTTGACTCCGACCTCGATGCCGTCGGCGAGAGTGTCGGCAAGTCCGCGGTAAACGCTGACGGCGTCACCGTCGTGCTCGATCCAGATGCACTTGCCCCACATCGGATCGTCCGCGATCTGCTTGATCTTGCCCTTGGCGGCGGCGTAAACGGGCGCGGAGGCTTCGGTCATAACGTCGATTCCGAGGTGGACTCGCCATTCGCCGAGGGTGTTCGAGAAGACCTGAACGGTCGGATCGTGCTCGTTGCCGAGTACGCCCTCAACGGGGAGCGAGAGGGTGGGGATCTCGGCGGCTACGGGGAGCTCGGTGTTGCCCTGATTGCCCGCGTTTGTGTCTGCGGGGGGAGGAGTGGTCTCTTCGGGCTTCGGGGAGGTGGTTTCGGGCGCGGGAGGACGGGTCACGGGCGTGTCCGCGCTCGTCTCGGGGGATGTGTCCTCAGCCTGACCGCGTCTTGCCTTGTTGGCGGCGGAGGTCATTGCCACGGCAACGGCAAGCACGATGAGAAGTACGGCAACGGTCAGATAGACTGTGCGGTTGACTCTTTCCGCACTCTCGTTCTTCTCGGCGGGGGATTTTTCGCCCGCGATCTTGATCTTTGCGGGCTTTTGCTTCTTTTTGATCGTTTTGGATCTGAAGGGATTGAATTTCATTTTTGGCTCCTTTTTTTTGCCGTACGAGAGTCGTAACCAATTATGTTCGGCTCGCGTACTGCTGGTTCGATAGTATTTTTTACAGCGTTGGAGCCTATTATTCAGAAAAAGGCAAAAGATTCAAAAAGAATTGCATATGAGCTCTCATCAACCCCTTGCAATTTGGAAAAAATTGTGTTATAATAAACTTGGATTCTTTTAGATACATTTTGCACTCTAATACGGAGGTTTTAATTATGAAAAGATCATCCTTCTCCCGTCCGTCTCCAAAAGCGCCGTCGAGCGAGCTTTATCTCGATTTTCAGCGCCGCGCGGATGCTTTCGTTGCGGATAATATGAAAAACTGGGTGCCCCGTACCATCACGGGCACAAAGGTCATCCACGACTGCGTCTGGGGGACCGTTATGTTCTACCCTTGGGAGCTTGAGCTGATCGATTCTCCTCTGCTTCAGCGACTCCGCCGCATAAATCAGCTCGGTCTGGCACAGCTGACCTACCCCTCGGCGCATCATTCGAGATTTGAGCACACGCTCGGAGTCGTTGCCGTCGTTGCGCAGATGATCGCGGGCGTTGCTCGCCACGATGCCGCAGTTATGGCGGGCAAGGAGCAGACCATCCCCGCGTCGCATCAGAGAAGACTGCGTCTCGCCGCACTTCTCCACGACGTCGGACATTGCTTCTTCTCGCATCTTTCCGAGACGATCTACGGCGAGATGCCCGAAATGAAGAATCTTAAGGCGGCCGAGCCGATGTTCGCGCGCGCACAGCCGCACGAAATGCTCGGATACATCATCATAAACACCCCCACCTTCGTAAAATGCTTCGGAGAGTGCCTCGGATACCCCTTCGAGGAGGGCGAGAATGCCGCCGAGCTCCTTGAAGAGGTCGGAAGAATGATCGTCGGTGCCGCGCCCGAGGTAAAGGACGGCGTCCGTTACGTCTATCTGACCGAGATGATCAACGGTCAGTTCGATGCCGATGCACTCGATTATCTCCGCCGCGACAGCTACGCCACGGGTCTTGCCCTCGGCTACCACATCGACCGCTTCCTCTATAAGCTTCGCCTTGCCGACCGCACGGGCGACGACGGAATCGTCGAGCGTCATCTGACCGTACCGGTTTCGGGCCTCTCGACCGTCGAGGAAATGGTCTTCTCGAAGCTGATGCTCTCGAGATATATCTATCAGCACCAAAAAGTGCTTGCCGCGGAATCCCTCATCGAGGATATGGTCATCGGTATGCAGAGGGGCGGACGCTTCTCGCATCCGATAGATTTCCTCTACCTTTGCGACAACGATATCTACTCGATCGGCGCGCCGAGTGCGGATCCCGCGCTTCGCCCTGCGGTCACAGATTGGAAGCTTTCGGAGGAAAGCGACGTCACCGTCGGCGATATGGCGGCAAGAGTTCTTGCAAGACGTCTGCCGAAAAAGGCACTCGTCATCAGCCAGTCGAATATTCATTCCGCGGGCGGAATCAACGCGCCCGACCTCGGTATCTCGGGCCTTGCGGCGGCTGTAAGCCTCTTGACCAAGCTCCGCGAGGAGATCCTCGAGCAGTCGCGCGTCTATGCCGAAAGACTCGGTATGCAACGCCCCGAAATGTACGATATCCACATCGCGATCCCGCATATCAGTATGGCGAAGGATTACAGCCGCACGCCCGTCCTGACTTACGACGGCGAGTTCATCCCGATGTCGGAGGCTGTCAATCTCAACGATTGGACGCGCTCCTTCGCGGGTCAATCCTGGAACGCGTATATTTTCGCCGAGCCCGAGATCCTGCCCGTAGTCAGCCTCGCGGCGTATACGGTGCTCGAGCGCAACGGCATCCTCTGCAAGAGGGATATGATCTTCTCGTCGCTCAAGGAATCCGACGCGATTGAGGCGGCGGCAGAGAAGCTTGGTCTTGATTAATCTGTTATTAGGAGAAACGTTTACAATGAGCAATACTGAAGTTAAAAAATATACCAGAATCGTAGCTGCCCTTGAAGAATGGGAAGTACTAAAGGGAATGCCCACCTATGAAGAAGCCGTGGCTCAGCTTGCGGATTATCTTTCTGTTTCCTATCCCGCGCCGTTTTTCACCTGCAAGGCGGGTAATTTGGGAATTCAGGCTCAAGGCTACTCCGTTATCACCCAAGACGAGATCGACGAATGTAAAAGCTATCTGAAAAGCGTTAAGATCGGCGGCAAAAAGATCAAATTTTCCGCAAATCTCTACGCCAACGTCAATTATTACGGCAAAGAACGCAACGCCCTGATCGTTCCGAATCTCATCCTTTGGGAACTCGTCGGTGTGACGATCCTCGACGCCGAAGATATCTGCGAAGAACTGTCGAAAATAACCGGCACCACTTTTGCGGTCATTTCAAAATAGAGGTGATATTATGAATTTTCGCGATAAAATAAATAATGCTTTGCAAAATGCTGCCGACGAAGATGCAGATCGCCTTAAGCGTAAGCAGGAGGCACTTCAAAAAGAAGTCGATGGCGTTTGCGATTGGGTCAGGTGCAGAATCGAGGCAAAAGCGTCACGCCATACCAATCCCAATATTCCGTTCAAGGCAAATTTGTATTTTGTCTGTTCTCTTGGTGATGCATACATAACGCAGGAGGTAGAACGAATCGGAACCTCCGCGAAAGCTACCTGTGTAAATCAGTTAACTCTCTCACAAGACTTTCTCACACAAGAAAAGCTCATACGAGAGCAATTGAAATCCGACGGTATCACAGTCGGCAAGGGGGAATTTTATTCCGCATCGGTACGTTACGGCGACGATGTTACGCCTATACCGAATTATCTTTGCTCTTATGCAAGAGCATTTGGTGTTTACGAGACAGATGAAGTTCTGAACGCGACTCGGATCAATATAGATCCGTATAAGCCGATAACTCTGACGAGCAGATACGGGTTGTTCTCGAATGACTGGAGCTATATTTATTCTCAAGGCTGCAATTCATTTAAATCTACTAATTTTCTTAGTCCGTATTTGATAATGCCGATCAGCTTCAGTTAAAGAATTCTTTTTGCAACCAAAATCAGTATTAATCAAAAACCATTAAAAATTTTTATAAAGTGAGGTAAAATCATCATGGCAAAATTTGTATGTTCCGTTTGCGGTTACGTTCACGAGGGCGACGCAGCTCCCGAAAAGTGTCCCGTTTGTAAGGTTCCCGCATCGAAGTTCAAGGTAATGGAAGAGGGCGCGGCTCTCGCTGCAGAGCACGAGTACGGCATCTACGCCAAGACCGTGAAGAACAACCCCGATATCTCCGAGGAAGACAAAAAGTACATCTTCGAGCAGCTTATGGCTAACTTCCAGGGCGAGTGCTCCGAGGTTGGTATGTATCTCTGCATGGCACGCATCGCGCACAGAGAGGGCTACCCCGAGATCGGTCTCTACTGGGAAAAGGCAGCATGGGAAGAGGCAGAGCACGCGGCAAAGTTTGCTGAGCTCCTCGGCGAGGACCTCGAGCCCAATATGAAGGCTACCACCAAGGACAATCTCGCTTGGCGCGTTGACTGCGAGTACGGCGCAACCGCAGGTAAGTTCGACCTTGCAAAGTGCGCAAAGAAGAACAACCTCGACGCTATCCACGACACCGTCCACGAGATGGCACGCGACGAGGCTCGCCACGGCAGAGCTCTCGAGGGTCTTCTTAAGAGATACTTCAAATAAGCCTAAAAGCTTTGTAAAACAAAGCTTTTAGCGTAAATAACACAAGAAGAGCGATCGAAAGATCGCTCTTCTTGTGTTTTTCTTTGTTTGCGCAAGGGCGGCAAGCATATTTTTGTACTTTATTGAAGCACCAGATCGACGAAAACGGGGCAGTGATCGCTTGCGATCTGCGAGCGTACGTCTGTGAGGATGTCAAAATTCTCGACCGTCGGCATCCGCTCGGGGCTACCGTAATAGAAGATGTGGTCGATGGAATTCTTAAAGTCTCCGACGATCGGAGCCGGGTTCGGCACGTAGAGGTGCGTGGCTTCATCGAGGACGGGGTAAGGATGGTAGGACTTGACTGTAGGGGGAGCAGGTGCTTTTTCGTACAGATCGACAAATCCGAGCGAGATCAGGTTGGAGTAGGAGCGCGACGTACGGTTGCTGTTAAAATCTCCGCCGATCAGCACGGGGCACCCATAAAAGTCAGCAAGCCCGTCGCACACAAGCTTTGCCTGCTCACCGTCAATGACGCGGCCGTCCTCGGAGGTGTGGATAAAATGCGTTGATGCGTAAACGAAGCGTTTGCCCCCGTCGATCGTCTCAAACGCCGCCCAGGAAAGCGACTTGGAGTTGTCGCAGATGCCGTCCGCGAAAAAGTAGTAGCCGCGGTCGAGCACCCTGACGCGCTCCGTGTTATAAAGAAGAGGCGTCGAATTGTTGTGACTGCGGTTGAGCACCGGAGTTATGATCTCCTTGTATTTGGGCGCAACGAGCGACAAAAGATCGATCTCCTCGCCCCGATAGCGCGCGGAAAATTCCTGCAGCGCGATCACGTCGGGGCAAAGATCAAGATAGATCTCCGCCATTACGTCATCGCGGTTTTCGATAAAGCCGTCTCGCCAATTTCCCAAAACGTTGCTTGTCATCAAGCGGATGGAGTTGGTGGTTTTCATATCTGCACTCCCTTTACAGTTGTAATTACGCATTTATTATAGCATATTCTGCTTTGTTTTTCAAGGTTGGACTACAAATAAAGTAACAACAATTCTAAGGGGAAGATCATTTGCGGAAAATGCTCAAATCGATGTTGACAAATGACTGAATGGATGATATAATTAACATATATTGTTATCCCAAAATCTAACGTATGATTATTCATATGAGCTTTTCAGGAGGAAAAACATGAAAAGAAACGTATTACTCAGAGTGATCGCTCTTGTGCTGGCTGTGATGATGCTGTCATCCGTGATGATAGCATGCGCCGACCGGACCGAGACGCCGAATAACCCTGACACGACCGCGGCAGGCGTTAACACCGATTCGGGCAATGCCGCTACCACCGCCGCCCCCGAGACCACAAGTCCTTACGACAAAAACGGTTATCTCAAGGATACTCTGTCCCCCGATCTCAACTTTAATAATTACAAGTTCAACATTCTGGGCTGGAACACGTCCCTGCCCGACTTCTACGTTGAACTCGACACGGGCGACACCGTTGTTGATACCATTTACTTCCGCAACCTCGCCGTTGAGGAGAGACTCGGTATCAAGATCTCCGCTAACCTTATCAACGGCGATAATTCAAATCAGGTTCCCTTTGTTGAGCACGCAATGGCGGCAATTCTTGCAGGCGGCGATTGCGAATATGATATGATCGGTTGCTACAGTATGTGCGGCGGTACGCTTGCTACCCGTAATGCCATCGCCAACCTCGCCGAGCTCGATCACCTCAACTTTGATATGCCCTGGTGGTCCGACTCGCTTATCGAAATGTCCACCATCAACGACAAACTCTTCTTTGTTTCGGGCGATGCGGCAAACTCGCTCATCTACAACCTCTACTTCCTTATCTATAATCACAATCTCGGAGCAAATCTTGGTCTGAGCGATCCCCGTCCGCTGGTTCAGGAAGGCACTTGGACTATCGACAAAATGATCGAAATGACCGCAAATACTTACGTTGACGCAGGAGAGGCGGGACCCACCGTTGAGGATACCTTCGGCTACGTAAACTACGGTCAGGTACATATGGACTGCTTTATCGCGGCATCGGGCATTCGTATGTCCGCTCCCAACGACTCGGGCGTGCTTCAGCTGACCGAGGACTTTATGGGTGAAAAGACACATTCTCTTATCACTAAGCTGAACAGCTGGATCTGGGAGAGCGGTAATTGCTGGTACAATACAAGCAACGGATATAAAGTCATCACCGACAACCGCGCGCTCTTCGGCGCAGTTGCGGGCAGTACCATCACGGGTCTGCGCGATAAGGATATGTCATACGGTATAGTTCCTTATCCCAAGATGTACGCTGATCAGGATCAGTATTACACCAACCTCGGCTTTGCTTACACCAACTTCTGTATTCCTGCTTCTGCCAAGGATGCCAATATGTCCGCGGCTGTTCTTGAGGCACTTGGCTCCGAGAGCCACAGATCCTCCGCACCCGCACTGTTTGAAAACTGTATGAAGTCGCGTTGGGCAACCGACAACCTTGACGGCGAAATGTACGATATCATCAAGGGCAACCTTTATATCGACTCCACCCGTATCTTCAGCTCCAGCTTTACCTGGTCCTCGAGCGCGGTCGCTCTCTTCCGCAACAGCTTGACGGGCAACGACAGTAACTGGACCGGCAAGATCAAGGCTGCTTCCCGAAACATCAATAAGGTGTTTGAGGGCATTTCCGAGTCTCTCAGCTAAAAGAAATGAAAAGAACAAGTTTTATTATACTTGCGCTCGTAATAATGGCAATGATATTGGCAGGCTGTCAGCCTGCCAATACGCCCTCCGCGGATACTACCGTACCCGACACGACCGCGTCGGAAGCAGCCGATACCTCGGTGTCTGACGGCCTTGTCAGTATAGTGGCGGACGGAGAGAGCGACTATATGGTATTGCGCGCGGACAGGGCTTCGGAGACCGAGGTTGACGCGGCGGTTGCCTTGCGCAAAGCCATCGACGAAAAGTGCGGCATCCGTATGCGTATCGGTAACGAGATCGATGCACAGCCCGAACGGGCAATAATCGTAGGTAACGTAAACTACGGCGGAGCGGCGGAAATTGCCGCCGCTCTGGGCTACTATGACTATATCATTACGTTTTCGGGAGAGCATCTTGTCATCTGCGGCGGCAGTCCCGAGGCAACGCAGACGGCGGTGGGCGTCTTTATTGACAAATATCTGAGTCAAGCTTCCGGTGTGCTTGCCGTTCCCAAGGATCTGAACGACTCTTACCGCGCCGAGACCTTGGCAAACGACGTTACTATCGGCGGCGAAAGCATCAAGAATTTCAGCATATTCGTCAGCACTACTGCCGTATACAGCGAAAAGCTGGCGGCAGAGAGCATACGCACAGCACTCCGCGAGACCTTTGGCATCAATATTTCGGTTAACGACAAGGGCAAAGCGCCCGGTGACTGCGCGATAATCATAGGCGACGTCAGAAATGCACCCTCGGCAGGACGCGATGCTGCGCTTGCGGCGTGCGGAGAGGGTCAGGGACTTGTCTATTTCGAGGGAACAAGAGTCTATATTACGGGCAAGGATACCGATGCCGCTTGCCGCGCTGCCCGGAAGTTTATAAACGACTGCCTGTCGGCGGACAACGTAAAGGACGGCGTTCTGACCGTGCCCGCCGATACTCTGACAGTATCGACTCCCGCCGAAACCTATACCGTTATGAGCTTTAATCTGCTTGTGGCAAAGAGCCCGGAGCCCGACCGCTTCGCGGCGGCGCTGACACAGATAAATGCGGCTGACCCCGATATTCTGGGTGTTCAGGAATGCTCGGTCCTGTGGTATGAATTCCTCTGCTCGCAGCTTGGCGACAGATATGGTGTGGTCGGCGAGCTCAATCACACCTCCACGCAGATGTGGCGCAACGCCATTTTCTACAAAAAGGATAAATTTGAGCTGATCGAGACCAAAACGCAGTGGCTGTCGGCAAATCCGAGCAGCCCCACCCGTCTTCCGAACGAAACCCAGTATCGCATACTCACCTATGCCGTGCTGAAGGACGTCAGGACGGGTGCCACCTTTGCACATTGTAACACGCATATGACCATAATCGAGGAGGTGCGCGAATCGCAGTTCAAGGTGTTGGTCAGATTGCTTGAAAAGCTCGACTACCCCATCGTTATGACGGGCGACTTCAACACGCGCGAGGGCACGGGGTATTATCAGAAGATAACCGATTTCGGGCTCTGCAGTGCGCACGTCATGACGTCGGCAAACGATCCCGCGCATACGGTTTCGTCTTCGTCGATAGACTTTTGCTTTGTTGATCCCGCGCATATGGGCGTGGTCAGCCACGAGGTGATCGAGGAGACCGTGAACGGCGTCGAACCCTCCGACCATAACGCGGTAGTGGTCAAATTCAGGTTTTATGAATAAAAAGCAAGGACAGAGACATTCTCTGTCCTTTTGTTTTCCAAATTACCTGCAGAGATATAACTGTATAAGAAATAGTTGCCAAAACGGTTGTAATAATCGAACGAGCCTAAGGGGTTCCTATGAACGGGGATTTAAGACAAATAATATCTCTCCCTCCACCACTTCGTGGTCCCCCTCCCTCCTCAGAGGGAGGCTGAGAATTCGTGCGTTCAACGCATAAAGAGAATTGATTTATCCGATAAATAATCAATGTACATATTGTTGATGTATCTATACATTGCTTAGAAAACTATGTTCGCACTCTCAATCTCACCTCCCTCTGAGGAGGGAGGGGGACCACGAAGTGGTGGAGGGAGAGATAAAAACAGGCTAAAGCTTTCATTTACTCCTCTGTAAGCTCGTAATAACAACAGATAAATAATATAGGGACGATCTCGTTTTTCTATGAAACAAAATGAGAAACAGATTGACAAACCGACTGCAATATTGTATAATTAAATCAATAAATAAATCCTATAAAGGAGAATCATCATGTTAAAAGCAGGATTTGCAAGAATTGATATCACGCCGCCCTTCGGGAACGATCTTTCGGGATATTACGAGCGCCGTCTTGCCGACGGCACGCTCGATCCCCTCTATCTCAACGCCGTTGCGCTGACTGTCGGCGAGGAAACCGTCATTCTTATGGCGGCGGACTACATCGGCATCAAGCTCGATCACGCCGCTAAGATCCGCGAGCTGATACGCGAGCGTACGGGTGTGCCGACCGATCATATTCTGATCGCCGCTCTGCATCAGCATACGAGTCCCTGCCTTGCCGATCCCGAGGCGCGCTCGACCGCTCTGCGCGATAAGGTCTTCATCGACGTGCTCTACCGCCGCTTTGCGGATGCCGCCGTGATGGCACTCGATGACAGAGCCGAGGCGGAGATGTCTGTCGGCGCACGTGACGTTGCCGAGCCGATCGCATTCGTTCGCCGATATTTCACGAAAGAAGCGGGCGTTGTCACCAATCCGAGCTCGAAATTCACGCTGACTGGCCGCTGTGCCGAAGCAGATAATACGATGCGCCTCGTTCGATTTGCGAGAAACGGCAAAAATGACATAGCTATCCTGAATTTCTCGACACATCCCGACGTCATCGGAGGCACGAAATGGTCCGCCGACTGGCCCGGCTTTGCACGCCGCTTCCTCGAGGAGGACATCGCGGGCACGTCCTGCCTCTTCTTCACGGGTTGCCAGGGCGACTCGAACCACAACGATTACTTCAAGCCGAGGGAAGAACGTCTTCACGGCAAGCGTTACGAGCACAGCGCGTATATGGGACGTATGGTCGCCGATGCCGCAGTTGGAGTCTGGAACGAGATGACTCCCGCGGCGGATGACAGTATTTTTGCCGAATCCCGCATCATTTACAACCGCACGAACACCGAAGGCGTTGAAAAATACGACGAGTGCGTAAAATGGGTCAAGGACTACAAGGAGGGAAAGATTCCCGCAGACTCTTACACAATGGCTGATCGCGCCTTTTGCTACCGAGTTGCGGCTCTGCGTGAACAGCCCGTCTTCCGACCCGTTCCGATTTCCGTCATAGGCGTCGGCAGAGTGGTATTCGTCGGATTCGGCGGCGAGGCGTTTACGTCTTACGGAAAGATAATGCGCGAGCTCTGCCCCGAAAAGTTTGTTGTATCCGTGGTTTGCGCCAACGGCTACGAGGGCTATCTGCCGACCGCCGAGGCTTTCGGTCAGGGCGGCTACGAGGCTTGCTCCTCATTCTTTATGCCGACACTCGAGGATGAGATCGTCGAGGCGGCAAAGGAAATGCTTGAAAAACTGAAATAAAATGAGGTTTTTGATATGAAAAAGATTGGATTTGTCGATTATTTTATCAGCGAATGGCACGCAAACAACTATCCCGCGTGGATCGATCGCATCGCCGCCGATATGGGCGTCGATTATAAGGTCGCCTATGCCTGGGCAGAGCTCGATATCTCTCCCGTGGACGGTTTGAGCACCGCCGAGTGGTGCGAGAAATTCGGTGCGGAGAAGTGTGACACCGTCGAGGAGCTCTGCGAGAAGAGCGACGTTATCGTAATACTGTCGCCCTCGAACCCCGAAACTCACCTGCGCTATGCCGAGGCGGTCCTCAAATACGGCAAGAGAACCTACATTGACAAGACCTTTGCGCCCGATCAGGATACCGCCAAGAACATTTTCGCCCTCGGCGAGAAATACAATGCTCCCTTTTTCAGCACCTCCGCGCTGAGATACGCAACCGAGCTCGACTTGGTCGACTCGCCCGACAGCATCCTTCTGACGGGCGGCGGCTCGAATCTTCCCGAGTATTTCATTCATCTCGGCGAGATGGCGGTAAAGAAAATGGGCGCGGTCAGGAGCGTTAAGGCTTCTGCAAACGGTACTCAATGGATAATTCGCGCAAAAACGGTAAGCGGCAAGGACGCGACTATGATCTGGGGCGCATCCATGCCCTATAACGCCTATATGACGAAGGACGGAAAAGAGACCTGGAAAACGCTGAGATCCCCCTTCTTTGACGGACTTATCGCGGATATGCTGAAATTCTTTGAAACAGGAAAAACAAGCTTTGATCCGTCCGAAACGCTCGAGGTAATGCGTCTGCGCGACGCCGCACTCAAGGCGGTAGAATGCCCCGATGAGGAGATTGCGGTCTGATAACGAAAATGAAAAAGATTATAACTATAATTCTTATGTTGTTGATCGCGTTTTCGGCAATATCCTGCACGGGCGGTGATATTCCCGAGGAGACTGCTCCCGCGGTCGATGATACCACGGCGGCTCCCGAAACCGAGCCCGAGCCCACCGATATCTGCCTGCTCGACTCGGATGGAAAGGCTGCCTACCGCGTTGTCCGCCCCGACAGAGGAAGCAACGCCGAGGTTCAGGCGGGGATCGATATGAACAAAATGCTTCGTGAGCTGACGGGCACGACGTTTACGATCACGTCGGATTTTCTGATGCCGAACGAAAGCTTGGAGGATATGGCGGAGGTGCCCGAGATCCTTCTCGGCGCGACAAACCGTCCCGAAAGTGCCGAGGCACGCGAGGGCTTGGGTATGAATGAATACGTGATCCGCGTCGTCGGCAATAAGATAGTCATTGCGGGCGGAAGCGACCTTATGACCTACCGCGCGATGAAGGAGTTTATTGCGATGCTGAGCCCTGAAAATGGATTCCTGCTCGCAAAGGACACGGATATCAGGGAAGAGGTCGAGCGCGGAGGCTATCTCGTCGCGCTGACGAATCAGGGTAATTCGCATCTCGAGGTCTATGATATTTCGGAGGGCAAGCTTGACGAGAGCTCGCTCGTCTGGTCCTATAAGATGCCGTATTACAATATCGCGGGTACAAAGCTCCGCCGCTCGGAGACACACGTCGAGGTCGCGCTTGCGGTCTGCGGCACAGGCTACGGATGTATGATCTCCTATCCCGCGGGCGAGCTTTTGTGGTATACCGATGCGGCGGCAAACAATCCGCACAGCATCGAGCTGATGCCGAACGGTGTGATCGCGATCGCGTCGAGCACGGGCGGTGAGGTAAGATTTTTCACCACCGAGAATAAGGTCTCGCGTAAACCTGCCGCAAGTATGGCTCTCGAGGATGCCCACGGCGTGCTCTGGGATGACGAAAAACAGGTCCTCTGGGCGATCGGAAGGACGGTGCTGACGGCATATCGCGTCGAGCTCGGCTCGGACGGTAAGGTGACGGTCAGCGAGGATAAGTCTCTCCGCGTGACGATCCCCTCCGACCACGCGCACGATCTCGCGCCCGTTTACGGCAATTCCGATGAGCTCTGGATCACTACGGGCTCGCACGTTTACAGATTCAGCAAATCGTCGAAGACCTTTTCAACAGATTACGCGGGTCACGGCTCGCTCGACCGCGGCGCGATCAAGGGCGTCGGAAATTTCCAGGACGGAAGCATCGTTTATATCTATCCCGACGGCGGATTCAAATCCTGGACAAGCCGCTCCGCCTTCCTTTTGAGAAACGCAGACGGCACGATCCTCGGTGAAACGCTCAAATCCGAAACGGGACATTTCTACAAGATCAGAGTCTGGGACGCGAGGTATCAGTAATGAGGGCGATAATTCTCCTTTCCGCGATGATCGGTATTGCGTTTGCCATACCGACGCTTATTATACTGCTCTTCATCCTTCCCGAATATGCTCTGCAGATCTCCCTGCTTGCGGGATGCTTGGCATTTATTCTTATGTCGATTTTTCTTGCGATCTACGTCGCATTGGATAAAAGGAAGTACGATAGATTCGAGTCAAAGATCAGGATCCCCGTTTTCTGTAAGGTAAACGGAAATTTCAGATTCGGTAAGAAGGTCAGAAACGGAAACGTGTATTTTTGCGAGGAGGGCGTGATCATCATCGCCCTGCTTGATGAAAAGCCTTATATCCGTGAGACCTTGCTTCTTTCCGACGTTGAAAAGATCTCGGTCGACGGATACTCCCTCCTGATACTTATGAAGGACGGAAAGGAATATTCCGCAACCGTCCCCACCGCCGCCGAGCTTGAGACCTCGCTCGCGGAAAAGGGTTGGATAGAGAATAGGTTTGAAGAATAACTAAAAAGCCGATCCATTGGTAAAACAATGGGTTGGCTTTTTCTTCTTGATCGATATTTTTTCAATATATCCCCCGAAAAATCCAAAAAAGATTTGACTTTTGCACGAAAATGTTATATAATTATTCTGTATAGAGTGACAAAAATAATATGAACTAGCCCGAGAGCCTTAATTTTTGGTGCTTTTCGGATTGTCGTCCTAGCAAGGTAATACATTGCTTCGTCCTCCGCACCAAAAATCACCTAAAAATTAAGGCTCGCGGGTCGGAGATTTTTTGGCTGACAAATATTTGTCAGCAGCAGGCAAACGCCGATGATTGTATATTAATACTATCGAGGCGTTTAACGAACTGATGGCGAATATTTGTCGCCAAAAAACTAGTTCG